>CAZTUA010000022.1:0-4462 GCA_964616545.1 uncultured Actinomycetota bacterium | reverse complement strand
CCTTAAAGAACTTCAGAGGTACAGGGGTAATAGAATTTCAATGATTTTTCAGGATCCCATGACATCTCTGAACCCGGTATACACTATAGGAAATCAGATAACAGAATCATTAATCATACACCAGAAACTGGATAAAAAGTCTGCAAAAAAAGAAGCAGTAAAACTATTAGAAATGGTGGGTATTGCAGAGGCAAAAAAGAGGCTGTCAAGTTATCCCCATGAATTCAGCGGAGGCATGAGGCAGAGAGTTATGATAGCTATGGCAATAGCAAATGCCCCGGATATATTAATCGCAGACGAACCCACTACGGCGCTTGATGTAACAATTCAGGCGCAGATACTTGAATTAATTGATGAGTTAAAAAGTAAAACTAACTCATCGACAATTATAATAACACATGATCTGGGAGTTGTCGCAAAATATGCAAGCAGGGTGATGGTAATGTATGCCGGGAAGACAGTAGAATTTGGCATGGTAGATGATATTTACTATAAGCCATTACATCCTTATACAATAGGGCTTATGAATTCAATAACAAGACTGGATGAAAGCAGAAAAAATAAATTAAAACCAATAGAAGGAGCTCCTCCAAGTCTTATAGACTTACCGGCAGGCTGCACATTTAAAGAAAGGTGTGCCTACAGCAGGGATGAGTGCGGGAAAGGGTTCCCTCCACTGGTTGAAATTGAAAATGGGCACCGGGCAGCCTGTTTCAGAGTAAAGGAAATATTAAAAGAGAGAGCGGAACAGAGAACATAAATTGGATAACAATGGAAGATAATATTTTACTGGAAATAAAAAATTTAAAAAAATATTATAATTTGAAGAGCGGTTTCTTATTCCAGAGAAGTTCGGGAATAGTAAAAGCTGTTGATGATATAAGTTTTTATATCAGGAAAGGGGAAACATTCGGGCTGGTAGGGGAAAGCGGATGTGGTAAATCAACTACTGTAAGGGTAATACTCAGGCTTACTCAGCCAACAGGAGGTTATGCTTTATACAATGGAAGGAATATTTTTGAGCTTGATAAAAAACAGATGTTTAAAACAAGAAGGGAAATGCAGATAATATTCCAGGACCCTTATGCTTCGCTTTCACCAAGAATGACTATTGGTGATATTATTGGTGAACCAATGGAAATTCACAGAGTCGGCAATAAAAAGAGCAGAATGAAAAAAGTAAAGAATTTGCTAAAAACGGTTGGCCTTAATCCTGAACATATAAACAGGTACCCGCATGAATTCAGCGGCGGCCAGAGGCAGAGGGTAGGAGTTGCAAGAGCTCTTGCTCTAACCCCACAATTATTATTGTGTGACGAGCCTGTATCTGCTCTGGATGTATCAGTCCAGGCCCAGATTTTAAATTTGCTTTCAGACTTACAGAAAGAGTTTAATTTAACCTATCTTTTTATCGCACACGACCTTTCTGTTGTGAAACATGTAAGTGATAGGATAGGAGTCATGTATCTTGGAAAACTTATTGAAATTGCCGAAAGCGAAGAACTATATAAGAACCCTCTTCATCCTTATACTATGGGCTTATTATCAGCAATTCCAATACCGGATCCTGAACTTGAGAGAAAAAGAAAAAGAATTGTTCTGGAAGGTGATGTGCCCAGCCCAATTGATCCGCCTTCAGGGTGCAGGTTCCATCCAAGATGTCCGAATGCTCAGGAAATCTGCAGCATGAAAGAACCAGAATTAAAAAATTATCCGGATGATACAGGAAAGGAACATTATGCAGCGTGCTTTTTTGCAGGAAAACCCATATGAAATGATGAGAACCGGCAAAACATAAAGTAAAACAGCATAAATCATAAAGATGAATAAAAAAATCAAAATAACAGGATTTTTCATAATGACAATATTAATAATTGCAGGTACCTGTTTATGTTCATGTGAAAATAACGACCTTGGATTATTTGCCATGGTAGAGGATGAAAGCGCAATTGATTATAGAGAAGTTACTATAGGGCAATCCGACATTAAAAGTAAAGATTTTTTTCTGGAATTAAAGGAAAAACAGCAGAATAAGAACCCTCTCAGTGATATTAATATAAGAAAAGCTATATTTCATGCAATAGACAGAGAGAGAATTGTCTATGAATTGTACGGTGAATATAACACAGTAATAAACAGTCTGTTCCCGGTAGATTCTTATTATCATCATCAATCATGGGATGAATACAACTATGATAAAGAGAAGGCCGGGGAGTATTTAAAAAAAGCCGGCTATGGCATTGATAATCCTCTCTATATTACAATAGGCTCTACAAGCGACAGTGATGCAAAACAGATGATAGAGGAAATGATTAAAGAAGATTTAAGCGAGATAGGTATAGAAATATGGATATTTAACAAGCCATCCGAAGAATGGTACCGGGAGTGTGTCGGAAAGGGTGAATACGAACTGGGCATATGGTCAATTTATAATTTTGACGGCAGTTGTCTGTTTAATAACTATAGCTCTGATAAAATACCTTCTATGGCAACAGAAGAAAATAAAAAATGTGAAAACTTTTACTGGTATAAAAACGAAGATGTTGATGATATTTTAGGAAAAATAGAAATTACAGAAAATAATGAAAAGAAAAGAGAATTACTTGAGAATCTTCAGGATATAATAGCAGGCGATGCGGTAATGCTGCCCATCTATAGCAGAATAGATGCTATTGTTTATAACAATAAAAAGATTTCTAATATAGACGTCAGCGTTAAAAATAATAAAATATATTTTAACATTGAAAACTGGGTTTTAAGCAATGAAGGCAGGGCAAATGAAGAGGAAACAACTGAAGTTATTATAGGATATCAGGGTGATGATTACAGCCTGACAAATCTTTTTAACAAAGATTATATAAGCGATCTTATTATAAAAGGACTCTGGGAAATAAACGAAAACGGTGAATACGAAAAGATACTGGTAGAAGGCGTTTATACTTCCGGAGAAAATCTCACATCTTCTTATAATCTCGAAATAAGAGTCGCACTGAAGGAAGAAATATTCTGGGAAGATGGAACCCCGATAACATCCGAAGATGTTAAATATACTTTTGATACGATAACCGCTAATGAAAATATTTCGGGCATTGATGAAGATTACTATAAAATAGAACGGATAGAAGTAATAGATGAAAAAAGATTTGATATAATTTTTAAGGAAAGAATAAAAAACTGGGAGAAACTTTTTGGATTCGTCTTTCCTGAAGAATCAATGGAAGATACAGACTTGATTAATCTATCGGTGGAGGATATAGTTGCCAGCGGGCCCTATGCGGTAGAAGAATATGTGAGCGGAGATTATTTATTATTGGAAAAGAATGATTTTTATTTCGAAGAAACACCGGATATAGATTATTTTAGGATATTATTTGATACAAGTATGAATAATCTTGTAGCCATGTTAAGAGACGGAGAGGTGGATATGTTAAATCCACTATTTAATCTTGATTTAATAGAAGACCTCGATGAAGATGAGAACTTCAATTTATTAATTAAGCCTGGTAACTATATGGAACATCTGGCTATATGCTTAAAGCCAAGAGAGGAATAAACAAAAACTACAGAGCCTTATTATAAGATCTTCTCCGGAAGAAAATGTAAGTTATTGACAGGGTTAACTATTATTTTTAAAATTATAAAAGCAAAAAAGAAAACTGATATCCAGTGTTCGTATTTTGTCGGAGTGGCGGAATTGGTAGACGCGCAAGGTTGAGGGCCTTGTGAACATTATTTGTTCGTGGGGGTTCAAGTCCCCCTTCCGACACCAGTAAAGGCTTCATTTAACCAATCTGTTCCGCTCTTTTATTTGCTAATTCGGCTTCGCGGTGCTTACCCTGTTTCTGGAGCAATATATGCAAAATCTTCCAGGCATCTTTATTGTTTTTATTTAATTTTATTAGTTTCTTAATGACTTCTTCAGATTGTAAATATTTGTTTTTCTTAAAAAGAATAGCACCCAGGCATAAAAGGGCATCTTTGTAATCACAGTCTATTTCAAGAGCTTCTCTGCATGCAAGCTCTGCTTCATCATATTTTTCCTGTTTGTAAAAATTGATACTGTAGTAATACCAGGCTTCTTTAAAGCCTCTATCCATTTTAAGTGCATTTCGGCATGCCCTTTCTACTTCATCAAATTTTTCCTGCTTTATAAGTATCTCAATAAAGTATATCCATGCATCTTTTTCATTTTCCATATTTTGTGCCAATCCCTAAAATGGATTAAAAATATTCAGGTATAAATATATTAAAATTTATAATAAAAATTAATCGCAATCGTAACCGGGCTTTTTGTATAATAAATGTTTTTTTTCAATTATATCAGGTTTGTAAACTTCTTCAGCCCATTTTTCTGACGATATTTCTAAAATAGATACAGAGACAGAATCCTCATTTACGCCAGCTGTTTCCTTCAGAGCTTCGACAATCTTATCTGCAATCTGCTTTTTTTGCTCTTCAGTTC
>CAZTUA010000021.1:0-32092 GCA_964616545.1 uncultured Actinomycetota bacterium | reverse complement strand
TAGAAAGAGCAGTAACACTTTTCCCCGAACCGGTTTCTCCTACTATACCCAGAGTTTCTCCATATTTTAAGTCAAAACTTATTCCATCAACTGCTTTTACAACACCCTCATCTGTGTAAAAATAAGTTTTTAAATCTTTTATTTCTAAAATTTTATTATTGTCTGGCATCTTTTTAAAATTTATTTAAATATACTTTTTATTTCTTAATTATTTTTATTTTAATCTTGGGTCGAATGCATCTCTCAGCCCATCTCCAAGTAAAACAAATCCCAGGACAGTTATAACAATTGCAAGACCCGGGTATAACATCATCCACGGGGCTATATCTATATAATCCAGGGATTCAGAGAGCATCTTGCCCCACGCAGGCGTAGGCGGCTGAACTCCAAGGCCCAGAAAGCTGAGCGCCGCTTCAACAATTATTGCTGTACCTATATTCATTGTTGCATAAACAATAATTGGAGCAAATGCATTCGGAAAAATATGCCTTGTTATTATTCTGTAATTACTTGCTCCAAGCGCTCTTGCCGCTTCTATATATTCTTTATTTTTTATTGATAAAATTGAGCTTCTAAAAATTCTTGCAAAAGAAGCCCAGCCCAGAATACCAATTGCAATAAATATATTTACGATGCCCGGCCCGAGGATAGTCATTATCGCTATCGCTCCCAGAATATAAGGAAATGCAAAAAATATATCTGCTACTCTCATTATCACTGCATCTGATACATTACCAAAATATCCTGATAAAGCCCCCAGAAATAATCCAATCATAACCGATATTCCGACAGCAACAACACCTACTACTATCGATATCCTGCTTCCGTATATCACTCTGCTAAAGATATCCCTTCCCAGAAGGTCCGTGCCAAAAATATATGTCCTGCTGGGAGAAAGCAATGAATCTTCCTTTATTCTCACAATAGGGTCATAGGGGGCAATAAAATTTGCAAATATAGCCAGCAGTATGAGTATTATTACAATTCCAAGGCCAATCATCGCAAGTTTGTTTTTCTTTAGCCTTCTCCATGCATCTTTGTATAGAGAAGACCTGGAGTATTTACCCTCCAGATCTATATCTCTGGAAAACTCTGATATTTTTTTTTCTTCTTCAGTTTTTTCTTCAGGATACATATATATTAAACATTTATTTCTTTTTTATGATATCTAATTCTTGGGTCAAGCCATGCATATATTATGTCTACTATAAGATTCATAATTACAAAAATAAAAACAAGAATTAATGTCCCCCCTATTACCACAGGGGCATCTCTCTGTAATATTGCAAGGTATATAACTCTCCCTATGCCGGGCCAGCTAAATACTGTTTCTGTAAGTATTGCACCTCCCATCAGGGTACCCAGGTCCAGTCCGATCAATGTTACCACAGGTATAAGGGCATTTTTCAGGGCATGTTTCCCCACTACTCTAAACTGTGATAATCCTTTAGAATAAGCCGTCGTTATATAATCATTACTCATAACTTCCAGCATGCTGCTCCTTGTCATTCTTGCTACAAAAGCTGTTGATACTGAAGCAAGAGTAATTGCCGGCAATATATAGTATCTAATGCTTCCATCACCCATGCCTGACATTGGCAATATGCCTAATTTAAGGCCAAATGTTACCTGCAGCAGCATTCCCAGCCAGAATACAGGTACGCATACTGCAATGGTTGTAGACACAGTTACAAGAGTATCCCAGAAGCTGTACCTCTTAACAGCGGAAATTATACCGGCAAATATACCGATTACAATTTCAATAATAATTGCCGCAAATGCTAATTTTATTGAATTGGGATAATGGTCTGCCAGTATACTATTCACAGACCTCCTGTATCTATAAGATGTGCCAAGGTCGCCCCTGGCAAGCTGGCTTATATATCTCCAGTATTGTACATATATGGGCTTATCTATACCCATTTTTGCCCTCAGGTTTTCCAGAGCCTGCTCTGTGGCACCTTTCTGAAGAATCAATCTCGCAGGGTCTTCCGGAATTACATATAATAGCATAAACAATATCAGCGTAACTCCTATTATAACCGGAATTATCTGTAATACTCTTCTTATTATGTAAAAAAACATATCTTCTTAATTTATATTCAGAAATATTTCTTATTAACATGCAGCCTGCACCTTAAAAAGGTGCAGGCTTTCTTTTTAAGCTATTATTTTTTTAATCTGCTCAATATAAACTATATTATAACCGGACAATTCCAGCCATTTATTTCTCAAGCCATACGTTGCTCAGATCATAATTTTCCATAGAATCAAGCACAAAGCCTTTTACATAAGGCTGCACGATACGCCTTGAGCCATAGTAATAGATAAGAACAAACGCAGAATCATCCAGTATCTTCTTCTCTACCTCTCTGTACTTGGCATATCTTTCTTCATCGTCAAGAGTTTGCCTTGCCTCCAGCAGCATCTGGTCTACTTCGGGATTTACATATCCACTGTAATTATCTGCTGATTCGGAATAGAACAGCGGGAACAGGAAATTATCCATTGTTGGATAATCAGCCAGCCATCCAAGCCTGAAGAAGCTTATTTCCCCGTTCTTGAATGCATCAAGCGCTGCACCCCATTCCATTCCAACTATCTCTACTTCTATGCCTACCTCTTTAAGATCGGCCTGCATTGCTTCCGCAATTAATTCATGACCCGAACCGATATTAATTCCAAACGTAAGTACCGGCAGGCCTTCTCCGCCTGGGTAGCCGGCTTCTTCAAGTTTCTGCTTTGCCATTTCCACATCATAGTTATGTTTGGAAGCGCCTTCTTTAAATCCGGGAATTCCCGGCGGTACAAATCCTGTTGCCAGTGCTGGAACTCCCTCGCTTATTACATCAATTATATTCTGTCTGTCTACTGCATAATTGATAGCTTCCCTCAGTGCCAGATTGTCTTTAAATGGCTCACTTTGAACATTCATGGCGAAATAGTAAATTGCCAGGAGCGGCTTTATAATAGCATGGTCTCCAAGCTCGGCGTCATCAAGAGTAGTCTGTATCTTTCCCTGTGGAATAGCACAGTATTCAAGGTTTCCACCCTGGAATTCCAGAAATGCAGCATTTTCTTCGGCAAAAATTCTATATCTTACTTTTTCCAGATTTGCTTTTTCACCATAATAATCATCATTTCTTTCAAGGTCTATATACTGGTCATGTTTCCATTCTACAAATTTAAATGGACCGGTACCGTTTACATGTTCTGCATACTGATCGCCCCATTCTTCTATATCTTCTTTCGCTACCGGGTAAAATACCACATGACCCAGTGTATTGACAAAATCAGCGTAAGGGTATTTCAGGGTTACTTCCAGTGTATAGTCATCCAGGGCTTTTACTCCTTCCAGCGTATCTCCTTCTCCTGCCTGCAGTTCATCATAACCTACAATAGGTTCAAGGTGATAGGCAAGATAGGAAGCAGTTTCTGCCTGCGTAACTCTGGACCAGGAATATACAAAATCTTCCGCTACTACCTCTCTTCCACTGTGGAACTTTACACCTTTTTTCAGATTAAATGTGTAAACAAGGCCATCATCGCTGATATCCCATGTGTCTGCTATCGCCGGAACTACTTCTAATGTTTCAGGGTCATAATCAACAAGACCGTCCCAGACCTGTCTTATTACCTGAATCCCCTCGCTTTCATAGCTGTTTGGCGGATCAAGAGACACTGGCTCATGAATGTAGAGCCTCATCTCCCCTCCTGCTTTCTCTTCTTTCTGGCAGCCAATAAACACGGAGCTTATAAGTGTTACCACTATAAGAGCTGCAATTACTGCATAAATTTTTTTACTAATTTTCACTAAAGCCTCCTTTTTTTTTACAAAAAAATTAAATTGCAAGATGTTTCTCTCAGGGCCCTCCTTTCTTTGCTAAATGCCAGTCCTGCAACTTCGGTTGATTTTTATAATAAAATAAATAACGTTATGGTTGTAATCGAGAATACCACACCAAGTATAATAGTTATCCTGTCAAGATTCTTCTCGACAATACCAGTACCATCAAAAGTTTCTACTACACCGGAGAATAATCCTGATATCCCTCCACCTCTTCCTGCGTGAAGAAGAATCAGCAGTATTACTCCCAGACTTGCTGCTGTGTGAATGCCATATATTATATTCAATAAAACTGACCCCATATTATAATCCTCTGTTCTCTTATAAAATCTAATAAAAAATTTAAAAAACTTGTTTAGCCTATATTTTATCAGAAAAACTACCTATAAAACAACATTTAAAGTATACGTTTATTATATAAATAGTCTGTTCATTAAAACAGACTATACGTGTAAAAGTGATTGCCCCGTCATCTCTTCCGGTTTTTTTATTTTCAAAATATCCAGTATCGTAGGCGCAATATCACTTAATTTAAAATTTCCGTTATCTTTTTTCAATTTCATTTTTGTGCTGCATAATATAAACGGTACCGGTGATGTAGAATGGGCAGTAATAACTTTCCTGCCATTAGCGCTCAGCATCTCTTCAACATTACCGTGATCCGCAGTAATTATTGCCAGTCCTCCCTCTTTATTTAATTCCCCCACAACTCTCCCCACGCATTTATCAACTGCTTCAACAGCTTTTACTGCTGCATCTATGCATCCTGTATGGCCAACCATATCAGGGTTAGCATAGTTTAAAATAATTACATCGTATTTTTTTGTTTTAATCTTATCTATAACTGTATCTGTAACTTCAAAGGCGCTCATCTCTGGCTTTAAATCATAGGTTGGAATTTTTGGAGAGGGTATCAATATCCTGTCTTCGCCCTCATTGGGTTTCTCCACACCCCCATTGAAGAAAAATGTTACATGGGCATATTTTTCAGTTTCGGCAATCCTTAACTGTTTTAATCTGTTTCCGGACAGAACTACACCAAGGGTATTTACTATTTTTGCCGGCGGGAATGCAATTGGAACATTAAATTCTTTATCATATTGCGTCATGCAAATGAAATAAACTTCCGGGGGATGCTCTCCCCTGTCAAAATTATCAAACCCGCTTCTACTTATAAGCGCTCTTGTAAGCTGCCTTGCCCTGTCAGGCCTGAAATTAAAAAATATTACAGAATCACCTTTTTTAATTTTTGCTTTCTCTTCATCCCGGCATTTTACCATAGAAGGCACTACAAACTCATCGTCTATATTATTCTTATAAGATTCTTCAACAACTTCTGCAGCTGAATTGTACCTGCTTCCATTCCTGTATACCAGAATATCATAGCTTTTTTTAACTCTTTCCCACCTGTTATCTCTGTCCATGCTGTAGTATCTTCCGCTTACTGTGGCAATTTCCCCGGTACCCTTCTTTTTTAAATAATCATCCACCTCGTTTAGAAAAGGAATTGCACTTCTTGGAGGGACGTCCCTTCCGTCAAGGAAAGCATGTATATATAAATTCTTTATTTTTTTTGTTACTGATAAATCAATTAATGCTTTAAGGTGATTAATATGACTGTGAACTCCACCATCAGATACAAGCCCCATAAGATGCAGGCTGCTGTTGCTTTTTTTAACATTATTTATTGCTTCAAGCAGTACCTTATTTTCGAAAAAAGTGCCTTCTTTTATTGCTTTATTTATCCTTGTAAACTCCTGATATACCACTCTGCCGGCTCCTATATTCAGATGGCCCACTTCCGAATTACCCATCTGGCCTTCCGGAAGACCTACCGCTTCCCCTGATGGTTTTAGTTTTACATGAGGGTAAATTTCATAATATTTATTCATATTGGGAGTTTTCGCCATTTTTATTGCATTTCCCTCAATCCTATCTGAAAGACCCCAGCCATCCAGTATCATTAAACAAATTTGCTTTTTGATTTTTTATCTGCCTTCCTCTACTAACTTAATAATTAACTATTGCGATGAAATCATCTACATCCAGGCTTGCGCCGCCTACCAGTGCCCCATCAATATCCGGCATATTCATGAGTTCTGATATATTTGACGGTTTAACACTTCCTCCATACAGAATTCTTAATATTTTAGAAGTTCTTTCATTATAGATCTCTGCAGCCTTATTTCTTATAGCCATGCACATGTTATTTGCATCTTCGGATGTTGCAGTCTTGCCTGTTCCTATCGCCCATATGGGTTCATAGGCTACTGTAAGATCGTCAATATTTTCTTCGCCGATATCCTGCAGGCATTCTGCCAGCTGGTTTATAACATATTCTTCTGCACTGCCGCTTTCCCTTATATCAAGTGTTTCTCCTATACACATAATTGGTTTGAGGTCTATTCTAAAAGCTGCGTTTATTTTTTTATTTACGATTTCATTGGTTTCGTTAAAATACTGCCTTCTTTCGCTGTGGCCAATTATTACATATTCAACACCAAGCGCCTTCAACATTTCCGGCGAAATTTCTCCGGTGAATGCGCCGGAAGACTCATAATACATATTTTGTGCTCCCAGCCTTATATCCAGGTTGTCGCCATCTATTATTGTCTTAACGCTTCTCAAAGCTGTCAAAGGCGGGCATACTGCTACCTCACAATTATTTTTATTTTTATATTTATACCCGAGATCCTGAATAAAGCTTACCGCCTGAGTATGTGTCATATTCATTTTCCAGTTTCCGGCTATAAAAGGTGCTCTCATTATATAATTCCTTTCGCTTTTATTTCTTATATATATATGTATTAAAATTACTTATCCATAAGAGAAGCTACGCCCGGTAATTCCTTTCCTTCCAGAAGCTCCATGGCTGCCCCGCCTCCGCTTGAAACATGGGAAAACTTTGAAAACAGATTGTATTTTTTTAAAGCTGCAAGAGTATCTCCTCCGCCTGCAACTGTAACTGCAGGGCTTTCAGCAACTGCATGCGCAATATTTCTTGTTCCTTCAGCAAAATTATCCCATTCAAAAACTCCAACCGGTCCGTTCCAGAAAATAGTACCGGCATTTGATATCTCTTTTTTAAATAATTCTATGCTTTTATTTCCTGTATCCATTCCCATCCAATCTGCTGGTATTGATTGTACCGATACCAGTTTTTTTTCCGCTTTACTGTCAAATTCTTTCGCAATCACTACATCTACCGGCAATAATAGTTTTACATTATTTTTTCCGGCAAGAGCCAGCATATCACGTGCAAATTCTATCTGGTCTTCCTCGCAGATAGATTTCCCTATTTCAAATCCCTGAGCTTTCAGAAAAGTATACGTCATTCCGCCCCCGAGTATCAGGCAATCAACTTTTCCCAGCAGATTCTCTATAACCTTTATCTTATCAGAAACCTTAGCACCGCCGAGGATGGTTAAAAATGGCCTTTTTGGCGATTCCAGAAGGGATGTCAGCACTTCCACTTCCTGTTTCATTAAAAAACCCGCTACAGCAGGAAGGTAATGAGTTACACCTTCAACAGATGCATGAGCTCTATGCGCTGCTCCAAAAGCATCATTTACATAAACATCTGCAAGAGAAGCGAGGGATTTTGAGAATTCGCTGTCATTTGCTTTTTCCCGTGAGTCAAACCTGAGGTTTTCCAGCATAACTATTTCGCCATAATCCATTTTACTGTCTATATATTCTTTAATATCGTCTGAAATAATCCGGTCAAATTTTTTAACTTCCCTCCCTGTTAACTCACCGAGTCTTTTTGCTGCAGGGTCCAGCCTAAATTTATCTTCGGGGGCACCCTCTGGTCTTCCAAGATGAGACATTAAAATAATACGGGCGTTATTTTTAATAAGATAATTTATTGTTGGCAGAGATAGCCTTATCCTGGTGTCATCGGTAATATTCAGTTCATCATCCAGAGGAACATTGTAATCTACCCTCACAATCACCTTCTTATTTTTAACCTCTATATCTTCTATAGTTTTTTTGTTAAACATTTTAATCACCAAAACCTTATCTTATAAACAGCCGGGGTTTTAAATCCCCCGGCTGTTTGCCGCTTAAATTTATTATTTTGGATTATTTCATTATGTAATTCATCAGATCATATAACCTGCTTGAATATCCCCACTCATTATCATACCACGATAGAACTTTAACAATATTGTTCTTCTTATAGGTACTTAGCGAATCAAAAATTGAAGAATGGGAATCACCTATAACATCAACAGATACAATCGGGTCTTCACAGTATTTCAGGATTCCTTTAAACGATGGCTCTTCTGATGCATCTCTGAAAGCATTGTTTACATCATCAATGGAACAGTCTTTTTCTAAATCTACAGTCAGGTCTACCAGCGAACCTACAGGGGTCGGAATTCTAACTGCCAGACCATCAAGCTTACCGTTTAAATCCGGAATTACCAGACCGATTGCGCTTGCAGCACCTGTAGATGTTGGTATGGCAGATAGAGCAGCTGCTCTTGCCCTTCTCAGGTCTTTATGAGGTAAATCGAGAATTTTCTGGTCATTCGTATAGGCATGTATGGTTGTCATAATGCCGCTCTTAATCACAAAATTGTCATGAAGCACCTTGCAGACAGGCGCCAGCGCATTTGTTGTACAGGAAGCATTTGAAATTATATTATGTTCTTCCTTATCATAGCTCTCATGATTCACTCCCAGTACCATGGTTATGTCTGCGCCGCCCTCTTTGCATGGTGCCGATACTACTACTTTTTTTGCTCCGGCCTTTAAGTGTTTTTCGGCCCCTTCTCTGTCTCTAAAGATTCCTGTCGATTCCAGGGCTACATCAACGCCAAGATCTTTCCATGGAAGCATTTCCGGGTCCTTTATTGAAGTAATTTTTATTTTCTTACCGTCTACCTCTATATAATCATCTCCAGCTTTAACTTCTTTATCAAGAATTCCATATACTGAATCATACTTGAGAAGATGTGCCAGAACTTTTGGGTCAAAAAGATCATTGATGCCCACTATTTCAACATTGTTTTCTCTGTCATACCTTAACTTCGCCCTTAAGAATTGCCTTCCTATTCTTCCAAATCCATTGATTCCTACTTTTATTGACATTTTTCCCTCCTTTAACAATAAATGTTTATTTAACTAATTATTTAATAATTATTTAACCTGCATTAAAATACCAGCTGCAGCTATATCTTAACAATAAACTTCCCGTTTAAAAATTAAACCGTGTAATTTTAACAAATTTACACAAATCAATAAAGCATAATTTCATAAAATGTTTGTATTTTGCAGACTCCTGGATATATGCGCTATACTGATCCGGCATTATCAATACTGACTATCCCTCTCGATATCTCTGTGAAATATTTTAACAGAATAACCTCCCGATTTGAGATACTCGTATATTTTATCCGATATGACCACCGAACGATGCCTGCCGCCTGTACAGCCTATTCCTATTCCCAGATAGCTCTTACCTTCTGAAATATAATTGGGTATTAAAAAAGTCATTAATTTTTCAAAAATATTTATAAATTTTTTTGTTTCTTTTCTGCATAAAACAAAATCAATCACCTTTTTATCTCTGCCATCCAGTTCTTTCATGCTGCTGTCGTAGAAGGGATTTGGCAGAAACCTTACATCCATTACAATATCCATACTTTCAGGCACCCCGTATTTATAACCGAAAGAAATAACCGATATCTGTAAAATTTTGCCCTTTCCAGCATCACTCATCATTCTGTCCGTTATAGATATTCTCAACTCTTTTGAATTTAACATTGATGTATCAATCACAACATCGGACAGTTCCTTTAGCCTGCTCATCTTTTCAACCTCTTTTTCAATTCCACGGGCAAGGTTGCCATCATTCACAAGAGGGTGTTTTCTCCTGGTAAGTGAATATCTTTTTATTATTTCGCTTCTGGAAGCTTCCAGAAATAAAATCCTGTATTCTATTTTTCTTCTGTTTAACTCATCCAGGGTTTTATAGATTTCATCAAAAAAGTATCCACTCCGGAGATCTATTGCAAAAGCAATATTATTAATATTACGGTCTTCAACAGAAAAATAATCAATAAGATTTAACATAAGATGGGCCGGTAAATTATCTATGCAGTAGTAACCTGCATCCTCGAAGTATCTGAGCGCCTCTGTTTTGCCTGCTCCCGATAATCCGGTAATTATTATAACTTTTATATTGTTTTTCTTCTTTTCCTCTTGTGCCATCATATTTGTTTTTCCGTAAACAGCAGAACGCCAGACTGAATGCTGTATTTTAAATTAATCAACAATTTAAGTATATAACAATATGTAAATATATAATAAGAAAAAATATTTATACTTCTTTTTTGCCCTGTTTACAGGTATTAATTTAAATATTTCTGCTGCGATACGCCCGCCTCACTTTTTTTCTCTAAAAAAAACAATTTTTGAAATAATTATACTTATTATACTTATAACCAGAGAGCCCCATATATACCCCCAGAATCCTACTACTTCAAGATCCTTTATAAATATATCCACAATCCATAGCATGCCTGCATTTATTATAATATTAAAAAGCCCTAGAGTCAGGATATTAATCGGGAGTGACAGTATTTTTACAATAGGTTTTACCAGTAAATTAAACAAGCCAAGAAGAAGACCTGCCATAAAGGCGATTTTAATTCTATCCCAGGTTGTATCACCCGATATATAGAAAAAAGGCAAAAAATATGACGCGACAGTGATTGAAAAAGTAAGTATTACCCAGTCAAGTATCCATTTTAACAACATCATCACCCTGACCTTCTTTATGAATACTTCTGTATATATTTACGGCATCTCTGTGACTCAACTCCTTTATCTTAATTAAATCTTCTACTTTCATACTTTTTAATTTTACAATTGAACCTGCGCTTTCAAGAATACTTTTCTTCTTCTTTTCCCCTATTCCCTTTATACCATCAAGTTCCGAATTAAACATTCCTCTGCCCCTTATTTTTCTATGATACTTAACGGCGAACCGGTGAGCCTCATCCCTGACCTTAATTATAACTCCTGTACCTTTCTCATCTAAATTAAGTTTTATACCTTCCGGGTATTTACCGCAGAATATTGTCTCCTCTTTCTTTGCAATGCTTATTACATCAATATCATCCACCTGGTTTTTGTCCAGTATCCTTTTTACAGTATTGTATTGAGCCTTCCCGCCATCAATTACAATTAAATCAGGTTTTACAGAAAAACTGTCATCCTTTACTGTATTTTCGCTTTCGGAGTTCTTTCCCCGAAAATGCCTCAGTCTTCTTGTTATAACTTCACCAATCATACGGCAGTCATCCTGTCCCTTCACTTCTTTAATTTTGAAATGTCTGTAGCTGCTGTTTACCGGTATGCCGTTTACGGCAACAGACATTGACCCTGCTGGAAATGTATTTTTCAGATTGGATATATCATAACATTCTATTCTTTGAGGAAAGTTTTTTAACCCCAGCATTTCTTTAAGTCTTGCCAGGTCTTCATAAATCAGGTTTCCTGCAACATCTTTCTCAAATTTTTTCTTCTCCATATATAAGACTGCATTCCTGATTACCATTCCCATAATTTTTTTCTTTTCTCCTATTTTTGGGATCGAAAGCTCAATCTTCCTGCCACTCTTCTCTGACAGCCACCCGGATATTAATTCTGCGTTCTGTACACTGACAGGACAGAAAATTCTATCAGGAATATCATCCATGTCTTTATAGTATTCTCTTACAAAAGAAGATATAATTTCTTCTTTTTTAAGATACCGGGTATTTTCTACTGTAAAATTACTTATTACCGTCAGCGTTCCCGCTCTGTAAGTAAATAAGCTTATAACCGCACTGTTTATATCCTGTGCACAGGAGATAAAATCCCATTTACTACCGCCGGTAAAATATATTTTTTGATTTCTGTATAAGGTATTTATACTTTCTATTTTATTTCTTGCCTCTGCAGCATTTTCAAACTCTTTTTTCTCCGAAAAATACTTCATCTCTGAATTCAATCTATCAATAACGGTCCTGTCTTTCCCTTTTAGAAATAAAATTATAAACTCAATATTTTTACGGTATTCTTCCGGCTTAATATTGCTGATGCACGGAGCGGTGCACAGATCAATATGATAGTTGAGGCAGGGAATCTTCTTGCCTTTTCCGGGATTCGCTTTTTTACAATCTCTTACCCTGAATATTTTTCTTAAGTGTTCAATTGTCTTTCTCACAGCCCCTGCATCAGTATATGGCCCAAAATACCTTGCGCCGGCAATATTCCTGTCCCGTGTTAAAAAAACACGCGGAAAATCTTCCTCAACAGTTACTGCTATAAAAGGATAGGACTTATCATCTTTTAAATCCAGATTATATCTGGGCTTATTTTTTTTGATTAAACTGCTTTCCAGTATTAATGCCTCTGTTTCATTATCTGTCACTACATAGTCTATCGATTTAATTTTATTCATAAAATCACCGGGCTTTGCATCGGGAAGATTCTTGCTGCTATGCTGGAAGTAACTCCTGACCCTGCTGTAAAGATTTTTTGCTTTGCCAATATAGATAATTCTCCCCCTGGAATCTTTAAAAATATATACTCCTGTTTTTCTGGGTATTATCTTTAAAAATTCCCGGGCTGCATCTTTTCCGCTGCCTGCTCTGTCAGGCGTTATGTCTGCCATTAATTCATTACTAATATTCATACAGTCTCTTTTACCCTTCTTTTACCCATATACATTTTTATAAATCTACCGGTGTAAGAGTTTTTGTTTTCTGCTACTTCTTCGGGGGTACCGCATGCAATAATTTTTCCTCCCCTGTCTCCGCCTTCCGGACCAAGATCTATAATATAATCTGCAATTTTTATTACTTCCATATTGTGCTCTATTACCACCACAGTATTTCCTGCATCTACCAGTCTATTTAGTATTTTAAGCAATTTTTTTATATCATCAAAGTGGAGGCCTGTAGTTGGCTCATCCAGTAGATACAGCGTATTACCTGTGCCTTTTTTTGAAAGTTCCGTTGAGAGTTTAACTCTCTGAGCTTCTCCGCCTGAAAGAGTGTTTGAAGGCTGACCTAGCCTTATATATCCGAGCCCCACATCATTTATTAATTTCAGTTTTTTGTATATTCTGGGAATATTCTTAAAAAAAATCATGGCTTCCTCAGCAGTCATATTTAAAACATCATCGATATTTTTATCCCTATACTTTATTTCCAGCGTTTCACGGTTAAAACGCCTGCCCTTGCAGACTTCGCAGGGAACAAAAACATCCGGTAAAAAATGCATTTCTATCTTTATCAGGCCATCACCATTGCAGAAATCGCATCTTCCCCCTTTAACATTGAAGCTGAATCTGCCAGGTTTATAGCCCCTCATCCTGGAATCATGCGTTTTTGAGAATAACTCCCTTATATATGTAAAAACCCCTGTGTAGGTTGCCGGATTTGAACGCGGGGTTCTCCCTATCGGGGACTGATCTATAACAATCACTTTATCAAGATTTTTATGATTTAGTATACCGTCATGTTTACCAGCGTTATATTTTGTCTTCATGAGCAAATTTGATAGAGAGGGGTACAGAATATCATTAACAAGAGTGCTCTTGCCCGAGCCAGAAACGCCTGTTACTGCTATCAGTTTTCCAAGTTCAATTTTTACGTCAATATTTTTCAGATTATGTTCTCCGGCACCCTTGATTAATATATATCTTCCATCACCTTTTCTTCTCTTAGCCGGAAGTGGAATAAAATTTTTTCCGCTCAGATATTTTCCGGTAACAGATTTCCCACAATTATATATGCCTTCCAGTTTTCCGCTAAAAACAATCTCCCCTCCATGTATGCCCGCCCCGGGCCCAATGTCTACTATGTAGTCAGAGCTCCTTATGGTTTCCTCATCGTGTTCTATGACTATTATTGTGTTTCCGAGATTCCTCAAACGTTTAAGTGCGTCTATAAGCTTTTTATTGTCCCTCTGGTGAAGTCCTATGCTTGGTTCATCAAGTATATATAAAACTCCCACCAGGCCAGAGCCTATCTGAGTTGCCAGTCTTATACGCTGCGATTCGCCGCCTGACAGGGTGCTTGACTTCCTGTCAAGCGTAAGGTAACCAAGGCCCACATCTTTTAAAAAGCTCAGTCTCTCAATTATTTCCTTTATCAATCTCTCTCCTATAATTTTCTCTCTTTCTGTCAGCTTTAATGCCTTCAGCCATTTTATCTCTTCTTCTATGGGTTTTTCGCAAAAATCTGCTATTGATAGAGAATTAATCTTTACAGCAAGACTCTCCTTCCGTAATCTTTTACCGCCGCATGAACTGCATGGCTTGCTGCTTATCACCTTTTCTATTTTTACTCTCTGACTGTCTGACTCGGTTTCCAGGAATCTTCTTCTCAGATTATTGGCAAGGCCCTCAAATTTCAGATAGTAATGTCTTGGCTGCCCCCTGTGATTTATATATCTTACTTTTATTTTTTTACCATCGGTTCCGTAAAGGATTATCTTTTTTGAGTAATCATCAAGGTCCTTAAACGGAGTGTTTAAATCAAATTCATACTCTTCAGCCAGGCTCTTCATTAATTGAGAATAATAATTTGAATAACCCATGTTAAAGAATGGAATAGCCCCGTTTATTATACTCAGTTCGGGATGCTCAACAATTAAATCCGGGTCAACATCTTTGCTTATTCCAAGCCCCCCGCATTCGCTGCAGGCGCCGTATGGACTGTTAAATGAAAACATCCTCGGTGTAAGCTCTTCAAAATCTATACCGCATTCCACACATGAAAAATTTTCCGAAAAACTGTATATTTCCCCTGAATCCAGTATCTGGATATATACAATACCGCTGCTTTCTTTTAAAGATATTTCAATGTCTTCAGAAAGCCTTTTTCTTATATCAGGTTTTATTTTTAACCTATCAACAATAATTTCTATGTTATGCTTTATATTTTTATCAATATTTAAATTAAAATCCCTGCTCAATTCATAAATATTGCCGTCTACCCGGACTCTCGCATATCCATTATTTCTTATATCTTCAAAAACTTTTACATATTCACCTTTCCTGCCCCTTATAATTGGGGCAAGAACCTGAAATTTCGTACCCTCCGGCAGTTCCATCACTCTGTCTGCTATCTGGTCAACGGACTGCCTTGTTATTCTCCTTCCGCACAGATAACAATACGGTATCCCTATTCTTGCATAAAGCACCCTCAGGTAATCATATATCTCCGTAATAGTCCCTACAGTGGATCTTGGATTTTTAGAAACACCTTTCTGATTTATTGAAACAGCAGGAGATAATCCCTCAATGAGATCAACATCCGGTTTATCCATCTGCCCGAGAAATTGTCTTGCGTAGGAAGACAGGGATTCCACATATCTTCTCTGCCCTTCAGCATATATTGTATCAAATGCCAGGGATGATTTACCCGAACCGCTTACTCCGGTAAAAACTATGAATTTATTTCTGGGGATTCTCAGGTTTATGTTTTTAAGATTATGCTCTCTGGCACCCTTTATTATTATTTCTTCTTTCATGTTTTTCTTTTAACGTCAACTCCGGTTATTTTTTTTATCCTTTTTATTTCATCCCTTACAACAGCAGCCTTTTCAAAATTTAATTCCCGCGCATACAGGTGCATTTCTTCTTCCAGTCCGCTTATAATTACAGCAACTCTGGATGGGTCCATATTCAATAAATTATACTCACTGAGCGGTTTTTTCTTTTCTCTGACCCTGAAACCAGATTTTGTTTCTTTAACTGCCTTTATACCTCTGCTATATAATATGTCCGATATTGTTTTATTTATAGTCTTCGGAGTAATATTATGTTCTCTGTTATATTCAATCTGTATATCTCTCCTCCTGTTAGTTTCAAGCAGGGCGTTTTTTATTGATTTTGTAATATCATCCGCATACATTATAACCTTACCGTTAACATTTCTGGCAGCTCTGCCAATAGTCTGTATCAGTGATATTTCTGACCTCAAGAATCCTTCTTTATCTGCATCAAGTATAGCGACCAGCGACACTTCCGGCAGATCCAGCCCCTCTCTCAGCAGATTTATTCCCACAAGTACATCAAATTCCCCGCTTCTTAATCCCCTCAATATTTCAACCCTCTCCAGTGTGTCTATGGTTGAATGAAGATATTTTACCCTGATTTTCCTGTCTGCAAGATAGTCTGTCAGATCCTCTGCCATCCTTTTAGTTAGAGTTGTTACCAGAACCCTTTCACCCCTGCCCACAACTATTTTTATTTCATATATCAAATCGTCTATCTGACCGTGCGTTTTTTTTATTATAATTTCCGGATCAACAAGGCCTGTCGGTCTTATTATCTGTTCCACTATCTGACTGCTCGCCTTCTTTTCATATGGTCCGGGTGTTGCAGTTGTGAATATAACCCTTTTAACCTTTTTTTCGAATTCCTCAAATTTTAAAGGTCTATTATCCAGTGCAGATGGCAGCCTGAATCCATAATCTACCAGAGTCTGCTTTCTTGACCTGTCTCCTTCATACATCCCTCTTATCTGCGGAATTGCAATGTGTGATTCATCTACAATAACAAGGAAGTCGTCCGGGAAAAAATCCAGAAGAGTGTTCGGGGGCTCACCTGGTGCTTTCCCCAGTATATGCCTGGAGTAATTCTCTATGCCGCCGCAAAATCCCAGCTCTTCAATCATTTCCATATCATACCTGGTTCTTGACTCCAGCCTCTGCGCTTCAAGCAGCTTATTCTGTTCTTTAAAATACTTTATTCTTTCTTCAAGCTCCTGCTCAATTGTCTTAAGAGCCCTGTCCACCCATTCCACAGTTGCAAGAAAATGCGTTGCCGGTGATATTACATAAATTTCTTTCTCATCATAGATTTCCCCGGATACCGGGTCAAATTCTATGATTCTTTCCAGTTCATCCCCGATAAGCTGAATTCTTACGGCTTTATCCTGGTATGCCGGGAATACCTCTACTGTATCTCCTTTAACCCTGAATTTTCCATTTACAAAATCATAGTCATTTCTTTCATATCTTATATTAACCAGTTTTTCAATTATCTCTTCACGGGAAAACTCTTCCGCTGTTTTTAAAATAATCCTCTGCTTCCCATATTCAGAAGGTGAGCCCAGCCCATATATGCAGGAAACACTTGCTACTACTATTACATCATTTCTTGTGTAGAGAGAATTTGTCGAGGATAATCTTAATTTTTCTATTTCCTCATTTATAGAAGTATCTTTTTCGATGTATAAATCCTTACCCGGTAAATATGCCTCGGGCTGATAATAATCATAATAGCTGACAAAAAACTCTACAGCACTACCAGGAAAAAATTCCCTGAATTCATTACAGAGCTGCGCAGCAAGTGTTTTGTTTGGAGCAATAACCAGTGCGGGCAGACCGGCATCCTGTATTACATTTGCAATTGTATAAGTTTTTCCAGAACCAGTTACTCCCAGCAGGCACTGGAATTTGAAGTTATTTCTAATTCCTTTTGCCAGCTGCCTTATAGCGCTCCCCTGGTCTCCCTGAGGAGAATAATTGGATATGATTTTAAATTTTGAACCTGACATGGCAAACAAACACTTATTTAGAATTTTTACTTAAAAATATTGATTATGGCCCTATCTCTGAGGCAACTTTTTCTATTTTCTTTAAAAGTCTTTCCAGAGAGCCATCATTGTCTATTATAAAATTTACTTTTCTCTTATCAATTTTTATATGCTGCCCATGTATTTTAAGTTTTACCTCATCATCCGGAAGGCCTTTATTTTTTAAAAATAGTTTTCTCTGCTTTATTGGACTTCTAACATAAATTATACAGTCACATAGATCATCAAGTCCGCAGTCAAACAATACTGCAGCATCTATAATTATATAATCTCTTTTTTTGTTTCCTGAAAGAATGTTTTTGACTTCTTTTCTTATCAAAGGGAACATTAATTTATTTAATTTTATAAGCTCTCTTCTGTCTGAAAATACAATTTCTGCAAGATTACTGAAAACCAGGTTATTTTTAGAATTAAATATTCCTTTACCAAAAGAATATCTTAGCTTTTCCAGAATATCAGGATTTTTCTTGTATATATCTTTTGCAATTCTATCCACATCAAGCAAAAGGGCATTCTGCTTTATTTTTTCTAGCTGTCTGCTTACCGTGCTTTTACCCGAAGCTATTTTTCCGGTAATTCCTACTATTTTTATGATAATCCTCCCGTTCCGTCTCAGGTTTTCATATCAACATATTCTGTAGAACATACAGGCTTATGGCTGTTAAATTAAAAGATAACAACCATCATTAATAGTAGCAGTAATTAATGATTTTTCCAGAATATTTAATGATTTTAAGAGTACTGCAGTTACACCCGGGCCGGCTTTATTCTGTGTATCTATATATAAATTTAAGAAGTGTCCGCTATCTATTCTATATTGGCTTCATCTTTCATTTCTTTTAGCAGCTCTTTTATTTTTCTCTTTTTATTGGAATTTTCATTTTCTGAATCTTCTGTATCTGTTATTTTCTCCTCAGTAGAAGCATCCTTTTTTTTATTCTCTGCATCAGATCTTTTCTCTGCTTCAGATTTTTCCTCTGGAGACACTTTTGCCTTCTTATCTTTTTTATCTTCTGTGGAGATGCTATCTCCTTTTACCTCTGCCTTCTCCGGAGATTTTTCTTCTTTTTCTTCAACAGGGTTTTCTACCTGTTTAACGCTGAAAGCCATCCTTCTCTTATCCAGATCTATATCAATAATCCTGACTGTAAGTTCGTCACCAATCTTTGCAACATCGCTTGGTTTTCTTACCTGTTCGTTACTTAATTCAGATATGTGTACGAGACCCTCGAGGTCTTCATCTATCTGGACAAATAAACCGAATTTTACGATTCTTGTGACTTTACCTGTTAATATATCTTTAATCGAGTATTTTTTAATCCTTTCCATCCACGGGTCTTTCTGTGTCTGTTTTAGCCCGAGGGATAGCCTCTGCTTCTCATAGTCAATATCAAGTATCTCAACATCAACTTCCTGGTTAACACTGACCACTTCTGAAGGATGCTTAACATGGTTCCATGAAAGTTCCGAAATATGAACGAGTCCGTCGACTCCATCTACATCTATAAATGCTCCAAAATCTGCTATACTCGTAATTACTCCCTTTCTTATCTGGCCAACTTCCATATTTCCGAGTACTTCTTTTCTCTGTTCTTTCCTCTCATCCTCTATAATAACCTTTCTTGATAGAACAACATTATTTCTATTCCTGTCCACCTCAATAATTTTGCATACGCACTTCTCGCCAATATAAGATTCAAGGTCCTTTGTTTTCCTTACATCTATCAATGATGCCGGTAAGAAACCTCTCAATCCAATATCAACAATTAATCCGCCCTTTACGCATTCTATAATTTCGCCTTCTATTGTATCTCCGCTTTCATATATTTTCTCTATTCTGTCAAAATTCTGTTCTACTTCAGCTCTTTTCTTTGATAATATTAATCGTCCATCCTGGTCCTCCTTTTGAAGAACCATTATTTCTATTTCATCGTCGATCTTTAAAACATCCTCTGTTTTTACATTATTCCTTATTGATAACTCATTCAGCGGTATAACTCCTTCTGATTTAAAGCCCACGTCTACAAGAACTTCGTCTTTATCAATTTTTACCACTTTTCCTCTGACAATATCACCATCATTTAAATTAATCATTGTCAGGTCATAATTAGGGACCATTTTCCCTTCTTCGTCTTCAATCATGCAATTTTCGTTTGTTAACTTTTTTTGATAATTTTTCTCTATCATTTTTTAATAAATCAATCTCCTTTTTTAATATTTGAAAAAGGATAACATGCAAAAAAAGAATAATCAATATTATAAGGTATTTTTTTACATATACCAGTTCCTGCCGCTTTTTATATCAACTTTTAAATTTACCTTTAATTTTATGCAATTTTCCATTGACTCTTTTACAGCTTTTTCAACAACTTTGCTGTCTTTTTTCTTTAGTTCCAGTACAAGTTCGTCATGAACATGAAGAATTATATTGCTATCTATTTTTTCAGATTTCAATTTATCAAAAAGCACTGTAGTTGAAAGCTTCATTATATCAGCTGCACTCCCCTGGATTGGTGTATTCACTGCAAATCTCTCCCCCAGGCTCCTTAGTTTATTATTGCTGCTTCCCAGTTCCCTTAAATATCTTTTTCTCCCAAAAATTGTTTTAGAGTAGCCCTTTTTATATGCTTCACCTATCAGAAATTTTATATACTTTTTTACATCAGGGTATTTATCAAAATATTTCTTTATGTATTCCCTGGCTTCATCCTCGGAAATGGAAAGCCTGTTCATAAGACCGTACTCGGTCATTCCGTATATTATTCCAAAATTTATGGCTTTTGCTTTTCTTCTCAGGTCTTCAGTGACACTTTCATAGTCCACTTCAAAAAGTTCCGAAGCTGTTCTTGCATGTATATCCTCCTCCCTTTTAAAAGAATTTATTAATATTTTATCTCCTGAAAGATGCGCCAGAATACGCAATTCAATCTGTGAATAATCCGAAGCCATTATCAGGTCGTAACCCGCTCCTGGAATGAATGCTTTTCTTATCTGCCTGCCGTATTCTGTTCTTACAGGAATATTCTGGAGGTTAGGGTCGCTGCTGCTTATTCTGCCGGTAGATGTCCCGAGTTGATTATATGTTGTATGTACTCTTGAATCTTCAGGGTCAACCAATTCCGGCAAAACATCAATATAAGTATTTTTCAGTTTGGTTTTTTCTCTATAATCAAGAATTTTCCTTATAACCGGGGAGCTGTCATAAATAGCCCTCAGGGCTCCTGCATCAGTGGATAGTCCTGTTTTGGTTTTTTTTACAGCCGGAAGACCGAGTTTATTATACAATACATCTGAAAGCTGCTGTGATGAATTTATGTTAAATTCATCCCCGCATAATCCATAAATTTCTTCCTTTAGATTTTCTATATCGCGCTCATACTCCCTTATCAAACCATTTAAATATTTTCTATCAATATTGACTCCCCTGTATTCCATCTCTGCAAGGACCTTTATGAGCGGCTCTTCAATCTTCCAGTATAACTCTTCCATTTCTTCTTCCTGTATTCTTTTCAGCAGTTTTTCCTCAATTTTTCCATACATACTCAATTTTTTTACTTCTATATCCAGCTCGTATCCAGCCAGCCTGATTTTCTCTTCTTCTTTCCCGCTAAAATCAAGCTCCAGCTGCTTCCTTTTATCAATATCTTCAGGAATATATAAAGCTTTCTCTTCATTACTGAGACCGGTATAAATTTTTCTATTAAGGCTTTCCGGCTCTACCTGCATCAGGTCATAAATTATCTCATCCATGCTTGTATTGGATTTAACAGGATTCAGGATTAAATATAGAATTTTATAATCTATAAAATTTCCCCTTACATTGAAACCGTATTTTTTCAATATTTTATATATTTTCTTGAAATCAAAACCAGAAATTTTATTTTCTTCATTCCCCAGTATTTTTCTAATAGAATTTTTTACACTATCATTTTCCAGGTCTTTTTTTTCTATTAAATAAGCGCAATTTTCTCCCCAATATAAAATGATTCCGTAAAATTGATTATCATACTCCCAGACAGCTGTGTAGACCTTATCACCGGTCTTAATCCGGTTAATTTCAATCCCCGGTTCCCGGACCAGATACTTTAATGATATTTTATCCATTATTTCTATGTTTTCCCTGCTCTTATCATCTTCCTCTTTAAAGTCTATTTTATCCTTTAGTTTGTAAAGTCTCTTTTCCAAATTTTTGAACTCGAGACTCTGGAAAAGTTGTTTTACCCTGCCTGTACTGATATTTTTAAAGCTATTCTCTATTATCTCTTCAGCATTTATATCACCTGTTTTTTTTAATGTGGTTAGTTTTTTGCTCAATTCAGCAAGTTCTTTATTCTTCAACAATAGCTCTCTTATGTGTTTATTCTCTATCTTATCCAGATTCTCATAGATATTTTCTACCGTACCATACCCTGCTACAAGCAATTTTGCGGTCCCCGGCCCTATTCCCGGAATTCCGGGTATATTATCCGAACTGTCTCCCATAAGTGCCAGCAGGTCTTTTATATGGCCCGGCTCAACGCCAAACTTCTCCCTGACACCTGTCCCATCAAATAATACCGTGTCCGTAATACCCTTTTTAATAGCCATGACCTTTATATTTCCGGAAACAAGCTGCAGTATATCCTTATCCCCGGTTACTATTATGATTTTTTCAAACTTATCTTTAAGGCTTCCGGCCAGATCTGCAATTATATCATCAGCTTCAAAACCATCTTTTTCCAGGCAGGCAATATTAAAAGCACTTAAAACTTCTTTAATTAGGGGAAACTGTTCGGATAGACCGGAAGGCATCTTTTTTCTTTTTATTTTATACTGGTCAAACATTTCATGCCTGAAAGTCGGCTTTTTACTGTCAAAGGCACATACTATGGTATCCGGATTTTCTTCTTCTATGAGCTTCAGTAGCATATTGGTGAATCCCAGCACAGCATTGGTAGCTATGCCAGATGATGTTGATACAGTTTCAGGAATCGCATAAAAAGCCCTGTACGCTATATTATTTCCATCTATTAAAATCGCCCTTTTATTCTTATTTTCATTCAATGCTTAAAGCACCTGGCTTAAAATTATCTATTATTGACAGTAAATTAAAAATTTATTTTCTTATGCTGTGCAGTTTTACATTATAACATTTAACAAAATATTTTTTATACCTGTAAAAATACGGGCGGACCATAGAGTCTAAGAGGAGAGAATATCCTGATTTGATATAGGATAAAAACTTAGCAGTTCTTTTAACTATTACCGGCAAATTTATGATTTTTCTGATAAATGCATTAACAATTGCAATTGATTTTAGTTACAGGCTATTTGATTTCCACCGGATTTTTTTGCTTTATACATTAAGCTATCAGCTTTCCTGAGCAATTTATCAACATCATAATTTCCATCATATTCACAAATGCCTATACTCAGTGAGATTATTTCAATTGATTTCCGATTTAACTGCTCGAGTATTCTTGCTGCCATATCTCTTGCTTTATCAAGACCAATACGGGAGAGTATAATTATGAATTCATCTCCCCCGTATCTTCCCACAACATCTATATGCTCTCTTACATTATTCTGGAACAAATTAACGATATCTTTTAATAATTCGTCTCCTTTAATATGCCCGAACCTATCATTGTATTTTTTAAAGTTATCTATATCCATAAGAAACACGCAGAAAGGTTCCTTATATCTCTTATATTTTTTTATTTCCCCCTCCAGCCTTTCAAAAATGTATCTTGTGTTATACGCGCCTGTCAGATAATCAACCCATGATTTTTTTTCCAGCTCCCCCTGGTAAAATCTGTTAGAAGTGACGTCCCTTAATATGGTAAGCTTACCGAGAGCGCTTCCGTTTTTATCCGTGATTATAGATATGCTTGAATCATAAATCTTCTCTTTGCCATTTATGGTAAGTTGTAAATCTGTCCTGAATTTTTTGTTTGAGGAACTTTCGAGCTTTTTCAGGAAATTATTGATTATTTCAGGTTTTTTGGAATACTCTACAAGATTTTCCTTTATACACATATCATCCATCTTATCAGGAATATCACCGGATTTTGAGTGAGATTCTCTGCCCGGACATCTGTTGAAATCAACAATTTTACCATTATTATCAGTGATCATTATAATATCATCCACATTCTCAAATATTTTTCTAAACGTTGTATTTTGTATATTATATTTAGAGCCCAGTATGCCCGATATTACAAATATATACAGAATAAGATTCAGGAAGGAACTTATCGGTATTGTCTCTATAATGCCTGCCAGCCCCAGTGGGCTGTATATTATATTTATAAATATAAATATTAAAAAACCTGCCGCCATAATAATGTATATTTTATTGTATCTTTTCTTTCTGCGATTCATGAAGATTTTCTTTAAAATCATTGACGTTATCAGAAGATAAACAGGAACAAAATAAAATATCCCGATCAGAACCTGCTCTTCATAGACCGGCATGTAACCAAAAGAAAATTTTTTTACTTCTATGCATTCATTTACCAGCAAATATATCGATATACCTGCAGGTATTATCAGATAGCTTAATTTATATACTGTTTTTATTTCTGACAGCCGGTTATCCAGAAAACTGTTTATAAAATCAAAAAACAGTACCGGGGAGAATAATGCTATTATTTCCAGAAAATAATCCCACCGGGCAGATTCCAGAAGGTTATCTCCCGACAGTGTAAGTATCAAAAAAACAGAGTTTAAAAAAATTGCCACAGACAGAAAGATAAACGCCCGCGTAGCCTTCCTGAATGGTTTTGCATATATACTGAAAACAATTGTAAACAAAGAAAAAGCAGAGGTTAACAATGCAATAAATATAAAAATGTTTAAATCATTCATACCGGTAGATGATATCCGTATATGTTAATAATTGTCGTTATGGTTACTTTATTTTTTCATATTAATTCAAATATCTGTGCCCTGGAATTTCCCTGAATTTATTCTATTATTTCATTTATATTATTCAGAATACAGTATAGTAATTTTTACCGGATAAGTATGGAAATAATTCTGGAACACCCCGGACCCTTCTATCTGTATCCTTCCATAAAAAATACATTCATTATTATTATAATAATAAACTAAAAAATATTTTTTTATAGGGCTATTTTTCCGGATTCTTGATAATAATTTAGATAAATTGTATTATTTTTCAGGCGCCGGAGTGGCGGAATTGGCAGACGCGCTGGACTCAAAATCCAGTGAACCGCGAGGTTCGTGTCGGTTCGACCCCGACCTTCGCCACCATCAAAACCTTAATTTTTTTAAGCATAATTCAAATTATAAATATTTTTCTGTTTAAAATTATAAGAAATAATATAATCAGTAACCCGGATAATGATATAAATATCAGAGTGATAATATATGTGACAGTTTATATAAATCCTTATCAATGCCTTTTTTTGTTTCTAAAATATCCTCAAATTTATTGGTCACTATTTTCATGCTCCTGATTCCAACCATGCAGCCGCTTTTCCCGTTTATCAGCAAATCTACGGCTTTCTTGCTGAATTCAGCAGAAAGTATTCTGTCCATAGCCGAAGGAGAGCCCCCTCTCTGGATGTGGCCCAGAACCGACACTCTTACTTCATGGCCTGCCAGCAACTTAATAGAAGATGCAACATCTGCCGCGCTTGCTGCTCCTTCTGCCACTATTATCAGAGTGTGCCTCTTGCCTATTCTGTGCTTCTCTATCCTCTTTGCAATTTTCGCCAGGTCGACCTTTATCTCGGGAATTAATATAAAATCAGCTCCGCATGCAACACCTGTATTTACAGCAATAAGCCCTGAATTTCTTCCCATCACTTCTATTACAAATATTCTTTCATGAGAAGATGCTGTATCTCTAATCTTTGATATAAGGTCAATTATAACGTTAAGCGCAGTATCAAATCCTATGCTATAGTCTGTTCCCGCAATATCATTATCTATGGTTCCAGGAATTCCTACGACCTGTATTCCCTGTTTATGAAGATCCAGGGCGCCTCTGAAAGAGCCGTCTCCCCCGATTACAACAAGGCCTTCTATTCCCTTATTTTTTAGATTGTCTATTGCTTTTTTCTGGCCGCTTTTACATTTAAATTCTTCAGACCTTGCCGAATAAAGAAAAGTTCCGCCCCTGTCAATGATTCCCCCAACCGAATTCCGGTCCAGCACTTTATAATTATCACTTATAAGTCCCTTATATCCTTCGTAAAAACCGTATATTTCCAGATTGCAATATATTCCATATCTTGTAACTGCTCTTACGACTGCATTCATACCGCTTGCGTCTCCGCCACTTGTGAGTACCGCGATTTTTCTCTTTTCTTTAACCATATTTAATCTCCAGTCATATTACTTTCTCCTATTCTTAAGTTCACCTAATACCTGTTCCAGGGTGACCTTTTTTTCAACCATAAGAACTATTAAATGGTAGATAACATCTGCTATTTCATTTACAATATCCTTTTTTGTCTGATGCTTTGCCGCCAGAACAACTTCCATACTTTCTTCACCAAACTTCTTTATTATTTTATCCAGGCCCTTTTTATGAAGTGAATAAGTATAAGAATCTGCAGCTTTATTTTTTATTCTGCCCTCGACCACGCTGTATAATTCATCCAGTATATTTTCTTCTGCGTCTTCTTTAAAATACCTATTAAAATCAATATCCTTTTCAACATCTTTAAGGATTCTGTAAAAGCAGCTCCTTTTCCCTGTATGGCAGGCATTGCCGACCTGCTCCACATTGACAAGAAGGCTGTTCCCATAACAGTCATACCTTATATTCTTAATTTTTTGTATATTACCCGATGTCTCACCTTTGTTCCACAATTTCTTTCTTGTTCTGCTCCAGAACCATGTTGTTCCAGTCTCAAGACTTTTTTTCAGGGATTCTTTGCTCATATACGCAAGCATAAGAATTTCGCCTGTTTTGTAATCCTGAATAATTGCAGGAACCAGGCCAATTTTTTTATTTTTCTCTTTTCTTATTTTATCGTTCATGTCTGACTTCCCGGTATAATTTATTTATAATATATTAATATTATATTTAATTTATATTCTTTATATTCTCACTTTTATTCCTTCAGATTTCAGGTATTCTTTTGCCTCTTTAATGGTATGCTGTCTGTAGTGGAATATAGACGCTACCAGAACTGCGTCTGCGTCTGCATACTTTATAACATCCCTTAAATGTTCAAGTTTCCCCGCTCCTCCGGAAGCTATTACAGGTATATTTACGGCAGAGGTCACTGCTCCCGTAAGTTCAATATCATAGCCTTCTTTCGTTCCGTCTCTATCCATACTTGTAAGCAGGATTTCGCCTGCACCCAGCTCTTCGACCCTTTTAGCCCATTCTACTGCATTCATGCCTGTAGGAACCCGTCCCCCGCTCAAATAAACCTCCCAGAAATCCCTGCTTTTATATTTAGCATCAATAGCTATCACTATACACTGGCTTCCAAATATCTTTGAAGCTTCACTCACGAGAGACGGATTGTTGAAAGCAGCTGTATTAATGGAAATTTTATCTGCACCTTTTCTTAAAATTTCCCGTATATGCTCTACTCTGCTTATACCCCCGCCTATGATAAAAGGTATAAACACTTTTTCTGCAGTTTTACCTGCAAGCTCTATAACCGTTTTTCTCTTTTCGTGTGAGGCTGTGATATCCAGAAATACTATTTCATCGGCTCCTTCTCTGTCATAAAAAGCAGCCAGCTCAACCGGATCCCCGGCGTCTTTTATATCTATAAAATGTACTCCTTTTACTACTCTTCCCCTGTCAACATCCAGGCAGGGAATAATTCTTTTAGTTATCATTTTTAATTCCAATCCTTATTGCTTCCGTTAAATTAATTTTATTCTTGCCTTCATATAAAGCTTTCCCAATTATTATGCCTTTAATTCCCGATTTTTCAATTTTTTTAAGATTAATAATATCATCAAGATCTGACACTCCTCCTGCAATTATGAATTTCAGCCCGGATTTTTTTGTAATTTTTTCAAGAAAACCCATATCTATGCCTTCAAGTGTTCCGTCTCTTGATATATCAGTGACAATGACTTCAGCTACTCCAATAGTTTCAAGTTTTTCCAGCATTTCAAATATTGTTGTTCCTGTTTTTTTCTGCCAGCCATTTTTATAAATTATCCCCTTTTCACCATAATCCAGACTTACGATTACATTGTTTTTGTAATCCCTGATGCATCTTTTTAAGAAATCCATATCCTCCAGTACCTTCGTTCCAAGTATAACTCTGTCTGCTCCTTCTTTCAGGGCACTGTTTATGGTACCGGCACTCCTTATGCCTCCGCCATACTGTATTTTTATATCCATTCTTTTTTTTATTTCTGATACTATTTTCAGGTTTACCGGCTTTCCTGTTCTTGCTCCATCAAGGTCAATTATATGCAGCCACTCTGCCCCCTCTTCTTTCCACTTACCGGCCGCTTTAACCGGATTGTCGAAGTATTTTTTTGGTGCATTAAACCTTCCTTTTGTTAACCTTACGCAGGCACCGCCTATTAAATCTATTGCAGGAATTACTATCATAAAATCATATCCTTTATTTTTTTATTAATCATTATCTTCCCGGATTTAATAAAAAATAAATTATTTTCCTTTAGCTCTTTTCCATTGCCATATCACTGAAATTTTCCATAAGTTTTAAACCGCAATTACTGCTTTTTTCCGGATGGAACTGCAGTCCATAAATATTATCATATTCTATTCCGGTGATTAATTGAATACCATAATCGGTTGTACAGCTTATTATTTTTCTATCTTCAGGTATAGCATGGTATGAATGAACGAAATAAAAATATTCACCTTCCCTGATTCCGGAAAATATTTTGCTGTCCTTTTTTAATATTTTCAGCTGATTCCATCCAATGTGGGGCACTTTTACCGGTGGGGGTATTCTATCCACATGGCCTTTTAAAAAACCAAATCCCTTACTTTCACCATTTTCATAGCTATATTCAAACAGCAGCTGCATCCCGAGGCAAATTCCCAAAAACGGCTTTTTCTTTATATTTTCCTTTATGAAACTTACTAAATTTATTTTTTCAAGATTTTTCAGGGCGTCCCCGATAGCTCCCACACCTGGAAGCACCAGTGCATTCGCATTATTTATAATTCTTTTATTATTGGTTACCCTGACATCGGTACCAAGTTTTTTAAATGCGTTTTCCACGCTTTTTATATTCCCCATCCCGTAATCTATAATCGCAATATACATAGCTTATCCCTTCAGGCTTATAATGCTGTTTGATTAATTGGTTTTCAGCCAGTTCCGCGCATTCAGAATTATTGCGCCTCTGCCAGCGCCTCTTATATTAAACCTTTAGTTGAAGGTATAGAACCTTCTTCAGTTACTCTGCTTGCGTCATGAAGCGCTATTCCGAATGCTTTAAAAATCGCTTCTATAATGTGGTGGGAATTTAATCCTGTTTTCTTATTTATATGAAGATTTATAAAACTATTACTGACCAGAGCCCTGAAGAAGTCTTCTATCACAGCAGTCTCCATTCCGTTAATTTTCTCATATTCAATATCAACATTGTATTTCAGATAAGCCCTTCCTCCTGCATCTATGGAAACCGATATTTCAGCATCATCCATGGGTAATAAAATATATCCAAATCTTTTTATACCTTTCTCTTCTTCAAGGCATTCAAAGAGGGCTTTGCCGAGACAGATTCCCACGTCCTCTACAAGATGGTGGCTGTCTACCTCGATATCGCCCTGCGCTTTAATATTTAAATTAAATCTTCCATGCCTTGTAAAACTTTCCAGCACGTGATTGAAAAATGGAACAGGAGTTTTTATATTTGCCGTTCCTCTGCCATCAAGGTCAAATTCAAGTTTGATATCAGTCTCTCCGGTTTTTCTTGTTATTTTTGATTTTCTTTTCATTTTCCCTTATCCATTACTTATTGTATTTTTAATCTTATTTACAAAATCGCTTATCATGTCATATTTTACCCTGTAACTTGTAATGTTTGCAATTAACCGGGTTGTTGAAACTGCAATCTCTTCCATCTCGACCAGATTATTCTCTTTTAGAGTTTTACCCGTAGAGGATATATCCATTATCTCGTCTGCAATTCCAAGTACCGGAGCAAGTTCCACCGAGCCGTGCAATTTTATAATTTCTGCATGTATACCCCTGCTGTCAAAATATTTTTTTGCAACATTTGGATAACTGGTGGCAACTTTTACCAGGCCAAAATGCATATAGTGTTGCTTTACTTTCTCCACGCAGTCTTTTAATGTTGCCAGAATTATCCTGCACTTCCCGATTTTTAAATCAAGAAGTTCATAAACATCACTTTCTTTTTCCATCAATGCATCTTTCCCCGAAAATCCTATATCGCATGCTCCATGCTCAACATATACAGGAACATCCATGGGTCGGGATATAATATACTGTATTGAATCCTGTCCGGAGCTTATTGAAAGCTTCCTGTTTTTTTCCATAAGAGGTTTTACATTATAACCCGCTTTTTTTAACAGGTTCACACAGGGTTCAAATAAGTACCCTTTTGGCACTGCTATTTTAATCTCTTTTTCCATTGCTTATCTCTTTTATGAAATCATCGATAACTTTTACTTTTTTTGTGTTCTTATTAAGATCGCTTACAGCTGCTTCCCTTAAATCAGGTTTAATTTCAACTATGAGGTCACACCTTTTTTCTCCTGTAAAATTTTCCTGATTGGGTCTGTCTTCAAAGCATAGCTCAACTGCAGCGCCGCTGTCCTGCATTTTCATGGCTATTTCAACCAATCCGGCAATCTCACTGTTGCTTTTAAGTGAGCTGCCTTTCAATAAAATCTTTAAATTTTCTTTGCCGTCCTGCCTGTCAGCTGCTTTGTGTGCCAGATCAATATCAAGTGCAAATCCAGTGGCCTGGACATCCATTCCGAATTTTTTTATCAGCCCGTCATATCTGCCGCCGCTTCCAATGACACCGGTCACTCTTGAACAATATACTTCAAATAAGAGGCCGGTATAATAATCAAAATCCCTTATGATGCTAAAATCTGTTACCAGATACTTTTTATAATTAAATTCCCCCAGGATATCATATATGTTTTTAAGATAATTATAACTTTTTATAACTTTTCCCTCTTCTATGTCCGATATCAAACTTTCTACTTTATCGATACTGCCTTCCGGCTGTATTAATTTTATAAAAATCTCTGCTTTTCTTTTATCTTTTTTACTTAAAAAATTTTCCAGATTTACGAGGTTTTTCGATATGACTTTTTTCTTTACATATTCCCTGTCGCCTGAGTCCAGCCTGAACCAGTCGCATAATCCTTCAATGAATTCTGCATGCCCGAGTCCTATTTTATAACCCCTTAAATTTAATTTGTTCAGGATGCTTATCAGTATAACCAGGATTTCAATATCGGCCTGCAGATTCTTTGAAGAACCGATAAGCTCCAGGCCTGCCTGATTATATACTCTTCTGGCGCCTTTCTGGGTTCCTGATTGCCTGTAGGAGTCTGCAAAATAGCAGAATCTCGCGGGCAGCTGTCTCTTCTTTATCCTCATTCCCGTAAGCCTTGCTATTGGCACAGTCATATCGCTCCTGAGAGATACGGGGCTTCCGTCAATATCAAAAAAATTAATCAACCTGTCCTTCCAGTTCTTGCCAACCCCCAGCGAAATATTTTTCGTGTACTCTATTACTGGTGTATTAACCTCTCCGTAACCCCACGATTTGAACTCTCTTCGTATTATTTCTTTTATAGTGTTTCTCTCTTCCGTCTCAAGAGGCAGGATATCCCTTAGCCCGAAAGGAAGCCTTATAACCTGATTGTCTTTTTTGTTATCAAACATATTCTTCTTTAATTTAATGAATATAAAAAAAATATTTTATCATACTGCAGTAATTTAAAAAATCTTAAATTTTGTAATCAAAAAACTATTACTTTAAGCATATCCACATATTACCTGCATTTTTCACAGTGGTATTTTATCAAGTCTTTCCTCTTCCGTAACAGGTTTCCCGTTTTCGTCAATAGCTGTAATCTTACCATCAACAAACATTGTTCTAACCGTTCCGCTTGCAGCTTTCACCCCGCACAGGTGCGGCGCATCAAGTATTCCTTTCTCTATTGCCCTGGATATTACAGCAGGAGATGCCAGCGGGTCTTCAAATTCCTTATCTCTGTCAATCATTTTTATCTTTTCCATAATCAGGGCCGCATCAGAAATCAGCTCTTCCTTTCTCTGCCTTACCTTTTCATCCAGTTTCATATCAGGACAGCCATATGTATAATTATCAATTACCCTGCCGGCAATTTTTACACTCTCAATTATATCTTTAGGTTTTGCGGCATGATCTGCCTCACAATATGCAACAACATGCAGAATATCGGGTTCAAGCTGCATCTGAAGCAGTATGGAAGAAGCAAGCTGGCCTTTGCTCTCATCAAAATCAGGCGGATAACTGTACAATCCTGACCGGGTCTGCCTTAGTGTGGTAAAACTGCCATCATGGAGGGACTCTATCAGCTCCACTTTTGCCAGCATCTTTGCAAGATCCATCGTAAAAGACGTTTCCGGAGGAGTATTGAACATATATTGGGAAACATAAACCTTCACTCCCATCATCTTGGCAT
>CAZTUA010000020.1:0-42520 GCA_964616545.1 uncultured Actinomycetota bacterium | reverse complement strand
CAATGTCTATGCTGTTGGCGGCAATATTCAGAGCGCTCGGATTCTCGGTATCAACGTAAAGAGAACGATATTCTTCTCATACGTGATAAGCGGATTGATGGCCGGCATCGCAGGCTTTGTGTTCATCATGACAACAGGAGCAGGCAATATCGGAAACGGGGCGTTGTTCGAATTATAAGCAATAGCCTCGAATATAATAGGCGGAATTCTGCTCAACGGCGGCGTGGGGAACCTGCTTGGCGCGCCAATAGGCGCACTGACCCTTCTGGTAATCAACGAACTGATCCGTGCGGCGGGGGTCCAATCAAACCTTCAAGCGATGGTAAGCGGGCTCTTGCTGTATCTCTTCATTGTGCTGCAAGGCATTGTTATATCGTTGCGCGGCAGGAGGAAATTCAGAATTGCTCTACCGCCCTGGCTGTATAAAAGAAAATAAAAGAACTAAATATTGACAATATATGTTTAGTTAGTTAAACTGACTAACGTATGTCTTTTTATTTAAAAAGGAATATTTTTACATTAGTTAAATAGATAACTTAATAAAAGAATTTTTTTATTTATAATAGTTAAATATAAATTTGCAATAATATATTCGCATAGGTAATTTAGTTTATAAAGAATATAGTAATTATAAAAGATTAAGATTATATAAGAAAGGCTTAAAATGATAAGAATAGGTTTTGTTCCATCTCACAGATCGCCGTTTAACAGAGAATGGGCAATTGATATGAGGGAAAGGACTATTAAGTCAATTGAGAAGAATATAAAAGAGGTTGAATTAATATATCCTGATAATAAATTAACTGACGGCGGATTGGTTACTTTTTCTGAAGATGTTGAAAAAGTCATAAAGTTATTCAGGGAGAAGGATATCCAGGGCCTGATTATAGGCATGATGACATTCGGTGAAGAAATACCAAACCTTCTAATAGCGGAGGCTTTCAGCAATATTCCGGTACAGATTTTTGGTACAAAAGAAGGGCCATTTACTGAGGACGGAAACAGGAAGTCTGACTCTTTTTGCGGAACTATTTCTACCGCAGCGGGGCTGTCAAGGAGAAATATCAATTTTGATTTTTCGGGAATTTATTTTCCGGAAGAAGACGACTTTATATCTGATGTGAGAAAATTTTCTAAAGCAGCTGGTGCTGTAGCTGCATTTAATGGAATGAAAATAGGTTCAATAGGCCCGAGGCCTGCTCCGTTTGAAACGTGTGCAATAAACGAGGTAAATCTGATAGAAAAATTCAGAATTAAAGTCGTGCCCTATACGCTCCTTAAGCTAAAAGCAGATATGGAAAATACGGGAGAAAGCGATATAAAAGAAATAAAAGATGGAATAAAAAAATCTTTTGAATGTAAACTTGCTAATGACCAGATAATATCTAAAATTGCAAAACTTGAATATGTGTTAAAGAAATATGCCTCAGAAGAAAATCTTTCAGGTTTTGGCGTGCAGTGCTGGACGGCAATGCAGGAGGAAATTGGTCTATCACCCTGCGTCAGCATGGGGAGACTTACGGATAGCGGAATAATGTGCGCCTGTGAAGTTGATCTTCACGGAGCAATCACTATGGCGGTACAGCATCTTTTAACTGTCAGGAAGGATGTTCCTCATTTTATAGACTGGACAATCCAGAACCAGGAAAATGAAAATATTTTTCTGGCATGGCACTGCGGAAATGCACCGGTCAGTCTCAGGTGTGAGACATGTAAACCAAGAATTGATACACATTCCATACTTGGCTGGCAGATTGGCTATGATAAAAGTTTCGGAACAGGAGAATTTCAATTAAAAGATGGAGTCTTAACTATAAACAGATTCGGAGAGATAGGCGGAAAATTTAAGATGCTTTCAACAACCGGTGAAACCGTACCCGATGATAGAGAACTGAGGGGATCCTGGAAATGGGTTAAGGTAAATGATCTGAAAAAACTATACAGGACCATAATTGAAGAAGGATTCGTGCATCATGCAAGCATGATTTTTGGGGACCTGAGGAAAGAAATGGATTTATTCTGTAAATTTACCGGCATAGATATTATAGAAATATAATTTTTATTTTTAATGGTAGAATAGCGCAGTACCCTGGTATGAGAACAGCAGTATTTTGGCAGTTATGAATTATACTTATGTACTATTTAAGACGGAAAAATTTTAATTAAATTGATATAATTTATAATTATGATTAACAGAGACGAAAAGAATAATATTTCGCTAAAAGAAATAAATAAAAAAAACATACTGAAAATAGTAATAGATATGGGACCAATCTCCAGGATTGGCATATCAAGAAGATTAAAAATAAGCCGCCCGACTACTTCTGCCTATATAAGTGAATTAATTGAAGATGGTCTTATAGAAGAAATTGGAAAGAGCGATTCAACTTCTATGGGTGGAAAAAAGGCGGTCCTTCTTCAGTTTAATAACAGAGCGGGTTATATACTGGGAGTGATGATAGGTGTAAGAAATATAAGGATTGCTCTTACAGATATGGGATCTAATATAGTAGAAGTGATAAAGGTTCCCACAGAAGAATGGCTTGGCCCCGATGCTGTTATTGATAAACTTATAAAAAACTTAAAAGAGATTATAAAAAATACCGGGATAAGCAGAGAAGAAATAATAGGCACAGGAATTGGCGCCACAGGTCTTGTAGATGGTAAAGAAGGCATGGTTATTTTTTCACCAAACTTAAGCGGCTGGAACAATATAAACCTGAAGAAAATTATACAGAAAAAATTTGGGCTGCCTACTTTTATTGAAAATGAATGCAGGGTTCAGGCAATTGCAGAAAAAAGGTACGGGCTTGCAAAGGATATTAGCAATTTTGTATGTGTTGAAACCGGAACCGGCATAGGCACGGGAGTATTTATTGATAATAAACTTATGGTTGGAAATAAAGGCATGGCTGGAGAAATAGGACATATAATAACCAATCTTGCAGGCAACAGAGTTTGCCACTGCGGAAACGTGGGTTGTCTCGAAACTTTGTGTTCAACCACGTCTCTGCTGGAAGATATTGAAAATGATATTAAAAAGAGTAGAAAATCTTCCGGCTATAAAAGGGAGGGGTTAAAGCTTGAAGATTTATTTGTTCTTTATGGGCAGGGAGATGAAATAGTTACCAGAAATGTTGACAATAATGCCAGATACCTGGGAATTGGAATTTCCAATACAATAAAAATGTTTAATCCAGAGATTGTTATAATTCATGGAGAGGTTATTAAATTTGGAGAAAGATATTTAAATAAAGTTAAAGAATCGGTCTCAAAAAATACATTTCCAAAGGTTAAGGACAATTACAATATAAGATTCTCGGAGATGGGAGATAATGTCGGAGTAATAGGAGCAGCGACTATTGTTTTTGATAATATTTTTGACCTTGAAAACTCTAATATTGCCGGCCATTATATAATAAAGAAAAAACTGAGCAGAGTTTAGAGTAAATTTAAATTAATTTTTAAGTTGAATTTATAGCAAGACAGCATTATGGATGATACAAAATATGTAATTGGGGTGGATTTTGGGACAGACTCGGTAAGAGCAGTGGTTGTAGATGTTGCTGGCGGCAAGGAGGTATCATCCCATGTATCTTATTTTAAAAGATGGCTGGAAGGTAAATACTTAAAACCAGAAAAAAACCAGTTTCGCCAGCACCCACTTGACCATATCGAATCCCTCCAGGAAGCAATAACAGGCGCACTAAAAGAAATTCCCGGAAATGCGGGGGAGAATGTAATAGGTATTGGAGTGGATACAACCGGCTCCACAGCCGGACCCGTAGATAGAAAGGGCACTGCACTTGCCCTAAAAGAAGAATTTAGCGAAAACCCCAATGCAATGTTTGTAATGTGGAAGGACCACACTCCGGTAGAAGAAGCGGAGCTGATAAATAAAGTAGCTAAATCCTGGCAGGGAGAAGATTACACCAGATACGAAGGAGGCGTATATTCTTCAGAATGGTTCTGGGCAAAGATTCTACACATATTTAAAAAAGACAGTAGAGTAAGAGAAGCTTCATTTTCCTGGGTAGAGCATGCAGACTGGATACCGGCCATTCTTACCGGCAACACTGACCCGCTAACAATGAGGCGGAGCAGGTGTGCGGCAGGTCATAAGGCAATGTGGCATGCCTCCTGGGGGGGCCTCCCTCCGGAGGAATTCCTTGTAGCTATATCACCACTGCTAGCTGGCCTGAGAGAAAGATTATATACAGAGACTTACACCTCTGACAATTCTGCGGGCGGACTATCAGCTGAGTGGGCAGAAAAATTAAATTTAAAAGAGGGCATACCGGTTGCAGTTGGCGCCTATGATGCACACATGGGAGCAGTTGGAGCGGGAATAAAACCGGGAACCTTTGTAAAAATAATAGGGACTTCCTGCTGTGATATAGCGGTAAGCCCAAAAGATGAAATAGGAGAAAAACAGGTATCCGGAATATGCGGACAGGTAGACGGTTCCGTAATACCGGGTATGATAGGGCTTGAGGCAGGACAATCTGCTTATGGGGACATATATGCATGGCTGCGGGACCTTATATCCTGGCCCCTTGAAAACCTGCTTTCCGGAAAGCTTAATGAAAAGGAAATAAAAAATGCGGCCGGATCCATTTTGCCTGCACTTACTGAAAAAGCTTCAAAAATCAGTGCCGGCAACAGCAGCCTGATTGCTATTGACTGGCTAAACGGGAGAAGAACTCCCTATGCAGACCAGAAATTAAAAGGAGCAATTCTCGGCTTAACACTGGGAACTGGTGCCCCGGGGCTTTTCAGGGCGCTGATAGAGGCAACTGCTTATGGAGCAAAGGCAATAATTGAAAGATTTAGAGAAGAAGATATTGCAATAAACGAAGTCGTGGCTATAGGAGGGATTCCTAAAAAATCGCCGCTTGTTATACAGATACTGTCCGATGTACTGGGAATGCCCGTAAAGGTAACAAAATCGGAACAGTCTGTAGCTCTGGGAGCTGCAATGTTTGGAGCAGTGGCATCAGGATTTTACAGCTCAGCGGAAGAAGCCCAGAAAGGTATGGAATCAGGGTTTGAAACAGTCTATAAGCCGGATAAGGATAATAGCTACATTTACAATAAGATGTATAAAAGGTATAGAAATCTGGGGAACATACTTGAAGATGAGTTAAGAAAATGAGTATTGCGAGTTTAAAAAAAGAAGTATGCAGGGCAAATATAGAACTTTACAGGAGCGGCCTGGTTACCTCTACATTTGGAAATGTATCGGGGATTGACAGGAAAGAATCCATTGTAGCCATTAAGCCAAGCGGCGTATCTTATGACAGGCTTACTTACAGGGATATAGTGCTGGTTAGTCTTAACGGTGATAAGGTTGAAGGAAAACTAAATCCTTCATCTGATACAAAAACACATCTGGAACTCTATAAAAATTTCACTGATATAGGCGGAGTTGCCCACACGCATTCAACCTTTGCCACCGCCTGGGCGCAGTCAGGAAAAGCAATACCATGCCTTGGCACCACTCATGCAGATTATTTTTACGGTGAAGTTCCCTGTACGGGTATTATAAGTGATGGCTGCATATCAGGAGACTATGAGATGGAAACCGGTAAACTGATTGTGAGAACCTTTGAATCTAGAGATTATCATAACATAAAAGCGGTACTGGTTGCTTGCCACGGGCCCTTTAGCTGGGGTGAAAATGCCGGTGAGGCAGTAAAAAACAGTATTGCACTGGAAAACATTGCAAAAATCGCTATGTACTCATTAACAATTAACCCGCAGCTTTCAAACATAAAAAAAGGCCTGCTTGATAAGCATTATTTGAGAAAACATGGGAAAGATGCATACTACGGGCAGAAAAAGAATTAAATAGAATAAATATACCCGGACAGGCATAATAAACAGAAGAAATACTGTTTTATAAAGAGAATTCCCTGCAAACTTTTCTAATAAAAAATATACTCCTTTTTTACAGTAAAAATAATAAATAATACAACCAGGTGGTTATATTTGTTAATTTAAACATATAGATTGAAAGCCATATTTATAATATAATTAATAGAAATTTCAATTTATTAATGGAACTAAGGTTAATATGCTAAGAAAGATTTACGGTTTTAATAAGGATAAATTTAAGAAGTTTCTAATATCTGCTGCTACTGCCATGTTGCTCTTATTTTTTTTGACGTCCTGTGAATTGTTAAACCCTGTTGAAGAAAATGAAACGGGCCTGATTGAGGAGGAAGCAGAAGAAAGCCCGGAGGGAGAATCAACAGATGAAGAGAAACAGGATGTAAAAATTACATTATGGGACTACCTGGAACCAAAAGGAAGGCTTGCTTTAATAGAATCTTCTGGTGATTTTATGAATGAGAACACACATATTGAGATTGACATAAAGCATTTTAGAAGCCAGGAGGAGCTGGAAGACCAATTTGAAGCTGCCAGTCTTGCAGGGGCAGGGCCCGAATTAATATTGCTTAATTTTGATGGAGTAGAAAGGCTTGTTCCCGGGAATGTAGCAAAAGAAATAACAGATGAGGCAACAAGCGCAGCAGATTACTCCCGGTTTCTCGACGGCCTTGTTGAGATTTCCAGATATGGCGACAGGAACTACATCATCCCGTTTAGAAGTTTTGATTTTTTAGTGCTTCTATATAATAAAGAATTTATAGAAGAACCACCGGAGAGTTTTGAAGAGATAATAGAATACTGCAGCGAAGTAAATGATTTTAATCAGGGAATTTACGGTTTTTTGCTTAATAATAATGAGGCAGATTGGGTTATCCCCTTTATTGGAGGATACGGAGACTGGATTATTGACTATGGTTCAAACTCACTGACATTATCAAATCAGGCAACTATAAAGACAATGGAGTTTTTTGATTATATTTACAATCAGGAAAAAATATTACCATCAAATATGGAGTACAGCGAGATAAATGAATTATTCAAGAGCGGAAATGCTCATATGATTATAGATAATATAAATGCAGTGGCTGAGTACAGAACAGCAGGAATCGATATAGGTGTGGCAAAAATTCCAGTAGCCCTGGGAAGCAACAGGGATCCCACGCCGTTGATTTCGGGTACCGGTTTTATTATAAATGTAAATTGTTACGGAAATGAACTGCAAGCTGTAAACGAATTTATAGAATATATGATGACAGAGGAAATGCAGGCTGAGTGGACCCTAAATACTGATACTTTCCCGGTTTTAAAAAATATTGATAAAAATTCCCGGATTAGAGCAGATGATACGATTCTCAATGCTTTTCTGCAGGCAAAACTCTGCAGGGGGAGACCGTATGAAAAACTCATAATGGTGATAAGAAATGCCATAAGAGACAACACAAGGAGTGTAATCTCCGGGAGTTTGCTTCCCGAAGATGCTGCATTAAAAATACAGGAAGATGCGCTACGGCTGAGATCCGGCGATGTTGTTATTGAAGATACCGCAGAGCAGGGAGAAAAAGAGGGAGCTGGAGAAGCCGGAAGCACGGAAGAAGGGGCAGGAACAGAAGAAGCTGAAGGCGCAGAAGAAGAGGAATAAACAGTAATCTTTGCAGGATTAAGGAGAGCATGAAATGAATGGAGATAATGGATTTAAATCTTTTTTAATAAGAGGCCTGGTTATAATACTGGTGGCAATAATATTTCTTGTTATGGGAGGTGCAGTTACCCTGGGAATCTTATCAGCGATAAATAGAATTTCTCCCTCTGAATTAATAAGGGGAGGCGTTTCCGGGGAAGAGCAGCCGGATAACAGTGAAGACCCAGCCGACGAAGAAAGAGAATCGGAAGAAAGCGTTCCCGAAGAAAGTAAAACAATAGACAGGGAAGAAGCGGACAGGGATAGCAACAGACTGCTTCTGGGAGATTTTAACGATGCGGTAAGAGAAATTGTGGAAAAAGTAACACCATCGGTTGTAAATATAAGGGTAACAGTAAAATCGGAAGATATTTTCGGACAGGTTTATGAACAGGAAGGAGTAGGCTCCGGTGTAATATATACGGAAGACGGCTATATTATAACCAATAATCATGTAGCCGGAAATGCGGACGGGCTTCTCGTTACGTTGTATGATAATAATGAATATCCCGCAGAGCTGATTGGTGCAGACGATAATACGGATGTAGCAGTTATAAAAATAGAAGCAGATAATTTAAAAGCTGCGGATTTTGAATCAATAGATAATGCAAAAGTTGGAGACCTGGTTATCGCAGCAGGAAGCCCTTTTGGTCTTCAGCAGACAGTAACAATGGGGGTAATAAGTGCAAAAGGCAGGGATATCTCGATTTCACGAGAAACACTTCCAATGGTTAATCTTATACAGACCGATGCTGCCATAAACAGCGGTAACAGCGGGGGCCCACTGATAAACTCAAATGGTGAGGTAATAGGTATAAATACTTTAATACTTTCTCCCTCGGGCACAAGCGCAGGAATTGGATTTGCAATCCCCTCTGATACTGTTGTAAATATTGCAGAGCAGATAATTGAGCATGGCAGGGCAAGGATTCCTTACCTGGGTATAGAAATGGGGGAAAATAAAACAGAAATATCGGGAGTATATATAGTTAGTACCAAAGAAGGCTATCCTGCAGATAAAGCTGGAGTAAAAGCAGGTGACATAATAACGGAATTTAATGGTGTTGAAGTACAGAACCCTCTGGAGCTTATCGCACAGATACTGAGACACAATGTAGGGGATTCTGTGAAAACAAAAATATACAGAGGCGGGCAGTATCTGGATGTTACGATGGAACTGGCAGAAAGCCCGCTTACACAAAGCATAGAATAGGCAGATCGGACAAGTGGTTTTTAAAAGAGGGTAATTTTGAATAAAAAAAATAATGGCAGTAAGCACCGGGAGATAAATGAGAAGGCTCTTATTGCAAAATCAAAAAAGGGAGACAGGGCTGCTTTTGAAGAACTGGTAAGGCAGTTTTCAAAATATGTCTATACAACCGCCTTTTTTATATTGAGGGACTCCCATGAAGCCGAGGATGTGAGCCAGGAGGTTTTTGTTAAAGTGTACCTGTCAATAAAAGGCTTCAGAGGACTTTCAAGCTTTAAAACCTGGATAAGAAAACTTACGGTAAATACCTGTATTGATAAGCTGAGGATTCATTCAAAAACGAAAGGCAAAAAGGTAAGCCTTGAAAAAATGACCGAAGAATATGAGGTAATTTTTACAAGATTCAACCAGAGCCTTGAGAAAGACTACTTTAACAGCGAAACAGTAAAAGAGGTATTAAAAATTATAGTAAATCTTGATGAAAGTTACAGAATTCCGTTAATTTTAAGAGATCTTCAGGATTACAGTTACAGGGAAATTGCTGCATTAACAGGGAAACCAATAGGAACCATAAAGACAAATATCCACAGGGCCAGGAAAATGATAAAAGAGAAATTAAAATCGTAAAAATGAACAGGCACAGCGGGATCAGAATGAAACAAAAAGACCTGAATTCAATCTAATATATTGTAGCATAATAGATATTATAGTTTTGGAACAATTTTAGAAATTTAAATATTAAAAGTTTTTTAAGAGTTATGAGTGGTATTAATAAATATTTAAAAATTGCAAAGAATGCAGTTATAAAACCATCGGATGATATAGAAGGAAAAATAATAGACAGGATATCTCGCGTAGATACTGCTGATAAAAGTCTGCTTGACGATAGTTTTTTAGATTTTTTTAAGAAAAGCAACTCACGGCTTTATCTTGCCATTGAAAAAATAAAAAATAACCCCGGAATTTTTGCAACTCTTATTGTAACTTCAGTTTTTATTTTTATTTTTCTTATAGTTATAGTCAAAATATTTTTGGGCGAAGAAAAAGCTGCTGGCAAAAGATACAGGCTATCTTCTCCTGAAGATAAAACCCAGAAGAAATAAGACTATGATAATAATCCAGAACCATGGATTAATAAGCAGGTTTCTTATAGGCTCATATGGTATTTTCCCAAAAACTACTGCAAGATTATTTTCCAGCCAGCTATATATGTTTGTAAAAAAAGATTCTAAATTTTCTGCAGTAAAAAAATTTTTTAATGTTTCCATACCTGATAAATTCTACCGCCTATTTATTTAATTGTAAAATTATTAAAAACTTAAAGAACTATCCACTTAATTGTAGCGCAAGCTAACTTTTTGTGATAACAATTACTTTTAAAGCTCTGATAGGAAGAATTGCAGGTAATTGATATATAATATAATAAAAATAATATAAGAAATTTTTTAGAATAAGAATTTTTAAGTCTGGAGGAAGATGGGCTGCAGAAAATGGTTTCAATTGACAGACAATAAAATATTTCTTAATGTTTATGCTGAACTTATTAATCTGAAAGAATAAATAAAATGCACAGATGCAGAACAATATTTTTTGCGGTATTCCTGATTTTATTTCTCACAGGCACCGGATGCGGGAAGGATTTTAGAAACATAACCGGAGAAAGCACATATATAGATAATAGCAGAAGTGATATCGAGGATACGTATTATACAAATAATAAAGCCCTGGAAGAAGGGGAAACCGGAAATATTTTACCGGTAGCTGTCATAAAAGCGTATCAGCAGGGCGCAGAAGATGAATTTTTTATTGTAGGGAACAGGGTATATTTTTCTGCCGGAGATTCAATAGATGCTGATGGCGATGCTCTAAGCTTCCGGTGGCAGATAGATAATATGGGCACATTAACCGGGGAGGAGATTTCTTATATTTTTAATGAGCCTGGAGAATATATAATAGAACTTATCGTCAGCGATGGAAGCGATACTGTAACAGTTTCAAAAAAAATATACCTGTCGGAAACTGAAAGTCATTTTCTGATTAAAAAATCTCACGAAGCAACGGTTAATATGGAATATATTATTACCAATAATGGTCCGGAGGATATAGAGGATATAATATGTTTAATCCAGGTTCCCCAGACGTACCGGCCGTTTCAAATTATCAAAAGCTATAAATCAAATTATAACAAAATGGATGAGATATACAGTGATGACTACAATGTAATTGCCAGATTTAATATGGGCAATCTTTCGGCAGGGGAATCTGCAAGTGCTTATGTAAACTGTGTTGCCGAACTGTGTGAGTATGAGTATGAGAGGTTAGAAGATGAAATATCTATATATGAGCCTTCTGACAGAGATCTGTCTCTTTATACAAAAGATGAATATTATATAGATAGTAATTCAAGACAGATACAATCTATAGTAGATGCGGTGGCTGGCGAAGAAACAGTCCCGGTAAAGATAGCAGAAAAGTTATATAATTATGTAACAAACAGAATGGAATATGATGAAAAAAGATTAACCTCCGGGGCCGGCAGCTACTCATATGCTTCAGAAATACTCCAGAGAGGGAAAGGCGTATGTACCGATTATTCTATTTTATATATAGCTTTATGCAGAGCTGCAGGAATTCCTGCTAAATTTGTACAGGGCATACCGGTGTTCAGCATATTGACAGATGGACAGGGCAGCCTCCCGTATGCACATGCATGGGTAGAAATAAAGCTTCCGGTTTATGGATGGGTACCCATAGATGTAACGACAGAAAGCGGATTTATGGCATACAATTATTATCTTAATATGGAAACTTATAAGGGTTCCGGGGTATTTTACAGGAGCCTTTCAGTTGATGGCCTCAGTTGCTACCCTTCCGGATTTTATTATTCCTGGAAAGGAGATACTGAACCTGATGTTTCCAGGGAGACATCCTACAGTGTCAGCGGAGTATATCCGGGCAGTATAAGCATGGTATCCGAAAGCGAGTTTCTGGATGGAGTTGGAGAGATACTCTATGAATACAGTGCTGTAATAAACCATATAAATTCCATGCATGCCGAAGAATTGATATTTAACGATCCGCAGGAAATTTCAATAGAGGAAACCTTTTTATCAAGGTTAATAGAGCTTTCAGGGGAGCTGGAAAGAATTGACCATCCTGAAAGCTACACGGAAGACAGGAACAATCTTTTAGAAATATCATACAGGATTAATCTGCACAAAGAAGAGCAGATAAAATGCATGAAAGATAATAATTATGAATGCACCATGAATGAAAACACTTTATTTATTGATTCCTTAAATGAGCTGTTTGATTATTATAATAACATGATCGGGAGATTTAACCTGAGATATTGAGGGGGATTATGTTAGTGCAGAGAATATTGCTGGGATTTGGACTGATTATTGCAGTAATTATAATTATTTACCTGATTTCGGCTGTATATAAATTCTTCACCCAGTCCTTTGATGTATACCATCCTAAAAAAGAAATTACAGCAACCCCTTTTGATAAAAAACTGTATTTTGAAGAAATTATATTAAAATCCTCTGACGAAGTAAATATATCAGGCTGGTTTGTTCCGGCAGGGAAAAGCAAGGAAGCTGTACTGCTTTTACATGGGAACGGCGGAAACATTTCAACCAGGCTTACTTTGATAGAGTATTTTAAAAAGCAGATGAGTCTGCCGGTTTTTATAATTGATTATCGCGGTTATGGGAAAAGTGAAGGCAGGCCAACCGAAGAGGGAACATATCTGGATGCCATGGCCGCCTGGGAATATTTAACAAATACAAAAAAAATAGATCCCGGAAATATAATTATATACGGCCGGTCGCTGGGCGGTGCCATTGCGGCAAAACTTGCAGGAGAAACAGGAGGAAAACTTTTAATCCTGGATTCTACGTTTACTTCCATAAAAGACATAGCAGCAGAGCTGTACCCATATCTTCCGGTAAGGAATTTTTTTAAGTTTAGTTACCCTACAATTGATTACCTGAAGAAAGTGTCATGCCCGGTATTGATAATACACAGCACCGGGGATGATTATATCCCTTTCTCGCATGCAGTAAAATTATATAATGCTGCGAATAAACCCAGGCATTTCTTAAAAATAGGCGGCTTCCATAATAACAGTTATATAAAATCAAAGCAGATTTTTATTGAAGGCATAAAGTCTTTTATCTCAGAATACCGGAAAGGTTAGGAAATTTCTTTTTTCATATATAACCAATCACGGTAACCGGTGTATCTTTCTGCAATCCAGGAGGATTTTTTTGATGAGACAGTAAAACCAAATTTTTTATACAGGTTAAGGGCATTATTATTTCTTGCGGCAACCCAGAGTGTTAATGCTTTTTTACCGTTTTTTCCGGCAAGATTTTCTATAAATGCTAGCATTTTTTCTGCAACACCTTTTCTTCTGTGACCTGGTTCAACTGCAACAGTGTCAATATATACGGTTTTGGAGTTTAACTTCGGATTCTCAAAAAGGGATATAATAAATGCCCGGAGAGCTTTAAGGAAACCAAGATATTTAACATAGACCCGGAGATCCCTGATATAGGTTTTTATATTTTCACTGCTTACAATTTCGATAATGCCAACAATTTTATTTCTAATTCTGGCAATGTAGTGTCTATTATTGTTGATGTTTCCCGCAATCTCTGTCCTCATAATATTCAGGGCAGCCTCTTTGTCATTGCCAAACGCAAGCTTAATTTTTTCAGAAAAAGCATCAAAATCAACCTTAAGATAATCTTCAAGATTGTCTGGTTTTAATTCTGTAATGCTGATAACAGAGTTATTGTCACCAGTGTTTTTTGCAGTATTCACCTAACGGATCCTTTTTTAAGAAGTTCACGTGCTTTCCTGAGATTTTCTACTGAAGTTAGTAATTTTACTCCTCTTAAAGCCTGCAGGGATGAAATGTTCTGGCCTGCATCATCTGAGGAGATTTCACTTTTAATTCCGGCACTTTCAAGGTAGCTTCTGGCAACTTCAGCTTCAATCCTTGAATTAAAGATTTTTATTACTGATAATTTATTCATTTTTTAAATATAAAGATGATATAACGGAGATAATTATAATGGAATTTAAACTGTTAAGCCAGGTAAAAGTAGTTAACTTAAATGAGTTAAAAATTAAAATTTAGTCTGCTATTTGAATATACAACAGGAGGAAGCGGCGCAGTTGATTTTTTATTTGAAGAAATGGTATCTATGATATAAACTAATTTATATTCAGCTAAAAATTTTGTCAACAGCTAATGTCAGGCAGGAGCGATATTTTTAGAATCATAAATAGAGCAGGAACACCGGAAGTTTTATGATAGGGAAACCACTTTTATTAAAAATCTTTGAAGCTGCAGGAATGCAGAGATGGAACGACCAGATCCGCACGATAGAATTTACAGAGCTTGATAAACAGGCACACAAAATGATTATTGCTTATATTCTGGGCAAGTGCGAGGAAGATATAAAAAATCATAAAGTTGACTGGCTCGAAATAATAGAAGACGGACTTTTTGAAATTTTTAAGAGAATTACCCTGACAGACCTAAAACCCCCTCTTGTAGATAGAATAAGGGAGGATAAAAAACGGTATGAGGAACTGAATAAATGGGTTTTTAGAAGAATAAGCCCGCTAACAGAACAAATTGGGAAAGATTTTAATTCAAGGTTTAAAAACTATTTGCTTGAGAAGAAAGAAACTACTGAAAGAAGGATAGTAGGCGCCGCTCATTTTTATATATCCAAATGGGAGTTTGACATCATTAAGACAGCAAATCCCAGAAAGGATATTGTAAAAGAAATCTCCGACAGCATTTATCGTGAACAGGAGAAATACAGTGACCTGGAGTGTATGGAAATCTTCCTCGGAAATAAAAATTTGCTGGATTTTGCCGATATGTGCGGCTTTCTTCGTTTCCAGCAAAGGTGGAGCCATCTTTACCGCATACCAAAAACATCAGTACTCGGACATATGCTGGTAGTAGCTGTATTTTCATTTTTATTTTCATACGAAGCGAAACTGGCCAGGGAAAATTGCATAAATAATTATTTAACCGGCCTTTTCCATGACCTTCCGGAAGTTTTAACACGCGACATAATTAATCCTGTTAAAAAATCGGTTGAGGGTCTTGATGCTCTTATAAAGGATTATGAAATTGAAGAAATGGAGAAAAAAATTTATAAGCTGATTCCGGAGGGCTGGCACAGCGACATAAGGATGTTTACGGAAAATGAGTTCTCTGAAACCGACCGGAGAAACGGAGCACTGATAAAAGGAGCAGATGATCTTGCGGCATTTATTGAAGCCCACCTTTCTCTTAAAAATGGAATAAGAAATGAGGACCTGATTTATGCAAAAAAAAAGTTGATAAACAAATACAGGTCAAAAGTTATTGACGGTATAAACTTTGGAAAGATCTATGACGATTTTAAATAATCTGATTGATGAAAGAGCCGTGCATAAATTTTTTTTATAAATGCATGAATAGCAGAATAATTATATCAAAATCAAAATACCTGGCCGGGCTGCAATGTTTAAAATATTTCTGGTATCTGGTTAATGCAAAAGAAGAAATTCCGCAGCCTGACTTTGTTACCCGGTACATTTTTAATCAGGGAATGCTGGTAGGAGAATATGCCAAAAAACTATATCCGGAAGGAATCGACCTTGGTAAAATAACGGACTTTAATGAGCAGCTGTCACGGACACTGGAAGTTTTACACCAGAGAAAACCAATTTTTGAAGCAGGTTGCAGGAGCGGATGTGTTTATAGCAGGGCAGATATCCTTCTTCCTGCAGATAAAGACAGATGGGACATTATTGAAGTAAAAAGCTCAACACAGGTTAAGGAAGAAAACATACATGATGTGGCATTCCAGAGGTATTGTTTTGAAAAAGCAGGCATTGAAATAAGAAAATGCTATGTTGCCTGTATTGACAATCAGTATATAAGAAAAGGAAACATTGATCCCGGAGGGCTGTTTAAGAAAGTAGAAATAACTGCAGAGGCAGAAGAAGCCGGCAGAGTAATAGAGGAAAGGCTTGAGGAAATGCTTGATATTGCAGGAAAAAAGAATCCCCCCGAAATTTCAATTGGAAGGCATTGCCGTGAACCCTATGCCTGTCCTCTCAAAGATAAATGCTGGGAATTCCTGCCGGAGAACAATGTTTTTAATTTATACGGAAACAAAGACAGGGCAATTCAGCTTTACAGAGAAGGAATTTTTTCCATAGAAGATATTCCTGAAAAATACGGCCTGAGTTTCAAACAGCAGATTCAGTGCCAGAGCGTAAAATCCAGAAAACCGGTTGTAAACAGAAAAGAGATATCAAAATTTATAAATAATCTTGAGTACCCATTGTATTTTTTTGATTTTGAAACTTTCTCTACGGCACTTCCACTGTATGATGGGGTAAAACCTTTTCAGAGAATACCCTTTCAATATTCAATACATATTCTTGATTCAATTGGCGCGCAGCCCGAACATCGTGATTTTCTGGCTCCTGATTTAGAGGACCCGAGAAAAAAATTGCTTGAAAGCCTTAAAGAACATCTGGGTGATAGCGGAAGCATAATTGTTTACTATGAGCAATTTGAAAAAGGCGTTTTAAGAGAGCTTGCCGGGGCCTTTCCGGAATATAGGGGCTGGATAGATACGATACTGCCAAGGATAGCCGACCTCTATAAGCCTTTTGGAAATTTCTATTATCATAATCCTTTACAGAAGGGAAGCGCCTCTGTTAAAAGTGTTCTCACGGCTATTAGTAAACTAAGTTACAGAGGAATGGAAATAGCCGACGGTATGGCTGCCAGCGTATATTTTCTTTATATTTGTGGAAATTATAATCCCCTGAATAAATCTCCTGAAAGTCTTCCTTCAGAAAATGAAATAAGAAGGATTCGAAGCTCACTGATAAAATATTGCAGAATGGATACCGGCGGAATGATTCATATTTTAAGGGCGCTGGTAAAGGAAGCCGGTCAATAATCACTGGATCCCGAAGCTGTTTATAAAAAACTAAAAAGTGAGGTTACTCTCTTTTCTTAACGGATATGCTTACAACGGATAAGATAAGAAATACGACGCCTGTTAAAACCAGAACAATTATATTCATGAGCGGAGAAAGCTGCTTATCGCCAAAGAAAAAAACCACTCCCATTATTTCTTTAAAATCGGTAAGCGCCTGTGCAGGTGCATTTGAAAAGGCTTCTGACATCGGCGCCTCCATCATAATCTGCCTGTACAATGCTGCCGCATGGCTTACGGGGAATATTTTTATTACAGTCTGAGCAGCAGACGGGAACTGACCTATCGGAATATATATTCCTGTTAGAAAACCAATGAGCGTTCCAAGAATTGTGCTTGCGGTGCTGTAGGAGTTAATGCTTTTAAAGAATGTCACAAAGAAAAAGACCATTGAAGAGCTGGCAAAAACAGATATAAGCATTACCCCGAGCAGTTTTAACAATGATGCAGCACCAAGAAGGCTTCCACCGTTGACCAGTATGTAAATTTCAGCTATAACCAGTGCCAGGATGCTCATGATAACGCCTATTATAAAAGAACTTACCATGTACCCGCCGGCAAGCTGCGAACGCTTTAGCGGAGCTGAATAAAAATCCTTTAAAATTTTTTTTGTTCTGTCCTCAACCATTATACCCAGAGCGCCCATTGTAGTGGTTATTGATGTAACTGATAGAATTCCTGCCATAATCCAGCTATCCACGATAAAACGGGCGTTGTTTCCAGCCAGATTCTCAAAATTTCTAACCATCATATTGCCCAGAAACAGTATGTAAACCCCGATTATGATGAATACAGCAAGAAGTGAGAAAAATACAGAAGCCTTATCACGGAAAAAGAGCTTTAAACTTCTCTTAATCAAATTACTTACAGCTGACATCTAATTTGCATCCTCCCTCATAGCATGACCGGTAATTTTAACAAAAGCATCATCCATGCTTCCGCTTATAACTTCAAAGCCCGATATTAAATTTTCTAAACTGTTTACAATAGGTAATGCATCCAGAGTTTTTGAAATAGATATGGTAAAAGCTCCGCCGGATACAGAAAATTCTATATCTTCCGCAGTTAAAAAATCTTTAAGCTTTTCACTGTTTTTCGGAATAAGTTTCAGGGTATCTGTACTGTATTTTGCACGGAGTGCAGATGGAGTTCCGCTTGCAGAAATTTCCCCATTATCAATTACCGCAACATAATCTGCTTTTGCAGCTTCCTCCATATAATGGGTGGTGAGAAATACCGTCATTTTTGTCTCCTTTTGAAGATTACGGATTGTGTCCCACACGCTTTTCCGGGTTTGGGGGTCAAGACCGGTAGTGGGCTCATCAAGAAAAAGGATCCTGGGTGTATTTATCAGAGCTCTTGCTATATCTGCTCTTCGTCTCTGGCCGCCTGAAAGTTTTCCGTAAGGGCGGTTATAAAAACTTTTAACGCCGGCAGCAGCGGCTGCTCTTTCAATGGCTTCGGAAAGTGCCTTTTGAGGTATGCCGTAAAAACTGCCGCGTGTATGGAGATTTTCTTTTACGGTTAGAAGGTTATCCAGGGTATTATCCTGAAACACTACCCCAATATCTTTTCTGATTTTGTCATCCTGTCTTCCGAGCGTATAGCCATTGATTGTTACTTCACCGCTATCAGGCTTAAGAAGCGTGCAGATAATATCAATAGTGGTTGTTTTACCTGCTCCATTTGGACCAAGGAATGCAAACAGCTCGCCTTCTCTAACATGGAAATCTATGCCTCTTACTGCCCTTACATTTCCGTAATTTTTTGTTAATCTGCTTACGCTTATTATATGCGAGAAAGACATTTTACTAAAATTTCTTTAAAAATTATAAATCATAGAAAAATAGATACAGTTTCTGAGCCACTTTGCAACAGGGAAAATCCAGAATAGCATTTTAGTGCAAAGTAATTTTATCCTGCCCCGATTTTTAAAAATTATACATTAAATAGCTGTTATTTCAATTTTTTTTTGGTTCTTTAAAAGATTTAACCATAATTTAATTTTTTTATATAATGAGATTGCTCCAAAAAAGTATTATTGACGGGGATAAAAGGTTCATTTATATTACAAAGAGTAATACGTAAAGAGAAAATTACCCGGAAATCAAACGCCTGAAAGGATAAAAGCATGAAGGTTTATGATGTTATTTTATCAAGAAGAACAATTAGAAAATTCCGGCAAAAACCTGTGGAATTATCTATTTTAAAGAAGCTGGTTAATGCCGGTAGGCTTGCACCGTCCGCAGGTAATATGCAGCCGCTGGAATATTTTATTGCAAGGGATGGTAAACTTAAAGAAAAAATATTTCCTCACATAAAATGGGCAAGATATATTGCTCCGGAAGGAAACCCGGAAAAGAATGAAAAGCCGGCTGCCTATATAATAATTCTGGTTAATAAAGATATTTACTTACCTGCATATTACCAGTATGATGTGGGCGCAGGCGCCCAGAACATCACCCTGGCTGCACTGGAAGAGGGAATAGGCTGCTGCTGGATCGGTTCCTTTAATAGAAAGAAGATTGAAGGTATTCTAAAAATTCCTCAAAAATATAGCGCTGATCTGGTACTGGCTCTCGGGTATCCAAAGGAAAGCCCGGAATGTTTTGATATTGATAAAGGCGAAACTATTAAGTACCATAAAGATTCTTCAGGAATAATTCATGTCCCGAAAAGGAAACTGGAAGACATTATTCATATTGACCACTTTTAAAATTTCAGGGTAACTTGCCCCTTTATGAATAATAAGTATTGTAAAAAAAACTGCAGGAATCCGGGACATTTATACTTAAATAAAGGCAAGATAATAAAAAAAATAATTTTTTTAACAATACCTTGCAATGTATAATACCTTGTGGTATGCTATGGTGCAAATTAATGAATAGGATGTGAGTTTATGAATATACAATTCAAAAAAGGCGTACTGGAATTATGCACTCTTGCATTGCTGGCAAAGAAAAACCGCTATGGATATGAACTGGTAAACGAAATCTCTAAAAATATCTCAATTTCAGAAGGGACAATTTATCCTCTGTTAAGGCGTTTAAAAAATGATGGTTATGTCACTACTTATCTTGAGGAATCAAGCGAGGGGGCACCGCGGAAATATTATCAGCTGACAGAAGCCGGTAAAAAGATGGAAAAGGCGCTTAAGGAGGAGTGGCTGACCTTTGTCAAAAAAGTAAACAGTTTTTTAAAGGGTGGTGTAAAAGATGAATAAAAAAGATTATATAAAAATGCTGTCGGCACATCTCCGCGGTATCCCCGCAGAAGAAAGGCAGGATGTTATAAATGATTTTGAGGAGCACTTCAAGGAGGGATTGTCAGAGGGGAGAACAGAGGAGGAAATTTCAGATTCACTTGGCGACCCGAAAACTCTTGCCAGGCAGCTCAGGGCAAGTATTTTAATAGATAAAGCAGAAAAAACCGCGTCTGCCTCAAATATAACAAGAGCAGTTTTTGCCACGCTGGGGGTAGGATTTTTTAATCTGGTGTTTGTGCTCGGACCATTTGTTGCCATTGTTGCAGTTATGATGTCTCTGTTTTCCTGTGCAATTGCATTTACAGCGAGCGGGGTTGCAGTCTTTTTCGCGGCGATTTTCGGGCCGCTGTTTCCTCAGTATATTGTACTGGGAATAAACCCGGTCGTTGCTGTATTTATATCAATGGGAACGGCATGTTTTGGGATATTATTTTTTATTGGCGATATCTACCTTGCAAAGCAGCTATACAGGTTTTTTATAAGATATATAAAGTTTAACTTAAGAATCATAACAGGAAAGGAGTAGAGAGTGAAATTGAATATTAAAAAAATAGTAATTGGGCTAACAGTTTTTATGCTTGCATGTTTTATCACAGCAGGTGCTATTCTTGCCGTAATGGGAAATCTGGCTATAAAGCTGGAGAAAGTTGATGAATCAAAAAGTTTCAAACCGGAAGAAATAAATAAGATTTCTATAGATATTACCAGTACAGATATAGACATAATATCAACGGATGAAGATGAAATTACAGTACACTTCTATGGCGAGGTTTCTACAAACAGGGATACAGAATTACCTGCTCTTATTGCTTATAAAACAGGAAGCGAGCTGCGGATAGAAATTGAAAAACCCCGGATAATTATGGTTGGTATTAATATATGGAGGGCAAAACTGGATGTATATGTCCCGGAAGATTTAATAGAAACGCTGAAAGTTGATACGGTATCATCGGATACCCGGATGAGTAATCTAAGCATAAAAAAAATCATAGTTAATACAGTATCAGGAGATTTTAAAGGGGAGGCACTGGTTGCAGATGGCTTTAAACTAAATACAACTTCAGGAGATATTGAAATTAACGATTACAAAGGTGAAGTAAAAATAGGTTCTGTGTCAGGAGATGTAGTGCTTGGAAATGGAGATGGAGATGATGATATTGAAGTATCTACTATTTCAGGAAATGTTTATGTTGAAAGGGAAGATTTGGGCAACATAAGTATTGAAACTATATCAGGTGAAGTTGCAGTCAATCTTTCCAGAGATGCCCAGTTTTATTTCAGGGCTAATTCTGTCTCGGGTGATATTGAAAACAAATTTCCAGTTGAAATTATTTCATCTGGCAGAACAGGCCTTGAAGGGGTAGCAGGCAGCGATGAGAAAGAAATCATTGTAAGCACTACTTCGGGCGATATAAGCATAGGTTACAAATAGACAAAAATAAAAGTATAAATATTTTTTTAGAAAAGAAAATATAGAAAGGGAAAAAGAATGAATAATATAAATAAAATAAGCCGCATAAAGAAAGTAACAGGAATATTGCTAATAATTATTCTGGTCAGCACCCTGGCAGTTTTTACAGTTTCCTGTAAATGGACGGTGGGAGTTGTAAGGGGATCCGGAGAAATCAGAACAGAAGAAAGGGATGTAACGGGTTTTAAAAAAGTAAGCCTCTCGGGAGTTGGTAACCTGATTATTACGCAGGGAGAGGAAGAGTCGCTTGTAATAGAAGCCGATGATAATATAATTTCACTTATTGAAACAGAAGTTATTGGTGATAAATTGAACATCGGCTTTAAAAGAGGATATAATTTTATACCGGCATCTACGTTAAAATTTTACCTGACAGCAAAGGACCTTGATGAGATTACACTGAGCGGTGCGGGTAATATTTATTGCAGCGAATTTAGCACAGAAAAACTGGAATTTGAAATCAGCGGAGCCGGTGACATAGATTTTAAAATAGATGCTGAAAGTATCGGGATTATCTCATCAGGAGCAGGCGATATAACTCTTGAAGGGTCAGCCGGCACCCAGAAGATCACCCTGAGCGGTGCGGGAAAATACGATGGGGCTGACCTGCAAAGCAAAAAATGCGAGATTAACCTTACAGGGGCAGGTAGCGCCACGGTTAATGTAAGCGAGGAACTCGATGTCAATATAAGCGGAGTGGGCAATGTTAACTATACGGGTACCCCGGCTATTAAACAGAATATTTCCGGAATTGGAAGGATAAAGAATATTGACTGATGTATGATAGGTCAATAAAAAGAAAAAAGACAGTTCATGTTTTACAGATGCATAAATAGTAATAAGTTTGATATAAAAACAAGAAGGAGAAAAAAATGGCAGAAATGGACGAAAAAGAATTAAAAGAAGGGAAAAGGCAGCTGGAAGGGGTCCTCATATTGTGCTGGGTTATGGCTATAATTACAGGGCTGACAATTCTTTCGAGGTTTAGCTGGGGCTGGGGTCCCATAGTTTATATGACAGGACATTTAAGCGAGCCATTCACATTTGATGTTGCGAAAGGTGTTATTGAAAATCTGGTAAGCTTTCCCTTTAAAATGGTCTACTCCTTAATTGTTCCGGCGTTATATATAGTGGAGCTGATTGGTATCTATAACAGGCGCGCTTTTGCTGTTCCTCTCGGGAGAGCAGTTCTTGTTGTGACCATGATTTTCTTTTTCCCTGTTGGTACAGTAATAGGAGCGATTCTATGGAAAAGGTTCAATAACCCTATCTCTAAAAAATATCTGGGTTATGATGTTTAACTTCCCTTAATTTAAATTATGAAAATTTTGCATACAAAAAATAGAAAAGGAGAAAAAAATGAATGGGATTAAAAATGAAGAAGAAAAATATAAAATTGCAAAAAGAAGGGTTGAGGACATAAAAGGTTTTTACGGACACCTTTTTGCCTACATAGGTGTAAATGTGGTATTGATAACAATCAATCTTGTTACAAGCCCCTCTTCTATATGGTTTTACTGGGTAACAGTTTTCTGGGGAATTGGTGTTTTCTGGCACGCTATGGGTGTATTTGTATTCGGTAGATTTACCGGTATGTCCTGGGAGAAAAAGAAAATAAAAGAAATAATGGATGAAATGGACAGGGCCGAGGATAAGAAATAAAAGAAACCTGGATATCCAGGGATTTAGAGATTAAGATTTTTTAAGGAAATTCTGAGGTTTAAAAACAGGGAGCCGTTTAGCTGGCTCCCTGTTTTTAATTCACTTCACAGAAGCAGTTTTTATAGCCGGGGCTATACCTGGCTTATTGCAATTAAAATTTATATTTTGCCGGAAAAATATCATATAATATTGATATTAAGGAAAATAAAAGAGTGCAAATTACGAGGAAATATTTATGGAATTTAGAATCCGTGAAGTTGAGCCACAGGATAAAGCATGGATAAAAGAATTTCTGGGAAAACATGGAATACCGGTAAGGGATGAAATTGAGCTGGAGATGGAGCTAAATTTTGAAGAGAACCGGAAAGAAATTAAAACCTGATAGAATTCCCGGTACCGGGTTTTAGAATTTTTTAATGTTTTTTATATGTTATTTTATTAACAATTTAATTAATAAATAATATAATAGTTTTATGTAATTATTTTACAAAAAAATAGTCAGGGATATAAATTTTAAGGTGGTAAGGATTAAAATAGGCAGAATAATGAACGGTTAAAAGCTTAATATAAATTAAGTAAGTATTTACGAAAGGAATATCATGAAAGTTGATGAAAATTTTAAGTACGGAGGATGGGAAAACTGTATCCTAATGACAGAAGATGACATAGAGATGGTAATTACCACTGATATTGGTCCGAGAATTATACGCCTTGCTTTTAAGGAAGAGAAAAATATTCTGGGTGAGATGAAGCAGCATCTGGGCAGTACCGGAGGAGATGAATGGATATCGTATGGGGGACACAGGTTATGGCATTCACCCGAGATTATGCCGCGAACATACTATCCCGATAACGAACCTGTAAACTATAGTCATGATGAAAAAACATTAAAAATTGTCCAGAACGTGGAAAATACAACAGGAATCCAGAAAGAGATCGAAATAACCCCGGGTTCCGGAAATAATATAAAGGTATTGCACAGGCTGATAAACAGAAACCTGTGGGATGTAGAAATGGCTCCCTGGGCAATTACCGTAATGGCGAAGAACGGGAGGGCAATAGTGCCGCAGGAACCCTATAAAGCTGCTGGAGAGAAAACACTCCTTCCGATACGCCCTCTGGTTCTCTGGCCCTATACAAGAATGGGCGACCCCCGTTTTATATGGGGAAATAAATTTATACAGGTAAAACAGGACCCCGGAGCAGAAGACCCGCAGAAGATAGGGGTTTTAAATACACAGGGATGGATTGCGTACAGTCTTGATGATTATCTTTTTATAAAGAGATATGATTATAGTCCGGATATTAGATATCCTGATTTTGGAGCAAATACAGAAATTTATACTAACCCGGATATACTTGAAATGGAAACGCTTGGGGGTCTTGGAAAGGTGCCTCCCGGAGAGTCTGTTGAGCATATTGAAAACTGGTTTCTGTTTAAAGAAAAAATTGGCGAAGACGAAGGACTTCTTGAAGAGAAATTAATTCCCATAATAAAGAAGACAGATACGAAAATCTGAATGTTCGCCAGATAACAGGTCTTTTAAAAAGGTTAAAGTAGATTTAAATTGATACATATTGATAAATTCATATGTTTATCACTTATTTCTTCTCTGCCATCTGGTCTTTTTAAGCATCTTTTTATGCTTCTTTTTTCTCATTTTTCTTCTTCTCTTTTTTATAACAGAACTCATACTGCTTCCTGACTCTAATATCTTTATAAAACACCGGGTAAAAGTTTTTAAAATTTAAAAACCTTCTGTCTGCACCAGGTATGCTATTATAACAGAAATAGCCATGTTATTGTATTAATTAATAAAAATATTTTCTAATAGAAAGAATTGAAAATACAGATATCCTGGAAGAACATCACAGGGTTATTATAATTAATACATGTAAGATTACAGCATTTTTTAATTTTTCAGGCAGCAAAAAAGTAAAAAAATAAAATCTTTATTGACATACAATATGTAGTGTATTATTATTTAATTGTACACAATATAATGAGTTAACTCAAATCTCCCGAAAAACTATATGTTATTATACTCACAGAATAAAAGTAGCTGTGAAGCTTTTTCCAAACGATATTGATTTCTCTATTCTTGGTAACGGCAGGTTCGGGCGTTTAAAGAGATTGTTTTTCTGGATTATTAATAAAATTCTTTATACTGGAGGTATTAATTAATGACAATGGATAACATAAAAAAAACAAATGGCAAAAAAAACATAGATGATTATTACCTCAATAAAAAAATAAGCTTATCAGAGAATGCAATAAAAGTTCTGGAGAGAAGATATCTGAAAAGGGATGAAGAGGGTATCCTGCTTGAAACCCCGGGGGAAATGTTTGTAAGAGTGGCAAGAAACATTGCATCTGCGGAAAAGAAATACGGCAAAACAGAAGAAGAAATAAAAAAAATAGAAAAACAATTTTTTGATATTATGACAGATCTTGATTTTCTTCCAAACTCTCCAACTCTTATGAATGCCGGAAAAGAACTGCAGCAGCTGGCAGCATGTTTTGTCCTGCCGGTGGGTGATTCCATGAATGATATTTTTGAGGCATTGAAGGAAACTGCGCTGATACAGAAATCCGGCGGAGGTGTCGGATATTCGTTTTCAAACATAAGACCAAAAAATGATGTGGTTCTTTCAACAAAAGGAGTATCCAGCGGTCCGATATCTTTTATGACCGTATTTAATGCGGCAACAGATACAATAAAACAGGGCGGGACAAGAAGAGGGGCGAACATGGGAATACTGAGAGTAGACCATCCCGATATTCTGGATTTTATAACATCAAAAGAAAATAATGAAAAGCTTACCAATTTTAATATATCGGTTGGCGTAACAGAAAAGTTTATGAAAGCCGTTGAAAATGATGAGGAGTACGAAATCATAAATCCGAGAACCAAAGAAGTAGTAGATAAATACAGGGCAAAAGAGGTATTTAATAAAATTGTCGAGCATGCCTGGAAGAATGGCGACCCGGGTATTATATTCCTGGATAGATTAAACAAAGATAATCCAACCCCGCATATAGGGCAGATAGAGAGCACCAATCCCTGCGGCGAACAGCCCCTTCTTCCTTATGAAGCATGCAATCTGGGGTCCATAAATCTGGCCAACATGGTAAAAGAGGAAGAGGGCATTAAAAAAATAGATTTTGATAAATTGAAAAAAGTGATACATACATCTGTAAGGTTTCTTGATGATGTTATTGATATGAGTAAATACCCTCTGGAGAAGATAACAAAAGTGGCAGGAGGGAACAGGAAAATAGGACTCGGGGTTATGGGATATGCAGATCTCCTGATAATTCTGGGAATACCCTATGATAGTGAAGAAGCCCTTGAGCTTGCACAGAAGGTTATGGGTTTTATTCAGGATGAGTCAAAAAGCGCATCTAAAGAACTGGCAAAAGAAAAAGGGGAATTTCCAAATATAAAGGGGAGCATCTATGACAGTCCTGAGGGGTACGAGATTAGAAATGCGACCACAACAACCATTGCCCCAACAGGAACCCTGAGCATTATTGCTGATTGCTCAAGTGGAGTAGAACCGCTGTTTGCTATATCATTTGTTAAAAATGTTATGGATAATGACAGGCTGGTAGAGGTTAATAAATATTTTAAAAAAGCTGCAATTAATGAAGGTTTTTACAGCGAAGAGCTAATGGAAAAGATAGCCGAAAAAGGCAATTTGAAAGACATTGGTGAAGTGCCCTCGAAATACAGGAGGGTATTTGTCACGGCCCATGAGATATCCCCAACCTGGCATGTCAGGACACAGGCTGCGTTCCAGAAGTTTGTGGACAACGCAGTTTCTAAGACAGTGAACTTTTCAAATGATGCTACTGTCCAGGATGTGGAAAGTGCTTATATGCTTGCTTACAGACTCGGATGCAAGGGCATCACAATTTTCAGGGACAGAAGCCGGGATACCCAGGTTCTTCAGGTGGAGAGCAAGAAAAAAGGTGCAACTAATGCCGGGAAAACAGTTGATAGCAGTAATGGCAGTGAAGCAAAAATAGAAATTTCACCTGAAATAAAAGAGAAAAAGGCAGAAGAGATAAAAGGGAATAAATTAAAACCAAGGCCAAGACCCGAGGTTACACGCGGCATGACCAAAAAATTCAAAATAGGGAACTGCGGAAAACTTTATGTCACGGTAAACTCAGATGAGAATGGAATCTGCGAGGTGTTTATAAATACCGGCGAGGAAGGCTGTGCCGCTTTAACCGAGGCAGTGGGCAGACTTATAAGCATTGCTATAAGGTCGGGCATAGATATAGAATCAGTAAAAAAACAGGTAGAGGGGATAAGATGTGCCACCTGTATTGCTGATCCGGAAACTCATGTGCTCTCATGTCCCGATGCAATGTCAAAGGCAATAGACTTTTATCTTAACGGAACCAATAAATTTGACCTGGGAGCAACCAGCGGGCCCAGGTCGCTTGTGATATGCCCTGAGTGCGGGGAGATAATGGAACCGGAGGGCGGCTGTTACCTTTGCAGGGCCTGCGGTTTCTCTAAATGCTCCTGATTTTTATTCGGTATCTATTTGATTCCTATTTTATTATTTTAAAATAGTTTCGAGCGAGGATTTATAGGTATTATAATCTCTCTCAGAAAAAAGGACCATTTTTACAAGTTCAATCTCCTGATGCTCTTTAAGAAATTTAGTTATGGTTCCAAGAGCAATAAGTGAAGCCTCTCCGGTAGGATAACCAAAGACCCCTGTGCTTATAGAGGGAAAAGCAATGCTTCTAATATTATTGCGGGAGGCAACGAGGAGGCAGCTCCGGTAGCTGTTTTCCAGGTTCACCCTGTCTGTTGCTGTACCACTGTACACCGGACCTACTGTATGAATTACATGCCTTGCTCTGAGATTGTAACCCCGGGATAATTTTGCCTCACCTGTATCGCAGCCCCCGAGTGTTTTGCATTCTTCCCATAAATCAGGTCCGGCTGCCATGTGAATAGCACCGGATACGCCGCCGCCCGGAGAAAGCTCTTTGTTTGCTGCATTTACTATTGCCTCTGTTCTTTCTTCTGTTATATCTCCGGTTTTTAGCTCAAGTAGAGATTTTTTGATTTTGTGTCTTGTTATCATATTTTAATAAAACTTAAGCTGATTTTATTCTTTTTTATATCTTATTTTATAATAATAGACAGTACATATTGTTTATTTTACAGGATTTATGATTTTGATTTCAATATAAAGATATAATTACTACTGTTATTGATTATTTCTTATTATTTTAACTATTCCCACCTGAAGGTTTTAATGGATACGGCAGCCCCGACCACCAGCAGGCCAATGATAACGATTATCTCAATCCAGTGTTCAGCCCAGCTATTACCTGCCCACAGGCCTCTCATGAAGGTAACTACATGATACAATGGGAGATACTTACTTATATTGAGTATTTTCTCCGGGAGAACCTCAATGGGGATTGCGGCACCCGATAAAAACATCAGGGGAAAAGCTATAATCATTCCCGCAACCTGGGCTGTCCGTGCGGTGGGGGAAAGACCGGCAACTAGATAACCGAATGCAAAGAATGATAATGTGCAGAGCGTGAAACCTGCGAGAACGCTTAATATATTTCCATCAAACCGGGCATTAAAAACAAGTTTTCCCACAATAAAAAGAAGGATTACACCTCCAAGGGTCATAAGGTAATAAACAAAGATGTTTGAAAAAAGATATACAGCCGGTGATGCCGGAGTTGAATAAAATCTGCGGAGGACGCCCTTTTCCCTGTCTTCAGCAGTAGCAATAGGAACACTCATAAGGCCCACGGAAACAATAATCAGCCCTATGTAAGAAGGTATTGCAATATCTATAAATCCTCTGTTACCAAAAAATGGAGAAGGGTCGTTTCCGTAGATAAAACCAAACAGCAACAGAATCATTGGTGCGTAGGCAAGTGTAAAAAAAACTGCCATGGGTTCCCTTAAATATAATTTTAGTTCTACTGCTGTAAGTTTTAAAAGCGACTTCAAAAATCCTCCCTAATTTCTTATTTGTTTTCCTGTAAGAGAAAGAAACACATCCTCAAGTGTTGCCTGTTCAATTTTAAGATCATGAAAGTCTATATTATTATTGACCAGGAAACTTACTGTTTCCTTTATCATTTTTCTGTCATGTACGTACACAATCAGGTCATCACCCGATTTTTCACACCCGGCTACTCCCTCAATTGATTTTAAAGATTCTATGTTAATGTTGCCGGTAGTGCCAATTATAATCCGTGTTTCCATGCTTATGTTCTTTATTAAATTTACGGGTGTATCCAGAGAGATTATTTTACCGCGATCCATAATAGCAACCCTGTCACACAGCTTTTCGGCTTCTTCCATAAAATGGGTTGTGAGAAATATTGTTTTCCCTTTATTCCGTATATTATTTATAAGGTTCCATGTTGTCCTTCTTGCCTGGGGGTCAAGCCCTGTTGTAAGCTCATCAAGAAATATAAGATCGGGATCATTAATCAGTGCAAGTGCAATAAAAAGCCTCTGTTTCTGCCCGCCTGATAATTTATCAAAGTAAGTGTTCTTTTTTTCTTCAAGACCGAGGTCCTTAAGCAATGGTTCAATTTCTATGTTTTTTTTGTAAAAGGAAGAAAAAAGAGATATTGCCTCCCATACTTTCAGCCTTGCCGGAAGCTGAGATTCCTGAAGCTGGATACCTATAATATTTCTTAAAAGTCGGCCGTCTCTGGCTGGTATTAAATTAAGGACTTCCAGTTTTCCGGTGTCTGGTTTGCGCAGTCCTTCAAGACATTCAATAGCGGTTGTTTTACCGGCACCATTTGGTCCCACAAGACCAAAAATTTCTCCTCTATATACTTCAAAAGATATGCCGTCTATTGCTTTTATTTTTCCATAAGATTTCCGTAGGCTATCTGCATGTACAACAACTTTATCCATAAATCTTCTTAATTTTTTTAATAGTAATTTTATAAAAGTATAATAAAAAATTTATTTACGGTCAATTAGGTAAAAAGATTCTTCTGATGATAAAAGAAATGGAGAATAGGAGTTTAATCGTATAAACACTGCATGTTTTTAAAAATAAACACCTGGTAAAAAAAGTTTAACTCTGGCGGGCTTTTTAAGGAACATGGCTTTAAGCTATTACCCTGATTAAATCAAATAAAAATTTATCTTAAATAGAATTTTTCTATCAGATATATTTGAGTTTTCTTATTATTTTATAATCTGAAAACATGCCAGGATTAACATTATATATTATGATTTGTTAATATTTACGTAAATATAACTAATAATTATTAAAAAATCTACTAATTTAAAATAATGCTTACCAAACCAAAAAAAACTTCGCATAAATATTGACAAAAGTAATTAATTTTGTTAAATTTACGTAAATATTAATTACTATTTTGATTGGATTATTTTGAAAGTTACAATTAAGGAAGTTGCAAAAGAAGCTGGAGTATCAATTGCAACTGTCTCTCATGTAATAAATAAAACAAGGTATGTCAGCTCAGATTTAATTAAAAAAGTAGATCTGGCCATAGAAAAAACTGGATATAAGACAAAGATTTCCGATTGGAATTCAGCTAAACTAAAAAGAAAGGTGATTTGTCTTATAGTTCCGGACATTTCAAGCAGATTTTTTGCAGTAATTGCAAAGAATCTCGAGAATAAATTAAAAGAAAAAGATTATGATTTAATAATTTATACCTACAATGAAGATAAAGAAAGAGAGGTTGAATATTTAAATAAAATAATATCAGATAAAAAAGTAGACGGAATTATCATTGCGCCTTTTTTGTTAAGTTCAACTGATTTGAAACAGCTAATTGACTCAAAGATACCATTTATTTTTATAGGTAGTACCGTAAAAGGTTTAGAGATGAATACCATACTTTCTGATGATATTGACGGCGTCTATCTTGCTGCCTCCCACCTTATAAAATACGGTCATGAAAAGATAGGATTATTGCTGTGGAGAAGCGGTACGAGTATAAATGGTGAACAAATCCAGGGATACAAAAAGGCACTTGAAGAACATGATATGAAATTTGATGAGAATTTAATATTAATTACAAAGGAGAAAAATGAGGAATTAAGCGAAACCTTTAAAAAATATTTAGATATAAACAACAAACCTACTGCAATTATATGCACTAATATGAAACTTACTTTATTTGTATTAAGATTTCTATCCGAACATGGTCTGGATTGTCCAAAAGATATTTCTGTGGTTGGCTATGATAATTATGGATTTGGAAATGTATTTAGCCCAGGACTAACAGCAATATCGCAATTCCCAGACAAAATTGGAGAAACAGCCCTGGACATGTTATTTAGAATGATATCAGGTGATGAAGTAAAACCTTCAATAAATAAAATACCGGTTACGCTTAATGTCAGAGAATCAACACAAATAATCAGCAGGGGCCCCTTTGGAGAAAAAGCAGTATATCCTGATGTACTAGTATTGTCAGAATCAGAGATTGAAAAGGTATGTAATGGTAATTATAATGCTGCAATATCTTTCCACTATTCAGGTAAAGCATGGATGCGCCTAATTGAACTAGGCATAAAAGATGTTTTTAATAAGCTTAATATAAAACTTATTGCTAAAACCGATGCTCACTTTGATGCTAATCTTCAGATTAAGCAATTAGATAGTCTGCTGCTGCAGGAACCCAATACGATAATAAGTATACCCTGTGATGATATAGTAACAGCTACAAGTTATCAAAAAATAGCCAAAAGTAATACCAGGTTAATATTAATAAATAATGTACCGGTAGGATTAAAACACGGTGATTATGTAACATGTATCTCTGTTAACGAACGTGAAAATGGTCATAACGCTGGAATGTTATTGGGAACATGTTTTAAAAATTTTAAGAATGTAAAAATTGGGCTAATAGTGCATGGAGCACCATTTTTCGGTACCAGGCAGAGAGATTTGGCAGCTGAACAGGTGATACAGGAAGAATTTAAAAATATAGAAATTGTTAGCAGGGAAAGTTTTCTTAAAGAAGATAGGACTTACAATATTTGTAAGGAAATGATAAAAGCAAATCCGGAAATACAGGGAATCTATGTATCATGGGATGGCCCTGCTCTGAAAGCTATGGAGGCGTTATCGGATTTAGGCAGGGAGGATATTTCTATTGTGACATGCGACCTTGATGTTGAGGTTGCAATAAACATGGCAAAAGGCAGAATGATTAAGGGCATAAGTGCACAGCGCCCTTATGAACAAGGAGTAGCAATGGCTTATGCTGTAGCAAATGCAATGCTTGGTAAGAACGTACCTCCTTTTATTGGAGTAAAACCCTATCTGGTTACACCAAATAACCTGTCAAAGGCATGGAAGGATATAATTAAAGAAAAAGAGCCTGATTCATTACTGGAAGTACTATCTAAAAATATCTAAATATAATCAAAAATTTCAAGAGTAAATTTAGCGAAGGAATTTTTTTTTAAAATTTAGAAAACACAAAAAAGAAAGGATAGGATATCATGAAAAATTTAAACGTGGGCTTAATAGGAGCCGGATTTATGGGTAAAGCCCACTCACTAGCTTATGCAGGAATGCCAATATTTTTTTGGCCAGCTCCGGCAATGCCTGTTAGAAAGATTGTAGCAGATTTTGACGGGAAAAGGGCGAAAGAAGCAGCAGCTAGATTTGGCTTTGAAAAATACACAGCTGATTGGAATGAGATCATTGAAGATAAGGATATAGATATAGTTGATATTTCAACTCCGAATGATTCTCATGCAGAAATTGCAATAGCGGCTGCTGAGGCCGGTAAGCATATTTATTGTGAGAAACCTATTGCCAGAGACGTAAAAGAGGCTAAATCTATGTTTGATGCTGTTAAGAAGGCAGGAGTAGTAAATACGCTGGCATTCAATTATAGAAGGACCCCGGCGGTTTCGCTGGCAAAAAAGTTTATTAATGAAGGAGCAATAGGTAAAGTAATAAATTTCAGGGGAACATATTTGCAGGATTGGTCTGCCGACCCTTCATGTCCTCTCTCCTGGAGATTCCAGAAAAAAATAGCAGGCTCGGGCACTCTGGGTGATATTGGAACCCACGTGATTGATATGGCAAGATATCTGGTTGGTGAATTTGCAGAAGTAAATGCGGTTATGAAAACATACATTAAAGAAAGACCTGTACAGGAAGATACAATAGATAAGCTTGGAACGGTCAAAGCAGGTGAAAGCGAATCGGTAAAAAAAGCTGCTGTTGATGTAGATGATGAAGTATCTTTTATGATTAAATTTTCAAGCGGTACTATAGGAAGCATAGAAGCTACAAGAAATGCCTGGGGCAGAAATAATTTCATTACACTGGAGATACATGGAGATAAAGGTTCAATCTTCTTTAATTATGAAAGAAGAGACGAATTGAAAGTATTTTTTGCAGATGACCCGGGTGATAGAAAAGGTTTCAGGACTATATATACAGGTCCGGCGCACCCCTATGGCGATGGCCTGTGGCCCATACCTGCACTGGGAATAGGATTCAGTGAGATAAAGATAGTGGAATGCTACGATTTTATAAAAGCAATAGTTGAAAATACTGAAGCTTCCCCAAATTTCGAGGATGGTTACAGGATCGCGGTAATCTGTGACTCTATTGTCGAATCTGCTGAAAACAGGGAATGGGTTAAAATAAATTTTTAATAGGAACCTTAAATGATTTTAAAAATTTTAATATTTAAAAAAATAGGAAAGGATATATAAAAGAATGAAGATAGCTTATATGACAAATGCATGGGGTGGTGTAGTGGGCCATCCTGCAGGGGTAACTTGTGTAAAAGATTTATTTTACTTATCTACTGGATCAACAAAAGAAGCTGTATCGGCTATATCTAAAGCAGGATATGAAATGATAGAGATATTTGATGGAAATCTAATAGAATATGCTCAAAGTAAGGAAGAATTTAAAGAGCTGTTGAACTCGAATAATATTACTTTGCTTGCTGTATATTCAGGTGCTAATTTTATCTATGATGAAATCATAAAAGAAGAATTTTATAAAATAGAGAAAGTCGCTGAAACAGCATCCGAATTTGGCGCCAAACACCTGGTTGTGGGAGGAGGAGCAATAAGGTCTGAAGGGGTAAAGAAAGAAGATTACTATATTTTGGGGCAGAGACTTAATGAGGTTATTAATATTTCCCGTAAATATAATCTTACAGCCAATTATCATCCCCATCTGGGAACAATAGTTCAGGGCCCCGATCAGCTTGATAAGTTGATGCCCGTTACAGATATCAATTTTTGTCCGGATACAGCTCATATCGAGGCTGGTGGAGGGAGTTCAGTTGATATAGTAGAAAAATATGTAAACAGAATTAATTATATCCATTTAAAAGATTACGACTCCGGGAGATTTTTACCTCTTGGAGAAGGAAATATTGATTTTGGGAAAATTATAAATATATTATCTGAAAATGGTTTTGAAGGTGAAATAACTGTAGAAGCAGATGGTTACGAAGGTGATCCTGCAAAAGCAGCGGGCTTATCATATAATTATCTGTCAAATTACCTTAAGTAAAAACTAAAATAAATTGTAGAAACTTATTTATGAATGGAGGTGATTTTTATCAGGGATAATTTTTAAAATGTAAAAGATAGTAGCTGAATACTTAGAGTAAATTATTAAAGGAGGGTATGAAATGAAGAAGAAGCTAATAATTTTATTAGCGACAATAATAAGCATAGCAATGATGGGTAGCTTCTCGTTAATAGGGTGTAAAGTAGAAGAAGAAGTACCTTCAGTAGTAGAAGAGGAAGCACCTGTGGAAGAAGTAGAAGAACCAGAAGTAGTAGAAGAGGAAGCACCTTCAGAAGAAAAAATGGCTTTAATTCCCAATGCAGATGATATTGTTCTATCTGGCACTGTTCACCCAAGAACCGATGATGTAGGTCCAGAGGGTGACGCAGCAGCTCTACCTGCAGATATATCTTTAGGTGGATTAAGCATACAGGATTATATTGATATGGCCAGAGCTGGTAGTATAGATGCTCCTGAAGATATAGTAAGCCAGGTTGATGGGATGACAGCTGCAATAGCAATGCACGGTCTTGATGATGATTGGCCCCAATTACAAATAGCCGGTATGACAATGGTGCTGGAAGCTTTTGGGATCGATATAGTTTCAGTTACGGGAGGAGAATGGAAGGCAGCATTACAACAGGAAAATCTGGAAACAGTTATACAGTTAAAGCCGGATTTACTGTTAAGTATCCCGGTTGACCAGACTGTTGAAGGTCCGGTGTACAGGGAAGTAGTTGATGCAGGAATAAAATTTGTTGTTATAGACATGGTTCCTGACGGCCTAAGCTACGCTGATGGTGATTATGTAACAGCAGTTGCAGCAAGTAGCCGTGGTAATGGTACCGCTGCAGCAGATATTATGGCTGATTATTTTGCTAATACAATAGGCCTGACCGAGGCAAAAGTTGGTGTAATGAGACTCAACTTCCTTCACGCAGTTACGGAAGAAAGAGCGCTTGGATTTGAAGCTAGAGTTGCAGAATATTATCCATGGATTGACACATCTGTAAAAGTTGATTTTGACATTGCAGATATTATAGGTTCTTCTTATGCAACTGCAGAGGGCACATTAACTGCAAATCCTGACCTAGATGGGTTCTTCGCAGTATGGAATGCTCCCGCGTCTGGAATTTCAGATGCATGCAGAGCATTAGGAATGGATCCTGAATCGTTTGTGATAACCACAAGTGACTTAAGCGAAGCTGCAGCTCTTGAGATAGCTTCTGATGGCTTTCTTAAAGGTCTGGGATCCCAGGATCCTTTTGCTCAGGGTGTAGCCGAAGCTGTAAGCGGGATAAAAGCACTAATAGGAGAAGAGGTTCCGCCATTTATTGCAGTACCGGGATATGCAGTTAATAAAGATAATGTTTTAGAAGCATTTGAATTTATACTGCAGAGAGAAGCACCTGCTGATCTGAAAGCATACTACGAATAATTGATAGTGATAGTGAATAATTACAGGTATTTTTGTTATTGATACTTGTAGGGAGTGGCAGCAGATTTTAGAAAATCTGCTGCCACTGAGAAGGATGCTAAAAAAGCAACCTATTTATTAATTATAATAATAATATTTGAACATAACAATTATAGATTTTAAACAATAAAATAATTAAAGATATCTCTAAAAAACTCGATGGTTTATTTAGAATACTCAAGAGGTAGAGTGAATAAAAAGATAGAGAAATATAAATTAAAATGCTGATGGAATAATAACTTTTTGGATAAAAGACTCCACTCTATTAATATTTTAGTAACTTAAAGGATGGGATATTAAAATATAAAGATCTTAATTAAATAGGCAACTTATTAAAGAGGATGTTGGATATGCTAAAACTGGATAATATAAAAGTAAACAATGATAAATATGTTTTAGAGATGAGGGAAATTGAAAAAAAATTTCCAGGTGTAAAAGCACTTAAAGGGGTTGATTTTAAATTAAGAAAAGGAGAAGTGCATGGAATGGTTGGTGAAAATGGTGCTGGAAAATCAACACTGGTAAAAATTTTAATGGGCGTATATACAAAGGATAGCGGAGAAATGTTTATTGGTGGAGAGAAGGTTGATATCAGGAAACCTGAAGATGCTCATAACTATGGAATTGGTATGATCTTTCAGGAACTGAGTCTTATAACACAATTGAATGTGGCTCAAAATATTTATTTAGGTATAGAGACCAGAAGAAAATTAAAAATGTTTATGGATGATAACTCTATATATAAGAATTCGAAAGAGCTTATGGATAAATATAATATTGTTTTAAATCCAAAAGAAATTGTAGGGAACCTGAATAGAGGCTGCTCTCAGATGGTAGAGATTTTAAAAGTACTGGCACAGAATGCAAAGATTATTGTAATGGATGAACCAACTTCTTCATTAACTAAAACAGAGGAAGAAACTCTTTATAAAATAATTGACAATTTAAAGAACAGGGGTGTTTCTATTATATATATTTCTCACAGACTAAGAGAAATTTTTAATGTATGTGATAGAGTTACTGTTTTGAAGGATGGTTTAAGAGTAGCTACTAAAGATATTAACGAGTTAAGAATGGAAGAGCTCGTAGAAATGATGACAGGGAAAATCCTCGAAACGGTATACCATCATGAAGTGGTTTCAAACAAAAAGAAAAAATTAGAGGATTTTTTAAAAGTCAAAGGATTGGTTGTAAAACCAAAAGTTAATAATGTTAGTTTTAGTATCAGGCCTGGTGAGATATTAGGGATTACAGGTCTTATGGGCAGTGGTAAAAGTGAAATAGCAAAAGCGCTTTTTGGAATAGTTAAAGCAAATGAAGGTGAAATTTACAGGGTCGGGAAGAAACTAACAATTAAAACCCCGTCCGATGCTATTAATGCAGGAATATTCCTCGTTCCGGAGGATAGAAGAAATGAGGGACTGATACTCAGTCAAACGGTAGAATCTAACCTTACCCTTCCAATTGTAAAGAATATCTCAAAAGCTGGTTTCGTGAGTGGGATTAATTCTTCGAAAAGAGCTCGTGATCAAATAAAAAAGCTATCTATAAAAACTCCAAACATGAAGCAGGAAACAGCTTTTTTAAGTGGGGGTAATCAACAAAAAGTAGTTCTTGGAAAGTGGCTGATGGAAAGCCCTAAAATTTTAATACTTGATGAGCCGACAGTTGGGATTGATGTCAGGGCTAAAGCTGAATTAAGAAATATAATATCAGATCTTGTTAGTTCCTATGATTGCAGCGTTATATTGTTTTCATCTGAGCTAAGTGAAATTAGACAATTGGCAGATAGAATAATTGTATTATACAAAGGTGAGATATTCAAAGAATTTTCTAATACACCCCCTATTAAGGAAGCAATTTTAATAAAATCAGTTCAGGGTATAGCCTGAAAATAAATTAATTTATTTATGGAGGTTATTCATGGTTGAAGATAAAGTGACGTATAGTGTGGATTTGACTGCAAAACAAAAAGTTTTAAGGATCATAAGAAAAAATATTGTACTTGTTTCACTAGTATTAGTAGTCGCTATATTTGGTCTTACTGCTCCTAACTTTTTGACTTTTCAGAATATTCTTAATGTAGGAAGGCAAACAGCTTATATCTCAATAATTGCTGCAGGCATGACTCTAGTTATTATCTCAGCTAATATAGATCTTTCGGTTGGATCGACTCTGGCTATGGGATCAATGTCGACAGCTTTAACTATTCAAGCAACAAATAATATAATACTGGGAGTTTTAGCAGGGTTAGCTACCGGTGCTTTAATAGGGCTAATAAATGGTTCGCTTGTCACCAAAGCAAAGATTCCTTCTTTTTTAGTGACTCTTGGTATGATGGGTGCGATAAGAGGAGTTGCCATGATAATTACCGGGACTCTAGCAGTGCAGATTTACAACACAAGGTATTGGAGATTTTTTGGGGATGGTAATATAGCTGGGGTGGTTCCCGTATCTATTGTATGGACAGTGCTAGTTGTTATATTCACATTTATTTTACTAAAATATGGCACTCTGGGCAGATATCTTTATGCTACCGGGGGGAACATACAGGCTGCAAAATTTACTGGAGTTAAAACAGACAGGGTTATCATATGGGCTTTTGTAATAACCGGCATACTGTCAGCGCTGGCAGGAATTATCTTATCTTCCAGAATGCACGCTGCAAGACCTAATATTGGAGAAGGATTTGAATTGAATGCAATTGCAGCGGTAATACTTGGAGGTACAAGTTTATTTGGAGGAAGAGGTTCTGTTGTAGGTACCCTCCTTGGAGCTCTGGTTATTGGTACTTTAAATAATGGACTCATACTTCTCGGGTATAGTACACACTGGCAGATGCTCGTAAGAGGTATTGTAATAATAGTTGCAGTTATTTTTGCCGGCAAGGAAGGCGAAAGTTAATTTGGTAATAAGCTTTAAGGATAAGTTTATAAATATTATTAATAAATTTATTATCTTATTATACGAGAGAGGTTCAAATGAAACTGGGTGTACTGACAGCTGTTTTTTATAAATCACATCCTGTTTTTGAAGAAATGCTGGATAAAGTTAAAGAACTCGGGCTTGAAGCAGTAGAGATTGGCGCAGGAAATTATCCGGGTGACGTTCACTGCAATACTTCAGAATTATTAAATGATAACAATAAGACAAGATTGTATAAAAATGCGGTCGAGAAAAGAGGATTAATGATTAGCGCCCTTGCCGTTCATGGAAATCCACTCCACCCTGACAGGTCTATTGCTGTAGAACATGATAAAAAAATTAGAGATGCAATACTTCTGGCTCAAAAACTGGATGTTTCAACTATCACATTATTTTCAGGATGCCCCGGCAGTTCAGATAACGATAGATTTCCTAATTGGGTAACATGTGCCTGGCCAGATGATTTCTCTAAAATTTTAAAATGGCAGTGGAAAGAAAAGGTAATCCCATACTGGAAGGAAACAGGAAAATTTGCGGAGGATCATAAAGTTAAATTAGCTTTTGAAATGCATCCCGGATTTGCAGTCTATAATACTGAAACATTATTAAGATTAAGAGAGAATGTGGGTGACGTAATTGGAGCTAATTTTGACCCAAGCCACCTTTTCTGGCAGGGTATTGACCCGATTGCTTCTATGAAAAAGATATCTGAAGCAGAAGCTTTATTCCATATACATGCAAAAGATATAAAGATTGATGAATACAATACTGCATTTAACGGCGTTCTGGATACCAAGCCATTTACAGATATAAAAAATAGATCATGGTTATTTAGGATTGTTGGCTATGGAAATAGTTATGATTGGTGGAAAAAATTTATATCTCAGCTCATAAAAGAAGGTTATGACTATATTTTAAGCATTGAATATGAGGATGCTCTAATGTCAGGAGAAGAAGGAATGAGAAAGACTGTTAAGTTTTTAAAGGAAGTAGTTATTAAAGAAAAACCTGCTGAAATTTACTGGGCATAAAAGTAGAACCGAAAAATGTGATAATAAGAGGATTAAGGATGAATATGAGAAAAGTAAATACAGGGGTAATAGGATCTGGATTTATTGGTCCTGCGCATATTGAAGCTTTAAGACGCCTGGGGTATGTAGAAGTAACTGCATTAGCTGATGTTAATGAAGAGATAGCTAAAGAAAAAGCTGGGCAGTTATATATAAATAAATATTATGGGGATTACAGGGAACTGCTGGAAGATAATACTATAAAAGTTGTCCATATATGTACTCCTAATTATCTGCATTATCAGATGGCAAAACAGGCATTAGAATCAGGCAAACATCTTATATGTGAGAAACCACTAGCTGTTAATTTAGAAGAAGGAAGAAGTCTAGTAAAGCTTGCAAAAAAGAAAGGGCTTATAGCAGCAGTGAACTTTAATTTAAGATTTTACCCTTTAATACAGCAGGCGAAAGCTATGGTAGAATCAGGAGAATTAGGGGAAATTATATTTGTTAGTGGGTCATACCTGCAGGACTGGCTATTTTATCAGACAGATTATAACTGGAGATTGGAACCGGAATTTAGTGGAGACTCGAGAGCTGTGGCAGACATAGGCTCCCATTGGCTCGATCTGGCTCAATATGTTACTAAATTAGAAATAGAAGAGGTATGTGCAGATTTTTATACATTTTACAAAACAAGAAAAAAACCCTTAAAATCTATTGAAACATATACAGGAAAAATTTTTAAATCTTCCGAGTATAAAGATATAAGGATAGATACAGAGGATTATGCTGCGGTATTATTATTTTTTAATAATGGGGCACATGGTTCTATGACAGTTAGTCAGGTTTCAGCCGGCAGGAAAAACAGATTGGTTATAGAAATATATGGGACAAAAAAATCAATTGCCTGGGATTGTGAAAATCCCAACCAGATGTGGATAGGGAAAAGAGATTCTAAAAATGAACTGCTGTTGAAAGATCCTTCTTTAATGAATGAATCAGTAAGGAAATATTCGAGTTATCCCGGAGGTCATACAGAAGGATTCCCTGATACATTAAAGCAATTATTTGATAATGTATATAATCAAATATTAACCTCAGGAAAATCAAAATTTGATTTTCCAACTTTTGAAGACGGATTAAATGAGCTGATTCTTTGTGAAAAAATAGCGAACAGTGCAAGAAATAAATTTTGGGAGAAAGTCAAATACTGATATCTATTTCTAAAATATAGGAAAAATTTTTATTAAAATGATTTATATAAATAGAATAATAAAAAAGGTGAGAATTAAATGATAGTAAGAACTGAAAAAGAGGTATATATTTTAGGCGTGGATGGAGGAGGGTCAAAAACAGAGGTAAAGATTTCTCATATTAGTTGTGAAAAAGAAACCTTAACAATTTCAGGTCCAAGTAGTTGTAAAAGTGTTAATGTAAAAGATGCAATAGAGAATCTAAATAAAGCTGTATTTGATGCTATTAAAGAAATAAAAGTTTCAGAAAATATTTATTTTATAAGTTCTTGTTTCGGTTTTGCAGGTTATAATAATAGCAGTAAAGACCCTGAAATCTATAGAAAAATTGTATTTAATAACGAACTTGCCAGATATCTTAACCCCAAAAAAGTTATAATATGTAATGATACAAGAATTGGATTGGAAGCGGGAAGCGAGAGCAAGAATAAAATAGTAATTATTGCAGGAACTGGTGCCAGTTGTTTTGGAATTAATGAAAGCGGCATTGTGTCTAAGACAACAGGCTGGGATTATATTCTTGGTGACGAAGGTAGCGGCTATCAGGTAGGCTTAAAAGCTTTAAAAGCAGTTATGAGAGCATATGACGGAAGAGGAAAAGAAAGTTTATTATCCAAAACTATACTGGAAGATTTAAATTTAAAAGAAATAATGGATCTAACAATATGGGCTTATGAGGAGTCTACTCCTAAGGTTAGAATCGGGGCACTGGCTGAAACAGTTTGTAGAACTGCGGAAATGGGAGACCAGGTCAGCATTGATATACTTACTGAAGAAGCTGAAGAGGCTGTAATTTCTATTAATAGCGTAGCAAATAGACTTGGTTTTAAAGATAAAGTCTTTGACCTTGTTTTTGTTGGCGGATTATTTAAATGTGAAAGATACTTTAAAAATATTTTAATTAATAAGATAAAAAAAGATTTTCCAGGAGTTAATTTCATATCTCAGGTAAAAAATCCTGTGGAAGGTGCTATAAGGATAGCTGTTAAAGAATTAAAGAATTAATGCTTTATTCCATGAAAAATTTAGGCTCTAATTATTATTTCTTCTTCTCCTATAAATTATTT
>CAZTUA010000019.1:0-31934 GCA_964616545.1 uncultured Actinomycetota bacterium | reverse complement strand
ATATTTTCATAATTATATAAAAAAATAATTTATAATATATTATATATTACTTCATTAATTTTTTATACACCGGTAAAATTGCTGCGCCTGATATATTTAGAATACGTCTACTATATGCTCTATCTTTATATTTTCATTTTTTATTAGATTATCTAATTCGGACGATGAAAAGAGAGGGCTATATTCCTCCGGTACTTTTTTTATTTGATTAAAACCTGCAGTTATAGCGATAACACTAAAACGCGGGTTAAAATATGGAAGTTTCTTTTGTTTTATATAAGAGGATGCTACTTTTCTTATTCTTGTAATTTTTGATTTATTTACTGCCTCCAGAGGGTTTCCGTATGCTGTTCCTGTCCGGGTTTTAACTTCTATAAAGACTAAATCGGTGTTCTTTTTTGCTATTAAGTCTATTTCACCATATTTATTTCTATAGTTATTTTCCAGTACGGTATATCCTCTGTTTTCGAGGTATTTTTGCGCAATAAGCTCTCCGGCTTTTCCTGTAAATTTTTTATTAAATCTACTGAACTAAAACACCTCTGTAAGTTAACCTGTGGATTGATGTAGGACCGTATTTGCGGAGTGAAATCAGGTGCTTCCTTGTACCGTAACCTTTATTCTGCTCAAACCCATATTCCGGGTAATCCCTTGAAAATTTGAGCATTATCCGGTCCCTTATTACTTTGGCAATTATTGACGCTGCTGCTATTGAAACGCTTATACGGTCACCATTAACAACCCGGAAATATCTGGTCCCTAGATCCGTACTGATAAAATCTGCGAGGATAATATCCGGTTTTATCCTCAGACCATTAATTGCTTTTTTAAACGCAATTTCGTTTACTCTGGTTATTGACAGACGGTCAATTTTTTCGGGGGGTACTTCTACCACTGACCAGCAAAGACAACTTCTGATTACTTTTTTAAATATCAATTTTCTTTTCTCAGGTGTAATTCTTTTTGAATCGTCTATGCCTTCTATCATAAACTTTCTTCTATCAAGAATAACTGCCGCTGCTACAAGAGGGCCGGCAAGAGAACCCCTCCCTGCTTCATCCACGCCTGCTATATTATCATAACCTTCAATATGCAGGTCATTTTCATATCTGCACAGGTCCAGAAGTCTTTTTGTTTCCCTGAGTTCCATTTACTTAAAAATTACCATCTGGGCGGCGGCCAGTAAATTATAAGAAATTTCCCAAATATATCATCTTCGGAAATCGTTCCAAAGAATCTGCTGTCAAAACTATTATTCCGGTTATCGCCCATTACAAAAACTTCATTCTCCCCGATGACCGTTGTTTGGTTAAGATAAGATATATTTTGATCCCCGGGTAAATAATTTTCAATAATCTTTTCCCCGTTTATGAAAATTTCACCTTCGCTTGTCAGGGTGATTTCGTCTCCCTCCAGTGCAATAGCTCTTTTAACCAGATCTTTTTGTTCAATAGGCGAATGGAATGCTACAATATCACCTCTTTTTAGGGTTCCGAGTTTATATGCAAGCTTGTTTACTATAACTTTATCGCCTACTTTCAGACTTGGTTCCATTGAAGGTGTGGGAACAATAAAAGGTTCAAATATGAAGATTCTGATTAAAGCAGCAGATATTACAGCAATTAATATAATAAGGATATAAATTAAAAACTCTCTAAAAATCCTCTTAGTTTTTTTATTATCATCTTCTTTGCTGTCTATTGACATTAATATAAAATAAGCAGTCGTTTATTTAAACTTAACTTTTGATTTTTTACCGATTTTGTTTCTTAGATAGTATAATTTGGCTCTTCTTACCAGCCCCTCGCCTGCTCTTTCTATAGACTGGATGACAGGTGAATTTACAGGAAAAGTTCTCTCGACTCCTATATTGTTAAATGAAGTCTTTCTTACCGTAAAAGTTTTATTTATTCCGGTTCCCCTGATTTTTATTACAACTCCCTCAAAAATCTGGATTCTGTCCTTATTTTCTTCACTTATTTTAATTTTAACCCTTACTTTATCACCCGGCTTAAATCCGGGGATATCCGTTCTTATATATTTACTCTCTATCTTATCCAGTTTATTCATTTATTTCTCCAACTTTCTACTTTTGTACTAATAAAACCAAACAAATATAATTAATTTAGCGGTCTTTGTCAAATAAATCCGGCCTTTTTATACGTGTTATCTTTTCTGATTGTTCTTCTCTCCATTTCTGTATGTATTTATGATTCCCGCTCAACAAAATCTCCGGAACTGCCTTTCCTCTAAAAACAGGCGGTCTCGTATACTGTGGATAATCAAGAATATCTTTTTCAAAAGATTCTGCTCTTAAAGATTCTTCTTTCCCTACGACCCCGGGCAGAAGCCGTACCACCCCGTCTATTATAACCATTGCCGGAATTTCTCCACCGGTTAGTATATAATCTCCTGCCGATATCTCCAGGTCCACTACTAAATCTATGACTCTCTGGTCTATACCCTCATATCTTCCGCATATAAGTATTATATTTTCAAGCACAGACAGTTTTTTTAACCTGGCCTGTTTCAGCTTTTCACCTACCGGAGAAAGCAATATAACCTTCTGTTTTTCTTTTTTTTTAATCTTATTCTTTTTCTTTATAAAGGTTACGGCTTTATATACCGGACCGGGCATTAATACCATGCCGGGACCCCCGCCGTAAGGCCTGTCATCAACCGTGCCCCTTTTCATGCCCGAAAAATCTCTCAGGTTATATATATTAAGCTGGCAGGTATTTTTTTTAAAAGCTTCCTTTGTGACCCCGAATTCAACGATATTTTCAAATACTCCCGGGAAAATAGTGATAACGTCTATTATTAACATTTTAAAAATAAAAAGATATTAAAGAAAATAATTACTTTAAAAATTTCAGGCGTATTCAGGAATTCTTTTTAAGATTATTTTTCTGTTTTTTAAATCTATATCCTTAATATAATCTTCAATTACAGGAATATACAGAATACTATCTTTTATAAGGCCTGTAAACGAATTTTTTGTTTCTATTTTTACCACTAAGTTATCATTGGCTGCATATTTTTCTATATCTTTTACTCTTCCGATAAAAATGTCTTTCGCTGTGTAAACCCTGCAGCCAACTATATCGTCTGTCCAGTACTGATCTTCTTTTAGTTCGGGGCTGTCACCTGTATTACGGAAAACTTTCATGCCTTTTAAGCTCTCAGCCTGATTCCTGTTATCGATACCCCTGAATTTTATTATCGTAAAGCAAGCATTACTTTTTGTTTTCAAACATCTTAAATTTTCAACTTCTATTTTACAGGTGCATTTTTCATCTAAGAATAATACTGCTCCCTTACTAATAGTATTGGGATAATCGGTAAGCAGAGTCATTGTTACTTCTCCCTTAACTCCGTGCGGCTTACCGATTATCCCAATTAATCTTGCATCCACGTATTTTTCTGACATTTACTGTTACTTATTCATAATAAGTCTATCTATAATTATATATTAAATTATTAATCCATAATTTTTACTATCGATGATTTTCCTCTTTTAGCAGATGCAGCTCTCATAACTACCCTGAGGGCGTTTGCGGTTCTACCTTTTTTACCGATTACTTTTCCCAGATCATCTTCGGCTACTTTTAGCTTGAAAATAACTGTTTTGTCATCTTCCTCCTCTTCCATAATTTCTACATTATCCGGGCTGTCTACCAGCTCTTTTACCATGTACTCTAGTAGTTCTTTCACTATTTACCTCCAGTTTAATTTGTATTAACTACTTCTTTAATCCAATTTTATCAAAAAGTTTTTGAACTGTATTTGTAGGTTTTGCACCCTTATTAATCCAATCAAGAGCTTTATCTCTATCAACTTCTATTTTAGATGGATCACTTTTAGGATCATAAATACCTATTTTTTCAATGAACTTTCCGTCTCTGGGTGATCTAATGTCTGCAACTACAATTCTGTAAAAGGGTTGTTTTTTCGACCCCATTCTTGTCAACCTTATCTTTACACTCAATCCATAACCTCCAAAAAAATCATATAGATAGCCTTATGTTCTCATAATTATATATTTTTCTATAAAACTTGCAAAATATTTTTTATTTAAGGTTTTCTAAAAAGGCAGGTTAAATTTCCCCTTTGCATCCGAAAATTGCTTTAACAGCTGCCTGGTCTTACCGAATTGCTTTAACAGCCTGTTTACTTCTGTTACCGTGCTGCCGCTTCCCTTTGCAATTCTTTTCCTCCTGCTGCCGTTTATAATATGCGGCCTTCTTCTCTCCTCTACAGTCATTGAGTTAATCATGGCTTCTACCTTTACAAGATAGGAATCATCCAGATTTATGTTCTCAAAGACTTTACTTTTATTCTTTACTGGCAACATGGAAAATATTTTGTCAAGTGAACCTACTTTTTTAATGCTCTTTAACTGGCTTATAAAATCCTCAAAATTTAACTCATTTCTGTAAATCTTTTCTTCAAATTCTCTGGCTTCTTTTTCGCTTACAGCTTCCCGGGCTTTTTCGGCAAGTGTTAAAACATCCCCCATGCCCAGTATTCTTGAAGCCATCCTTTCGGGATAGAATATATCAAAATCGTCAATCTTTTCCCCCGTAGATATAAACCTTACAGGTTTTTTTACCACATAATACACCGATAGCGCTGCGCCCCCTCTGGTGTCACTATCCAGTTTTGTAAGAATTATCCCGTCACATTCAACTTTTCGGTTAAAACCATCTGCGATACTTACGGCTTCCTGCCCGGTCATCGCATCAAGAACAAGGTATATCAGGTGAGGATTAACCTTTTTTCTTATATTCGCAATCTCATTCATCATATCACTGTCAATCTGCAGCCTTCCTGCTGTATCTATTATAATTACATCGCTGCCATTTTTTTTAAATACCTCAATTCCCTTTACCGACATTGACACAGGATCCAGATTGTCCTGGAAAAAAACATCAATATTTATACTTTTTGCCATGTCTTCAAGCTGTTGTACCGCTGCAGGCCTGTATATGTCAGCTGCAATAACTGATACTTTTTTATTAAATTTATTTTTTATAAAGCTGGCCAGTTTTATAACTGATGAAGTCTTCCCGGAACCCTGCAGCCCTACCATCATTATAATTGTAGGGCCTCCCGTAGAGAGATTTATGCCGCCGCTGCCCGAGCCAAGCATTTTTACAATTTCATCATTTACTATCTTTACTATCTGCTGGTAGGAAGTTATGTTTTCCAGTACTTTCTCACCTGTTGCCTTTTTTTTAACATTCTCAAGAAATTCTTTTACCACTTTAAAATTTACATCTGCTTCCAGCAGGGCAAGCTTTATCTCTCTTAGAGCCTTTTCCATATCACCGGGGCTTAACCTGCCCTTATTTTTTATTTTATAAAATAAATCTTCAAATCTTGCTGTAAGTGTATCAAACATTTAGAACCTTCTTATATATTAATAGGATCAGTATAATAATGAACCGGTAAATTTTACCGGGTCGAAATATTCTATATTATCCAGCTTTTCACCACTGGTAACCAGCTTTATGGGCACTTTAAGGTCGTTTTTTATGGTAATTGCCATTCCGCCTTTTGAAGTGCTGTCTGTTTTGGTAAGGATTATTCCGGTTAGATTTAAGGAACTATTAAATAATTCAGCCTGATTTTTTGCATTCTGCCCCGTTGTCGAATCCACAACAAGCAGAACTTCATCAATATCACGGTTAATTCTGCCGGCTGCCACCTTTTTGACCTTCCTTAATTCCTCCATCAGATTATGTGAAGTCTGCATTCTCCCGGCAGTATCAATTATAACAATGTCAATCCCCTTTGCTTTCGCTTTCTCTATGCTGTCATAAACAACAGCACCCGGGTCGGAGAATTTCTGGTGACATACAATATCCAGTTTTAATTTCTCTGCATAATGCTGCAGTTGTTCTACCGCAGCTGCCCTGTATGTATCTGCAGCTGATATCAGTACGTTCTTGCCATTTTTTTTAAGCATACCTGCCAGTTTCGCAACAGAAGAAGTTTTACCCGTACCATTTACCCCGACTATTAAAAAAACTGAGGGCGGTACTTCAGATATATTTAATCTGCTGCTCCCATTGCTCTCAAGAATTTTTATAATCTCCTCTCTAATTAAGGTCTTTATTGCTTCAGGGTCTTTAATATTTTCACTATAGGTGATTTTTTTTACTTTATCCAGTATCCCTGCCGCTGCATTAATGCTTATATCCCCTGCTATCATCTGCTCTTCAATCTCATCCCAGAATAAGCTCTTCTCACTCTTAAATCTGTTCCAAATATAATTCAGGTTTTTAAACAAGCTCTGCATTATTTTTCCCTATTTTTTCGGAGATTATCTTTGAAATTCCATCTGGCTGCATTGTCACGCCATAAATAGTATCAGCAATTTCCATCGTTCTTTTCTGATGTGTAATCAATATTATCTGCTGTTTTTCAGAAAACTTTTTTATCAGTGTTAAAAAACGGTTGATGTTCATATCATCCAGTGCTGCATCTACCTCATCAAAAACGTAAAATGGCGAGGGATTTATTGAATAAATTGAGAAAAGAAATGCCATCGAAACCAGGGATTTCTCTCCGCCTGATAGAAGTGAAAGATTAACAAATTTATTATTACCTATATCCGCCCTTAAATCCACCCCTATTTCATCATAATTGCACCCGTTATTCTTTTCAAGCTGCATTTCACCTTCACCAAGGGGAAATAAAATTTTAAAATAGCCTGTAAAGCATTTATTAATCTCATCAAATTTTTTAGAAAAATAATCTGCAATCCTCTCATTTATATCTTCAATTAACTCTTCTAAATTTTTTTTGCTTTCAGCAAGATCTACTCTCTGTTCAGCCAGAAAATCAAATCTCTTTTTAATTTTTTGATACTCAATTGCTGCATTTGGGTTTACATTGCCATAATTTTTTATTTCATTTTTTAACTTCTTTACCTTGATTTCTGACTGACTGATATTGGTACTGGGGTTATAACTTTTTAAAACATACTCCATAGATTCATTGTAATTATCAACAATGTTTTCCGTAATGGCTTCTACTTTTTCTTTTATCTGTTCTTTTTTAATATCTCCTTTATATAAATCACTTTCCAGTTTCATTTTTTGTTGATTCAGTTTACCGGCCAGCCTGTCCAGTTCATCTATTTTTTTCTGATTTTCAATAACCTGGCTGTTTTTCTTCTCAAATTCCCGGTAAAGTTTCTTTTTTGTTTTTCCGCTAACATCCAGGCACCTTTTAAGAATAGAGCAAATTCTTTTTGCTCTTTCAATATTAATAGTACATATTTCCTCAAGGTTTCCTGTCTTTTCCAGCTTCTCTTTTATATAATCAATATTTTTTACACCTTCTTCCTTTCTGTCGGCCGGATTGATATCTGCATGCTCTTTCCTGTCTCTGACCATAGCGGATATTTTTTTGATTTCTTCTATTATTAAATTAAGCTCTTCCTCAATATAATCCGAAGTTCTGGAATCTCCCAGTTTTTTCTTTATATTATCTTTCAGCCCCGATAGGATGCTCACGATTTCTTTAAGCCTGTCCGGAATTTCCTCAAGTAATATAATTATGCTGTCACTGCTTTTATTTTTGTTTTTCTCCTGCTTTTTTAATTCATTTTCATTTTCTTCATAAAGGCGGAGGTCTATATCAAACATATTTTTTAAAGTTTTGAATACATTCTGCTTGCTTTCAATCAGTGTTATAATATTTCCAAGATTATTAAATTCAATATTGAAGCTATCAATCTTTTCTCTCCAGGACTCGTAATTTTTCTTTTCTTCACCGGTAAGTTTTAGCACTTTGCTCTTCTCTTTTTCTGTACCGGTAATTTTACCTTCTATTTTTTCTAACTCATCCTTATATTTTTTATAAGATTCATTCTGGCTTTCCCATTCCCTGTTTAATTTGTTAAGATTCGCTATTAAAAGTGAAATTTCTTCATTTTTTAATAAATTAAAAATCCCGGAATATTTCTGTGCCCTGCGTGCCTCTATTTCGAGAGGATCCATTGTTCTTTTTATTTCATCCATTAAATCATCTATCCGCTCAATATCATTTTTAACTTTTTCTAGTTTTGCCTGAGATTTATCCCTTCTATTTTTATGCTTAGATATCCCAAGCACTTCTTCTATTATGGCTTTTCTTTCAATAGGCTTTAGTACAGCAATCTCATTAATCTGTCCCTGATTCACGATTATGTGAAGACCTTTTCCTATACCGCTGTCAGATGTAAGCTCCTGTATATCTATTAACCTGCATGGTGAGGAATTTATAAAATACTCGCTCCCTCCCTTTGCATAAACCCTGCGGGTAAACCTAACGTCCCTGAATTCCGTATTAAATAATTTATTTGAATTATCAAACAGGAGAGATACTTCGGCAATTCCCATTTCTTCATTTTTACTTCTAAAAATTACATCTGCCATTGAATTGCCCCTCAGCGTTTTGGGGCTCTGCTCCCCCAGAACCCATGATATCGCATCTGCCACGTTGCTTTTACCGCTGCCGTTAGGCCCAACAATTACACTTATCCCGGGTTCAAAAAATAGCTGGCTTTTATCTTTAAAAGATTTAAAACCTCGAAGTGTTATGTTCTTTAAGTACAATTTTAACTTCCAAAATCTAAAATAAATATTACAAATCTAAATTATATAGTTTCTTTAAAGTATTTTTTGCAGCATTCTGCTCAGAACTTTTTTTACTCTTACCTTTACCTCTGCCAACTATTTTATCATCAATCATTACCACAGAATAAAATGATTTATTGTGATCAGGACCTTCGGACCCTGTCAGCTTGTATTTTACAAGCATTGAATAATCTGCCTGGACCGCTTCCTGAAGGTAGGTTTTATAATCTATAATTTCGGGAGTTTTAATATGCTCATTAATTCTTTCCCTGTATCTTTTAATAATCCAGCTGGAGGTAAATTTAATTCCTTTATCAATATAAATTGCTCCTATTAAAGCTTCCACCCCATCTGCCAGAATAGATATTTTTTTTCTCCCATTGCACGATTCTTCATTTTCGCTCAAAAGTATTTGCTGTCCTATTCTAATTTCTTCTGCTATTTTAAATAAAGTTTTTCTGCTTATTAAAACAGACCTTATTCTTGCCATTTTCCCTTCGGGCAGATCGCTGTAATTTTTGTATAGATACGACGTGATTACGAAAGATAGCACACTGTCGCCCAGAAATTCCAGTTGCTCATTGCCTCTCGACATTATTTTTCTTTCATAAGCATAAGACCTGTGGGTCAAACTCTGTATATAAATTTTTATATCTACCGCATCAATTCCAAGACTCTGCAGCCAGTCCCTTAACCTTTTTTCAGGAACTTCCCGGTCATCTTTCATAAAAAGACCTTCGCCACCTTATACATCAAAAATTTCATACAATATCTTTAAGATATTTCTATTTGGAATAAGTATTAATATAATCCAGGGCATCTTTTACCGTAACAATTTTTTCGGCATCTTCATCGCTTATCTCCACTCCGAATTTATCCTCAAATGCCATAATCAATTCCACCAGATCCAGCGAGTCGGCGCCCAGATCATCCACAAATTTGCTTTCAGTTTTGACATCTTCTTCCTTAACGCCCAGTACATCTACCAGTACTTCTTTAAGTTTGTCAAAATTTTCCATACTTACTCCTTTTCCTTTTTATTATTACTTAATTTATTTTATTAATTTCTTCTCTAATCCGGGTAATGATATCTACTTCTAAACTATCTGACGCTACCTTTATAGCATTTTTAATCGCCTTTGATTTTGAACTTCCGTGTGAGATTATAACCGGACTATTAAGCCCCAGAAGCTGGGCTCCCCCATACTCTTCATAATCAAATTTCTCCTTCATTTTTACCAGAGAACTCTTAATGCCCAGAGCCGAAATTTTTGTTAGTATATTCGAGGTTAAAATTTGCTTTATTTCCCCAAAAAGAAAACCTGCCATACCTTCAATTAACTTTAAAATTACATTTCCTACAAATCCATCACACACCGCCACATCTACTGAACCTTCAAATAACTCTCTGCCTTCTGCATTCCCTACAAAATTAATACCCTTGAAATCTTTAAGCATTCTGTAGCTTTCAACTGTTAGTTCGTTTCCTTTCTTCTCTTCTTCTCCTATATTAACCAGGGCTACTTTTGGGTTTTTTACGCCTATAATAGTTTCAGAGTAAATCTTTCCCATTATTGCAAACTGCTTTAGATATAGAGGTTTGCAGTCTGCATTGGCTCCGGCATCTAACAGTACAAACTTTTTATCGCTAAGGGGTATAACCACAGCAATTGCAGGTCTGGCTACTCCCTCTATCCTTTTTATATTAAAAAGAGAGCAGGCCATTACCGCTCCTGTATTCCCGGCAGAAATAAAAGCATTTACACCTTTATCAGATGCAAGTTCTGTTCCGACAAAAATTGAGGAATTTTTCTTTTTTCTTAAAACATCTGAAGGAGATTCATCCATGCGCACTTCTTCAGGAGCCGGAATAATCTCCAGACCATCAAGATTTAAGTGATACGATTCTGCCGTCTCTTTTATTTTATCTACATTGCCTACCAGTTTTATTTTTGCCCCGGAAGTTTCTTTTGCCTCAATGGAACCTTTTATAATCTCTCCCGGAGCATAATCTCCCCCCATTGCATCTATAACAATTGAGTGGTAGCCTGAATTGAGTTGAGCCATAACTATTTTTGGACTTAATCACTTTTTTGATATTTCCAGTAATCTGTCTGTGTCTATGTATTCCCTGATTACATCAATTATTTTATCAATCTTTTTAACTTCATGAAATCTCACATGACCAATAATTTCTCCAACTCTTTCTACCGCAGTTAGCGTATCGAAGTTAACCAGAATCATGGGTACGCCAAGTTCCTCGGCTCTGCCAAGAACCACTGTACTTGGCTGAAAATTACCGGTAAGTATCAAACATCTGGTAGGTGTCTCAAGCGCTGCAAGCTGGACATCAGCTCTATCACCACCGGTTATAACAGCTTTATTGGCTTTTCTTCGGAAGAATTTTAATGCCTGCTCCTGCCCCATAGCACCGACCATGAACGTTTCTACGAGCTCATCAACTCTGTCCTGGGCACATATTATCTGCCCTCCAAGCATTTTGGACATTTCCTTTACACTTACAGAGGATAGTATTTTATCAGATGTTAAATACCCCAGTACATCTATACCACTTCTGGTTAAAAAAGGTATTATAAGTTTTTCTAGATTATCCACCTGGGTACGGGGGACCCAGTTGATAATTACTCCTGATAAATTATTCTTTAAGAACTCTTTTGAGTAAAGAATCTGATCTACTATTTCTGTACCGTATTTTACAACCAGAATGGCTCTGGCTCCAATTTTTTTGCAGATTTTTTCTGCAGATATCCCCAAAAAATAGCCATCTTCTATACTTTTGGCTCCCTCTAAAATCACAATATTCTTATCCTTCTTGATTTTATTATAAGCCTTATCAATTACATCAAGGAACCCTTTAGAAAAGCTGCTGTCTTTTAGTCCTTCTCTGATGTATTGCTGGGTCACTACAATCGGGCAGATATCTTCAAGCTCTTCTTTTACGTCCAGAATATCTGAAATATATTGAGCATCTTCATCAGTTGTAATTGTTCCTACCCTGGTTGGTAGTGTTCCTACCGGTTTCATGTAACCTACTTTCAGCCCTTTTTCGGCAAACAATTTTCCCACACCCACACACATTGAACTTTTACCTGAAAAAGGCTGATTAGAAATAAAAAATAACGGAATCATTTTAACCTCCTATCCTTATTCTTGCATCTCCGGCTATAGAACCCTCTCCCTGCTTTTTTACAAATAGTGGATTTATATCCATTTCAATTATTTCTGGAAAATCAGTAACCAGCTGAGAAACCCTCTGTATGATTTCAATTATACTGTCAACATCAGAAGGATTTTCACCTCTTGCGCCTTCCAGTAACTTAATAGCCCTGATCTCTTTTATCATTTCATTCGCAGCGTGGTTGCTTACCGGAGCTATCCTGAAAGAAACATCTTTAAGTACCTCAACATATATTCCTCCCAGCCCGAACATAACCATGGGACCGAATTGAGGGTCTTCGCTTACTCCAATTATTGTCTCCTTTTTATCAGTAACAAATTCCTGCACAAGAATACCGCTGATATTTGCATCGGGCATATACTTTCTTACATGAAAAAGAATTTCATCGCAATTTTCTTCAAGTTCTTTTTCATCCTTTATTCCAATTTTCACACCCCCTACATCTGTCTTGTGAAGAATGTTTGGAGAAACAATTTTAAGAACAAGCGGATACCCGATTCTTTCCGCAATTTCCTTTGCTTCATTGATATCCCTGGCGAGTTCTGCTCTGGGTACTCTTATACCATACGCTTCTAAAATATCCCTGGCCTCCATTTCTCCCAGCTCCAGTCTATCCTCAATTCTGCATTTTTTAAATATTTCTCTGACTTTTTCTTTATCGGCACTGAATTTTTTAATCGGTTCACTCTTTTTTATTTTCCATTCTGCGTATTCCATCATAACTCTAAGCGTATCTATAGCTTCTTCTGGAATATCAAAATTAGGAACATTTTTGCTGACCAGGAAGTTCACTGCCTCTTCAATTTCGTTACCACCCAGGAAACTAGTCAGTATGGGCACCTTTCTCTTTTGCTCCTCCATAATTTCCACTACTGCTCTGGCTGTCTCTAATGACTGCGTCATTGCCTGCGGAGTTAGCATTACCAGCACAGCATTAACATTGCTGTCCTCTACCACTACTTCCAGAGTTCTTCTATATCTATCTGACAGCGCATCTCCCAGAACATCTACAGGGTTATAAAAATTTGCTGCTTCAGGTAAAAATTCTTTTAACTTTTTTATGGTTCTTTTCTCCAGAGTTGCAAGTGATATATTATTTTTTTCACAGGCATCAGTGGCCATGATCCCGGGACCACCTGCATTTGTTATTATTGCAACTTTTTTACCTTTAGGCAATGGCTGGGATGAAAAAGCCAGCGAGTAATTAAAAAAATCTTTTATTGTAGCTGCTCTTATTATTCCTGACTGTTTAAAAGTTGCCTCATAAGCTCTGGCTGAACCTGCAAGAGTACCCGTATGCGATGACACCGCACGGGCTCCGGCATCCGTATTACCTGACTTAATAACAATTATGGGCTTTTTTTTAGAAACCCTTGAAGATATCTTAATGAATTCTTTACCGTTTTTCACTCCTTCAAGATAAGCTGTGATAACCTCGGTTTCTTTCTCTTTTCCCCACTCTTCAAACAGATCATTTTCAGAAATATCTGCTTTATTGCCCAGAGAAACAAACTTTGAAATACCAATATTAGAGGCATTTGCCTTGTCCAGTATAGCAGTGCCAAGTGCTCCGGATTGAGATAAAAAACCTATTTTACCGGTGGGTGGCATACTGGTCGAAAATGAAGCATTAAGCGGACAGACAGTATCTATCATTCCAAGACAATTAGGGCCGAGTATTCTAATTCCATATTCTTTTGCTTTTTCTATCAGGTGTGTCTCTCTTCTTGCGCCTTCCACTCCTGTTTCTTTAAAACCTGCAGATATAATAATTGACCACTTAGTATTCTTTTTTGAACATTCTTCAAGAACTTCACACACGCACTGTGCCGGTATGGCTATTATTGCCAGTTCAACATCCGTGGGTATATCTAAGACTGAAGGATAACATTTAAGTCCATGTATTTTATCTGCTCTGGGGTTTACCGGAAATACTTTCCCTTTATATCCGGAGTTTATTATATTTTCCAGTATAACATTTCCAACTTTACCTTTTTCTCTGGCAGCCCCTACTACTGCCAGCGTGCGCGGACAAAAAAAATTCCCTGCACTCAATTCAAAAGCCTCCGTTTAGTACCTTAATCATTTTCTATTTACTCTCTTCTTTCTTTTCTTTTTTCTTGCCCTTTTCCTCAAATCTGATTATTTCATTTTCAGAATAATAACCGCAATTTTCACAAACTCTATGTGATATTTTTTTACTGTGGCATCTTGGACATTCAACTATATTTAAAACTCTTAATCTGTCATGAGTTCTCCGTTTATCCCTTTTTGATTTTGATGTCTTGCTTTTTGGAACCGCCAATTCTATTCCCTCCTGGTAAAATTCTTGTTACAAACTTGTTATAAACAAACACAAATATATAAATATAACATAAATTGATTATTATTCAATAATGCAGTTTATTTTTATTATTAATCTCCCTGCCCGATATTTCCCCTGAACTGCTCTCTTCCTTTTTCAATAGTGGTCAATAATTTGTGTAATATTGCTTCCAGGTTTGCCAGCTTTTCGTCAGCATAATCCTCGGCTTCCAGCCTTATTGTTCTTGCTCTCGCTTCTACTGCTGACATTAACTCCTCGGATTTCCTTGTGGCATTTTTCAGCACTTCAGTTTCGCTTACAAGAACTTCTGCTTTTTCTTTTGCCTCTCTTATTATTTTATCAGAATACCTCTTGGCTTCCTCTATCATATTCTCTCTTTCTTTAACAATCCATCTGGATTGCTTTAATTCTTCAGGAAGTATGTTCCTTAATTCGTCCAGCAAATCGTATATTTCTGTTTCGTTTACAATTATATTTGACGAAAAAGGAATTCTTTTGCTTTTATCCAGAAATTCTTCAATACGGTCAACAATCTCGAATGCATCCATGCTTTTCTCCATATCTCCTTTTATTTAAAATTCTTTTTATTAAAACTTTCAATAATATCATTTTCTATCTCTTCCGGAACAAGACCTGTTATGCATCCTTTGAACACGGCCACTTCTTTTACGGCACTGGAACTTAGGTAAGCATATCTGGGATTGGTTACCATGAACATAGTTTCTACTTCGGAATTTAATTTTTTATTTATCTGTGCCATTTGAAATTCATATTCAAAATCCGATATAGCTCTCAGGCCTTTTATTATAACCCCTGCCTTTACTTTTTTAGCCAGTTCTACCAGTAGCCCCTCAAACGTGATAATCTCCACATTTTTTAAATCAGCCAGTGACCTTTTTGCAAAATCTACTCTTTTATCAATAGAATAAAGAGGCTTTTTCCTCGGGCTCTTTGATATAGCCACTATAACCCTGCAAAAAACCCTGGAACATCTTTTTATTATATCCCTGTGCCCTTCGGTAAGAGGGTCATAAGTTCCCGGACATAATGCTATTTTTTCCATATTATCAATCCAATCCTCTGAATTTAAAATAAAGGAGATAGATAAATCACTTCTTTGTCTCCGAAATTTGATTTTTTAATAATTCTAAATTTCTTAATTTCTTTCGCAATATCTCTTTTAAAAAAATATTCGTATACTGCAAGTGTATTTTTTTTGCTAATTTTCTTATCAGCTATCATCTCAAATATTTTTACCATTATATCACTTTCGATTTTAAAAGGCGGGTCAAGAAATATTATATCCCACTTCAGGCCTTCATAAAATCTTAAAAAATCCAGAACATTTCTTCTGACAATTTTATACTTTTCATTACTAATTTTTAAACTTCTGATATTATATTCTATCAGTCTTATAGACTCAAAGCTTTTATCAACAAAATAAACCAGGCTGCATTCCCTGCTCAATGATTCTATACCAAGTGACCCGGTTCCCGCAAACAAATCCAGGACATTAGCTTTCTCTATCCCATCGCCTATAACATTGAAAATACTTTCTTTGACACTGTCAAGAGTGGGCCTGATCCTGTAGTTATCTGGAGGTTTTAACCTTCTGCTCTTAAATTTACCCGAAATAACTCTGATAATTCATCACCATTTGATTGAATTATTCTATTGAAAATATATAAGGGTATAAAGGCTGTCCGCCTCTGTGTATTTCTATATCTAAATTAGGGAAAAATTCCTTTATCTTTTTCTTGATATCGTTAATATCTTCCTTTTTTGCATCCTTGCCCGTATAAAATGTAATAACTTCTTCTGCCTGGATTACTATATCTTTTATCAGGTCAATTGTTGCATTTACAGCACTATCTGATACCACTCTTACCCTGCCGCTTGATAAACCAATATACTCGCCTTTTTTTATTTCACCAACCATCAGATTTGCATCCCTGACCGCCCTGGTTATTTCGCCGTCTTTAGTTTTTCCAGCTGCATCTTCCATATTCTTCATATTCTCTTCCATCCCCGCATCTGGATTGTAACTTAGAATTGCAGATATCCCGGCCGGTATGCTTCTGGTCGGTACCACATATACATTTTTGTTCTTAACTATTTTTTTCGCCTGATTTGCAGTCAGTATAATATTCTTATTATTAGGGAGTATAATAACATCGGAAACTTCCAGCTTATTTATAGCTTTTACTATATCATATGTTGATGGATTCATGCTCTGACCGCCGCTGACAATAACATCCGTACCCAGACTTTTAAATATTCCTTCAAGCCCATCTCCGTTAGATATCGCCATAATAGCTCTTGATGCAGCAGGCTTTTCCTCTGCAGGCTCTTCCCGGAAGCCTGTAGCTTCTTCTCTCTGGTCTTCCATATTACTTATCTCAATATCATGCAGGGTTCCTTCTCTTAATGCTGTTCTTAAAACTTTATTCGGATAGTTTGTATGGACATGTATCTTAACCAGTTTTTCACTTCCAACCACCATAGTACTATCGCCATAACTTTCAACTCTCTCTCTCAATCTTTCAACATTTATCCTGCTGCCCTTTACCATAAGCTGGGTACAATAAATATACTTAATTTCATAGTTGCGCTTTACTTCCTCTAAACTTTCTTTTCCATCCTGATTGTAATTAGCATAATCCCTGTCTGAGTCTTCTCTGCTTACCTGCGATTTTTTGCTTTTATTATCACCGGTGTTAGCCGCAGAAAAAGTGCCTGACTTCTGTGCTTTTTTATCTTTTTTTTCCAGTTCCCTGCCATTTATGCTTTTAATATTTTCCAGAGCTTTTCTTGCTCCTATCAAAATATCCAGAATACCCTGGGCTCCTGCATCTACTACATCTGCTTTTTTTAAGACAGGAAGGAGGAATGTCGACCTCTCAACAGACTTTTCAGTTTCAGAAATAACCTTGTTAAGAAAATCTACCATTTTTATTTTATGGGTGCTATTGGTTAAATTCTCAACAAAATTACAGATATCCTTTATGGTTGTGAGCATGGTTCCTTCAGTTGGATCCTGGACAGAACTGTAGGCCAGGTCTCTTGATGATTTTAATGCTTCTTTGATTACATCAAGGTTAAATGCATCGTTTTTAATTATTATATCAAAAAACCCTTTTAGTATCTGTGATAATATAACACCCGAGTTACCCCTTGCTCCCATTAATGCACCAAATGAAGCTTTTTCAAGTATACTTTTCACTGAATAATTATCTGTTTTTGAAATTTCTTCTTTAATTGAATTTAGAGTAAGCAGCATATTGGTACCGGTATCTCCGTCGGGTACCGGAAATACATTTAAATCATTTATTTTTCCTTCGTTTTCTTTGAAATTTTCTACTATGGTGTCAACTACTTTTTTCAAATCCTGTTCATTTACCTTATTAATCATAATATTTATCACCCTGAATTAAACTATCAAGTATTCTGGTATATTATATCAAAATTGATTTTATTTCTATCAAGACAGAAATTTTTTTTATTTTATTACTCTCTATACTCTTTAAGACTTTATTAATTTAAAATAGTTTCTATGAATAAATCACATTTATTTTTAATTACCTTTCTAATTACCTTGTAAATTAAGTAATAAAATGCTAATATTCCTTCCTGGTTTACTCAGTGTTATAGTTTAGTAAACATATAAACTCCGGCATTGAAAAGTTAAAAAAAGATTTTTAGATTTAGAGGAGAAAAAATGTCCAGAATATGTGAAATTTGCGGGAAGAAAACTGCTTTCGGAAACAGTGTGAGCCACTCGCATAAAAAAAATAAAAGGACTTTTAAGCCTAACATACATAAGGCAAAGGTTGAGTATAAAGGACAGGTTAAAATTATAAATATATGTGCAAGCTGTCTGACATCAGGTAAAGTTAAAAAAATTGTATAAATATCTATAAACTACAGTTCCATCTCAAGATAAGACTCTTTCGCTCTGTATCCCATTTTTTTATACAGGCCGCGGCCAAACTGAGAAGCATGAAGCCCTATTTTTCTGACCTCCATACTCCGCGCATACTCATGCAGGTGCTCCATTATTTTTCGTGCGATACCTCTTCCCCGGTAATATTTATCCACGTAAATATTTAAGATATAGGCTGATAAATTTGATTTATGCATTAAACTCGGAGGTCTTTCCTCCAGGATAATTGTTCCGCATCCTGCAGCATTTTTACCTGCAAGCGCAATAATACTGTAATGATTCTTTTCATTTATTCTGTCAAGATAATAATGTTCGCACTTATTTATAAACCTTTCTTTTTCACTGGCAAGCCTGTTATCTTTATAAATTTCGTCAAACATCTTAAACCGGTATCCAGCTAATACCGCAGCATCTTTTTTCTCTGCTTTTTTAAAGTGTAGCTCATCCATAGTTTTTAAATCTCTCTGATAACATAAAATTATTTATTCAGCTGATTATAATATATTTCATAATTTTTTTATAAGACTGCATACAAAACCAGCCTCGCTTTTAAAATAATAAGGCATTATTTCCAGACAGGCCTTTTCCCTTTCGCTGAACAGTATACTGTCTTTTTCGGAACCAGCAATTGATGCCAGCACATCGAATATAGCCGGTTTTATTGTGGAATATCTCCCTTTAAATTCTTTTAGAAATTTATCTATTACCTCCTGGTTTTCAATTGGCGACAGGGTGCAGGTATAAAAAATAAGCCTGCCGCCGGGTTTAAGGTAACGGTCACAATTTACAAGCATTCTGTGAGATATTCTTGAAAGACGGATGACATCGTCCATTGTTTTACCGTATTTTACATCAGGGTTCTTTGAAATTGTTCCCAGAGCGCTGCAGGGAGCATCGAGTAGAATCCCGTCAAAATATCCTGTATAACTGCCGGATATTTTATTATTAAAATTTTTATCGGACAGAATGGCTTTGCTTCTTCCCATAAAATCAATTCTGGTAGCGTCTGTTTCTATAATCCTTACATTATCTGTGCCCAGCCTGGCCAGGTTTTCCTTCAGAATCTCCAGTCTCTTTTTGCTTATATCAACCGATACCACTTCTCCTCTGTCGCCTACAAGCTCTGCGATATAAGTAGTTTTGCCTCCCGGTGCCGCGCATACATCAAGTATTTTTTCACCCCTTCGCGGCTCCAGAAAAAGCTTTACTGCTATCTGCGAAGAAATATCCTGTATTGATACCAGGCCTTTATTATAAGCATCTGTTTTTGCTATGTCCTGTACGCTTGCAACATTTATTGTGTCTTTGATAATATTTTTGGTTAAAAATTTATATATATCATCTCTTACTCTTATGCTGTCCTGTACGGGTTTCCTGCTCTTCCTGGTGACCATTCCGGAAATTCTTCTGTCTGCGGATTCTACATTCAGCTCTCTTAATAAATCTTTATCTGCAATTTTACTTTTACTTACCCTTAAATAATTGCGGGGATTTTCGTTAAGTGATTTGCATATCATTACAGTCTTTTCTCTTCCATACCAGCTGATCCAGTATTCTACAAGCCATCGTGGATAGGAATAACTTATGCTGATTTTATCAATTACACTGGCTGTAATCTTCTCTATCTTTTTCTCTATAAATACATCTATATCCCTGATTGCACATATTTTACGCAATACCGCATTGACAAATTTAGATGAAGATATAGAAACATTTTTTCTTGCCAGCTCAACGCTTTCATTAACAGCTGAATAATCCGGAATCCTGTTCATGTATACAAGCTGGAAAATACCCATACGGAGTATGTTGAGCACCCTGGAATCTATATCCCCAATATCCCTATCCGAAAATAAAGATACTATAAAGTCTATTTTTATATAATATCTTACTGTACCTTTTACGATATTGAAGATGAAACGCCTGTCCAGTGAAGAAAGCTTATCATTCTTTAAGTAATGGTTTAATATATCTTTTAGAGATAGCGATTTTTCTTTTCTAAAATACTTGTTTAATGCAAGAAATCCTATCCTGCGGGGATTGGTACCGGTATTGTATTTTTTTTCATTCAAATTTATCACCGGGTTTAAGCCTGTACCCATTGACAAAATCTACCGCTGACATCGCTTTTTTGCCCTGCAGCTGCAATGTTTTAACCCTTAATAATTCATTTCCATTGCATTTTACCAGGATATCCGAATCTTTACCGGCTTTTAATATTAAACCATTTTCTTTGTTTTTTAATTTATTTAATTCGGTTAAAAATAATTTTAGCGCCGCGGCTTCTATAGCAGCAGCTTCTAATATCTTTATTCTTAAACCTCTCCAGAAGCAATAAGCTCCAGGATTTGAACTGAAGGCTCTGATTTTATTAATAATTTTTTCTGTACTATTTTCCCATTTAATTTTTAAATCATCTTTTTTAATTTTATAACTGTAAGATATGTCATCTTCGCCCTGAGGATATGGTTTTATATTACCATTTTCAAGCAAATCCAGAACCTTAATTAAAATTGAACTTCCAAAAAATACTGATTTTCTTTCAAGACTATCCCGGTTATCACTTTCCTCAATTCCAAACTTTACCTGTGCGTATATATCGCCAGCATCAATCTCCGGAACAACTTCTATTATGCTTACGCCTCCCATTTTATCACCATTCAGCAGCGTGCTGACTATCGGAGCAGGCCCCCTGTGTGCGGGTAGCAGTGATGGATGAACATTCAGCCATTTTACGGGTTTTATGCTGAATATTTTTTCCGGAAATATCTTCCCGAAACAAACCACTACCACCACGTTAAATTCCATACTTTTAAATCTATCAAAAAAAATATCATCAATCTTATCAACCAGTATGTATTCAATTCCCAGTTCAGTGGCTTTATTTTTTATTATATTTGGAGTTATTTTCCTTCCTCTGCCCGCCGGCCTGTCAATAGTTGTAACTGCCAATTCCACACTATGATTTGATTTATACAGTTCTTCTAAAAAAGGGACCGAAATATTTGAAGACCCAAAAAAGATGACTTTCAATATAAACCCTCCATTTAACCATTCATTCTTATTTCATTTATTCTGGACAGGAGCTCCCTTTTTAATTCGCCATCAAGACGGTCTATATATAATATTCCGTTTAGATGGTCAATTTCATGCTGGAAAATCCTTGCCAGTAAATCTTCTGCAACCAGTACAACTTTTTTACCGCTTAAATCCTGTGCCCTCACTTCAACTTTTTTAAATCTTTTTACATTGAAATCTCTTATTGAGTATACGCTCAGACACCCTTCATTGGATTCTACCTGTTTTTTATCAAGGATCTTTATTTCGGGATTAATAAATACCCTGGTATCATCCCCTAAATTTACGATAATTATCCTCCTTGTTACCCCTATCTGTGGTGCTGCAAGTCCGACCCCTCCTTCTTCTTTTAAAGTTTCAACCATATCATTCACAAGGCTCATAAGTTTATCATCTATTTTTTCTATCTTTCTGCTTTTTTCCCTTAAAACCGGGTCTCCTATTTTTCTAATTTCCCTCGCTGCCATTACGCTACCTCCATAAAATTTATAAAATCCATACAGGTTCCACATCAACTATTATCTTATTTTCATTAAATTTTTTAAATCCCTTTAAAATTCTCCCAAGGATTTCACAAATATGTTCCATATCCTTTACTTTTAATATTATATGCCATCTGTAAAATAAATTTATCTTATGGAAAGGTGCAGGGGCCGGTCCCAGTATGCTTACCACTCCTTTAGTAATTCCAGACAGTTGCTCGAATAACTTTTTTATATCATTTTTTACTTTAACTTCGTCTTTGCCCGAAGTTATAATATTTATTAAATGAGAGAAAGGGGGATAATCAAGCTCTTCCCTGCTTTTAAGCTCCTCACGGTAAAATGACTCATAGTCATTTTTTAATATATTCTTTATTACACCGCTTTCAGGATTATATGTCTGTATTATTACCCTGCCCTTTTTTCTTCTCCTCCCTGTTCTGCCTGAAACCTGGGTAATGAGCTGGTAAATCCTTTCATTCATATGATAATCGGGAAGCCCCAGCATACTGTCACAGTTAATAACACCAACCAGTGTTACATCCTCAATATCCAGTCCTTTTGCTATCATCTGCGTACCTATAAGAATAGCTCCTCCGGGAGATATAAATTTCTGTAATATTTCCTGATGTGATTTTTTCCCTGTGGTAATATCTGAATCCATCCTGAGTACGGGTGTGTCTCTGAACCTTGTTTTAAGCTTTGACTGCACTCTCTGAACACCTGTGCCGTATAAAAAGATGCTGTCTGCCCCGCAGGAAGGACATTTACCCGAATATTTCTGCTCCCTCCCGCAATGATGGCACACTAATTTTTTGGTATCACTGTGATAATTATAAGATAGGTCGCATGCCGGACATTTTGGCACATTCCCGCATTTATTGCATATTATAAAATTACTAAACCCTCTTCTATTCAGAAAAATAATCACTTTATTATTCTTATCAAGCTCATTTCTTATTTCCCTGTGCAATTTGTTCGTGATGGTTATATCTTCTTTCCGGTGGTCAACTTTTTTTAAATCTATTATATCCATTTCCACGGGACTGGTGCTCTGAGCCCTTACGGGAATCCTAAAAAGGGTAAAATCATTTTCTTTTTCCGCCCTGTATCTTGTAACAATGCCAGGGGTAGCACTGCCAAAAACAACAGGGATATCCAGTATTTCTCCCATCTTTACCGATACTTCCTGAGTATTGTATCTTACTCCCGTCCCTTCTTTGTAAGATGTATCATGTTCCTCATCCAGTATTATAACCCCTGGATTGTTCAACGGCGTAAAAATCGAAGATCTAGTGCCTATTACTATATCAAATCTATTATCACGTATATCAAGCCATCTCTCATATTTTTCTGCTTCACTCATATTAGAATGGTATACACACACTCCTGGCCCGAATTCAGATTCAAACCTGGAGAATAGCTGCGGGATTAACGAAATCTCTGGAGTAAGCACAAAAGCCCTTTTATTTTCTTTCAAAATCTTTCTGCAGACTGCCATATAAATATCGGTTTTACCGCTGCCGGTAACACCTTCAATTAAAAATTTATGAAAAATTTTTTTATCAATAGCTGCTTCTATGCCTGATACAGCAGCTCTCTGGTAGGAATTAAGTGTTATCTTTTTTTTTCTGCTGTGTTTCTGGCTTTCATGATATTCATATTTAAAATCCCTTTTTTCCCTTTTTTTTATTACGGAAATTATATTTTTTTCGCGCAAGCTGTTGAGGCTCTGATAGCTTATTCCCGTATCCTCTTTCAACTTTCCTTTTAAAACTTCTCCGTGAAGAAGGAGGTAGTCAATTATTTTTTTTTGTGCACGGTTTTTCTTCCAGCTAATCGTATCTCCCAGATCTGAATATTTTTCTCTATTTAAACAAACATAATCCCTGAATTTGAATTTAATGCCGCTACCGCTGGAAAGCTTGTTGTATTTTCTTCCAGGAGGAAGAAAAAATTTTATAACACTCCCCGGCGGTTTGATATAGTAACGGCTTATCCAGTCAATTAGTTCTAACTTTCTTAAATCAAAAACCGGCCTGCTGTCAACTATTTTTACAATATCCTTTATTTCTTTATCTTTTAATTCTGAATTATCTTTGGTTTTTACAACATAACCCGCTTCAATTCTATTTTTAAAAGGAACCCCTACAACCACGCCTGTATATATTTCTCCGGATAAATTTTCGGGTATGCGGTAGTCAAAGGGATGGTCGATATTAAGCATTTTAATATCTACGTAAACTTCAGCGTATTTATTATTAATATTCATCTAAAGAAAGCTAATTATTTAAGGCCCAGAAAGTTCTTTATTTCTTCAACCTTATCCAGTTTCTCCCAGGTGAAGTCTCTATCATGCCTGCCAAAATGTCCATAAGCCGCTGTTTTCCTGTAAATAGGCCTTAAAAGGTTAAGATGTTTAATAATTGCTGCCGGCCTTAAATCAAATATCTCTCTTACCGCTTCCTGTATCTTTTTTGTATCTACCTTTTCGGTGTCAAATGTCTCTATCATAACCGATACAGGATGTGCCACTCCTATTGCATAGGCAATCTCTATTTCAAGCCTGTCAGCGGCTCCGCTTGCTACAAGATTTTTTGCCACGTACCTTGCAGCATATGCAGCTGACCTGTCAACTTTGGAGGGGTCTTTACCGGAAAAACATCCACCACCATGTCTTGCCATTCCTCCATAGGTATCTATAATTATTTTTCTTCCGGTAACCCCTGTATCACCCATGGGACCACCTATTGCAAACTCACCTGTTGGATTAACAAACAGCTTAAAATCTCTTCCCATATATTCTTCAGGGATAATTGGCTTAATTACAAATTCTTTCATATCCGGTTTTATCTGGGATTCAGTATCTATATTTGGAGCATGCTGCGCAGCTATTACAATCGTTTCTACAGAAACCGGCCTGTCGTTTTCATATCTTACTGTTACCTGTGATTTACCGTCAGGCCTGAGATATGACAGAATTCCCGCTTTTCTAACTTCAGATAAACGATGCGCGAGTTTATGGGCAAGCTGAATTGGAAGGGGCATTAGCTCCTCTGTTTCATTGCATGCATAACCAAACATCATTCCCTGGTCTCCAGCGCCCTGTGCGTCAAATTCATTTTCATAGCCATTCCCGACTCTTGCTTCATAAGCATTGCTTACTCCCTGTGATATATTGGGAGATTGCTTCCCGATAGAAGTGATAACACCGCAGGTTTCAAAGTCAAACCCATATTTTGCCCTGGTATACCCTATGCTTTTGACAACTTCTCTTACAATATCCGGTATTTCTACATAAGTAGAAGTAGTTATTTCACCAGCTACTATTACTATTCCGGTTTTAAGCATGGTTTCAATAGCTGTCCTGCAGCCAGGATCTTCAGCTATGATAGCATCAAGAACGGCATCTGATATCTGGTCAGCCATCTTATCCGGATGTCCTTCGGTAACCGATTCCGAAGTAAATAAAAAATCTTTTTTCTTCATCGTTGCCCCCGTTAATTACTCACTAATTAATTAAATTTTTGATAATTTCATCCCAGATTCCTCTGGCAATAATTCTCTTTCTATCTTTTGCCAGTTTTTTTACCGTCCCGTCTCTCTTTACTATGTCAACTTCATTAAAATCACTATCCATTCCAATTTCTTCTCTGGATATATCATTGGCTACTATCATATCCACATTCTTATCTTTTATTTTTTCCATAATATCTGATATGCTGTAGCCGCTTTCGGCCGCAAAACCTACCAGGTACCTGCCCTTTTTCTTTCTTCTGGATAATATTTTAAGAATATCTTCGTTTTCTTTAAATTCTATTCTTGATAATATATCATTTTTTTTCTTAAGCTTGAAATCATATTTTTGCACAGGAATTATATCGCTTATGGCAGCTGCCATTATTATGATGTCAACATCATCCTTGTGTTCCAGGAGAGATTTTTTCATTTCCTCTGTATTCTCAGCATATTCAACTTTTACTCCATACGGCGGAGAAAGGTTTTTTGTTGTGCTTATCAGTATTACCCCGCTGGCCCCCCTGAAATAAGCTTCTTCTGCAAGAGCATAGCCCATCTTCCCGCTGGATTTATTGGAAATATACCTTACAGGATCAATAAATTCTCTGGTTCCGCCAGCAGTAATCATAATTTTTTTGCCAGTGAGGTCTTTTCTGTAGCCAAGAAGCTCTTCAAGCCTTTTAATTATAGCATCCTCATCTTCAAGCTTGCCCTGACCTTTTTCACCGCAGGCTAGTTTACCGCTCTTTGGTCCTATGAAAAAATATTTCCCGCTCTTTTTGAGCTCCTGAATATTTTTTTGTATTACCGCATCAAGATACATGCTTTCATTCATAGCGGGCGCAATAAGTACCGGGCACGTTGCTGCAATAGCTGATGTTGTTAAAAAAGTATCCCCGATGCCATATGATAATTTTGAAATAGTGTCGGCTGAAGCAGGAGCAATCAAAAAAACGTCCGCACTATGTGAAAGTGAGATATGATAGATTTTTTTTTGGTTAACAAACTGTTCTACGATGGTTCTGTTACCAGAAATTGAACTAAAGGTAATTGGAGCTATAAAGTTAAGAGCATTCGGGGTCATTACCGGAATAACATCCGCTCCCCTTTCCTTTAGCCTGCTGCAGATTGTAACTGCTTTATAAGCCGCGATAGATGCTGTAATTCCGAGTATTATCTTCTTTTTAATAAAAATTGATTTGCTCAGGGTCAAATTTACACAGATTCCTTTTCCTTATTCCTTTTTCTTCTTTTCGAAAGTTACCTTACCTTCTTTTATTTCGCTAAAGGCAATCTCAAGCGGGTCATGTGATTCTACATCAACCAGCGGTTTTACCACATTTACCCTTTCCATATTTTTTTGTGCCGAAAGATACTCCCCCAGCTCCCTGGCTCTTTTGGCGGTTGCTATACAGAGTTTATATTTGCTATCAGTACTTTCTCTGTACTCGTCAAGATATTGAACTTTCATTTTATGTTAACCCCTCTTTCTTTTAAGCATTCAGAACTTTCTTTAAATTAAGCAGTGCTTCATTATAATTATTATTTACAATTATGCAATCATAATATTTCTTATATTTTAACTCGTTTTTTGCAGTTTCAATTCTTTTCTTAATCTCCTCCGGCGTTTCATCCCCTCTTTTTTTAATCCTTCTTTCAAGCTCGTCAACTGAAGACGTAGTAATAAAAATAAGATAGGCTTCCTTCATTTTACTTTTAACCTGTATGGCACCCTGAACCTCAATCACCAGAATTACATTCCTGCATCTCTCTAAATTATCCAGTACAAATTTTTTTGGGGTACCATATAAATATCCTGCATAAGATGCCCACTCCAGAAGCATATCCTTTTCTGCAAGTTCATCAAATTTTTTCCTGCTTATAAAATGATAATGATGACCGGAAGTTTCATTCTTTCTTCTGGGTCTTGTGGTAACTGAAATGGACCTTACGAAATTATCCGATTCTTTTAGAACATCATTAACCAGGCTGCTTTTCCCCGAGCCTGACGGCCCTGATATAATAAATAATTTTCCTCTGCGTACCATAAAATATTTAAAATTTACCAGTTTGATTAATCTTAAAAAACTGGTAAAAATTGCGCTTCTGGTTCTTCCCCAGTCCGCCTATTGTTTTACTGGGATTAATTTTTAAACCCTTTAAAATCTTTAGTGCATTCACTCTCCCATTTCCCGGAAGTGCACTTACAAGGTCCAGAACTTTCATGTTGCCGATATACTTATCAAAAAGCTCTTCATCATTAAAAAGCTTTTTTATATTTGTTTTCCCCTTTTTAAGCAAATCTTTTATTTCGGACCTTTTTTTTCTTATATGCCTGGCTTTTTCCAGACCCTTATTTCTATCACTTTCGCTTAAATTATTGAAAGTCATGCAGCTTCCTTTTATGTAAAAGAAAATATATAAATTAGAGTATACAAGTATATATATGCAATATCAACTCTCAAAATTAACTTTTTTAGATTATTTTTTACTTATATCTTTTTTTTGCTTCCCGGATGCTCAAGAGGGCGTTTTTCAAGGCAGAGTGCACAATTGGAAGGATGAAAGTTTTTGATATCGAGTTTTATTAAGTAGTAATAAGGAAACTCAAATTTTAAATTATCTGAGCGGTCCACTATGCTTATTAACGCTCTTACCTTTGCACCGTAACTTCTGCATATTTCTATCACTTCCTTTACAGAACTTCCTGTCGTAATTACATCTTCAGCAATAATAACTTCCTGTCCCTCCTTTAATTCAAAACCGCGCCTCAGTTCCATATTTTTATTTTTTCGTTCGGTAAAAATCATCCCGCAGCCGGCTCTATACGCGAGCATGTAGCCCCACAGTATCCCCCCCATTGCTGGTGATACCATGGTATTTATCTTTTTAATATCAATTTCCCTCTTCGTCAAATCCAGCGCCGTACCTGCAATTTTAAATGTAATATCAGGGTGCTGCAAAAGTTTAGCGCACTGCAGATAATAATTGCTGTGATACCCTGAACTTAATTCGAAATGTCCTTCCATTATGGAACCAGTATCTTTTAAAATCTTATATACATCCAATCCTTCAATTTGATTTACGATTTTAATCATTTATTACCGCCCTTTCTATATCATCCAGGTAACATTCAATCGCATCATGCACATCTTTTTTTGTAGTTATGGAACGGCCCACAATTATAAAATCCGCTCCTTTTAATATTGCTTCGCGGGGGGTGTTTATCCTTTTCTGATCACCCGGCGTATCTCCGGAAAGCCTTATTCCCGGAGTCGCTATGTAAAAATCATTGCCCATTTTTTTTCTTAAAGGTTCAACCTCATTTGGGGAACAGATTATTCCATCCACGCCGGATTCCACTGCGATTTTTGACAGGTTTAAAACTGAATTTAAAAAATCTTCCTTAAATCCCAGAGTTTCCAGGTCATTGTTATCAAGGCTCGTCAGGATGGTTACCCCCAAAATAAGCGGGCTTTTTACTGCTTCAATCCTGGCCTGTTCCCTGACAGCTTTACCTGCTTCTTCAAGCATCTTTTTCCCACCCGTGGCATGCATGGTTACTGCGCTAACGCCAAGTTTTACTATGGCCTCAGCAGCTCCCTTTACAGTGTTGGGGATATCCAGAAGTTTCGCATCAAGCATAACTCTATAACCAAAACTTTTTACAGTATCAATAATGCCCGGTCCCGTACTATATATTAATTCAAGCCCTATTTTTAAAGTTGTCACGCTGCCTGATATTTTCTTGCACAGGTTTATAACATCCTTTCTGTTGTTAACATCAATGCTTATAATTAACCTGTCTTTTGCCGGAAGCTCTTTTTTCCTTAATAGCTTTTGCCTTTCTTTCAAATTTTAATCCTCCCTATTATTTCATTAATACTGTAAATTTTTCTTTTTACCAGATATTTTTTTAAACCCTCTATTATCCTTGCACCGGTATCGTACTGTATAAAATTTGCGGTCCCGATACCTACTGCGCTTGCACCTGATATTAGAAATTCAAGGGCATCTTCTGTATTAAAAATACCTCCCATACCAATAATGGGAAGTATTTTTTCCCTTGCCAGAGAGTACACCTTTGCCAGAGCTATGGGTCTTATTGCAGGTCCCGAAAGTCCGCCTGTAACATTTGCCAGCTTTGGCCGGAATGTTTCTGTATCTACAGCCATGCCCACTACAGTATTAATAATTGATACCGCCTCCGCCCCGCCTTTTTTTGCTGCCGCTGCTGCTTCAATTAAATTGTGCTGGTTGGGGCTTAATTTGGCTATTACGGGAACATTTAAAACATTTGTGGCTGACTTTACTATTTTTTTTACCTCTGTGGGAACAGAACTAAAGGTCATTCCCCCCTTTTTAACGTTGGGGCATGATAGATTAAGTTCAACTGCAATAATTTTCTTTTCGATATCCGAAATTTTTTGGGCCAGCTCCAGGAACTTTTCCGCGTCCTGCCCGAATATGCTCAAAATAAGCTTTACTCCCATTCTTTCGGCATCCGGAAGGTGTTTTTTTATAAAAACACCTATGCCGTCATTCTGCAGCCCGATAGAATTTAACACCCCCGCAGGGGTTTCGCAAATCCTTGGAGGCGGATTTCCATCTTCAGGTTTTAATGAATAACTTTTTGTTGTCACTGCCCCGAGCAGAGCTGTGTTATAAAATTGTCTGTACTCCTCCCCGTAGCCAAATGTTCCCGAACACATAATTACAGGATTGGCCAGCTTTATTCTCCCCAGCTTTACTGAAAGGTCAGGGCTCCTCCTATCATTATTTTCTTTTAATACAAACAGACTATCCTGATGCTCAGTCAAAAACTACCTCCCTTAATTTAAAGACCGGTCCATCCGTGCATATTTTTTTATAATTAAATCCTTTTTCACCTTTCTTTATTTTAACCGCACATCCATTACAGACACCCACGCCACATGCCATTTTTTCCTCAAGCAGCACATTAACCTCATTTTTTGTTTTCCTGTAAATATTCTGAAGCGTCTTTAACATTTCTACCGGTCCGCAGCAGTAGACATCATAACCTTTAAATGTTTTAATGTTATCCCGCATATAATCAGAGACCATACCCTTATCTCCAAGAGAGCCGTCTTCTGTAAAAATAGCATAATCTATCTTGAGCTCGATTAAATCTTCTTCCCACCTCAGGTAACTTCTGTCCCTGAATCCTGCGGCAAAAAAAACATTCTTTTTTACTCTTTTTGCATACTTGGCTATAAAATACAGCGGAGCGATTCCGATTCCTCCTCCAATTAAAAGGATATTATTTTTACACCCGGCAAGTTCTATCTCTTTTCCCAGAGGACCGATAAAATCAAGAAAATCGCCTTTCTTCAGACTTGATAGAAACCTTGTTCCCCTTCCCTTTACCAGATATAAAAAAGAAAAAACATTAAATTGCTCTTCTATATCGAATATTGCAAATGGCCGTCTCAGCAAAGGGTCAAGCACGCCTTCAGGCGCACATCTTATATTGATAAATTGCCCGGGTCTGGCTTCTCTGCATATATATGGCGAAAAAATAACCATTCTGTAGAGGTTATCGCTGTATTTTTCGTTAGATACTATTTCCCCGTTTAGCAGTTTCATTAATAATCCTGTATTGGCTTAACACTGACTTTAGAGTTATTTTTCATTTCCTGTATCCCCTGCACCATAGCAGCAGCGCCCGATATAGTAGTAACCGAAGGTACATTATGTAGAACCGCAGCAGTTCTTAGATAATATCCGTCGCTTCTTGCAACACTGCCTTCTGGAGTATTTATAATAAGATCAATTTCACCATTCTTTATCATATCCAGAACGTTGGGCCTGCCCTCTCTTATTTTTAAGACTCTACTGCATCTTATGCCTTTTTCTTCAAGGAGTGTACCCGTACCGCTCGTTGAAATTATATTGAAATCAAGCTCCGATAACTTTCTGGCTATATCTATTATAGCCTGCTTATCTCTGTCACTCACACTTATAAAAACAGAACCTGAGGTTGGAAACACCTGATTGGTGGAAATCTGAGTCTTTGCAAATGCAATCCCAAAACTTTTGTCTATGCCCATAACTTCTCCGGTAGATTTCATCTCCGGGCCAAGTATTATATCAACGCCCGGAAACCTGTTAAAAGGCATTACCGCTTCCTTGATACTGTAATAATCTATTGATGTAGAATCAATTCTTTTAAAATCTATATCCTTTAATTTTTTACCCGTCATGACCAGCGCCGCAATTTTTGCCAGCGGCACGCCAATTGATTTACTTATAAAGGGAACCGTGCGGGAAGCTCTCGGGTTTGCCTCAAGTATATAAACTATGGAATCTTTTATTGCATACTGGATGTTCATAAGGCCCACTACTCTGAGCTCTTTTGCCAGATTATAAGTGTGCTCCCTGATGGTATTGATTGTTTTTTTGCTCAGGCTAAAAGGCGGAATCACACACGCGCTGTCCCCTGAGTGTATTCCAGCTTCCTCTATATGCTCCATAATGCCGCCTATAAAAATCTCGTCTCCATCATAAATGACATCAACATCAACTTCCACAGCGCTTTCCAAAAATTTATCTATCAATATCGGTCTGTCGTTAGATACAATTGCAGCATCTCTGACATAGTCAACAAGGCTTTTTTCATTGTAGACTATATTCATGGCTCTTCCCCCCAGCACATATGAAGGCCTCACCAGTACGGGATAACCTATTTTTTTTGCAATTATTTTTGCCTTTTCAACATCCATGGCTGTCCCATTTTCAG
>CAZTUA010000018.1:0-4496 GCA_964616545.1 uncultured Actinomycetota bacterium | reverse complement strand
GGCAGTCAGGGAAAGACAGTAAAGCTGGATATTTATATAATGTATAATTTTGAAAATATAATGAGTCAAAAGAGTAAGTACTATACGGACATAGTCAATCGTGCACCCGAGGGAGGTGATTAAACCGGTAATCAGGGATTCTGCGGCATCTGTTATATTTATACACAACCATCCTTCAGGAGACCCCGAGCCCTCAAATGATGATATAGAGATTACTGATAGACTATGTAAATCTTTCAATATTCTGGGCATTAATGTACTTGACCACATCATTGTTGCAGAAAGTGGATATTTTAGCTTCAAGCAGAAACAAATGATATAACCAGCGCTGTAAGTTAATTGACTTATTGGATGATTTTTATTAATATATCCAATTGTCTAATGAAGATTTTCCACTGCGGAAGGGCCCATAGCTCAGTTGGTTAGAGCAGCGCACTCATAATGCGGAGGTCCCAGGTTCGAGTCCTGGTGGGCCCACCAGATGAATCTTTAGGTTGCAGGCTCTTTTTCTTCTTCCTCTCTGTGATAGGTGATAACCCTTTCAAAACGTGATTTCATTAGATCAAGCAGTTTTGTAGAGATGGGATCCACTCTGTTAAGCAGTGCAAGATATACGCTTATCCAGTCAGCAAGCAGGACTCCTGAAAATCCCTTTATTGCATCATTGGCGCCTTCAAGCGTGATTTCTTCAAAATGAATTCTTTTCTCCATAAGCAGCCCTTTTAGTATTTCTACCCTTTTTACTGTCGCCTCTTTTGAATCGTTGTCGGTAACAAAAAGAACAAAGAAGTTATTTCTTAATTCATGCCTCATTCCCCATGCTGCTATTTCGTCATGGTCAAGCTCGGGAATTGTATGATAATGAGCAAAGTTACTGCTGTTAAGGCATATCTGGCTTTTCAGACGGTATGCAATAGCACCTGTTAACATATTACTCCCGTATATAATGGGAACATTACCAAAGAGATTAATGGCGGTCCTTTTGGCAATGTTTTCAGATATCCTTACATCGGGACTGAGTTCTTTTGATAGTTCGGTCAGTGCATTTTCGACTTCTTCCCAGTCGATGCCAAGGAAGCACTCTTCTTTATCGCTGCAGATTTCAACTGCGCCTGCTTTATTAAGCATGCTTGTGATAAACACATAAATACATCCTACGGCCATGCGGGATATCATATCTGCCTCATATTCAAGAAGAATCATATTTTTATGGGGTATTGCCATTTCCTTTAATCTGCCTCCGGTGGTAATTGCAACTACGGTGGCCCCAGCCTTAAGTGCTTTTTCTGTGGCTTCAAGAATCTCAATTGAATTTCCGCTGTGGGTTACGGCAACGGCAAGGGTATCTTCATTTACCCATGTAGGTATTGTGGGCCTTGAGCATATAACGATTGGAATATTTACTTTATCTATATCTATTGAATTTATGAGTTTGTAAACTGTATTGGTTGAGCTACCCACAGCAAGGATAATGGCATTTCTGAATTTTTTATTAAAAGTAACCTTTGATTTCTCAACATTTTTTTCTGCTTTCCTGAACTGGGAGGGAAATTCGTAAAGAACCCTTAACATATTATCTGGTATTTTTTCGAGGACTCTTCTTTCATTATCAAGTATTTTCATTGTTCTCCTTTGAATACAAAAAATGTCATAAAGTATTTTTTTTATTTCACCATAAATATTATAATAATTGTACTAATAATACAATTTAGTCTAAATATTATGATTCTAGAACAACTGGCTCTGGCACTGGATAAAATCTTTGAGAAAAATCTTGCTATGGACTGGGATAAAGCGGGTCTCGAGATAGGCAGGATTGACAGCGATGTAAGCAAAATCCTTGTAGCCCTTAATGTAACCGGCGATACAGCAGAAGAAGCAGCCGGCACTGGTTGTGATTTAGTGATAGCACACCACCCCTTAATATTTAATCCCGTAGATAATATTTTAAGCCAGGGAGTTACAGGAAGGATAATTTTAAAACTTATTGAAAATAAGATTGCCGTGTACTGCGCTCACACCAATTACGATGCTATGATGGGGGGATTAAACGATTTATTCGCATCTGTGCTGGGCCTTACCGGTACAGAAGTAATTGAGGAGCAAAATAAGCAGTGGTATAAGTTTGTTATTTTTACCCCCCGTGAATCCGAAGAAAAGGTAAGGGAAGCAATCTGCGGCCAGGGCGGGGGCAAATGGCGGAATTATTCGTGCTGTACTTTCAATGCGGAAGGAAGGGGCACTTTTACCCCTGAAGAAGGCTCGAAACCCTATACTGGAAAAACCGGAAGCATGAGTTACGTTGATGAGGTGAGGATTGAGTGCGTGGTTAGCGAAGATAACCTTGACGGTCTTGTCCGGGCAGCTCTTGAAGCCCATCCTTACGAGGAGCCTGCATATGATATATATAAAATTGAAAATAAATTTAAAGAAGCCGGGATAGGCAGGCTCGGGAAACTTAAAAAACAAATGCTTTTTAAGGATTTTGCTAATGAAGTTAAAAAAAGACTTGATATTGACGGCTTTCAGTGGATGGGCAGAGAAAATGCAAAGGATAAAAAAATCAGCAGCGTAGCGGCAGTATGCGGGAGCGCAGGCTCTCTTGCCGCAAGGCTTGCCGGCATTGACTGTGACGTTATTGTGGTTGGAGAGATTGGCTATCATGAAGCTATTGAGATTATAGAAAGCGGTAAAATTATAATTGCAGTAGGGCACGGAAACAGCGAAAAGCTGGCCATTGATGGTATTTACGGCAGACTCAAGGATTATTTTAAGGAAAATAAGATAAAAATTGATATACTGAAGAGTAAATCGGAATACAGTACCTGGAGGTATCGGGTTGAATGAAGAAAAGTTTGACGTAATTGATCTTGCTGAATTGCAGTTAACGGAAAATGCAATTTCTGCAAGGCTTTCTGAGATAGAAAAGTGCAAAAACAGCAAGGAGCTGGGTTCTGCCGGTAAAGCTTTTGATAAAACCAGGGAAGATTTTGACAGTATAAATGATGAATACGCTTCGCTTGAAAGCAGGCGTAAAAAGCTTGAAGATACTGTTGAGCTACAGAATGAAAAAATCAAAAATAATGAGAGCAAATTATTCAGCGGCACCATTACAAGCGCGAAGGAACTTGAAAACTACCAGGATGAGATAAAAATCCTAAAACAGAAAAATTCTACAATAGAAGACCAGATTCTTGAAATTATGATTGAGCTGGAAGAAAAATTGGAAGGGGTGAAGCTGGCACGTGAAGAAAAAGATAAAGCAGAGGCCAATCTTAACCGGATAAAAAACGAGGTGAGCGAGAAGATAGAAGTCCTGGAGCATATTGTAGAGGGACTAAAAAAAAGAAGGGAAAGCATAGTATCAAGGATACCGCCTGATTATCTAAAGAAATATAATGAACTTAAAAATAAAAAAGGCGGCATTGCTGTGTCAGTGCTAAAGGACAACTTCTGCAATGTCTGCAATATGGAAATACCAACGTCTGCAGCAGAGGAAATAGATGATATGGATAAATTGTACAGGTGTCCTTTATGCGGCAGGATGGCGGTAATATACAGGGATGAAATAGATAAAATAATAAAGGAATTAGAAATTTAGATGGCACAAAAAACCTATAAGTATCTAAAAGTTTATTTTGATGGAGGTTCAAGGGGTAATCCGGGCCCATCTGCAGTGGGCGCTGTACTGTATGACAGCGAGAATAATAAAGTTGAAGAGTTAAGCGAGTATATTGGTGAACATACTAATAATATAGCTGAATATACAGCTCTGGAAAAAGCACTTGATATGGCAGCGAAGTATAAATGCAAAAATATAATCCTTTATACTGACAGCAAGCTTCTAAACAACCAGATTAAAAAAATATGGAAGATAAAAGATAAAAATATACTGGAAATGTATCTAAAGGTATCCCAAAAACTTGGCGGGTATGACACTGTGGATTTAAGGCTTGTTCCCAGAGAACAGAATACTGAAGCTGACAGGCTTGTAAATAATGCGCTTGATAAAAAAGATTTTACATATGATGGTGAGTCACGGATTAATTTCGGCAGAATAAGCGATTAAATGTAACATATAAAATAAGAAAACCTGCAATGTGCCTGCAATCTCGATAATCATATAAGTTTATCAATATCCTAATTACAATCAAACTCCCGTTATATTGATTTTTGAATAAATACATGTAATATATAAGCGGAGTTAGCCGGGTAGCTGCGCAAACTTATAGTTTGTGAGGAAAGTCCGAGCTCCGCAGGGCAGGATGCTGGGTAATTCCCAGCGGGGCCAGGGTAAAATCTGGTCCAAGCGCCAGTGCAGCAGAAAATATACCGCCGGAATTATTTCCGGTAAGGGTGAAATGGTGGGGTAAGAGCCCACCGGCAGCCTGGTGACAGGCTGGCCTGGTAAACCGCATCCGGAGAAAGGCCAAATAGGGAAGGATAAGGTGGCCCGCCTTCTTCCGGGTTAGGCCGCTTGAGGTAAATAGTAATAT
>CAZTUA010000017.1:0-9360 GCA_964616545.1 uncultured Actinomycetota bacterium | reverse complement strand
ATGCGGAGAGGTGCTTGAGTGGTCGAAAAGGGCCGCCTGCTAAGCGGTTAGGCGAGTGTAAGCTTGCCTCGAGGGTTCGAATCCCTCCCTCTCCGCCATAAATAAACCCGCATATATCTACAAATGATTATGTGACACAATTAAAAGCACTGTTATAGATTTATATATTGCTTGTGTGGTATTCTTTATTGAAATATGAGAACTGAAGAGTTAAAATTTTGGCATGATAGATAATACGCCAAGAGTACTATTAGATAAGCTTAAACATCCTCCTGACAGCCGACTGCCGGATATTAGAAGAGTAAATATCTGGCCCCGGGTTATAGGTTCAGAAAGTTTAATACCTGAAGAATTTAAAGATGTATTTAATTTAATAAACTTACGGAAACATCCGGCTTTTCCGTATATAGTTTATATACCGGACTATCACTGGGAGATGGGTGAGAAGGGCTTCCAATTTGTTAACTCAAAATCCATTTTAGTTGTGCTTGAAACAGACAGGATACGTATTTTTAATAAATCAGAATCAGAAATAATATCTGCTGCACTGGAGTTCAGTGATGTATGCTATATTGAAAGAGGCTGTATATTATTATTTTCCTGGATAAAAATATTCGGCAATAATGGAGAATCTTTAGTGTCTATAGAATTCAATACAACAGCGGAGAGGATATTTGACCCTATAGTAAAAAAGCCCAGGTCCCATTATAGCAGCTCGATTAACTCCCGGAGAGGTGTTAGCATGGAGTTACCCGGCTATCAGAAGAATATTAGTATAAAAATGTGGAGTTATGCTTATGATGTAAAAAAAAGTTTCTTACCGGACTAGGAAATTATCAGTACCGTATATCAACCCAGAATTTTTAAGAATAGTTCTAAAAAAAACAGGTAATCCTCTCTCCTGTGCTCATTTTATAATTCTTACAAATAAAGAGTTAATTATATTAAAAGAAATGGAAGAATACGGAGCCTGCTGGAAATACATTCCATTAAGCAGAATAGAAAATATATCTTTTAAAGAAGGCAGCCAGTCACAGATATTATTACAGGATCAAGAAATCTTTGTTTTATACATAAGTCTAACCAGTAAAGAAAAAATACCCATTTTATTTTCTCAGGATAATAAACATTATATGGAGTCATTTTTAGAGAAGTATTATCCTGTGCCTGTTTGATGTATAATTATCAATATTTTAAATCAGAATTTAAACTTTTCTGAATAGCAAAACTAACGCCGGAAAATTGTTTATTTATATATTCTCTAAAAATGGAACTAAATAAGGAGGAAGAATGGATAACTCAGTAGCAATTCAATTGCTGGGCATAGGTGCGGCCTCTATTTTAATAGGAGAGAGAAATATTTTTATAGATGCATTTAATGAATATAACTCTTTACCTGAACTGAAGGAAAACGATATCATTCTTTTTACCCATGATGACGGGGACCATTTTTCGCCTACAAATTTATTATCTGCTGTTTTGCCGGATAATATTATTATTGGCCCACCGAGTATTGCATATCCGCTGCTTTCTTCAGGAAAAGTTAGAGCAAAGCAATTACAGGTGTTATACCCACAGCAGGCTCAGAGCCCGGGTATGGAAAATATTAATGGTATTTCTATCTCTGCATTCAATACGGAACATTACTATAACTGGAAACCTGTACACATAAGTTTTTTGGTAGAATACGGTAATAAAAAAATATATATTACCGGTGATAGCTTTTTATCCCACCATCATAAGGATTTTTTAACCGGTATTGATTGTATTATATGCAATCTATTAATAGGAGAGGTGGTGGAAGAAAAAATGTCGAAAAGAGATGGAGTGTACCACCATATAAGTGAATTACTTAAGATTCAGTATGAGTATAAGCCCGGGTTGATAATATGCAATCATCTGCTTAATTGTGACTGGACCGTAGAGCCAGAGGATTTAGATAATTTGATAAAAAAAGCAGGGATTAAAAACATAGTTGTGCCACTATCTGCAGATGAAGTAGTAAAGATTTAGATAAAATATTTTATCAGAAGTGGCCGGTTGATGGTTATATCATAATAAAATTAACTCATTTACCCTTCAATTGATACAATTCTGTATATGCAGGATACAAAAATTGAAAAATTCAGCGGTCCTGTGAATTTCTGCAATACAGAAAGATAGTAAATAAATTAGATGAATAAATTGACTATCAGGTATATAAATTCCTATAAAAACTTTTTTATTTTGTGTATTATATGTTAATGAAGCTTGGTATAAAAGGTTTAGATTTTAAATAAATCATGTTAATAACATACAGGAAGTAAAATAACCTGGTTTAAAATAGAAATTCTTTTTTAATAATAATCATTATCTTATTATAAATGAGGGGTAATTATGAAAGAGGTAGAACGATGCATAGAATGCGGTAAGGTCCTTAAAGATAAATCTCACGAACCTTATTGCAGGGAATGTGATGAAAAATTAGATAAGCAATTTGATACTATTGAGGATAATATATTTATTTATAAGGAGCTTCTTGATAGTGAAATAAAAATACTCGAAAAATTTGACGATGAAGATATAGAAGACCTTTTTAAGCGGGTATATGAAAAATTATCAAAAGAAGAAGGCGGTCTAAAAGAAGAAAGTGTAATTGTCCTGAGAAGATTAAAAGATTCATTTGGACTGGATGAGATAAAAATGGGCCTTGGCAAACTTCCTGACATAAAAGAAATTAGAAAAAGTAAGCCCCGTGATATATGCCCCGAATGCGGTAAAAAAATAAAAGAGGATTTTAATTTATGCCCATACTGCGGCTATAGATTGAAAGACAGCTTTTAATACGGTATAAATTTAGTTTAATTCCAAATTCTTTTTTGAGAAATATCAACATTTCCAGATGTTTAATAAAAATAATAATTTTTATTAATATTTATTTATTGTATTAATAATATTTTTATTCTATTATATTTTTATTATATATTATTCTTTTCTTGCAATTATATATAATGGAATCTCAGAGAAAATTAATACTAAACGGAAACTTAAGAACTTTACTTTTTAAATTCTCACTTCCCGGCATTATAGGAATGGTCATAAGTGCCCTTTATAACTTTGTCGATACTGTATTTGTAGGGAATGGTGTCGGTCCTCTTGCTATAGCGGCGCTTACTATAGTTTTTCCGGTGCAGATTATTATGCTGGCCATAGGCCTGATGATAGGAGTGGGCGCATCGTCCATTATATCGAGAGCCCTGGGAAGAAACGACCGCGGTACCGCAGTAAAAGCATGCGGAAATGCTTTTGTGCTGAATGTTTTGATAAACGCAGTGCTGATGGTGATAGCTTTCATATTTCTGGATAAAATACTTATCTTTTTTGGTGCATCCGGTGATGTATTGCCTTATGCGAGTGATTATTTATCCATTATTTTATTTGGATTTATATTTTTTTCTTTTTCACTCGCATCAAATCATATAATAAGAGCCGAGGGCAGACCAAGAGCCGCAGTTTATCCTATGATTATAGGTGCAATACTGAATATAATTCTTGACCCTATATTTATATTTGTATTTAAAATGGGGGTAAGAGGCGTAGCTCTGGCTACCATTATAAGCCAGTTCTGCAGTTCTGTTTATATTATTCTTTATGCATTTTACGGGAAAAGTGTTTATCGTCCCAGAATTTCTATGCTGAAGCCCGAGAAAAAGATGGCCAGAGATATCATCTTTATAGGATTTCCTTCATTTTTAATGGCTGTCCTGGACAGTGTAATATTTTTAATATATAACCGTGCTATTCTATACTACGGAAATGACCTTTATATAGCTGTAGCGGGGATCACCTTTAGAATAGTTGACCTTACGGTTATGCCAATCCTGGGGATAAGTTACGGCTTTTCCACTATAGCAAGTTTTAATTATGGAGCCAGACTCTATGGGAGGGTAAAAAAAATCTTTGGCGAAGCACTATTATGGACGACTGCTATTGCAGCGGCAGGTTTTATAGCGACTATGTTTTTCCCGCGTCAACTGCTTGGAATTTTTACAGATGACCTCCAAATTATAAATATGGGGATTCTGCCTATGAGGATTATTGTTGTGTTCTTACCTGCAATAGGATTCCTGATTGTTGGGGGAGTTATATTCCAGGCCATAGGCAAGCCCATTCCGGCTTTTGTCATTCAATTTTCAAGGCAGCTTATCTTTTTAATTCCTGCAATTTTTATCCTCCCCATCTTCTTTGGGTTAAATGGAGTCATGCTCTCATGGCCGGTTTCAGATTTTTTATCTTTTCTTGTAACAGCAGGGTTTGTTATTTATGAATTAAGGACGCTCAATAGAAGTATGTTGGAGAGTAGAAAGGATTTTTCTTCTGAAAAGATACGATACCAGCAGCAGGATTAAGAAGGCTAAAAATAATAATTAGCGCCCTGCGAATAGTACCAGGAATAACGATACTGATTTAAGCTCTTCAGATGCCTTTTGTACAGCATAGTGTAAAAGCATTCCGGCTCACTTTCAAATCTCTAATTAAAAGGTTGGTTATTTTATTGACAATTCATATACCTTAAATATAATTAAATTTTTGTATGTAATTTTTTACCCGGAAGGCCGGGTATATCCTGGAAGGGAAGGCGGTACGAATTCTTTATAATTTTCTGCTGCGGATTTTATCCAGGAAATGAATTTCTTTTTTTATAATTATAGAATCTGATGTCAAATTAAATGGAAAAGCAAAAGAAACAAATTTTAAGTGAAAATTTGAGGTTGTTGTTATTTAAATTTTCCCTGCCGACTGTAACAGGCATGATAATAATAGCCCTTTATAATTTTGTTGACGCGATTTTTGTGGGTAATATGGTTGGCCCTGATGCAATTGCGGGTCTTACTATAGTATTGCCCGTAAGCATTGTCATAGTAGCCATAGGCCTTCTAACCGGAGTAGGTTCAGCTTCCATAGTATCCCGTTCGCTGGGAAGGGGAGACATAGAAAGGGCTATGGTTGCCGGCGGGGATGGTATCGTATTAAATACAATCTTAAATATCATTATTATTACACCCATATATATATATTCTGAAGACATCTTAAGATTTCTGGGTGCTTCCAGCGAGGTTATGCCTTATGCCAGGGATTACCTGAATATTATGCTGCTGGGATTTATATTTTTATCGTTCTCAGTTAATGGAACAAATCTGATAAGGGCAGAAGGAAAACCCAGGGCTTCGATGTATGAAATGCTTGTTGGGTCAATTTTAAATATACTTCTTGATTATTTATTTGTAGTTGTATTTGCATGGGGAGTAAAAGGAGCGGCAATTGCGACTGTTATAAGCCATATTGCAAGCGCCACTTATATTTTTATTTTCTTTATGTCAAGAAGCAGTATATTCAGCATAAAATGTAAAATGTTTAAAATAAATAAGGCAATATCCAGTGAAATATTAAGACTCGGAACCCCTTCATTCTTAATGCAGACTGTTGGCTCAGTGGTATTTTTATTATTTATAAGGTTCGTAAGCAAATATGGCGGTGATGTTTACATTACCATAACAGGAATAGGAATACGGATTATTGACCTGATATTTATGCCTCTGCTCGGAATAAGCCAGGGTTTTTCACCTATTGTTGGATTTAACTACGGGGCAAAATTATATACCAGGGTAAAAAGGGTTTTAAAGGAAGCATTTATCTGGACTTCATTTGTAACTCTATCAGGATTTATTGTAATGGTTATTTTCCCCGAAGCGCTGATAGGCATATTTACCAGCGATATAGATGTAATTGAAAAAGGAGCCGGACCTTTAAGACTGATTGCAATGCTGGCACCTTTATGGAGTTTTCCAATACTTGGAAGTGCGTTCTTTCAGGCAATCGGTAAAGCCAGGCCTTCTCTGGTAATATCACTTTCCAGGGACCTGTTTTTCTTTGTACCGGCAATTTTTATATTACCATTGTTCTTTGGTCTTTCAGGGGTATGGGTATCCTGGCCGGTTACAGATCTATGCTGTTTCATTATAACAGTTGTATTTCTGGCCAGGGAGATAAAGATAATAAATAAAAGCATAGAAGCCAGAAGGGAAGAGTCTTGCTGATTTTATTGTCTGGTCTGGTCCCTTGTCTAATTACGGGCTAAAAGCTCATTTACCGGATTGATAACACTCGTAGAAAGGAAGCAGAGATTATCCTGGAATGTAATATGAAAAGATTAATAATTATGTATATTTTATTCTAATGCTCTGAATGTTTGGTATGCTATAATACTTGATTGGGGGAGAGATGGCTGAGCGGTTTAAGGCGCACGCTTGGAAAGCGTGTAAGTGGCGTAAGCTGCTTCGAGGGTTCGAATCCCTCTCTCTCCGCCAGTTGGAAAATGTGAGAGTCATATCAGAATCTCTGGCCTGGTTTCTTTAATTGCTTTTGGCAAGGTTCTTTTATTAAACCACTTGATTGAGGAAGAATAATTGTTAAATATACGGCGAGAAATAAAGGATATTATTTTAATGGTTGTTTTAGGTATGGTTTTCTTGCTTAATATTATTATCATGAATCTATTTCCCCCTGTAATTGAAGAACTGGTATTTGCAGGATATGCAGTACTGGGAATTGGTATATTATTTTTTATTCTATCTATTTTTACACTTCTTAGAAATAGAACTTATAGTATTGTTAAGAGTGGAATCTATAGTATTGTCAGGCATCCAATGTATCTGGGAGGGATATTAATGTTCTTTTCACATATTTTCTTCGGTCAAAATTGGATAATTTTAATTGGGACTATTTTGGGCATTGTCTGCTGCTATCTTATTATCATATTGGAAGACCAGCGAAATATTGAGAAGTTTGGCAATGAGTACAGAGTATACATGAAAAAAGTACCGCGAATAAATCTCCTATCAGGTATTATAAAGAAATGCAATGCAGAAAAGTAAACGCGAAATAATAAATAACAGAAGAGTCTATATATATCGAATAAAATAAATTTAGAGCCAGAGAATGTTTGGGAAATACTGCTTTCTATCCTGACTTCTAAAAACAAATAAGTATATAAGACAAGGAAATAAATGGATAAAAAAGTTAAATTTACAAATTTAAATTATCCAAAGTGATAATAAAAGAATAAACTTTGTTATAAAGTCCTATGCGTCCACTTCAAAAATATTTTTACCGGCCAGAACTTCCATAAAGAGTTTTGCAAGATAGGGGTCAAATTGTGAGCCCGATTCCTTTTTAATTTCTTCTATAGCTTCATATTTAGTCATAGCTTTTCTATAAGGTCTGTCGTTGGTCATTGCATCAAAGGCATCGGCAATAGAAACAATTCTTGAAATTACAGGTATTTTTTTGCCTTTAAGACCTTCAGGGTAACCATTGCCATCCCATCTTTCATGGTGGTATAATATGCCCTTTGCAATTTGCCCAAGGTCACGTGAGGACTTGGCAAGGCGATACCCGACTTCGGGATGTTTCTTTATTATTTCCCATTCATCAGATGTCAGTCTTCCGGGTTTTAATATAATGCTATCCGATATTGATATTTTGCCTATGTCATGAAGTATTGCGAGAAGTCTTAATTCGTTAAGTTCATTGTATTTTAAGTTTATTCTTTCTCCAATAAGCAAACTTAAGTTAGCCATTCTCATGGCATGCTCTTCGGTTTCATAATACCTTTCCTCCAGAGCTTTTTTTAGCGACAGTATTATAGAGCTGCGTGCACTCTCATTTTCCAGTAGTTTATGCTCGTTCATAATATCTTCGGCTTCTTTGACTATTTCATTTATTTTTTTACTGGAACTATTTTTAACCGCAAAGCCCATAGATATATTCAGAGGCATGCTCTCGGTACTATTTCTGATACAGCTTTCTTTAACTCTGTCAATTATTTTTACGGAGTCTTCCTTTTGAGTTCTTGGCAATATTGTCGCAAACTCATCGCCGCCCCACCGGCAAAGAATATCTTCATGCCTCAAATTATTCTTAAATATTTCAGCTATTTTTTTAAGAACTTCGTCACCCTTATTATGACCATATGCATCATTTATAAGTTTTAATCCGTTTACATCTCCAATTATAATAGAGATAGGGAACTGTCTTTTTGTATCAAGTCTGGTCAATTCTTCCTCAAAATATAACCTGTTATAAATACCGGTTAACTTATCATGGTATGACTGGTAATAAAGCTGCATTTCTTTTTCTTTTATAGATGTTATATTGGCAAGTATTAATACTTTTCCAATAACCCTGTTAAAAGTACCAACTATGGGAGACATTTTTACATTGTAATGTTTTTTTCCTCCATTTATCCTGAATTCTATATCTTCCTTGTAATTATTTAATTTTATATCGGCTAATTTTTCTGCGAAATTTTTTCTACGTCTTTTATCGGAAATCCGTGAAGATAAATTATCTGATATGTATTCTATATTTAATTTTTCTTTTTTGTATTTCTTCTCATCCAGGTCCATTATGGCGTATGCAGATTTATTAATCTCCACAACCTGACCTGAGTTATCAAAAGCCAGAACGGCATCTTCCATGCTCCTGAATATTCTATCCTGTGTGATTCTCCACAAGCTAAAGTTAGAAATAAGGAAACCAAGTGATATAAAGAAATACAGAAGTATACTGGAAGCCCAGGTTAATGGTAACGGCTGAATTGTTCCATTTTCAATAAAATAATTCAGGACGGTTTCCCCCAGAAAGCTGTATGTAAAACCTATAAGTAATAACGAAACGGCCAGAATTGATTTTTGGGATTTCATATTTTTATAGATCTTCTGGCTTATAATAAAAATAGAAAAAAGATTTATAGGGGTAATAAAAAATAATTGTGCAAATATTAAAAGCGGAGCTTTTATGGTATAGCCATAAGATATTTCCTGGATTCCCACCTGGTTAAAGATCATCAGTGAGCCACTTAAGATCAACGAAAGGGAATAAAATGATACGAGACAGATTTTATATGTCTTGCTTATTTCATTTCCTGTAAATCGGAGGGAGAAATGGAATATAATAGCCGGTAAAGTAAGAATTGCGACCACTATAATATTTGCCCAGACATTCAACATTAGCATATCGCTGCTGGTCAGAAGAACAAAACTTCCGAGTGAAAGAAGAAAAATGTTTACTGAAAGAATTGAAAACGGAACCTTATTTTTACCCAGCGGATTCTTGGCAAGGTTCAGGATCTGTATCGCAAGAATATATATTAGTATATATAATGATATGCAAATAAATATAAAAGAGATATTCAACATAATAATAAAAATAAATTATAAATAGTTTTTCTATACAATTTTAATTAATAGTCTAAACATTATATTAAAATTATTTACAAAAATCAATTATTTTAAAATAAAATTTTTTATATCATAAATA
>CAZTUA010000016.1:0-15276 GCA_964616545.1 uncultured Actinomycetota bacterium | reverse complement strand
TATATTTACAAGATATATCTTATTTACAAGATATATCTTACTAATAAAATAAAATGCTGTCAATATTTAAATTTTTCCTGCATTTAAATAATTAAATTAATAAATAGAGAGAAACTATAAGGGCAGTTTAGAAGTTGTGTAATATATTTACACAATAATTTTACTTATTAAAATTATGTGATACAAATTAATAAAAATTTATAAAAAAGCATTCTTTTAGAGTATAAGATATGAGAAATAATGAGAAATAAAAAATGGTAAGAGTGAATATATCTATTCCTGAAGATACCTTAAAAAAAGTTGATAAATATAAACAGCTGACAAGTCTGACAAGGTCAGGGCTGATAAGGAAAGCCATAGAAAAATATTTCATTGAGCTTGAAAGTAAAATCCTTGAAGAAAGAAAGAAGCTGTTAAAGATATAATAAAGATAGGAGATAAAATCGGCGGGGAGCTTAAGAGCTGGAATTCTACCGGAGAAATAAAAAAATTAAGGGATAGCAGGTGGAAAGGTCAGTCAAAAAATAATGGTTTATAAAAAAGATTATGAGGAATTAAATGATGATATTTTTCTGGTTTCCGATGGTCCCATAAATTCATTTAATAAACAGGATTTGTTAATACTGGATACTTCGGTTATTGTAAAGTGGTTTTTCAGGGATAACGAAAAAAATAAAGTAAAAGCAGATATTATCCTGAATAAATATAAGGATAATAAGATTAAAATAATAATACCTGAATTATCTGTATCCGAACTGGTTAATGTTCCAAGAAATAAGACTGTAAATTATCAGAATGAGCAGCAAGACATAATTGATGGATTGTATAAAATGGGCATTGTATTCCATACAGATAAAGAAATTTTAAAAATGCACTCAGGATAGCAGCCGATATTAATGAAAGTGTTTACGATTGTATATTTATAGCAACAGCAGAGTATTTTAAAGGGAAATTTATAACCGACGATAATGCCCTGTTTTTAAGTTACAGCAGCTATCATAAAAGGAAAATTCAGATCTTTACGCTGGAAAATTATAAAACCTAAAAACAAGGTAAATATTATTTTAAAAAATCTGCCGGTAAAAGTCAGATGAGATTATTTTCCTTTATTACTTTTATGATATGTTCAACTGCTTCCTGTGGTGTATCTGCTATTTTATAAAGGTCTCTATCTTCCGGGCTGATGGTGGCATGTTTTTCTACAAGAGACCTGCCGATCCAGCTGCATAATTCATTCCAGTAATCACTTCCGTAAAGGGTGATTGGGAAATGTTCAATTTTGTCAGTCTGCGCCAGTGTTAATGCTTCGAACAGTTCATCAAGAGTGCCGTAACCGCCCGGAAAAATAATATATCCCACAGAATATTTAACAAACATCATCTTCCTGACAAAAAAATAACGAAACTCCAGGGATATATCCTGATAAGGATTGGACTTCTGTTCATAAGGAAGTTCTATGTTGCACCCGATAGAAATTCCACCGGCTTCAAACGCACCTTTGTTTGCTGCTTCCATTATACCCGGCCCGCCGCCGGTAATAACACCCAGCCCCTTTTCTGCCAGAAGTGCTCCGGTTTTTGCCGCGGCTTTGTAATATTTATTTTCAGGTGCGGTACGGGCTGAACCAAAAATAGATATACATGGGCCGACTCCTGAGAGCGCATTAAATCCGTTGACAAATTCACCCTGGATACGCAGCACCCTCCACGGGTCGGTATCCGTAAAATCGGATACAAGGTTTTTTGACGGCTGCAGTAATTTTTTATCTTCGTTCCTGCGGGGATATTTCTTGCTCATAATTTATATTCCTTTTTTAGCTTTTTTATTATTTTAATATACCAGATTCTAAAATATCATATACTAATTGAAAGTAAAAGAACCATGCGCCCGGCGGAAGAGGTGGATGATTGATATGATAAGTTCCTGAATGAGCGGTTTAATTTTCACTTCCTTTTCTGTTCCTGCTTCTCCCATTATCGTTGATGCTTTCTTCATCACCTGTATTTTCACTACGGGTATTTCCGCTATCTGCCGGAGATTTGTTATATGAAGTTTCGTCATATGTGCCGTCTTCTTCAGTATCCTGGTTTTGCTGCCTGTATTTATTGCGGTATCTGTTATTTAATTCATTAATTATAGCCAGAGTGTTCTGGCCGTCTTCTGCTTTAAAAAAACTATATTTTTCACATCTGCGGTATTCTTCACCAACTTCAAGCAGAAGTTCTTCAATTAATTTTTCATCATCAACCCCGCTGCGTTCCACCAGAGTGCTGGCTTCATCTATTCTATTATTTAAAAATTTAAAATGAAGCTGCCCTTTTTTTGATTCCGGGTAAAAGAAAAGCTGTATATTTTCTGCAGTTCTTTTAACTGCGTAAAGATTTTCTCCTGGCAGGCTATCCATGGATGCATATATGGTGCCGGCAAAGGAAAAAATCACAAGAACAAAAACTGTTGCAAAGACAATAGCAGGTTTTAAAAAGGAACGTCTTCTGATATGGCGGTAAGCAGAGGCCTCGTTTGCGATTTTATGGCCGGCTGGTTCTTCAGGATTTGCTGCAGAATTATAAATATTTTTAAGCATATTTGCGGAATTTTTAATTCCCGGCTTTATATCTTCAAATTTTTTTAGATTATCTATAATATTAAAGTATTCTTCAAGCTCGCCTCTGTAGTTGCTATATTTCTCCAGACAATACTGGAAGCTGTGGCCTTTCTCAACAAGCTTAAGGCACCTGTTAAAAACTTTTTCTATTTTTTTATCATTGTATTTATTATTATTCATATTTATTTACATATTCACTGTCCATTTTTTATAACTTCGTTTTTCAGGCAGTTAATTGCTCTAAAAAGTATTCCTCTTACCGTGGACTGCCTTTTCCCGAGTATCTCTGCTATGGTTGCGTAATCAAAATCTTCCACAAATTTTAATATAACGGCATCTCTCTGGAGCTTTGTAAGTCCGGCAATACCTTTTAAGAGTTTTAAATTATCAAAACCCAGCTCCTTTTTTAATATGGAGCTATTTTTTAGAATCGCATTCTCTTCAACTAAATCTCTGGCCAGCTCTTCAACTGGCACCTCTGTACCATATCCTTTTGCAGCTTTTTTTCTGTAGTGGTCCATAAGCAGGTTATAAGCAATTCTGTAAATCCATGCACTGAAGGTTTTTTCGTTTAAATTGGTTTTCCGTAAATTTTTATATACCCTTAAAAACACTTCGCTGGCAAGGTCTTCTGATAGCTGCCTGTCACATGACTTCAGGTAAAAGTATCTGTATATTTGTGGTAAAACCTCAAGATATATTTTTTCAAACCATATATTATCGCCGCTTTTTTTAAAATTTTTAAGGTATAAATTAATGTCTGCCATTTGTATCTGTAGTCCAGTGTTATTTCAATTTCTAAAGGATTCCGTAAACATTAATTATATACCAATTCTATTTTAAGTTTCATTTTTATTTATTTTCCGCTGCCTCCAAAGTTCCGGGCGCGGCAGGTATGGTTCCCGCAATAATCACAGGAGTTTTCATACCTGTAATTATGTTCGTATTTATAGCTATAATCGAGACAGTTTTCATTTTTATGATTATAATTATGCTTCCAGGAATAATTGTTTTCAGATGGCTCAGGGCAATCATTTTTTTCATTTACGCAGTAAATATTGTTCTGCCGATGCCTGTTTCCTGCACAGGGAATATCCAGGCCATTGTAATTACCCGGGTTTCTACCCGAGGCAATCACCTTTCCTGTGGCCGCGTCCGGTAACTCAGACTGAACAGGATATGAGGACCTGCCTGGCTCCGGCCACTCTTTCTGGTATGCATAAAGAGTTCCTGTGGCTGCAAGGGAAAGAACGGCAGTAATCAGTATTCCAGTAATAATTTTTTTAATCATTGTACATCTACTCCTTTTTTAAAATTTTTTATCTGTTTATATATATAAACGGAAAAAGACAATGTTTTGTTAGGCTGGCTATACAAAAAACTATACAAAGCCGGCACTTGAAAAGCATGGTTTATTACTGTAAAATTCACTCATCTGGTAAAAAATTAGTTTGCTTCGGGTTTAAAGACCACATACCACAGAACAGGTATAATACGTTGAAACTTAGAAGATTGATTGTTTTTAAGTCTATGCACTAAATTATCTTTAAGATTTTATCTTTGAATCTTTTAAGTCAGCAAGGGTTACCAGGTAATCATTTAAAAGGATTAATATGATAAAAAAAAGATGCACATATGCAGCACCCTTTGTAATTTTATTCCTATTTTTTATACTCTTTTTAAGCTCATGCAAAATGCAGACACTGCCTGATGAAGAACCGGCTGTTACGGAAACAGTTGAGACTGAAGAAGAAGCAGGGGAAAATAATAAGGATATAGAGACTGCCGGAGATGAACCCGTCATAGAAGAGATTGAGGTAGAAAAACCGGTTCCGGAAGAGCCCGAACAACCGGAGGAAAAAAATATCAGGGTAATGAATCCTGAACCAAATCAGGTTATCTCCAGCCCTCTTGTAATCAGCGGGGAAGCCAGGGGAACCTGGTTTTTTGAAGCAGATTTTCCTGTTATTCTTAGAGATGGAGACGGCAATGTAATTGCCGAACATTATGCTCAGGCGCTTTCTGACTGGATGACCGGGGAATTTGTACCTTTTGAAGCTGTGATTGAATTTGAGAAACCTGCTACAGAAATAGGGTATCTGATCCTGGAAAAAGATAACCCTTCCGGACTTGAAGAACACGATGAAGAGTCATTGATAATACCGGTTCGTTTTAAGTAATAGATATAAATGGATTCTTAAGAGATTCTGCTTTTTCTCAATTGAGATTTAATTTCTTTTTTAACCACCTTTTTTCTTTAAAGCATTAAATAATGCCGAATTTCAATTAGAATTTTAATCTGGTTTCACTTTTAAAATCAAATAAATTTGAGGGCTTGACAAAAAATCAAAAATAACTTACATTTTATAACGTAATTACAATATAAGATTATATAAATATTTAGTTCATATAATAATCAAGATTAAAGGATAATATCCGTGGAGAACTATTCGTTAAAAAGTTTTTTTAATATATTTAAATAAATTGACAATAAAAAAATATTCACTAGACTATTTCAACTGTTGTTAAATTTCAAATCCAGAGTCATCTATTATTATTAGGGAAAAATGTAAAAGATTTTTAAGTAAAATGAGGTAAAGCCGGTGGTTTTTCTAGCCATACAAAAGAAAGATACATCTGTAAAATCTAATAAACATATTAAATCTGAGGGTCATGAAAAATTGTCTTCACTGCAATTAGAGCATATATCGAAGTCTTTTAGCGGTATTAGGGCTCTAAATGATGTAAGTCTTGAAATAAAAAATGAGATACATGCCATAGTCGGAAAAAATGGGGCAGGAAAAACGACTCTCGTAAATATTTTAATAGGAGCTCTGAGGCCAGACCGCGGTACTATAAAAATAAACGGTAGAGAAGTATCTTTTAGGAATCCCCGTGATGCAAAAAAGCACAGAATAGCTATGGTTTTTCAGGAATTAGCATTATTTCCAAATTTATCCATAATGGAAAATCTCTTAATGGTAAATCACTTCCCATCCTACCCATGGAAATTAATAAACTGGAAAGAAGCCCGGAAATATGCAGCCGGGTGCCTGGAAAGAGTTAACCTTAGTCGTGATCCAGGTATACAACTCGGGAAGTTAAGTCTTGCAGAACAGCAGATGGTAGAGATTGCAAAGGCCATTCAGTTCGATCCCTCATTGCTTATTCTTGATGAGCCTACCTCAGCGTTATCTTTAAAAGAGCAGGAAATTTTCTATAAGACGGTTAAAGATTTAAAAAAACATATAAGTGCAATGATTTTTATTACACATAACATCAGAGAGGTAGTTGAACTGGCCGATAGAGTTACGATTATGCGGGACGGAAATAAGGTTTTTACAAAGGAAGTTAAAAATACAACTGAAGATGAAATGGTCGAGGCTATTGTTGGTAAAAAATCCGGTAAAGTTGAGACTAATGATTCAGGCAGGGCAGTTAAAAAAATTGACTATCAGAAGGAGCCTCTCCTGAGCGTGCAATCACTCAGCCTGAAACGTGATTTCAGAGATATATCATTTAATCTTCACTACGGAGAAATCCTGGGAATTGTAGGTCTGGAAGGATGTGGAAAATCCAGGCTTGCTGCTTCATTATTCGGCACAGAACCATATCTTGAGGGGAAAATAGAGCTGGAGGGTAAACCAATGTATTTACGTTCTCCACGTCAGGCAGTACGGCAGAGGCTGGGTTTCGTTCCCAGGGATAGAAAAGAAGAAGGCCTGATTCATGGGATGAGCATGAGTGGAAATATATGTCTTGCTGCTTTAAAGAGGATAAGCCGGGGTGGTTTTCTTCATAGAGGCAAAGAGAATGAGTTGTGCTGTTCTTTAATAGAGTATATGGATATAAACCCACCAGTAGTAAAAATGTCAGCGGAATCTTTCAGTGGCGGAAATCAGCAAAAAATAATTTTAGGCCGCTGGCTTGCTGCTAACATCAGAGTTTTAATTCTTGATGAGCCAACCAGGGGAATTGATGTTGGAAGCAAGAGAATGATTTATGACCTGTTAAAGGACCTTGCATCAAAAGGGCTGGGAATCATAGTTGTTTCTTCAGAGTTTAAAGAGGTTCATAACGAGATTGACCGTCTTCTGGTTATGAGCAAAGGTGAAATTATTGGGGAGATGAATCCCCGGGAGTATAAATGGGAAGATGTATTAGCTTTGGCATTAAAGGGGAAAAAATAAAATGAAAAAAACAAACTTTAGACATTACCTGAATATTTTTCTGGATAAGACCGGAATACTATTTCTATTGATTATTTTTGTTGTTGTTCTGGCGATTCTGACGGATGGGGTTTTTATAAGATTTTCCAATATAATCAATGTATTAATGCAGAGTTCTATCGTTGGCATAATTGCCCTTGGTATGACTTTTGTCATGATTATCAGTGGCATAGACCTTTCAGTGGGAGGAATAGTTGCAATCTGTAGTTCAATAGGGGCTATCCTTATGGCAAATTATGGGGTCAGCTGGCCGCTTGCAATTCTGATAATGCTAACTGTAGGTCTATTTGCTGGTATGGTTAACGGGATAGCCGTAGCAAAATTGAACCTCGCTCCATTTATTGTAACCCTGGCCATGATGAATATAACCCGCGGCCTGGCTCAATATATGCTGGGGGGAAGAACGGTATCAGGTTTTCCGGAGATCCACAAAATATTCGGGCACGGGAAATTGTCTTTTATTCCGGTTCCTGTATTAATCTTCTTTTTACTGGCCCTGATTGCCTATATTGTTTTAAACCATACTTCTTTCGGCCGTGAACTATTTGCAATGGGGGGAAATCCAAGGGCATCCTGGCTTTCAGGAATTAATATAGCTCGTAACACTGTATTAACTTTTATGATTTCTGGATTGATGGCAGGCATTGTCTCACTTATCGTTACCTCAAGAATAATGTGTGCTCAGGTTACAATAGGTACGGGTTATGAACTGGATGCAATTGCTGCTGCGGTTATAGGCGGCGTGAGCCTTTTTGGTGGGAAAGGCACCATAGCAGGAACAATAATTGGTGCTCTGATAATAACAACAATCAATAACGGCCTGAATTTGCTGGGAGTTTCTCCATTTATTCAGACTGCCGCTAAAGGACTTATTATATTCGGAGCAATAATAATAGATGTATTACGACAGAGAATGACAAAGGGGGTGAAGCTGAGAGAGGATTAAAAAAGTAATTTCTTATAGCAAATGAATAAAAAGAATTAAATTACGTATTATGTATTTAATTAGTAAAAAGGAGGAAGAGATTAAATGAAAAAAATATTAATATCCGGTCTGGTACTGGTTATAAGTATTTCAGTGCTTTTAACCATGGTACTTGGAAGCTGTACACCGGCAGAAGAAGAAGCAGCAGAGGAACCTGCAGCAGAGGAATCTGAAGCAGAGGAACCTGAAGCAGAGGAACCTGCTGAAGAAGAGGAACCGGAAGCTGAAGAACCTGCAAGCGAGAATGAACTTGAAGGACTTGCAGTAAAAGAAGACGGAACACCGATGTTACTCGGCTATATAACAAATGAAGTAATGAGCGGATGGATGTCAACCAATGTTAATTATACGAAAAGTCTCTGGGAAAGAGCCGGAGGAGAGTTTGTGACTTTCTGTTCAAACTATGATATTTCACTGGAAATCTCACAGGTAGACGACCTTATCGAACTTGAACCTGATGCTATTCTGTTTCATCCGAGTGACTCCAGCGCTATTGCTCCGGCAGTTGAAAAAGTAAATAGCCTGGGTATTCCTACTTTTGCTGTTGATGTTGCTGTTGAAGCGCCGGTTATAAGCTTTATTAGAACAGATGCAGATATAAATGGAGCGGTACCTGCAGAATACCTGAAAGAAGTATTTTCTGAAGATAACCCTGCAAAGATAATTGAGTTAATGGGTGGACTGGAGCAATCAATTGCTGTTGGCAGAAGAGATGGTTTCAATGCAGTAGTAGATGAAGTTCCTTATATGGAAGTAGTTACACAGATAGATACTAAGTGGTTAAGCGAAAATGCAATGAACGCTGTTATGGATTCACTGGAAAGATATCCGGACGCTAATTGTGTTTTTGCTCATTCTACTATGTTTGTCCCAGGTGCATTAAATGGCCTGGATCTTGCAGGCAAGCTTGTCCCGATGGGAGAAGAAGGGCATATTGTTTTAGTTTCAATTGGAAGCGACGTGCCGGGACTTGAGGCAATTCGCGATGGTTATATGGATGCAAGCGCAGCTCATGATTCAGCAATACATGCTGTTGTAACTGTAAAGGCAATACTAGCCTATCTGCATGGACATGATGTACCCGAAGATATAATGATTGACCCGCTTCTGATTACAGAAGAAAACGTGGACGATCCCAATCATGAAGGAAATCTGCCTGCAGAAGCCTGGGATGAATGGCCAGTTCTAAAGCAGGATATATTCAATTTACCTCCAGAGTTAGTGAAATAAGCTAACCCGCCGTACATCTAAAGGGGAAAGCAGCAAAACTTGCTTTCCCCTTTATTAAATTTAGATAAATAATTTAAGGGCTATTAAAATGTTAAAAGATTTAAAAAATATTGAACATTTAGGTATATACACTCATAATGCTAAAAAATTAACTGACTGGTACTGCGATGTGCTTGGCCTGAAAATAACCCATAAGCTTGTTAGGGAAACAACGGAAAAGTCGATATATTTTCTGAGAGGAACCAGTGATCTGGTAATAGAAATACTCCCTACGGATAATAATATGAATAAGAGGGAACTATACGACCCGGGATACAGCCATATTGCAATAATAGTTGAAAACTTTGAGAAAGCAGAAGAATATTTAAAGAGCAAGGGAATAATATTAGACCTTAAAAGAAAAACAGGTGCAGGATGGACCATTGGCTATTTTCATGACCCGGATGGCAATATTATTGAAATTGTATACAGACCCCGAAACGAAAAGATATAAATAGATATAATAGCTCGCAAGGCATTACCTGTAACAGGTTATAACAGCCTGTAAAACACATATATGCGCTTTTCCCTGACATATTTAAATAATCTGACTCTAAAAATGCCATAATAAACTTCCGGCTGCTTTCCAGTGGTTTTAAAAAGATAGTACTAGTACTCTGACTGGCAAATATAATTAGTTTTAAACACTGCTAAATAGAAGCTTGACAAAAAAGCAGAAATACTTTACATTTTATATTGTAATTACAATATTATAAAATATTAATATCTTGTTTACAGTAAAAGACATAATAATCAGAATTAAGATCAGAAAGTAATTAATTGGAGGTTAATCTGGAGGGTTAATTTTAATTACATGGTGCAGAGTTGATTATTAAAAACTTTTTAATTGAAAGATATATAAAAACATCTAATTTCCAATAATTCATTTTTATGTTTTATCAAGAAGTCAAAAACTTTAAAGGTCAATTATACGCAAAGAATTAACAATAAATATTATTGTTATGTCAAAAAAATAAAGGAGGTGAATTTAAGAGAAGCATAACCCCGCCCCAGCAGTAAATAGCTGTGGAAGGTAAAATCAAGGGGACTTACATGTAATTAATAGAAAGAAGGAGGAAGAGATTAAAGTGAAAAAGACACTATTATCCGGTCTGGTGCTGTTTATAAGTATATCAGTGCTGTTGACCATATTACTTGGAAGCTGTACACCGGCAGCAGAAGAGACAGAGGTAGCAGAGGAGCCGGCAGCAGAGGAACCTGCTGAGGAAGAAGCAGCAGCAGAGGAACCTGCTGAGGAAGAACCTGCAGTAGAGGTCAGTAGTGAAAACTGGCTGGAAGGTCTTGCAGTAAAGGAAGACGGGACTCCCATGAAGCTTGGATATATTACCAATGAAGTAATGAGCAACTGGATGTCAACCAATGTTAATTATACTAAAACTCTCTGGGAAAGAGCCGGAGGAGAATTTATAACTTTCTGTTCCAATCAGGATATTTCTCTGGAAATCTCTCAGGTAGATGACCTGATTGAGCTGAATCCGGATGCAATTTTATTCCATACGAGTGATACCAGCGGTATTGTTCCGTCAGTAGAAAAAGTTAATAATCTGGGCATTCCAACTTTTGCTGTTGATGTAGCAATAGATGCTCCTGTTATAAGCTTTATCAGGACAGATTCACATGATCATGGCGAAATGCCGGCAAGATATCTTGCTGAAGAGATATTTTCAGAGGATAATCCTGCAAAGATAATTGAATTAATGGGAGGTCTGGAGCAAAACCTGGCTGTTGAAATAAGAGATGGATTTAATGCAGTAGTAGATGAAGTTCCTTATATGGAAGTACTTTCACAGATAGATACTAAATGGTTGAGTGAAAACGCAATGAATGCTGTTATGGATTCGATGGAGCGTTATCCGGATGCTAATTGTCTTTTTGCCCATGCCACTATGTTTACTCCAGGCGCATTGAACGGTCTTGATCTTATTGGTAAGCTGGTTCCGACAGGAGAAGAAGGACACATTGTTTTCGCTTCAGTTGTTAGTGATAGAGATGGTATTCAGGCAATTCGTGATGGCTATATAGATGTTTGTGCCAGTCACTATCCGGCTGTCCAGGCTATTGTGTCAGTAGAAGCAATACTGACTTATCTTCACGGGTACGATGTACCTGAAGATATAATGGTAAATCCGGTTTTGATTACCAGAGATAATGTGGATGAATATGTTGGCGAATTTGCTTTTCCTGATGGAGAATGGGATGAATGGCCGATAATTGAGCAGGATATGTTCAATATACCTGCAGAGCTGCTGGAATAACTCTGGTCTCTGAATATAGAGAGGGGAAAGCTGGATTTGCTTTCCCCTCTTATTAAAATATAATAAAGAAAAATTTATATTAATCTTAAAAAAAGTTGAATCAGGAGCCGTATTAATGAGCAGGAAAATAATTGACTTAACCTATACAATTGAAAGCCGTATGACGATATTCCCGGGAGTTCGGAAGCCCGTAATTGAATACCTTTCTACAATGGAACAGGATGGGCATTATACCTCAATGTATACCCTGGTAACGCATGCAGGAACACATATAGATGCTCCGATGCACTGGGAAAAAGGCGGACAGAGTGTGGACCAGTTGCCTTTAAATAAATTTATTGGTGAGGCGGTTTTGATTAATCTCGAGAACGAGAATGTCGGCTCAACTATTGAGGTATCACATTTAAAAAAGTATGAAAATGACATTAAAAAAGGAGACATTGTTGTTGTTAATACCGGGATATATAAAAGCTACGGGAATCCGGAGTTCTCATACAAATATCCAGCTGTTTCCTTTGAAGCAGCACAGTGGCTGATAAAAAAAGAGATTACAACCTATGGTACAGATGCTGTTTCTGTTGATGCGCCCCGCTGTCCTGATAAAAAAGCACACCATGCCTTTCTCGGAGCAAATATCCCGATAATTGAATCTCTCGCAAATTTAAATAAAATCAGCAAAAGAAGGTTCTATCTTTATTGCCCGCCTTTGAAAATAAAAGATGTGGAGGCTTCACAGTGCCGGGCAGTTGCTATTGAAGAGTAGGCAAAAAAATGTCCCAAGAACTGTAGTTTTAAGTTAGTAATTTATATAAAAAAATAAGAGTTTACAGATAAGTTTTATTAAAATTCCTGTATACAGGTATGAGAATAATTATAGAGGTGAGAAAATGGGTAAATATATAATTAGTCATGATCTTGGAACAGGTGGAGATAAATGCACCATATTTGATGAGATGGGGAGGATGGTTGCTAAAGCATCCGAGGAAGTAAGGACTTATTCACCGGAAGTCAGATGGAGCGAACAGAAACCTGAAGACTGGTGGGAAGCAGTAAAAATCGCCAATAAAAAAGTACTGGAGAAAGCAAAAATTAATCCGGATGAAGTAGAAGGAATTGGTTTTGATGCTCATATGCATGGCTGTGTCCCCATAGACAGGGAAGGTAATCCTCTAAGGGAAAAAGCTATTATATGGAATGATGGAAGAAGTGTTAAACAGGGAAACGCCATGGTGGAGAAATTTGGCTTTGAACGCTGGTATAATTTAATAGGCGGTGGACATGGACCTGAGATGTATGGTGCTGCAAAGATTTTATGGATGAAGGAAAATGAAAAAGATATATATGATAAAACATATAAATTTATAGGGACCAAAGACTATCTCGTATTTAAATTGACAGGTTCTATAATGACTGACTACGGAGATGCTTCTTCTACGGGAATGCTGGATCTTAAAAAAAGAGAATGGGCAAAAGATTTACTTGAAAGTGCGGGTATCGATATTAATAAACTTCCGGAATTGCATGAATCTACAGATATCGCAGGTTACATAAAAGAAGATGCAGCGAGAGAGCTCGGGCTGGTTGCAGGGACGCCTGTGGTGCTCTGCACGGGGGACCTGGTTGCTACAACTGTAGGTTCTGTTACCGGTGATAAGCCTTATTGTTATATTGGTACATCATCATGGATAACAGTTTCAGGAAAGGAACCACTTCTATCTCTGGATAGCAGGCCTTTTGTTTTCTGTAATGCCATACCAGATGAATATATTTCAAATCTTGCGATTTATTGTGCCGGGGATGCTTTAAAATGGCTGAGAGATAACTTTTGTTTTGATGAAAAACAGGAAGCAGAAAAAAGAGGGCTTGATGTCTATAATGTTATGGATGAAGAGGCTGCCAGGGTAAGACCGGGAAGCGGTAAGCTCTTATTTATCCCTCACCTGATGGGCGGAGGTGCCGCCCGCAAGAGCCCGAATACGCGGGGTGCTTTTATCGGGCTGGGGATCAGCCATGGAAAAGCCAATGTAATACGTTCGGTACTTGAAGGTGTGTCTTTTGCATTAAAAGACATTATGGAAGAATTTGAGAAACTTTCAGGTCAATCAAATGATGAGCTGTATCTTGTTGGCGGAGGAGGCAAGAGTGACCTGTGGAGACAGATACTTGCAAATGTAATGAATAAAAAAATTGTGTGCCCGTTAATCGGTCTGGAAACAGCAAGTTTTGGCACGGCTGTTATTGTAGGAGTAGGCATTGGATTATATAAAGATTTTTCTATTCGTCAAAAACTTCAATTGAAATATAAGGTTGCAGAGCCTGATAAGGATATGGTTGAGGTTTATAAAAAGCACTATGAAGCTTTTTGCAGGGCAAATGATGACCTAAAGGGAACATTTGATAAACTGGCGGAAATTTAGAAAGAATTTTATAAATTTAATAAATTTTTGTCTTAAATATAAGATATAAAAGGATTATTTGCGGAGGGTAATTCTATGTATGGAGTTAAAGATTTATTCAGCGTTAAAAATAAGAAAGTAATTATTACCGGTGGGAACAAAGGTATCGGAAGAGCAATCAGTTATGGCTTTGCTGAAGCGGGGTCCGATGTATTGATAGCTGCAAGAGACGTTAAAACATCAGAAAAAGTATGTGAAGAAATAAGAGAGTTATTTTCGGTAAAAGCAATTGCGGTTGGGACTGATGTAAGCAGTAAAGAGTCAGTGGAAAATATGGTTAAAACCGCAATGGATAAATTTAAACAAATCGATGTCCTTGTCAGTAACTCCGGTATAACCAACAAACCCCGTAAAAACACTGTGGATTTTTCTGAAGAGGAATGGGACAAAATAATATCGGTGAACCTTAAAGGCACTTTTCTGGTCTGCTCAAGTGTAGCCAGACAGATGATACCACGAAAAGCAGGGAAAATAGTCTGTATGGCATCTATAGCAAGCGATATTGCACTCCCCGGACATTCAGCTTATGTGGCAAGCAAAGGCGGGATAAAACAATTTGTCAGAGCACTGGCACTTGAACTGGCTCCTTATAATATACAGGTAAATGCTCTGGGGCCACATTACTTTAAGTCAGCCATAACCGAAAAATCTCTTGAAGACCCTGAAAAATTGGCTAACATTCTGGATAAGACCCCCCTGCATCGTATTGGCGAACCGGAAGATATTATAGGGAGCTGTATATATCTTGCTTCAAAAGCTTCCGATCTTGTTACAGGCCATCTTTTAATGGTAGATGGTGGTTATACAATTCTTTGAGAGATTACAAAATAAAATAGATTAATTGCTTCCAGATCTGCACTAATTCAGCATAAAGGCATTTTCTTAGCTTTATTAATAAAGCAGACAAAGCTACAAAAAATAAATAAATTCAAATACTTGACAAATAGGTTAAAATACTTTAAATTTAATAACGTAATTACAATATATCAATATTAAGTATAAAGATAATAATAAAATTAAAAAATAAAGATGTGTTTGAAATTCCATCACTAATGCTTTTTACGATTAAAAAAATATGCCTGAAAACCATTGAAATAAAACTTAAAAATATAAAAATGGAATTTTTTGCCAGAATAAATTTTTAAATAAAAATTAATTGAGGAGGTTACAAAAATGTTAAAAAAAGATTGTTACGATCTGATAGCGGAGGGGAAAGTCATTCCTGCAGTAAGAGCAGATTCAGAAGAGCAGGCTCTAAAAATTGCAAATGCATGCAAAGACGGAGGTATTAAAAGTATAGAAGTTACAATGGCAGTGCCGGGTGCGCTTAAAGTAATAGAGAGACTGGCTGCAGACCTTGAGGGTTTTGCTATTGGAGCAGGCACCGTACTGGATGGAGAGACTGCCCGTCTGGCAATACTGTCAGGGGCGTCTTATGTAGTCGGACCCTGCATGA
>CAZTUA010000015.1:0-14873 GCA_964616545.1 uncultured Actinomycetota bacterium | reverse complement strand
GGAAGAAAATCAATAATAATTACAACAAATCTTTCATTTGATAGATGGGATGAAATATTTTTAGACCCTGTAATTACTGCTGCAATGATAGATAGGCTCACTCATAAATCATATATGGTCAATATGAATGGACCCTCTTATAGAATGAAAGAGACAAAAGAGTGGTTTAAAAAGAGGGATTAAAATCAGAGTAGTTTCAAAATGAAAGGAGGAAATTATTATTTTTTTAAATTATGTGGGGTACTTTTCGATTGAAAAAAACAAATAACAAGAAATTCTATGATAATGGTATAGATTATGTACCTTGCTCTTTTAAAATTATATAAATAGTTGTATAAGTTTAAAAAAAACCGGTTTATATTTTAAATATACTATAAAGCCTGGAAGCTAGAGTCTTTCCAGTTACAAGATTTGAGACGCAAATATATGTGCAACTTAAATTTTATTTTTTCCATATTTATATTATGATTACCTGATAATGTTTATTACTGGTTTTTAAGGTCTGTTAAATTAAGAAAGAATAATAATGGCTGTAATAGGCCTGATTAATTAACAGGAACAATTTATTTAAAATATTCTATTGTAACTTTAAAGGAGAATTATGGCGGTACTGTCCGGTAAAAAAATGATAGGAATGCTTGAGAAGCTCATAGAGATAAGAAAATTTGAAGAAAAGTCTGTCCTGCTATATAAATCAGGTAAAATCCGTGGATATCTGCACCCGTGCATCGGACAGGAGGCTGTTCCGGTGGGGGCCTGCTATGCAATAGGGAAAAGGGATTATATTATTTCCAATCACAGGGGTCACGGCCACTGCATTGCCAGGGGCGCCGACATAGATAAAATGATGGCCGAGCTTTTTGGAAAATCTACCGGTTATTGCGGCGGCAGGGGCGGCTCCATGCATATTGTTGATATAGAGCTTGGGATACTCGGGGAAAATGGAATAGTTGGCGGAGGCATACCATTATCGGTGGGGGCAGGACTTTCCTGTAAGATGGACAAAAATGGAAGTGTGGCGGTATGTTTTTTTGGAGACGGAGCTTCCAATAACGGTGTATTTCATGAAACCCTTAATATGTCTGCCATACTAAAACTGCCTGTTATATATATCTGTGAAAATAATATGTATGCCATTTCAATGTGCTCTGAGGATTCTGTGGCATGTGTTGATGTGGGCAAAAGAAGCTGTGCCTACGGGATTCCCGGCCATATAATTGACGGCAGTGACCCGCTTGCAGTTTATAGCACCGTAAGCCGGGCAGTAAAACATGCCAGAGACGGAGGAGGCCCCTCACTTATAGAAGCGAAAACTTACCGGTTTTACGGGCATCATCCAAATGACCCGGCAGAATACAGAAGCCCGGAAGAAGTAGAGTATTATACAGCAGAAAAGGACCCGGTAAAAAATTTTAAAAAAAGGCTTCTTGAAGAAAAAATAATAACAGCCGTGGAAATAAGAAAGATTGAAGATAGAGTGGGCAAGAAGATAGAGAAAGCAGCGGCTTTTGCAGCCGGAAGCCCCGAACCAGAGCTAAAAAGATTTTTAAAAGAGAGCGAGATGAATTAAACCATGACAGGGATTTAGCAGAAATTATTTGGAAGGTAGATTTATGAGACAAATTGAGTACAGGGAAGCCATAAAAGAAGCAATAACTGAAGAGATGGATAGAGACAGCAGAGTGTTTTTAATCGGCGAGGATATCGGTGTTTATCACGGAGCGTTTAAGGCATACAGGGGGCTTCTTGATAAATACGGGCCGGAAAGAGTAGTAAATACTCCTATCTCGGAAAGCGCCATAGTGGGCGCGGCAATAGGTGCGGCGCTTACAGGCTACCGGCCGGTAGCTGAAATCATGTTTATTGATTTTGCTGCCCTTGCCATGGACCAGATAGTAAACCAGGCAGCAAAAATCCATTTTATGAGTGATGGCAGAGTTAATGTCCCTATTGTAATAAGAACGCAGGGGGGAGTGGGGAATGGAGTTGCTGCCCAGCATTCCCAGAGTCTTGAAGCGTGGTTTTATCATATTCCAGGATTAAAAATCGTAATGCCTTCCACGCCTTATGATGTAAAAGGACTTTTAAAGACTGCCATAAGGGATAAGGACCCGGTAATATTTATAGAGCATAAAATGATTTACCCTGTTAAGGGTCCGGTTCCAGAAGAAGAGTATCTGGTACCCTTCGGAAAAGCCGCAGTTAAAAAGGAAGGCAGTGATATTACTATTTTTGCATATTCAGGCATGGTTTTAAAATCGCTTGAAGCAGCAGAAAAATTGTCGGGAGAAGGCATTGAATGTGAGGTTATTGACCCGAGAACCCTTGTACCGCTTGATATTGATACATTAATAAATTCGGTTAAAAAAACAGGAAAGCTTGTCGTGGTCAGTGAGGCATGCAGCAGGGGGTCGGTTGCTTCTGATATCAGTGCCAGGGTGACCGAAAAAGCTTTTAAGTACCTCAAAGCGCCGGTAAAAATAGTGGCAGGCCTGAATACTCCTGTTCCGTACAATCAGGCGCTGGAAAAAGCCTCCATTCCACGGGAAGCCGTTATCTCAGAAGCAGTAAAAAAGATGCTGTAGATACAGCTGCAGCGGGGAAGGGTTTACCGGTATAGAGCTGCAGGTTTTTTTAAGGTTGCAAAGCTTTTTCAGAGCATTTATCATTTCAATTGTTAATATGAAGATATTATTAATAAGTGATAAGGTAATAGAGCACATATACAGCAATTCGATTGCTGACAGGATGAAGGATATAGATTTTATTATATCCTGCGGCGACCTCCCGGCCTATTATCTTGAGTTTATAGTGACAACGCTTAATAAACCCCTGTTTTACGTGAGAGGCAATCACGATGCAGATAGAATATGTACCGAGAGTGGTATTAAATCAGGCCTTCCGGAGGGGTGTACCAACCTTGACCAGAAGATAATTGAATACAATAATGTAATACTGATGGGTCTTGAAGGCTCAATGAGATACAGCGGCGGAAATTACCAGTATACAGAATTCCAGATGTGCTGGAAGATTAACAGGTTAAAGCCGGAGCTTTACAAAAACAGGATATTTAAAAAAAGGTACGTTGATATTCTCATAACTCATGCGCCGCCTTTTAAGGTCCATGACGGAAAGGATTTATGCCACAGGGGTTTTGAGTGTTTTAATAAATTCATAAAAAGGTTCAGACCGCAGTATTTAATACACGGCCACATTCATACCTATGGTACGGAAAAGAAATGGAAGACAGCGGTGGGAAGCACTGAAGTCATAAATGCTTACGGATACAGGATTATAGAAATTTAAACGGGAAGGATCCGGTTACTTTCATCAAACTATACGGAAAGTATAAAAATAAATGGCAGATACTAATACACCCTATGATATCTCAAATCAGGAGTTTGAAAGCGCCAGGTTTAAATCTTTACTGAATAATCTTAAATACCTGCTTGTAGGCAGAAACAATGAACTGCTCTCATTTGAAAAGGTGAAAGAAGGATTCAGCCTTTACAGGCAGAGATATCTCGGGGTCCAGACAGTAAGAGTTGACAGTATTGTTGGAAGCCTTGACAGGTACAGGGATTTTGACAGGTATTTTCTTCCCAAAAAAGTTCATCTCCAGAGCAGATGGGCAAGAATTCATAACTTAATGGCAAGTGATGTGATTCTGCCGCTGGTAAAACTCTATAAGGTCGGAGAAATATACTTTGTATTTGATGGAAATCACAGAGTCAGTGTTTCAAAAAAAACGGGTGTTAAATATATTGATGCAGAGGTAACGGAGTTTATAACGGATACCCCCCTTACTCCGGACATGAATCCTAACAAAATATTTGTTCTGGCCGAGAGGGAAAAATTCTTGAATGTAACGGGACTCAAAAAGAAAAGACCGGATATTTCAATCAGGGTTACTGCGCCCGGGCAGTATGATTTTCTTCTTGGCCAGATAAATAAGCTGATGATCCAGCTCAATGAAAATAAGAAGGCGGACGAAAAAATGGTAACTTTTGAAGAAGCGTCGCTTATCTGGTATGACAGCATTTACCTTCCCGCAATTGAGGCTATCAAACATTACGGCCTGCTTGAAAAGTTTCCCAATAGAACCAAAACTGACCTCTATATATGGATAAATGAGCACAAAAGATACCTGAGCTTAAAATACGGCAGGGAAGTAGTGATAAAATTTGCAGCAAAGGATATTCTTTTTAGATACAATAACCCCTTTAGAAGACTCAGGTTAAAGCTTATAAATTTAAAGTATAAGGTTCTGGGAATTTTATTAAAAAATTCTTTATAGATGCGCATAAGATAATATGCTTCTGTGGATAATTTATTGCCTTATGCACCACTTCCCGTTATTATTCTGGAATTATGAATTATTTAATAATAGAATAGTATAAGATTTAAGGCGGGCTTTTATGATTTCAGAATGGGGAACTTAAAAAAATATGAAAAAAAAGATTATCTTACTTACAAATGATGACGGGATAGACTCGGAAGGTATTTACACTCTATACCAGGCGCTGAAAGAAGATAAGGGATTTGATATAAGGATAGTAGCACCGGATAAAGAAAGAAGCGCAGTCGGTCATGCCATCACAGTATTCCGCCCGATTTCTGTAAGAAAAGAATACAGAGAAGGAAATTTCTTCGGATATGCAGTGGACGGAACTCCCGCAGATTGCGTAAAAATAGCCATAAGAGCCATTCTTGAAAGGGCTCCTGACCTGCTTATTTCAGGTATAAATAGAGGGGCAAATCTGGGTGAAAATATAATTTACTCGGGGACCGTCTCGGCTGCTACCGAGGGTACCGTTCTTGGGGTGCCTTCTGTGGCTGTTTCGGTTGATAATATGATTGACCCCGATTACGGCTATGCTGCTGGTTTTATAAAGAGATTTGCGGGCCAGGTCATAGAAAACGGTGAGATTCCGGTTGGTACTCTGCTGAATGTAAACATACCGGACGCCTCCGGGAAAGAGATAAAGGGAGTAAAGATAACAAGACAGAGCAATGCGAAAGTAATGGATAAATTTATCAAGAGAATGGACCCGAGGGGAAGGGATTATTACTGGATGGATGGAGATTTTGACGGAGAAAATACAGATGTGGATTCCGATTACGGCGCGGTTAAGAATAATTATATATCTATAACCCCCATTCACTATGACATGACCAATTATAAGATTCTGGACTATTTTAGAAAGTGGGATGTTAAAAAATAATGGGAATCAGCAAGAAACAATTTATATCAGACCTGAGGATTGGCGTAAAGGTTGATTCTGTGTTTATGGTTGCAGCCAAACAGATCAGAAAAAAGAAAAACGGCGAGGATTACTGCACGGTTGTACTTCAGGATAGAGATGGAAGCATCGAAGGAGTAATCTGGACAGAGATTTACCGCAGTACTGATAATTTTGAGAGGGGCGATTTTGTCCTGGTGGAAGGTGATGTGGGAGGATATAAGGGCGGCAGGCAGCTTACGATAACCTCGCTAAAGAAAATAGAAGACAGAAGTGGCATAGAGCAATCAGATTACATCAAGGTTTCTAAAAAAGATATTGATTTGATGTTTGGTGAAATCAAGGAATATATTGGAAAAGTTAAAAATCCGTATGCCAGAAAACTTCTTGATTCATTTTTTTGCGATAAGAGCTTTGTGAAAGTTTTTAAGGATTCAACTGCAGCAGTCCAGTATCACCATGCTTTTAAGGGCGGACTGCTTGAACATACGCTTTCGGTTGTAAAAATCTGTAATGCGGCATTTGAGATTTATGAAGGGTTGAATTATGATCTTCTAATCAGCGGGGCCATTCTGCACGATATCGGGAAAATGAGGGAATACAGGACGACTGTAACCACTGAGGTAACAGATGAAGGTAAGCTTATAGGACATATAACAATCGGATACGGCCAGGTTCTGGAAAAAATAAAACAGATTAAAGATTTCCCGGAAGATTTAAAGAACAGGCTCCTTCATATAATACTGAGCCACCACGGCCATAAAGAATTTGGTTCTCCCAAAAGGCCTAAAATCCTGGAAGCCTTTATAGTCTATCACGCGGACCACCTGGATGCTGATATAGGTGGATACAGTATTGCACTGGAAGAAAACAGGAGCGGAAATGACTGGTCGGATTATGTAAAAAATTTTGAAAGATCGGTCCTGTTAAAAAAGCTTGAGCTGAATGATAAAGATGAAAGCTCCGGAGAAGATGAGCTGTCCGGTGATGGATATAATACAGGTACCGCCGGCGATGTTGAGAATGGTGATACAGGAAAAATTCAGGATGATGTCAGGGATAAAGACAGGAAAGGGAAACCAGGGGACAAAGACAGAGGACAGGATGAACTATTCTAGCTGGAATTAATAAGCTTACAGGCTTAATTAATATAGATTAGTAAACTTACTATTATAAGAGGGGTTTTTATGGATGAAGCTTTAAAGAAAAAACTAAAGGAGAAATCAAGAGTTATCAGGCAGGATATTATAGAGATGCTCTGCGAGGCAGGCTCGGGGCACCCGGGAGGTTCACTGTCCATTACGGATGTATTTTCATATCTGTATTTTAGCGGAATTTTGGACATTGACCCTGACAATCCGTCCAAAAAAGACAGGGACAGAGTTGTTCTATCAAAAGGCCATGCCTGCCCGGTTCTTTATGCCACGCTGGCAGAGAAAGGATACTTTGATAAATCTCACCTGAAGACACTGCGTAAATACGGGTCTATACTTCAGGGGCATCCAGATATGAATAAAACACCGGGAGTTGAAATGACAACAGGTTCACTGGGTCAGGGGTTTTCCTGTGCAGTGGGCATGGCGATAGGTGCGAGACTGGACGGCCTTAAGAGCAATATAATAGCCATACTGGGTGATGGAGAATGTAACGAGGGCCAGATCTGGGAAGCGGCTATGTCTGCATCCCATTACAGGCTCGGTAATTTAATTGCAATACTGGATAAGAATGGACTCCAGATAGACGGTTTTACAAAAGACGTCATGAGCAGCGAGCCGATGGCAGATAAGTGGAAAGCTTTCGGCTGGAAGGTATTCGAAATTGACGGGCATAATTTTGATGAAATAGAGGACTCTATAAAGAGCGCCCTGAGTATTAAAGATGGACCGGTCTGCATTGTTGCAAATACGGTAAAAGGCAGGGGCGTATCTTTTATGGAAAATGTCTGCGACTGGCACGGCAATGCGCCTTCGGAAGAAGAAAAGGAAAAAGCAATATGTGAGATATGCAACCAGGAGGCAAATAGTAATAATTAAGAAATTTTCTATAAAATAATAATTTTAAAATACAGGAGAGTTAATAAATGATTCCGGAAAACATTAAGAAAATATTATCTGATAAGAGTGAAAAAGTAGCAACGAGGGAAGCTTACGGCAGGAGGCTGGCCGAACTGGGAGAAATAAATGAGGATATTGTGGTTCTGGATTGTGACCTTTCTAAATCAACCAAAACAGCCATTTTTGCTAAAAAGTTTCCTGACAGGTTTTTTAATTTTGGGATAGCCGAGGCAAACATGATGGGTGCAGCAGCGGGCCTGGCAGTAATGGGCAAAATTCCATTTGCATCAACTTTCGGAGTGTTTGCCACTAAAAGAGCATGTGACCAGGTCAGCATTTCTATTGCCTATCCGCGTTTGAATGTAAAGATATGCGCAACCCATACAGGCATTACTGTAGGGGAAGACGGGGCGACTCATCAGGCAATAGAAGATGTGGCGATTATGAGAGCTTTTCCTAATATGGTTGTAATCTCGCCTGCCGACGGAACCGAAACTGCAAAAGTAATAGATAAAGTAGCTGAATATGACGGCCCCTGCTATGTACGGCTCTGCAGGGGAAGTGGTCCCATACTGTTTAATGATAATTATGAATTTGAAATAGGCCGCGGAGTAAAAATAATGGAAGGTGATAGCGCCACCATTATCGGTGCAGGATTTACAACTTCTATTGCAATGGAAGCCGCAAAAGCCTTAGAAGAAGAAGGAATCGAAGTGGACCTTATAAACATGGCTTCCATAAAGCCTATAGACAGTGAAATGATAGCCGGGAGCGCTGCGAAGACAGGGCTTGTAATAACTGTTGAGGATCATACTGTAATAGGCGGGCTGGGAAGTGCCGTATGCGAGGTTCTCTCAGAAAAGCAACCCACAAAAGTAGTCAGGCTGGGTTTGCAGGATGAATTTGGTGTTTCGGGTTCTCCGTCAGAATTAATTAAAGCATATGAATTTGACAGTGAAAGTATTATAAAAACCATAAAAGAAAATATTTGAACCTGGCATAATGCAGAATAATAGAAAAATTATGAATTACCTTCAAAATAAAAACAGTCTGTAAAAAATGGATATTGTAAAATACAGAAAAGATTCTGAAAAATTTCTTTACAAAAGAGATAAAGAATACTATCTTCACTTTTCCGGACAGAAGAACAACCTAAATATCAGCGGTATAAATGAAGAATTCGCTCATCTATTCAGCAGGGAGAATATCAAATATTTAAGAGATTTAAAAGACAGAAGTACCGGCGATGAAAAGAAAAAAGCCTCCTGCCTTTTAAAATTCTGTACAGAAGGTTTTATTGAAGCGCAGACCAAAACCCTTGTTGATGAGATTGCCGGGGATGAGACAAAAGCGAAAATAGTTGTTGATGGCAAAAAAATTCCTTTCAGGTATTCAGAGATTCTGCTCACAAATGAACCTGATAAGGCCAGAAGGGATGATATAGATGATAAGAGAAACAGGATAGTGGCAGAATATTTAAATAAAAATTTATATAAATACTGGGAAACCATGCACAGGCAGGCGTCCGATATGGGGTTTTCAGGCTACAGCGAGCTTTTCTCATACCTGAAGGAAGAAGACTTTTCTATTCTTGAGTATGCAATGGATAAACTCCTTACCCAAACACAGAAACTTTATGAAGACCGGTTTGGCGCTCTGCTGCGCGGGGAACTTGGCATAGCGCTTAAAAGTTCGAGGAGAAGTGATTTTGCATACCTTAAAAGAGCAAAAAAATATGATAAGTTTTTTAAAAAGAGCAGTCTTGTCGGTGTGTTTAAGAATACTCTATTTGAGATGGGAATAGATATATATAAGTATAATAATATTTATTTTGATGTAGAAGAGAGAGAAAATAAATCACCCAGAGCATTTTGCTGCACCCCGGACGTACCAGGGGAAATATATCTTGTGGTTATGCCTTCCGGCGGGCAGGATGACTTTGAGGCTCTGCTTCATGAAGGAGGCCATGCGCTGCATTTTGGCACTACCGGTAAAAATCTGGACTTTGAATACAGGTGCCTGGGGGATAATGCAGTTACTGAAGGTTATGCTTTCTGCATGGAACAGCTAATGCAGAATCCCGGGTGGCTGATGGATTTTCTAAAAATGGACAGGGATACGGCTCGTGAATTTGTATATTTTTCAAATCTTTTAAAACTCTGGTTTTGCAGAAGATATGCCGGTAAGCTGAAATATGAGCTCATCCTTCATGATGGAAAACCACTGAAAGGGAAAGAATCTGTTTACAGAGAAATCTTATCCAGTGTGAATCTGATGGATTATCCGGAGGAGAATTACCTAAAAGATGTGGATGATGGTTTTTACTGTACAAATTATATAAGAGCATGGATTTTCCAGGCACAGTTAAAGGGGTATATTCAGGATAAATTCGGTTATGACTGGTATAAAAAGAAGAAAGCAGGTTCTTTTATGAAAGAACTGTGGAGTTACGGCCAGAAATATAATACAGATGAAATTCTGTCACAGCTGGGTTTTAGCGGAATGGATATCGACTATCTTATAGATTCGCTTATAACCGGTGTTAGAGATTCACAATAAGCCGGGGTAATAATGGATAAAAGATCAAAAAAATTTTTTCGGTACTGGTTTTCGGGGTTCGAATCGGGCCTTAAAAATATGGAACAAAAATCCCGGGATACTCTGCTCCGTCTATGCGGTGAGGCATGTGCCGATTCATATACCAGGGATATATTCAAGCGGGAAAAGAGAAAAAGTTCAAACATGGATGAGTTTTTGAAAAATTTATCCGTAAAGTTTCCCGATGCCAGATATGAGATAGTTTCCAGCAGCTGCATCAGGGTGATGTATAAAAGGTGCGGGTGCGATATAGTAGGTGAAGGGCTTATATCAGACCCTTTATTCTGCAGATGTTCGGCAGCAAATTTAAAGGCAAATTTTAAAGCCGCTCTCGGGAGGAAAATAGAAGTTGATCTTAAGGAGTCGATTCTTGGCGGAGCTGACCGGTGCCTGTTCCTGGTCAGGATAATGCCCTGACATAAAGACCGGCAGGTCTTATAATGTTGCCGGTGGAGAGTTTATTAGATTCCTGTAACAAAATTTTTATTTCTATATTAAAATTAAATATATATAAGAGACTCAGAAAGGATAAAAATTGGATTTAAAACAAAAAATAAGGAGCATTAAGGATTTTCCAAAAAAAGGAATAGTATTCAGGGATATTACAACTCTGCTGAGAGACGGTGAAGCGTTCAGGTATTCTGTTGATAAAATGGTTGAATACTGCAAAGGAAAAAAAATAGATGCAGTTCTGGGTGCGGAAGCCAGGGGCTTTATATATGGAGCAGCTGTCGCATATAAGCTGGGCATAGGCTTTATACCGGTTAGAAAAGCAGGAAAACTTCCGTATAAGACATATCAGATTACATATGATCTTGAATACGGGCAGAATATTTTAGAGATACATGTTGATGCCATAAAAGAAGGTGATAAGATTTTAATTGTAGATGATCTGGTAGCAACCGGGGGCACTGCAAAAGCCAAGGCCGACCTTGTTGAAGAAATGGGCGGTGAAGTAGTGGGATTATGTTTTTTAATTGAGCTGAGTTTTTTAAACCCCGGAAAAATTCTTAAAGGTTATGATATATTTTCACTTATAAAATACGAAGAGGAATAATAATAATAAAAGATAAGAAGGGAAGGTGATTATATATGAAAAAGGATGAAAAGAAGAAAAAAGATGCAGCAGGCGGCGGAAACGGAGAAGATACTGAATCAAAGGATGAGTTTGTAAAAAAAGAGACCGGGGCGGAAAAAACAGGCAAAGATAAAAGTGAAGAAGAATTAATAAAAGAGCTCCAGGAGGAAATAGATAAATTAACCACAAAAGATATTATTACCCAGATGATGATGTCTTTATCAAGCATTGCCTATAAAAAGATGGGGCTTCCTTCCGGGATAAATGATAAATACAAAGATAAACAGCAGGCAAAGCTGGCAATAGATGCTTTTGATGTGCTGTTAAAAGTTATTACAGATGAAGTCAGTGCAGAAGAGAGGGAAAATTTAACATCTTCCCTATCAAACCTGCAGATAAATTTTGTTAAGTCATTTCAATAGATGTTCCGGTAATTTTATTTATATATTCTCCTGCTTTTTTAAAGGCAACATTTACAGCTTCTTCTGCAGTTTCGGCTCTGATTATATCAGGAAGAGTTTCGCTGTGGCATGGACGGATTTCCCATGTTTTTAACCCGATTACGGGTTTTTCGAAGGTCAATGCGTAGGCAATTTCCGAAAGGGTACCTGAGCTTCCGTCAACTGCAATAACCGCATGGGATGAGAGTGCCACAATCATATTCCTGGCATAGCCGATTCCTGAAGGTATTTTTATATCAACATACCGGTTTGCATCATTCTCATCTGCAGTGGGGAGTATGCCTATGGTAAGTCCGTCTTCTTCCCGGGCACCCTTACAGGCGGCTTCCATTGTTCCGGTTAAACCTCCGCAAATAAGGACGGCGCCCTTTTTCGCTATTTCCCTGCCAACTTCATAAGCAAGATTATAAATTTTGCTGTCTATTTTGCTTCCGCCGATGACCGAAATCTTTATTATGTTTTCTTTCTTACTTGCATTTATCATTTTCTATCCTTTTATATACTTTTTAAAAACTACATATAATATTATAATAAAATTTTAATGATAGTAATCCCTCTTTTTTTATAAAATTAATAATAAACTGGATTAATGAAGCAGGATGAGTAAATCAGGCAAGTGGTGCGCAATAGCAGCGACAATGGAAGTGTACACTTATATAACACCTGTTAGCACCTATTAGCTATTTGACAATTTGTTTTTTAATAGATATACTCATATACATAAAAATGCAATACAATTATAGCAAGAGGTGTAACTATGGTAGAAAAAAAACAGGATTATTTCAGGGTTCCGATAACCATGCCTTCGGGAATGGTTTCGTATCTGGAAAATCTGGGTATTGAATGTAAGAAATCCGGTGGACACAAGATAGCAAATACCATGATTGTGAGAAGTGCAATAAGGCTGCTAATGGATATGGACCTGGATATTTCAGGTATAAAATCCGAAGAGGAACTTGAAAAGAGAATAAAAGAAGCTGCAAGAAAATATTAATAAATTAAAGCAGGCTTCTTTATAAATTTTTAACAGTATACAACCCGGCATACATTTAAGTGTTTCACAGGCAGGGCAGGTGGGATTTTTGTATATCAATATCTGTCTGTTTATTTTTAATCCAGCATAATTCTTCTAATTATTCATTTATTTTAAATTCTAAATATCTATAATAGTAAATACGGAATATATGATTTTATATTTCTTTATTCTTATTAAAAAGTTTTGGAAGGAGTTAAGCTGACATGCAGGATGCAAATGCCGGACGCGGGAAAAAAATTGACCTTGTTATTGTGGGCGCAGGGCCGGGAGGGCTGAGCGCAGCACTGTATGCGAAAAGAGCAGGTCTGGATTTTGAAATTGTTGAGAAATTAATGCCGGGCGGACAGATTATAAAAACCGATGCTGTTGAGAACTACCCCGGTATGGGTGAAAATATATCAGGCTATGAGCTTGCATCAAAAATTATTGAACACTGTGGCCACTTTGAAATAAAAGTAAGAGACTCTTTTCCTGTAAATACTATTGAATACAGCAATAGCGGAACTTCTGAAGAGAGCAGCTCCTACAGATTCAAATGCTCGGGTGAAGCTGGAGTTATATGGTCAAATGCGATAATAATAGCCACGGGAGCCTCCCCCGAAAGGTTGAATGTTGAAGGAGAAAAAGAATTAATCGGCAGGGGCATATCATTTTGTGCAACATGCGATGCGGCTTTATACAAAGACAGAGAGGTTGCCGTTGTAGGAGGGGGAGATACCGCGCTTGATGAGGCAATTTTCCTTACCAAATTTGCAAAGAAAGTATATATAATACACAGAAGAGATGAGCTGCGTGCAGCTCAAATCCTCAGGGATAGAGCATTTGGAAACAAAAAAATAGAGTTTTTATGGAGTTCTGTAATTGAGAAATTTACAGGCGGTGAAAAACTTGAAGAAATTCTGATAAGAAATAAAAAAGAAAATAAAACATACAGCTTGAAAGTTGATGCGGTTTTTGAATATGTAGGTTGGAAACCCAATTCAGGCATGGTAGAAAGACTGGTAAAACTTGATGAAAGAGGTTTTATCATAACAAATTCCCGGATGGAAACATCCCTGCCCGGCATATTCGCTGTAGGCGATGTCAGAGACACGCCGCTCAGGCAGGTTGTAACTGCGGTAGCGGATGGGGCCGTAGCTTCGATATATGCCGACAGGTTTTTATACAGTCTGGCGCATCCGCAGAATTAAAACATTATATAATTGGTTTTAAATTAGCATAATGGAAGTAATAAAAAGAAATTCATCGGGAGAAAAAGTAACTGATATGCAGAGAAGATTGAAGTTACTTGGCTATGAGCTGGGGACCGCTGAAATAGACGGGTTTTTTGGAATTGAAACCGAAAATGCGGTTAGAAAGTTCCAGCAGGATAGAGGCCTTATAGTGACCGGGGTTATGGATACGGAAACGTGGCAGGAACTGGTTGATGCAGGCTGTAAGATAGGGGAAAGAATGCTGTACCTGAAATATCCGCCCTTCAGGGGTGACGATGTCAGGACTCTTCAGTTATGGTTAAAAACACTGGGTTTTTACTCGCATGATGAAAATGGAATATTCTGTGAAAAAACTCACAGCGCACTGGTGGAATTCCAGAAGAATATGAATATTGCTGATGACGGCATAGTGGGAGAAGAAACGATCCGTAAACTAAAAAGTCTGAAGAGGATTATAACTGCAAGAGAGAATTCTAATTTTCCCTTAATTAAAAACCCGGACAAAAAGAAAGAGCTGCAAGAGAATAAAATTATCTTTGATTATAGCGAGAATATAGAAGATATGAGGAGCAGCGGGGAATATCTAAACGAAAAAATATATATATGCGGAAGCATAGTAAACTTTTGCAGGGAGATACTATCCCGGAACGGTATTGAAACTCTGCTTTCAATAAGCGGAGATGAAAAACAGAATGTTTTTTTATATGATAGAGTTGAATATATAAATAAGAGTGATGCAGATTTACTCATAAGCGTAGATTTAAATTACTCGGTGGATGAAAACGCAAACGGCTGCAGCAGTTTTTATTTTAAAGGTCTCAAGTCATATTCAATTGAAGGATTCAAAGTAACCAGCCTCATTCAGGATAAAATTGTAAAAAATCTAAAAGTTCTGGATTGCAGGGTGCACGGAACCAATCATGCAATTTTAAAGGCAACGAATTTAACTTCGGCGCTAATAGCGCCTGCTTTTATTTCAAACTCCGGTGAAAGAGAAAAATTAAAAAAATCGGGCCACCAGAAAAGGATAAGCAAAAATATTGTAGAGGCAATACTGGAATATCTTAATGAGTATGAGTGAAAATTTTTTTACTCATTTTTAATATAATATAATTTAGTCTGGTATATTTTTTTTACACACAGAATAACTTATCATATGTATGTAATTTACGATAATTTTTATTTAAAA
>CAZTUA010000014.1:0-9522 GCA_964616545.1 uncultured Actinomycetota bacterium | reverse complement strand
GTTGCTCAAGAATTATCTATGGGGTCATGTCCCATTTAAATAAAGTATGGAAGGATAAGCCAGTAAAAGAATTTACACAAAAGACTTGACGGTATCTTTGCGCATCTCCTGTTTACTTTTTATACAAATTCTAATACAATAACGAACGAGATTTGTTTGCTTTTAATCAATTTGGTCGTTGTGCAAAAGCTGATAAATCTCTCTTTTTATATTTTTTATTTTCTATCACCTCCTCAAATTATTATCTTCAAAAATATTAATTAATTGACACCCCCTTCCTGAATTTAATATAAGTAGTTTATAATCCTTTTATATTCACATCGCTAAAATACCGGCATTAAAAGCCTTTTTATTTATATAAATTTTTTTAAAAACAAACAGTCAATTAACAAAAATAACATTACCTGTGTAATTAGAATTTTTCTATACCCGTCTCCCGGAGGTTCGAGATAAACCTGTCGTCTATTAGCTTTGTGGAACGGTTCCTGACACGGATAAGAGATACAACAAATCTGCTACGGTCCCCCCGGTGAAGAGCGCTAAAATACTCTATCGGACGGCCATCTTCCAGGTAACTTATACTGTTAAGGAGCATCAGAGGTGCTCCGATTTTAACCCCGAGTAAATCAGCTTCTTTTTTCTTCGCTGATACTGCTTCAAGAGAACGCCGCCCGTTAGCAATTCTTAAAGAATACTTATTCTCAAGTAAACCATAAAGCGATCTATCAGTTAAATCTTCATCAAACAGCTGCGGGCAAATTTTATAAGGAACATAAGTTGTTACAAGAGCAAACGGTTCATTATTAATATAACGCAATCTTTTTATTTTTATTACGTTTTCACCCTGTTCCAGCTCAAGTCTCCCCATCATGTTAATTCCTGCTTCTATCTTATTTTTTTCCAGTACTTTTGTGTTAAGCTTCATCCCTCTTGATACCATATCTTCATAAGTTCCAGTAAGATTCTGGAAGAGGTTTTCCGTTATCTTTGGTTTAGTTACAAATGTCCCTCTTCCCTTTTTCCTGTTTAAATATCCACTCTGGACAAGACTGCTTATAGCCTGGCGCACCACAGTACGGCTGACTTTAAAATGTTCGCATAATCTAAACTCAGAGGGAATCTGCTCTCCTTCTTTTAACTTCCCATTTTTTATATCACTAATCAACAATTCTTTTAACTGGAAATAATATGGTAGCGGACTTGAGTGGTCTATGAATTTATCTTTGCTTAGCCTGATTTGTTCTTCCAAAATAACCCCTTAATCCTGTTATCCTGTAATTACAAATATATTATACTTATATCACTATAATAATGTCAATAGTTTATTTTAGATTATTTTAGATTGTTAACCTTAAACCGGGCTTTTAAAACTGAATAGTACAGGTACTAAAAAATTTTTTATAGAAAAACAGATTTATTTCCTACTCATTTTATGTTAATATATTATATATACATTTAAAATATTATTAAATTATAATATATTTCTTACTACTTATTTTTAGAATATGCTAAGAAATTATCCATATATTGCCATGCAATATAATTTTATAAGTTAATTTGATTTTTACTTTGAAATAGTATAAAGTATTTCAGACTTTAAGTAGAAATATCAATTATTTTATTGATAAAAGTATTAAAAAAAAGGAGCGAAAAGACATGGCAAAAAAAACAGAGTTTAAGAAAAAGTCAGAAGAGATTGGAATAAACGGCCTCAACAGCATAAGCAATCTGGAAGCAGACATAATGAAAATTATCTGGAACAAAGGTAGAGTAACAGTAAGAGAAGTGCATGAAGATATGCTAAGAAAAGAAATTGAGAGCAAGGAACATGGATTTATTCCCTACACGACAGTAATGTCGACAATGACCACTCTGGCAGAAAAGGGCCTTCTCAAGCAGGATAAAACTGCTAAAACTTATCTGTATTCAGCTGCGGTAAATAAGAAAGAGCTCTCAAAAATGATAATAAAATCAGTTTCTGAAAAATTGCTTGAGGACAGCACCAGCGGAATGGTTTCAAAGTTTCTCTCTGACAGTAAAAATATTTCCAGAGAAGGAATAGAGAAACTGCTAAAAGAAATAGATAAATACTAATATACTGCCGGTTCATTTTATTAAATCCTGTTGGGCCCGGCCGGTTACTTGTATAAGCCAATAAGTAATCTTTTCAAAGGAAAGGCCGGGACTCTATTTTTTGTTCCCGGACATCCGGGATAATACACTAAAAATTTTTTATTTGCGCATTACGGTAAATACAGATTATATATAAACTGCATTTATAATATATATGTATAAGATTTTTTTAGAAGTATTAATAAACTATATTCTGCCTGTTATTTATACAAGTACGGTAAGCCTTGTTTTTGTCTTATTTTTTTTGTTTATATTCAGGATAAAGGATTCAAATCTAAGGATTTTATTTTTCTTCATTCCTCTTATCAAGCCCTTTATAGTTATTACCGAAAGAATTGATGCTGTCGGCCAATTCCCTGTATTGAAGAGCGGTATGATGGGACTGAGATTTCCTGACCCCAATAATATAATCAGCAGTTTTAAAGTGCTAGAAAGGGGCCCGGAGGTGGCCTCGGGAATAAACCACTTTATCTTATTGATAGTGCTTACCAGCATAATTTTTATACTTTTATTCAGATGGATCACTCTTATGGCTTTCTACAGGAAACTTTCATTTGGAGACAGAGTGGGCAGAAAAGAAGTGCCTGAAATATACGATATTGTTGATAAGTTTGCAGGTAAAATAAAGATGGATACACCATCCATCAGCCTGACACATAAGGAATATTTCTCACCCTTTGTTACCGGCATTAAAAACCATACAATCGTTCTGTCGCCGAATTTGATGGAAAAGCTGAACAGGAATGAAAAAGAAGTCCTTATCCAGCATGAACTCTCACATATAAAGAGAGGGGATAATTTTACCGGCTTGATTGCCATGCTCTTAAAGGATTTACTATTTTTTAATCCGCTCGCCCATGTTGCCTATTATCTGATAAGGACCGAACAGGAAAGGGACAGTGACAGGCTTGTTGTCAGGTACTCGGGTAAGTCCAAGAAAGAGATTTTAAAGGGCATGCTTAATATTATTTTAAAAATAAAATCCATCTCCTGTCCAAAAGAAGTTCCGGGGGCCACCCATGCTTTTACCCTGTCTCCGGTTAACCTATTCAATCATATCAAACTGAAAAACAGAGTAAATTCAATTTCAAATACTGATCCATCCAGAATCTACAGCCGCTTTCTGCCAAGGATACTGATGTGTATTCTTTTTGTTTTCCTGCTGCTGGCTCAGATTATCTTTGTTCTTGAGATAAGCGGCTACTTTATCTTTTTAAGGTAGCCGGACATAGATGCCACGGAACGGAGCCCTGTAAAATTCCAAAGGCAGGAAAGTTTAAAAAATATAAAAGATTTATCGCTATTTAATTCCAGCCGCATTTTTTGCAGCTTCCAGGGTATTTTTAAGAAGCATGGCAATTGTCATAGGACCAACCCCGCCGGGTACCGGTGAAATATAGCCTGCCTTTGGTTCTACCCTGAGGAAATCCACATCACCTATCAGCGTGGCTCCTTTCTTTTCAAAATCTTCTTTCCTCCACTCCAGAAGCTCCTGGCTGGCTTTATCCTTTGTTATCCTGTTAATACCCACATCTATTACCACAGCTCCCTCTTTTACCATATCAGCTTTGATAAGATATGGCACTCCGGCAGCTACCACGAGGATATCCGCATCTGATATGCTGGACTTCAGGTCTCCTGTCTCTATGTGGCACACTGTAACCGTTGCCCACTCATTCAGCAGGAGCAGCGCCGTGGGCTTGCCCACTATTTCACTGTGTCCCACCATGGCTGCATTCTTACCTTTTATGGTTATATTCTCCCTTTTTAGCATCTCTATAATACCTGATGGAGTTGCGGGGACCAGGCATTCCTGCTGCGCCACCAGCCTTCCCATATTTACCGGGTGGAACCCGTCTACGTCTTTTTCCGGTTTTATTGCTTCAAGAATCTTCGCTTTATCTACCTGTGGAGGCAGCGGGAGCTGGACCAGAATACCGTGGATATCATCCCTTTCATTCAGCTTATCAAGCTCCTTCAGTATATCCCCGGTTGATATGCTTTCTTCCATTTTTATGGTCTCAGAATGAAACCCGACCTCGTCACAGCCTTTTTGTTTGCTGCTCACATACACCTTTGATGCGGGATTATCCCCTACCAGTATTACTCCCAGGCCGGGAACGAATCCTTTCGTTTTTTTAAGCTCTTCTACCTCTTCTGTTATCTCTCTTTTTATATCCTTTGATATCTTGCTTCCGTCTATTAATTTTGCTATTTTAATCACCCCTGTAAGTTAAAATTTATAATTAGCGCCATATTTGCGGCTGTGCTATATAAAAAATATCTTCTTAAAGATAAATACTATCTCTTAAGCTGTGCAGCTAAAAGAGCCCCACAATATTTCCATTCTTATCCAGGTCCACCTTTGTTCCCGCAGGGACTTCCGGAAGACCGGGCATTGTTCTCATCGTTCCGAGCAGCGGGTACAGAAAACCTGCTCCAACAGAAGCCCTTACATCTCTTATTGGAACCGTAAAGCCGGTTGGCCTTCCCTTCAGATCCGGGTCATGGCTCAGAGAAAGGTGGGTTTTTGCCATGCAGATGGGCAGCTTATCAAATCCCTGCCTGGTATACAGGTCTATTTTACTTTCCGCTTCGGGCAGGTAATTTACTCCGTCCGCGCCGTAAATTTTGGTGGCGATTTCCTCTATTTTCTTTTTTATGGGCCAGTCCAGCGGATAAAGGAATTTAAATTCAGATTTCTTTTCTGCTGCTTTAGCAACTGCTTCAGCAAGCTCTATTCCTCCATCTCCGCCGTTGAGCCATACTTTGCTCTCAACTGCATCATCGGCACCTGCTGCAATAGATCTTTCTCTTACTGCCTCTATTTCTTCCGGGGAATCTGCTTCAAAGTGATTTATTGCAACTACCACCGGAACTCCAAAAAGCCTCATATTTTCAATCATCTTTTCAAGGTTGGCGCATCCTTTTATTACTCCGTCCACATCAGGTTTGTTCATGAGCTCTTTATCCACGCCCTTTCCCGGAATAAACTCAAACACGCCGCCGTGCATTTTTAATGCCCTTACCGTTGCTACAATAACTACTGCATCAGGTTTTAGGCCAGAATACCTGCATTTGATGTTCATAAATTTTTCCGCACCGCAGTCAGCGCCAAAGCCGCTTTCTGTTACAACATAATCACCGAGTTTTATTGCTATCTGGTCCGCCAGGACAGAGCTGTTGCCGTGTGCAATATTTGCAAAGGGACCTGCATGCACAAAGCAGGGTGTGTGCTCGATGGTCTGCAGTAAATTGGGTTTTACCGCATCTTTTAGCAGGACGGTCATTGAACCCGCACATTTCAGGTCTTCTGCGGTTACCGGCTTACCGCTGCGCGTGGAGCCCACTACTATTCTTGACAGCTTTTCCCGCAGGTCCTTAAGACCGGTGGTCAGTGCAAGAACAGCCATTACTTCGGATGCAACAGTTATATCATATCCGGTCTCTCTCGGAACACCGTTTAAAGGGCCCCCGAGACCTATTACAATGTTTCTCAGTGCCCTGTCGCTTACATCAACAACTCTGTTCAGAGTTATGCTGAAAGGGTCTATATCAAGCGCATTCCCTTTCATAATATGAGTATCAAGGAATGCAGCCAGCAGGTTGTGCGCTATGCCCACGGCATGGGTGTCCCCGGTGAGATGAAGGTTAAAATCTTCCATCGGAAGAACCTGTGAATAACCTCCGCCGGCAGCACCGCCTTTAATTCCAAATACAGGGCCAAGTGAAGGCTGTCGTATACAGGTTATGGTTTTTTTGCCGATTTTATTTAGAGCCATGCTGAGGCCAATGGTAGTAACGGTCTTTCCCTCGCCGAGCGGAGTAGGAGTGATAGCGGTAACATCAATATATTTTCCATCAGGCCTGTCTTTAAAATTTTCCAGAACTTCCAGTTTTACCTTTGCCTTATAATCCCCGTAAAGTTCCAGGTACTCTTCGTCAAGGCCCATAATTGCAGCAATTTCTTTTATGTGTTTCATTTCCGATGACTGGGCAATTTCAATATCACTTTTCATAGGACTCCTCTCGAATTGAAATTAAATTTTTAAGTTTTTTATAAAAGGAAAAATTATATACGCCGGCTTATTTTTTAACCGGAGTGCTCTTTTAAAAATTTTGGAACTTCGCTGGCCTCTCTCGGACCGACTACAACTTTCCACCCATCTCCAAGCTCATCTTCCAGCTCACCCTGAAGCTGTGCAACATAGCCGGGTATTACCAGCTCTTTTTTCTTAATTTTATCGTTAATGCCGCTCTTTTTTATAAACACGGCAATCAGCTCGGGGACAAACTTGCCTGCGGCCCATGCTGTCAGTACAGACTGACCCTCAACATCCATAACCAGAAGCCATGAAGGCACTTTGCTGTTTTCAATCTCACCCGAAATTATAAAATATGTTAAAGAAAAATTGGTTGTAATTAAAACCGGAGAATCCTCTTTAGGACTTCCAATCTCATATATCTTTTGCTCTACCTGCATCGGCCTTCTGGGGTCGGTATATATATTCTGCCTGTATACAAGAAGAGGGAAAATATTCTGGTATTCGGCATTTGAAAGTACAATAATCGAAGCATATTTGGCCACAAAAACAGAGGCTATCAAAGCTTCCTTTAGCGGGTCATCCGTCATCTCATCGGGAAACGCTATTGTGGGATAGCCGAAAAGCCTGTTCTTCTGCTTGATTGCAGCCATTCTTAGTACAATCTGATTATAAAAGTCATCTTTAAAATCTCTTGCTCCCATATCTATTACCAGATTTTTAATCCCGGCGTCACGCATCTTTTCCGTAACCGCAGCCACCTCATCAAATGTTTTACCCCTGACCGCTATCGGGCAGCCGGTTTCTTTCCCGATATCAATAAAGGTATCTGAATTACCGGAGTCAGCAGCATGAATAAGCGGTTTTTTTTCACGGTAAGTTTCGGCTGCACTTTTTAATGTCTGCGGGTCTTCCGAAATAAGTATTAAAGGTTTTTTCGTAAGGGAATCAACTTTTTTTATAACTTCCATGAATTTTTCTTTGTTTTTGGATTTATTTCTAATGCAGATTGCATCAACTTTTAAAACCTGGCCCACCCTGTCGTATGCGATATCATTTATTTTTTTAACTATTCCGCTGATTTTATCCTCATCCATATTATCGTCAACTGACACTGCAAATGCGTTCTGGTTCACAAATGTCCTGTCGTGCCTGAAAAGGACCGTTTCCTCACCGACCACAAAAGAATCTTCCCCGCTTCCCACTTCCACTTTTAATATGGGCGGCTGGGAAGCTTCCGCCAGCGCTTCTTTTGCTTCTTCGGAAATATGCGGGCACTTTTCCAGCTCAACCTTTCCCGCCGCAAGCTGCATTGCAAAGGCAAGACAGGTTGGGAAACCGCAATCTTTACAATTAGTCTTCGGAAGTTTTTTAAATATTTCCAGGCCGCTTAATGCCATGCTATACTCTCCTTAAATCATTTATTTTTATATAAAATCTTACATCATTGGTTCCATCTCGAGAACCGGATGGTTTACTTTCTGTATCCATTCCATCACCTGCTCCTCCGTCTCTGCATCTTCCTCTGTTGCAATCTTTTCCAGAAAATCATCCATACCCATCTCTCTGGTTCTCTCTTCAAGCAAATCTCTTATTTCATCCTTAAGCGTTTTCGGCATCCACACAAGTCTTTTTAATCCCCCGTCTGCCCTTATGAATTTTTTAGAGCAGATAAAGAATTTGCTTATGCCTATAAAACCGGGCGTCTGGATTCCTCCGCCAACCATTCCGGCCATTGTGGAAAATTTCATCCCGCTCGGTGTCATGCCTGCATGTTCCCTGTTTACCGCCATTATGCCATTTGTTGATGGGAGTATTGTTGCAATCACCTCAAAACAGCCGCAGGAGGTCATGGGGTCCACTATCATTGAGTAGGCCGAGAAAGACTCGAGTGTTTGATTTGAAGCCTTGTAGACAAATTCATTTACTCCCTTCCATATGCCCAGCCTCTCATCTATAACCTCACCTTTCTTTATGGGCTGATTGGGCCCGGTAGGATTTATTTCATAAGATGCCTTGCAGTCCAGCCAGTTGTATGCTCCGCACAGACCCGGTCTTTCCGGTGACACGGCACATACGTGATTGGGGGCAAATGACTGGCACAACGTACAGGAATAAAAAGTATCCACAGACTCATCAGTCAGGCTGCTGAGTCTTTCGTCTCTTACTCTAAAAACTTCTTTTGCCCGTTTTTTTAACGATGTAACATCTTCTGGATTTGTATAAATCTTTATCTGAATCTTATCCATTATATTGCCAAAATCCGAATGCATCTTTGCATGCAGAATGGTCCCCAGGTGTTTGATTTTAAAACCGCTCTTTACGGCTTCCTTACTGAACCTGACCCATGAAATGTCTCTCTGCCCCATGTGGAATATTCCTGTGGCATAATTTAAAAAATAATGTATCTGTCTTTCCATGACAGGCTCAAAATCTTCCTGCATTTTCCTTCCGTAAACAAGTGCCTCAATTCCCAGCGGGAGCACCGAACCTTCTTCTACATCATCCACATCCGGGCCGAATACATCAATCTTTCCGTCTTCAACTTCAGAAGAATCGGCGGAGTGCAAAAATTCTACAGCCTCACTCTTGTTTCCCCCGAATTCAAGGTAGGTATCTTCTTTCCTTACCCTTTCACCTTCAAAAGCGGGCCCAAAAGCAACGGGAATGTCAACTTTGTCCACGGTTATCTTAAGTCCCCTTACTTCTATTGCTTTTGTGACAATCTCTTCATCCGGTATATTGGAAACAACATGCTCGTATGTACATATTCCCCGTGGAAGTATTTCGGGGATATCGGTATTCGCAATCGTGGGGAACCCGTAATTTATTGCCCCGGCAGCATTGGCATATTTTTCTTCGTCCACTTCACCGAGCGCCAATACAAAAGCAAAAACCCTGTTTTTATTATAGAGCAGCATTCTTCTGTAATCTCCGGGCTGGACCCCTCCGAAGCTGAGGGCTGCCCTTGCCGCAAAGCCAAGTGAATAAATGGTAGCGCTTATATCCTTTCCGAAAGGCACCAGCCTGGTATCCCATCCCAGTGCAACTCCTTCCTGCTCCAGCTGCTCGGCCATGGAATTACCGTTGGTAGATGCCGACATAAAAACATAAATATTTTTTTCCTGAAGCTCGCGTGCGATTTTAACTGCAGTTTTACTGTCCCTGCACGCTCCCACGCAGGCAGCAAATCCGGGTGCCGTTCCATCCACAAACTCTATTCCTCTTTCCCTTATAATAACGTCGGTAGCCGCACCCAGCCATATTCCGTCTTCGGGAGAAGGGCCGTCTATATATTTTATAGCTTCAATTATTTCTTCCGCCCAGAGTGTCGCTATTCCGGCAT
>CAZTUA010000013.1:0-63664 GCA_964616545.1 uncultured Actinomycetota bacterium | reverse complement strand
GCCTGTGAAAGCGACGGGTCGTTTCTTAAATATAAGCCTTTTATAAGCGTTGTTACCAGCATAGAAGGCGACCATTTTGATTTTTATAAAGATATGGAGGAGATAAAACAGAGTTTTGCAAAATTTATCTCCAATACAAAATCCGGCGGCTTTATAATAATCAATGGCGATGATATCTGTCAGGAAGATATTTCCGGAGCCGGCAATAAAAAAATTATATCCTATGGAATTAGTCCCGGAAATCATATTTATGCTGAAGAAATTGCATTTTCTAATTTTACTTCGTCATACACACTGGTTACAGATAATAGCGGAGAAGCAGAGAGATTGAAGGTTATTTTAAACGTTCCCGGTGTTCACAATATAAAGAACAGTCTGGCAGCCCTGGCCGTGTGCTATGGATTAAATATGGATATGGAAAAATCTGTCAGTATATTGAGGTTCTTTACCGGAGTTAAAAGAAGGTTTGAAAAGAGAGGGGAAAAGAAAGGCGCAATGATTTTTGATGATTACGCACACCATCCTTCGGAAGTAAAGGCAACTCTTGAGGCTGCGGCCGAAGAGAAAAATAAGAGAATAATCGTAGTTTTTCAGCCTCATCGGTATTCACGTCTGGCAAGCATGAAAGATAAATTTAACGGATGCTTTGATGAAGGCGATATTTTAATCATTACGGATGTTTATGGTTCGGGAGAGCAGCCTATTCCGGGTATAACCGGAAAGACTTTAATTGACAACCTGATAGAAGGCGGTTTTAAAGGAAAGATAATTTATATTCCAAGATTGCAGGATATAACAGAATACCTGGAGCTTAATATGAAGCAGGATGATATGATTCTTTTAATGGGAGCAGGGGATATTACAAGAGTTACAGATGAGATATTAAAATACTAAACCGGTAAATTTTGTCCGGTAATTTCTGACAGTAAAGATGGAACAATCAAAGGAAGATATTGTTAAAATAATTGAAGATGCCAGGCTGGGCAATATCGTATTTAATATGGATATATCCCGGTTATCATCTATTAAAGCGGGAGGAAAAGCTTTTTGCTATTTCAGGGCCGATGGAATCAGGGATTTAAAAAGAATGATAGAAATCTGCAGGGAAAATAAAATCCCCTTTATGATAATCGGAGACTGCACTAATATTTTATTCAATGATGACTACATTGATATTGCGCTTATAAAATTGGGCACTGGTTTCAACTATATAAAGTTTAAAAAGGGTGAGGAAATTACAGCCGGTGCCGCATGCAATCTATCAAGATTAATAATCAAAGCGTCCGGCAGCGGTTATGATTTCTCTGAACTTTCGGGCATACCGGGTACTCTGGGAGGAAGCATTACCGGCAATAGCGGAAGCGTGAATACAGGAATATGCAATTTTGTTAAAAGTATCAGTTATATTACAGAGAATAACGGAGAGATAGCTGAAATAACCAGCAGTCTTAACAGAAACAATTTTAGCTATAGAAAATTAGAAGTCCCTGGCCTGATAGCACTGACAGGAGCAACTTTAAGAGCAGAAAAGGCCGGCAAAAGTGATATTTTAAAAAGAGTTAGGGCCAGGATAAAAAAAAGGAAATTAACCCAGCCGATTAATGCAAGAAGTCTCGGATGCTTTTTTAAAAATGCAAAGGATTCTTCAGGTTCTGCAGGTGAATTAATAGAGAAATGCGGCTTTAAGGGATTTCAGTATGGCGGAGCAAGAGTTTCAGAAAAGCATGCAAATTTTATTGAGAATTTTAGAAATGCCAGCTCTCATGATATATTTGTTCTGTCGAAAATAATAAAAGACAGAGTTATGGATAAGTATGGTGTTAAACTGGAATATGAGGTTAAACTGGCAGGGTTTTAATTATTTTAAAAGGATTAAATTATGTCTGATTTATTAAAAAAATTTAAAAATCTTAAAATCAGGGAAAACAAGAAATTATTAAAAATAGGTGTAATCGCAGGAGGCATTTCAGCTGAGAGGGAAATATCACTCTTAACGGGGAAAAATATATATAATTCTCTTAAAAAATCTGGCTATAACGTTATCTTTATAGACCCGGCAGGTAGATTTCTACCTGTGCTTAAAGAAATAGATATAGCATTTCTGGCACTGCACGGAAAATACGGGGAAGACGGCACCATTCAGGGGCTGCTGGAATTTGAAAAAATTCCGTATACAGGGTCGGGAGTACAGGGGAGCGCAATTGCAATTAACAAAATACTGTCAAAAAGAATTATGAGGTGCGAAGATATCCTTACTCCGGATTACGTTGCAGCGTATTCTGTAAGCAAGCCGGCCCTAAAGGAAATAAAAAAGCTACTGGGTAAAAAACTGGTATATCCGTTGATGGTTAAGCCAAATACAGAAGGTTCAACTATAGGTATAAGCATAGTAAATAACGACACCCAGCTGGAGAATGCAGTTATTGAAGCAATAAGATATGATAAAGATGTTCTGATTGAAAAATATATAAAAGGAAGAGAACTAACAGTAAGCATCATAGGAAATGAACCTGTTGCGCTGCCAATAATTGAAATAAAGCCTAAAAGCGGTTTTTATGATTATGAGGCAAAATATGTAAAGGGAATGACTGAATATATAGTACCAGCAGAACTGGACAGAAGATTAACCAGGGATATATCAGAAACGGCGGTAAAATGCCATAAGGTGCTTGGATGCAAAAGCATATCAAGAGTTGATTTTATACTTGATAGTTCTAATGATGCCTATGTTTTTGAAATAAATACCATGCCCGGTATGACTGCCACAAGCCTTGTTCCAAAAGCAGCTAAAGCGGCAGGAATAAATTTTGACCTGCTGGTGGAAATCATACTGGATCTGGCAAGTTTAAAAGTATGATTTAACGGTGATAAAATTAAGAAAAATAATAATTCTCTTCTAACCAGAAGAAGAAGAAAAATTATTGGAAGACGAATACGGGATTTCTTAAAATTTATCCTGATTGCCATTTTTTTTGTTTCGGCTATATGGGGCCTCAATTATTTTTATAACAGTGAATATTTTAAAATTAAAAGCATAGACATACAGGATAGCACACATTACGATGAGGAAGAAATCACGGCACTCATAAAGGATTTAATTGGCGATAATATATTTGAGGTTAACAAGAAGAAAATAGAGGACACAATAGCCAGAGAACTTAACTGGATTAAAAAGGCAGAGTTAAGTAAAATTTTCCCGGATAAAGTTATAATAAAATTAATTGAAAGAAGTCCCTACCTCAGAATAGTGTACAGGGGCGAGTACTTCCTTGTTGATGATGAAGGTGTGGTTCTGGAAAAAATTTATGCAGATAATTCAGATGATTACCAGGATTTGCTTCTGGTGAGAAATGCTGTTAGTTACAATATTACCGCAGGGGAAAAAATTGCAAAGAAAAATCTATTGAGCTGTGTTGAAATTTATAGAGTTTTTGATAGTGAACTAAAGAGCATAATAACGGAAGCAGGGCTTGGAGATAATATTCCGGGGGATATAATTTTTTTCACCAGAGACGGGAAGGATATTATTTTTGGCGATAGCAGCGATATTGTAAAAAAGATTGAAATATTGAAACAATTATTAAAAGAAGAGACTAATTATACTATAATAGACATAAAGAGTCCTGAAAGTCCTGTGATAAAATAAAGAAGCGGAGGTATGATTGCCAGCCAGTGACGAAAATATTGTAGGGATTGATATAGGAACAACTAAAATAACAACTTTAATCGGATCGATAGATAAGAATAATATATTGAAAATAAAGGGCTCTGGAGTTTCCGGTTCCAGGGGTATAAAAAAAGGCCTTGTTATAGATATAAATGAAGCTTCCAAATCCATACTTGAATCAATAGAAATAGCCGAGAAGTCTACCAAAACATTCATAGACAGTGCCTATATAGGGGTTACAGGCAAGCACATTTCTTTTTTGAGCAACTGGTGTGAAACAAATATAAGTTCGCCCAATAATATAGTAAGAAAATCAGATGTAGATAAACTTATTTCCATGGCGAACAGGGTAAGTATATCCCCGGAACATGAAATCATACATACTCTGATAAAGCAATTTGTGATAGATGAAGAAAAAGGAATAGTTGACCCCATAGGTTTATCGGCCAGTAAATTAGCGGTGGAATTACTGGCAGTTTATGGGACAACTTCCCTGATTAATAATATAGCTAACAGTGTTAAAGCTGCTAAAATAGAGATTGAGGATATAATTATTGAAGCTCTTGCCTCAAGTGAAGCTGTACTTACTCCGGAGGAAAAGGAAAGCGGAGTGATTCTTCTTGATATAGGCGGGGGGACCACAGACGTTGCAGTGTATAAAAATAAAAAGATGATATTTACATACTGTCTACCGGTGGGAGGGAACCTGATAACAAATGACATATCAATCGGGCTCAATGTCCCTTTTGCAAAAGCGGAAGAAATCAAAAAAAAATTTGCCAATGTTGATTTTAATTTTTATGATACCTTAAACAGGCTGAACGTAGGTGATATTAAAATAGACAGCAATAAAACAACATTAAACATAAGGTTATACAATATAGTAAACTCAAGGGTTAAAGAGCTTCTCGGTCTTGTTAAAGATAAAATTGAGGGTTATAAATTTATGCATAAGGTTCCGTGCGGACTCGTAATAACAGGAGGAACATCACTGCTCAAAGGAATGGCACCCCTGGCAAACTCGGTATTTAACCTGCCTGCGAGACCCGGGGTTCCGTATGATATAGAAGGGCCTGCAGAAATTATCAATAATCCTATATATTCCACCGGGGTGGGATTATTAAAATACGCATACCAGCTGGAGAATTACCTCAATGTTGACCAGATAGGAGACAGGAGGGAAAAGAACAGCTTTGGGAAAAAATTCAGGGAATTTATTTTAAAAATTTTAAAGAGTGAAAGCAGGTGATTACTTTGAATTTAGATTTCGATAAAAGTTATTATGCAGTCATAAGAGTTATAGGTGTGGGAGGTGGTGGAAGCAACGCAATAAACAGAATGATGGAAGATAATCTGAGCGGGTGCGAATTTGTTGCCGTTAACACAGATGCCCAGGCTTTAATGATGTCGGGGGCGGACAGGAAAGTATTGATTGGTGAAACAGGACTGGGTGCTGGCTCAAATCCGGAAATCGGAAGGGTTGCAGCAGAGAAATCAGTAGAATCCATAAAAGAAATGGTAAAAGATGCGGATATGATATTTCTAACAGTGGGGGAAGGCGGGGGTACCGGCTCAGGAGCAGCCCCAATAATTGCAGGTGCCGCAAGAGAAGCAGGCTGCCTGACGGTTGCAGTGGTTACAAAACCATTTACTTTTGAAGGTAAAAAAAGGATGTATCAGGCCGAGGAAGGTATCGATAACCTTAAAGATAAGGTTGATACTCTTATAGTTATTCCAAATGACCGGCTGCTGGAAATTGCTGACGATAATACCACATTGCTTAATGCTTTTAAACTGGCCGACAATGTTCTAAAGGCAGGAGTAAGAGGAGTTACTGATTTAATTACCCTGCCAGGGCTGATAAACCTGGATTTTGCAGACGTAAAATCGATTATAAAAAATGCAGGGAACGCAGTTCTTGGAAGCGGAACTGCATCCGGTGAAAACAGAGCCATAAAAGCAGCACAGAATGCAATTTCGAGTCCGTTAATAGAAACTACAATAGAAGGCGCGAATGGAATTCTTCTAAATATATCAGGCGGGCCTGATTTAAAATTATTTGAAGTTAATCAGGCAGCAGAAATTATTAGAAATGCGTCCGGTCCGAATGCAAACATTATATTTGGAGCTGTTATAGATGAGGGGATGAATGATAATGTAAAAGTTACTATTATTGCTACAGGATTTGGGAGCCGTAAAGCAGCCAGAGTAAAGGCAGATGAGAAAGTAAAAACAGGTGATAAATCAAAGGAAGATGAAAAAGAAAAGGCAGAAGGTAAAGTAAAAGTAGATGATGAGGAAAACAGGAAAAAAGAAATAGAAAAGAAATTATTTGAGTTTGAAAAAGATGTTCTTGCCGAAAAGAAGAGCAAGAAAGATTTTAAAAAAATATCAGAGAATGACTTTGATTCTCTTGACGAGGATGATTATCTTGATATACCTACCTTTTTAAGAAAAAACAAAGAATAAATCGTTTATTCAAAATGGCATTAATAGAAAAGGCTTCACTCGATGGTCTTACAATATATTTATCTCCCCGATTGAAAAAAGAGCATGGAATAGTTTTTTGTTTTACAGACAGACATGGTGGATACAGTAAGGGCAAATTCAGGTCATTGAACGTGGATTATAACGCCGGTGATGCCAGGATGAATGTCAGGAGAAACAGAGAAAAAATACTGAAAAAAATTGGTATCAATGGTGCAGGTAAGATCTTTTCAGTAAGGCAGGTTCACGGAAACAGAATATTAAACATTAATGAAAATACAAAGTTAGATTCAGATGATATTCCGGAAGAAGCAGACTGTATTGTAACTGGTTTGAAAAACACCCCGGTAATGGTTATGGGGGCAGATTGCAACCTGATACTGGTAGGAGACATAAGAAAGAGGGTTGCTGCGGCTGTGCACGCGGGATGGAAAGGAACCCTTAAAAAAATAGCAGCCAGAACAGTTTTGTATATTAAAAATAAATTTAATAGTAATGCTGAAGATATAGTTTCAGTTTTTGGTCCGAGCATACGCAGATGCTGCTATAAAGTTAACAGGCCGATTGTTGATAAATTTACTGATATATCTGGCCGCAGAGACTTTTTTTCAGTAAGAGATGATAATATTTTTTTAGACCTTGTTAAAATTAATTACATGCAGCTGCGGGAAGCCGGCATAAGTGAAGAAAATATTTCAGACTGCGGAGAGTGTACTTATTGCAATAGTAATTTTTATTCATACAGGAGAAGTAAAATAACAGGAAGGCAGTCAGCAATAGCTGTTATTATATAAAAAATAAAAACATACAGTGTGATAGAAGAAAGATATATGGTGATAGGATGAGCAAAGAGGCAGGCGGAGAAGAAAAAAAATTGGAGAGTAATATAAATAATCTGAGAAAAGAAATAGAAAAGATCTGCAAAAAAACCGGAAGAAATACTTCAGAAATAAGAGTTATAGCAGCTACGAAATACGTTTCCGCTCTCGAAGTAAGAATGATTAATAAATTTGGAATAAATAATTTTGGTGAAAATAGAGCCAGCGAGCTTGTGGAAAAGCATAATGCAACCGGAGAAGATTCGGTATGGCATTTTATCGGCCATCTTCAGAGCAGAAAGGTAAAAATAGTGGTTCCCCTGGTGGAATTCATACATTCGATAGATAAGATAAGCACACTGTATAAAGTAAATGATGAAGCAGGAAAGATGAATAAAAAACAAAAAGTATTAATTGAAGTTAATATTTCAGGAGAGGAATCAAAATTTGGAATAAAACCCGGGGATTTATATAATTTTCTAAGAGAAGCATCAGAGTTTAGAAATGTTGAGGTTGCCGGTTTAATGACAATGGCGCCTCTGACTGATGATTTCGAGCTGATAAGAAAGATTTTCAGGGAGCTAAGGATCCTTAAAGAAATGTACGACAGAGATATCTCCGGTGTTAAGCTAAAAGAGCTTTCTATGGGAATGAGTAATGATTACAGGGTTGCGATTGAAGAAGGTGCCACAATGATAAGAGTTGGTTCAATTATTTTTAATTAATTTTTTATTTTTAAAAGGGGGATTAATGAGCGGATTTTTTAAGAGAACTTTTGCCTTTCTGGGCTTGTCCGACGAAGATGAATCAGATTCAAAAGACATAGAAAAAAGGGATAAAGCAAGGATAAAGAACAGAAAATCAGAGAAAGAAACAGCCAGGGCGGAACCAATGCACATGAAAGAAGATACGAAAAGGGGACGTTTTTTAACTTCAAAACCATCAAGAAAGAATCCTTTTGCCGGTGGGGGTAAAGATGGATTGACCTCAAGGGTATTCATAGCGGAACCCGGGGAATTTGAAGAAATACAGGTTATTGCAGATAATTTCAAGGAGAATATTCCGGTAATAATCAATCTGCAGAAAGCAAACCAGGAGCTGGCAAAAAGAGTAATTGATTTTTGCAGCGGTCTTACCTATGCGCTGGAAGGGAATATCAAAAAAGTAGCAGACAAGGTTTTTCTAATTACGCCTTATAATGTTGAGGTCAGTTCAGAAGATAAAGAGTTGCTAAGAGAAGAAGGCTTCTACGATCAATTTTAAAAAAGAGGAGGTTTTTTGAATAAATATAAATTAGGGATAATTGGCTGCGGAAATATGGGCGAAGCCATACTAAAAGGGGTTCTGGACTGCACTTTTTTAAAACCAGGTGAGATAATAGTCTATGACAGAGATGGTTACCGTGAAAAATATATCAGGGGCAGCTATAAGGTATGTGCCGCTAAAGATATTCCAGAGCTTGTGGAGCAGACCAGGTATATATTGATTGCAGTAAAGCCCCGGGATATAAAAACAGTACTGGAAAAGCTCAGGATAAATTTTAACAGCAAGATGAATACAATAATAAGTATAATAGCAGGTATACCAACTGGTTATATCGAAAAAATACTGGGTGCGGATGCCTGTGTTATAAGAATAATGCCGAATATGCCGGCTTTATTCAGAGAGGGAATGGCTGCAGTAAGCATTGGTAAATTTGCAAAGAAAAGTGATCTGGCATTTTCAATAGAGTTGATAAAAAGTGTGGGCGACTGTGTTCTGATTGATGAAAGATACCAGAATATTGCAACCGCTCTTAATGGAAGTGGTCCGGCATATTTTTTTCTATTCTGCAAGTACATGATTGATGCAGGAATCAAAGAAGGTCTGGACCCTGAATTATCAAAAAAATTAGTAATAGGTACCATGATAGGTGCGGGAATTGCTATGAAAGAATCAGAAGAAAATCCTGACAGCCTGATAAAAAAAGTTGCATCGCCGGGAGGTACCACAGAAGCGGCACTTAAAGAATTTATAAAGAATGGATTTGGAAGAATAGTAACAGGGGCGGTTGAAAAAGCAGAAAAAAGAGCACATGAACTGGAAAAGTTTTCTAAGTAGAGCTACGCCTGCCGGGAAAACCGGTCGGGATTCCCGGTTTAAGGGTAATTTTTTTAGAGATTATATCAGTACAATAATTAAATAAATAATTATATAATAGTTATAAATAAATATTGAAAAATTCTGTTATGCAGTTAATAGAATTTAACTGGCATTAAAGAAGTATATTTAATAATATTTTTAAAAAAAATAATGTTATAAAGAACAGGAGAATATTATAAAGGAATTTCCAATATTGGGATAATTATAATTATTCCGGAATTAGAGTATTACGCTATTGTTAATATTGTTGTATTATATTAACCGGAATTATATGAGTGGTTAAAAAATACCGGGAGGTAATTATGAGTGTAAATTCAGAAGCTATACAGAAGAAAGAATTTCATGTTGTTTTTAAAGGATATAAACCTGAAGAAGTTGACAAATTTTTAGATATCCTGGCTGTAGAATTTGAAAAATTGCAGGCCAGAAATAGAGAACTGCATGAAGGTCTGGATAAGCTTAGATATGAAGGAAATAAAGAATCAGGCGAAATGAAAAAGGTTATTCAGGAAGCGCTCGTTTCAGCCCACAAAATTGCAGAAGATATAAAACAGAAAGCCGAAAAAGAAGCGGAAGAAATAGTAAGAAACAAAGTGAGCCTGGAAGAAGAGTCATATAAAAAATTAATGAGCAAGAAATTAGAGCTGGAGAAGGAAATTGAAGAGCTAACCCGGGAGTATGAAGGTTTTAAAGCAAAAATTGTCAGCCTGGTAGATGATTTCAGAGGAGCTGCTGCAAAGCTGGGCGAGAGTAAATTTCCCGGCATATCTAAAACCGACGAAGATGATTTAAGCGAGAAAGAAGTTGACGAAAGTCCGGACAGGAGTGGTGAAGAAGAGAAAGAATTAATTTATTCCGGTGATTATGAATCAGAAACCCCTGAAAGTGCTGAAGACTTAATTGACAGAAAAGAGTTTGGAGAAAAGGACCTTGAGAAAAAAGATTCCGATGAGAATGCTGAGAGAGAAGTAGAGCCCGGGGAAGAAGATTCGCAGAAAATCGACTTTGATGAGCCTTTCGGGAGAAAAGAAGAACCGGAAGATAAAGATGGCTCGCAGAAAATTGATTTTAGCGAGCCCTTCAGGGGAAAAGAGGAAGAAACAGAAGAAGAAGACCATTCGGAAAAAATAGAACTGGAAGAGCCCGGGAAAGAGAAAATAGAGCAGGAAGATGAAACGGAAGAAGAGAAACAGCAGGAAGAATATGATGAATCTGAAGAAACAGAAGAATCGGATGACTATTACAGGCCAAAGAGAATGAAGAAAAAAATAGATATAGCAAATCCTGACATAATTAACGATTTCTTTAAAACTGATGAAGACTGAGAATGTTAAGTTACTTATAAAGCCAAACTCTGCTGTTAGCGGAGTATGCGGAATTTATCAGGACAGGATAAAAATAAAAATAAATTCTGTTCCTGAAAGAGGTAAAGCCAATAAGGAACTTATAAATTTTATTTCAAATAAAACAGGAATACCCAAAAAACACATAAAGATTGTAGCAGGTGAAAGGTCATTTTATAAAGAGATAAGTGTAAATCATGATAAAGGTCTGGATTTAGCCTCAAAACTGCTCTCAGATTAGATACAGCGTACTTTAGAGCAAGCACAGACAAATTGCAACTTTCTTATAAAAGAATCTTATTTTATATAAATGCGTTAAGCGAATATTTCAGGGGAGTTGCCAGATTCCCGGAAATTAATCCCATACCTGTTTATTCTTATAATATATTTGAATAATGATAATAATTATTTGTTTTTTTGCCTGTTAAACCCCGGATAGCTGATTTTAACCGCAATAATGATTGACAATTGAACGTTATAATTCTATTATATAAGTATAAATATTGTTTTGGAAATTTATGATATTTCTATAATATTTCGCAGGCTGATTAAATTTCCCGGCAGGAAGAATGTTTGCAGCACAGCACAGGCGGCGAAGCTATAGTTTTTATTTTAATTGTCATTGCATAAGAAGTTTAAAAATAAAAATGAAAATACTATTGATTGTAACCGGAGATAAAGAATTAACAGGGAACATATCAGCAATAAAGTTTCAGAATTATAATGTAGTGATTTTAAATAATATTAATTTTATCCAGCACTACCTCGAAGAATATATCCCGGAATATATTATTTCATCGGAAGAGTTTGAAAATAATAAAGAAATCAATAACTATATAAACAGCAATAAAGGGTGTGAATTATTTGTAATGGGACCGGGAGGCAGTAAAGAGTTTTCTTCTGGAAATATTTATCTGGGCAGCATTAAAAATACCGGAGATATGGAAAGAGTGCTGCGAATAATAGACAATCTGGACTCAAGTAAGGATGCAGGTAAAAAAACCAATTTTAAGATAGTGCCCCAGCAGATAATTTCTTTTTACTCAATTCAGGGAGGAGTAGGGAAAACAAGCATAGTTTTTAATTTTGCCTGGTATGTTAAAAGTATTATTGAAGGCAGGGTTCTTGTAATTGACCTTAATTTCTGTGAAGGGCCGTCTGATCTAACAATAAGCCTGGGTCTTAACTTATCGCCAAATTTGAGTGTATTTATTGAAAAGATTGCAGGCGGTGAAAATTGTTTTAATAATTCCATAACAAACCTGGGAGCAGACAATAAAATAGATATACTCCAGCCTCCTTTATCAATTTATCAGAGTGATAAATTCAATATTGATATGCTGGATAGCATAATTTATTCTGCAAGAAACAGGTACGATATTATAATAGCCGATATTCCGTTCAGGTACGACAATATTTCGCTGGAAATGTTAAATCTCTCCACAACATCAATTCTTGTATTATCACCGGATATGAAACTTATTCCAAGAATAAATAATTTTAAAAAGTTTCTCCCTGCTGAGCAGAGAAAGGGAATTGTTTTCAATAAGGTAAGCCGGCTCAATAAGACATATATAGATGAGTGTAAAAATATATCCGGTATTCCGGTATTCAAAAGGATACACCAGATCCCCGAAGAAAACATTAAGAAAATAACAGAGGGCAGGGCTTCCTTTGATATTTTAAATTTACAGCCGGTTATACCGGATCTGGTAAACTCGGTTTTAAAAAATGGTTGAAGAGAAAAAATTATTTACAATTAAAGAAGTTTCAGAGCTGATTGGCATAAGTGAGTCTGAAATAATCAGGATGATTATGCTAAAAAAATTAGCGGTTATAAGACTCGGCAAAGCAATCAGGATAAAAGAAGATAGTCTGGAAGAGTTTTTAGGCGGATTTATGGGCGGAAGAGAGATAAAGGCCGGCCAGAAAGAGCCGGTATTGTATACAGCTGAGCAGGTTGCAAAGATTTTGAAACTATCAGTGGATAATGTATGGAACCTGTTAAAAACCGGAAGACTTAGGGGGTTCAAAATAAGGGAAGGAAGAAGTTCCTGGAGGATTCCTGCAGATAACCTGGATGAATTCATAGAGAGCAGAATAGGCCAGACAAAGTAATTATTATAATGGGCACTGATAAAGATAAGAAAACAGGATTTACTTTATGGGAAAAAATAGCAATAGCCATAATTGTAATTTTAATTGTTATTATAATTTATTTAATTTTCCACCAGGAGATTAAAGATTATATAGAAATCTTTAAGGAATGGTATGGAAATAATGCTTGAAATATAAAAAAAAGTTATTTTTAAAAGGAGGTGAAAATAATGAAAAAGTTATTTAGAGTTCTTCTAGTACTGGCTTCCTTAATTGGCATAGCTGGTCATGTTAGATGGGGTTAAAAAAATAATATCTATAATATAAAAAATAATTTTTTTTTGCTATAATGCTTTTTATTTTATAATAAAAAGCGATGCTTTTGGATATGCAAAAAGAAGATATTGCCTTAAAGATATATGTATATTTAATTTTTTTGGCAGGTTTTTGTGTACTTGCATATATACTGTTGAGATATAGTCATATATCATGGTTAGGCTTGTTGTTGTTTGGTTTACTTGCTTTTACTGCTGAGAATTTATCAGCAACGATACCTAAAGCTGGTAGTGTGTCTATTAATACAGCTTTATATTTTAGTAGTCTGATAATATTTGGTCCTTCAACAGCTATATTAGTTGCATTAATTTCTTTTTTCAATATAAGAGAATTTGTTAAAAAAATTTCATATTATAAACATATTTTTAATTTAGGGCAATATCTACTATCAATTGGTACAGCCTGTGCAGTATTTGAAATATTATACGATAGAACGGCCACAAATTTTTTTAATCCAATAAATATCAGTTATATTTTTTTGGCTGCATATATTGGATATTTCATAAATTCAATACTAACTGCAGGGGCTATTTCTATAAATGAAAAGAAAAATTTTCTGAATATCTGGATCTACAATTACGCATGGTTGATTCCTTTTATTTTTTTCCTGTCTGTTATGGCAATTTTTATTGCCTTTCTCTATAGATTATACGGGCCACTTACAATTATATTTACGTCACTCCCCTTAATAATTGCCCAGTATACCTATATGCTGAGGGTAAATGAAAGGAAAGCTCTTCTTAACAGCATTATGCAGATTGTAAAAATAATAGAAGCAAAAGACCCTTATACCGCAGGGCACTCGGTGAGGGTGGCAGAATATGCAGAAAAGATTGCAAGGAAGCTGAGGCTTAATGAATATGATGTTGAGATGATAAAGAATCTTGCAAATCTGCATGATATCGGAAAGGTCCAGATTGACCTGAGCGTCCTCAATAAGCCCGGCAAATTTAATGAAGCTGACTGGGTAGAAATGAAGAAACACCCTGAAGTCGGCTACGAGATAGTAAAGGAAATTGTTTTCTTAAAAAATTATGCCGATGCAGTACTATATCACCACGAAAGGGTAGACGGCACGGGCTATCCCCGCGGAGTTAAAGGTGATAAGCTGCCCATCTTTGCAAGGATACTCACAGTTGCCGATGCTTATGACGCCATGACCTCTGACAGGCCCTACAGAAAGGCTCTTACCCGGAAAGAGGCAATAAAGGAGCTTAAGGACTGTGCCGGTAAGAGCTTTGATAAGAAAGTCAGCAATGCAATGATTGAAATCATAAAAGAGGAAAGCGCGGCAGCGTGCTAAAGAAATATTTTTTAATTTTTATTAAAAGTTTCCTGGTTTTTCTGGCAGGAGCTGCTGCTGGTTTTTTATTTTTTTATTTCTTCAGGGATGCAAGTGTTTTTATCATGGATAAATTTTCTTTTATCCAGAATATTTTTGGTATACGCCAGTATCAGGAAGGGATGTCTTTTAACTATGTATTTGCAGCTATCTTCTTTGGAAATCTACTGTCCGCAATCGGATTTTTTGCACTTGGATACCTGAAAGCATCACTGCCGGTTAGTTTTGTAACAGGTATTTTTATGATGTTATTTTTATTTACCGGAACCGTAAGGCATGGAATACAGATCCCGCTGGAAGTTATACTGCTATCTTCAATTGAGATGTTTTACCGTATAGTAGCACTGGCAACAGGGGAGTACATAAATAGATACAGATTTGAAAATAAAGTCATTCCATGGGTTTCTATAATTGTCATATTCGTAATGTTTGCTTCTGGAGTTTTTTACGAGCTATATCAAATTTTTTATTAAAGAGTTTCCCCGGGGGTTCTTTTCCTGAAGTTTCTTTTCCATTTAAAGCTGTTAAAAACCAGTTTAAAAAACTTAATGGTATCTGTAACCGGATTTACGCTGCTTTTAAAATTCTTATGGTAAATGGTGCTTATGGGCATATTTTTTATTATATAACCGCACCACGCAGACTTAATTATGATTTCAGGTTCGGTATCAAAATTGCCGGTTTCCAATTTTACATTTTTTAGTATCCGGGCGCTGATATACCTGAAACCAGACTGGACATCTTTTACTTTTTCACCTGCTATGCAGGAGATAATCCATGATGTGATAACATTGGTAGCAAGCCTTATAAAAGGCATATTACCTGTATTGTCCATTCTGTTTCCTATTATCAGGTCAGGCCTTTCTCTCTCTATGCACTCAAGAAAGCTTCCGATTTCTTCTGTATCATGCTGGCCGTCCGCATCTATCGTTATAATCCCGGAGTAATTATGCCTTATGGCATATTCAAAACCTGTCTTAAGGGTAAACCCTTTTCCCTTATTTGACTGGTGCCTTATTGGTATTATTTTAAGATTCCTCCGGGCAGTAATTGATTTTACTATTTGAAAAGTGTTATCTGTTGAGCCGTCATCAACAATAATTATATCCAGCCCATATTTAAAACACTTTTCAATTACTTCTTTAATGTATTTCTCTTCATTGTAGGCAGGAACAAGGATGGCAATTCCGGTATTTTTGTTTTTGTTCTCCAATTTTATATTTCCCTTGTTCTACTTTTTTATTTAGCAGGGTGTCTGCTGTATTTATATTTTACTCCATTACTCAGTAAAATTTTATTATTTTAAAAAATAATTACAGAGGGCCGTATATTCTGCTTTCAGTAATAATTATGTCAACTTTAGCGTCATGTTCCATTACAGGCAGAGTGTCAACAATTTGTATATCAAAACAGAGCGCTATTTTTTTTACTTTTTCAGGAAGGCGGGGAAGAAACCTGTCAAAATATCCGCCACCCTGTCCCAGGCGGTTAAAATTTTTATCAAAACTTATCCCGGGAACAATAACCACGTCGATATCGGATATTTTTGCAGGCCTGCAAAGACTGGGAACCGGCTCCATTATACGATATGCCCCTTTTTCAAGCTGAGCCTCAGGGTCGGATACAAAATAGAGTTCAAGCTCTTCGTCACAGACGCGCGGGAGAATTATACTTTTTTTATTCTTTAAAGCTTCTTCAATGATAACAGTTGTATCAACTTCGCTTCCAGAAGGATAATATATAAGTATATTATTTAAGTTAATATAATGAGCAGAATGGAGAAATTTTTCTGCTATTAATCTACTGCTCTTCTCTCTGTATCCGGCTGGAAGATTTTTTATTTTATCCCGGACTTTTTGTCTGATATCTTTTTTAAGAAACCGGATTATTTCAGGACTATTTTTATTCTTCATAAAATGTTATGCACAAACCTCCGGGTCCAAGATGGGTACCGACAATTACACCTATATCAAATCTCGAGATTTCTTTTGGGTTGAAGAGCTCTTTTACCCTTTCATACATTTCTGCACCCTCTTCTTTAGAGTCGGAGTCTCCAACCGAAACAATAAGGTTTTCCGGATTCTTTACCATGGTTTTCATGGAATTAAGCAGCTCGGTCTTAGCCTGGTTCCACCTTCTTGTAGTTTTAAATTGTGATACCTCGCCATCGTGAACGGTAAGGATCGGTTTAATTTCCAGCAGTGAAGCAATGAGGCCCTTTGCTTTTCCTATTCTTCCTCCCTTTTTCAGGTATTCGAGCGTGCTCGGTACAAACAATACTTTTACTCTGGATTTCAGGTCATTTATTTCCCTTAAAATCTCTTCTTTTGACATGCCTTCCTTTGCCATTTCAGCTGCTTTAATAACCACAAGACCAAGCGGATAAGAAACAAGCTCAGAGTCTACTATTTCTATATCTTTTCCGGGAAGTTCCTTTTTGGCAAGTTCCGTGGAATTAACGGTGCCTGACATTTTCTTCGATATGTGAATTGATATCACACTTTCGCTTTCCTTAAGAACTTCGGTATAAGCTTCGATAAAATCTTTTGGTGTTGGCTGTGTTGTGGTAGGTAATTTTTCTACTGAACGTATCTTTTTATAAAACTCATCTGTGGTTATTTCTTTGCCGTCATCCAGGAAGTTTTCGTCACCAAAAATTACTGTGAGCGGAACAATCTTTATATTGAGTTTTTCTGCCAGTTCATTTGATATATCGGAAGTGCTGTCGGTTATTATTTTAACCCTGCTCATTTTCCCTCCTTTTTTTCTTTATATTTAATATAATTTATGATTTTTTTAAAATATTTTCAATCTATTAAATAAAACTACCTTTTTCTCTAATTAATAGAGACATCTTATTTTTGCTTTTGTTTCAGATTATGCATATTTACGGGTTTAAAGTGTAGATGATATTCTTTTCGGGATTTATAAAAAGCCAGAGTAAAAATATAATCCAGCGATATATGGAGTAGATCTGGAGAATTAACTGTATTTTTTAATACTTTTACATTAAAAAGGTTAATATTTTAGCTTTTTCTGGTATAATCTTTCTAATATTTTTCTACAATTTATAATTCTTTTTAATTGTTTAACTAACCCTGGAGCAAATAAATGAATTACAGGAAATTAATTTTTAGGTTTGTAAAAAGTCTTTCTCTGGCTTCTATTATTCTGGTACTGGTATTTCTCTCTGCAGGCATGGGAAGCTGCGAAACCAAAGAGAGGGTTATAAGGATAGGCAGCCAGTGTGTTCTCACGGGCGAATATAAATCCTTCGGAGAAGAGCAGATGTTAAGCATAGAACTTGCCGCTTCCAAATTATCACCGGTAAGAATAGGAGGATTTGATTACGATATAGAAATAATCACAAAAGACGATGAAGGTAATCCCGAAAAAGCTTTCCTTGTTGCACAGGAGATGGCAGATGCCGGAGTTTCAGCGGTTATTGGCTCAACATTTGACGGAACAACCGAGTCTTCTTTAACCGTATATGAAGGTTATGGCATTCCAATGATTTCGCCATTTGCCCAGAAAACAGAAGTATCCAGAGCCGGGGATATCTTTTTCAGAATGATAATTAACAACAAGCAAAAAATAGACAATATTGCCAGATTCATCAGTGATGATATCAAACCCCAGAAACTCATGCTTATAAATAACCGTGAAGAATATTCTATAAAACTGGTTGATTACCTGAAACAGGTTTTATCTGACTACGGAGTAGAAACTGCAGACCCCATGTCAATAAGGGTAAGCGAGGAGGATGCAGCAGTTATAGCAGATAACCTTTTTATAGAGGCGCCGGATACAATATTTTTTTGCGGCACCTATAATGAGCTTGCCACTGTAATAGAAAAAGCAAGAGAGGCAGGGCTGCAATCAAGATTTATAACAGAAATGCTTGGAATGGATGACAACATTTTTGTTTTAACGGAAGCGCAAAACCTGGAAGGCCTTATAGCTGTTATTCCTGAACCGCCTTCGCTTGCAAGGTATTCCCAGGATGCCAGAGCAGTTAGTTTCTGGCATGATTTTAATAATTATTTAATCGAAAAGAATGATAGTGATATCAGCATCGAGGGCCCCGGGGAATATGCGCCGTACTGCTATGATTCTGTTTTTGTAATAATCGAGGCCATGAAGAAAGCTAACTCTACCCTGCCAGATGATTATGCAGATGAACTTAAAGCTATTTCTTATGAGGGTGTTACGGGACGTATTGAATTTGACCCGAACGGTGATAGACTGAATCCGGCATCAACGGTGTTTATAGTAAAAGACGGAGCCTGGGTAAGATATTAGCCCGGAACTATAAAATTTAGTTTTTTCGGAATCATTTTAAAACTGGCAGGTAATTTGCATATATATTCACCGTCTGCAAAGACACTGAAAGGATACTCACTGTCAAGTTTAAGTGCAGCAGTTCTAAAAATCTCGACGTGCTCATCATTTACATGTTTTCCCTCGTATACTTTTGGGAAAATTTTTATAAAATGCATTTTGGTCATTTTTTTAATTATGCATACGTCAAATAGCCCATCTTCGGGATCGGCGTCAGGAGTTATTCTCATACCTCCTCCATACATGGGCATATTTGAAGCTGCAATCATCATTCCATAGAGCTCCCTTGCATTATTGTTATAATCCACAAAGAACTTTTTTGGCCTGAATGTAATTAAAGTTTTATATACTGAATATGAGTATTTTAGGGGCCCTTTTACTGGCATGCGTGTATTATTTGCCAGGTAATTAACCTGTGAATCAAATCCTGAACCTGCTATACATAAGTAATAATATTTATCATTTATCAGGCCAAGGTCGATTTTCTTTATTTTGCCATTCTTTATAGTATGACAGCACTTTTCAATATCTGAAGTTATACCCAGTGTTGCTGTTGCATCATTTCCGGAACCTGTGGGAATAGCGCCAATATTTTTGTCAGTTCCTGCCAGAACATTTGCAAGATAATGAAGCGTCCCGTCGCCACCGACAGCGATAAAATTTTGAAAATCTTTTTCAAGTCCGGTCTTTGTAGCATTTATCATATCATCAAGATTCTTGCTTATGTACATCTCGTAATCAATACTGTACTTCCTTAGTCCCGATTTAATAATATCTCTGACATCGATAGATTTCCCTTTTCCCGCAGATGGATTCAAGATAACCAGTGTTTTCATTTTTTAGTCTTTCTCCCGTAAGTAATATTAATTTAATTTATAACTGTAACAACAATTCCGGCAGCTATGATTAACCAATATTAACAATTACTGCCGGGAATAGCCACTCTTTTCACAGAGGTCTATTTAAAATATTTTATTTAATCCGATAGATTTTTTGAATAGTTATTTTATTTTTTAAAAGGCTCTGTGAGAGCAGAGCCCTGGATTTATTGACTTTTTAATTTGGCTATTATAACCTTTAGTTGTTTCTTATCCATCAAAAATTTTACAGGAGGTATGCAGTGAATATATTTAATAAAATAATTGTGGTTCTGGTATTATTATTTCTAATCTGCTTTTCAATTATATCAACTGTCAATGTCTGGGGAGAATTTTTCAAGTGGTCTGACCAGGCATTAAGAATTCTGAACCCGGAACATACAATAAACAAACTTGTTGCTACTCTTGCTCTGCTGGCTGTTCTTGTGCTTAGTTTATTTTTAATATTAATGGAATTCTATAAGAGAAGAACAAAGGTAGCAAATATTTCCAGCTCCAAAACCGGGAACGCGATGGTAACCCTTGAAACAATAAGCGGCCAGATTAAAAATGAGGCGTTAAAAGTTAAAGGCCTGGAAGAGATAAGGGTAAAAATACTTCCCAGAACAACGGGAATAATTATTAATATGAATGCCAGATTAAATGAGAATGTAGATATTCCTAAAAAGATGCAGGAAATAATTGACGCTGCCTCGGGTATTGTATCAGAAAAGCTGGGTGTAAAGGTTATAAAAACAAACCTCACCATTACAGGGCTGGTTCCAGGTGCAAAAAAAGAAGAAATTGAAGAAGAAGCCAGAGAGGAAATTCAAGTAGAAGAAGCCGTGGAGGGAGAAGCCAGGGAAGAAGAGAGCCAGCAGGAGGAAAGTAAAGAAAAAGAGAGCGAAGACAGGAAAACCGGTCAGTAAACTAAAAAATCCGTATAATCCAGAAAAAATTCTGGTAAAAAAGAAGGATAGAAAATAGAAAAGAGCCGGTTTTTAAAGACGGTTCTATCATGCGGGCTTAGTATATTGGTAGTACATGAGCTTCCCAAGCTCAAGAGGCGGGTTCGATTCCCGTAGCCCGCTCCATTAAATACAGCCGGTTATATAGAGATAGATTATATTAATAAATATGCTTTGAGGAGATAACATCAAAGATCCGGTAATTTATCTAAATAAAATAACCGGTAATAATCAGATTATTATATAAAAGGAGTATATAACATGGGGGATATACTATCAGAACTGGACAAATATATACCCGAAGGTAATCCAAGAAAATGGGTAAAACTTTCAAGCGATATTGATTTCAGAAGACTTCAGTTAACCCTTTTAAAAGAGATACTGATTGAGTTAAAACAAATAAATGCCAAATAATTGATGCTGGATGATAGACTGACAGATGTTATAAACAGAAAGAACAGCGACTTTCTGGTAATAGGGCCCCCGGGTTCCGGAAAGACTCATACGCTGCTGGAACTGGCAGGATATCTTGTCAACACTAAAAAGATAGATCCCGAAAAAATACTGATTTTCTGTTTTAACCGCAGGTGGTCAAAATTAATAAGAGAAGAAACAACTTCAATCATAAATAAAAGCATACTGGAAATACCAATAGAAACTTTCCATTCTTTTTGCACGAGCTTTATAAGCAGATCACGCGTCTTATTACACCTGGACCGGCTTCAGAACGACTGCCATAATGGAAGGAAAAATAGAAGAGAAGACACCGGGAAGTGTGAGAGTTTTGGAGATTTAAATGTTTTGAATTCAGTGCAGCAATGGGAGCTTCTTAAGAGTGTAATAAAAGCACTTGATGAAAAAAAATATCCTTATACTTTTAAATATATAAACCACAGTAAGTTTATTGAAAATAGCTATATTCAGGAAATTTTTGATTTTATTCTGCGGGCCCAGGAAAATCTATTTACCCCCGGAGAACTACTGGATAAATTTACACCTTTTTTTAATCCCTTACTGTCAGAAATGGCCGGAATATATTCCAGATATATAGATGAACTGAGAAGAACCTGTTCTTATAACTATGGGATGTTGCTTGAAGAAACAGCCGGTATACTAAAAAAACAAAAAGGAATAAGAGATTACTACAGGGAAAGGTATGATTATATCCTTGTTGATGAGCTGCAGGAGATAAACAGGGCTCAATTTTTGATAATAAAATATATTTCAAATTCTAACTGTATTTATTTTGGCAATGATGACCAGTCAATCTATGGATTCAGGGGTTCGGCACAGAACATTTTTAAAATGGTCTATAATGATCTAAAGCCTGAAAATGTATTTTTCTTAAAGAAGAATCATAGAAGCACTCCCGCTATAAGCGAAGCCTGTAATAAATTTATCGGCCTGGTTAAAGACAGAATACCAAAAGAAACAACCTCATATGGAAATAAACCTTCAGGAGAGATACATTTAAAAGAATTCAGCACGCTGCTTGATGAAGCCAGCTTTATCTGCCGGGAGATTAAGTCACTGTACCTGAAAAAGGGCATAAAACCAGAAGAGATTGCAATAATAATTAAAGGCCTGGGCTATGAAACCCATATTATTGAGAATGCATTATTGCTGGGTGGTGTTCCTTTTGTAAGAAGAGGAACAAGGAATCTGCTTGATAACAAATTAATTAAATATCTGCTTAACTTCATGAGGCTGATGATCGCAGTAAAGGATATAGAGTACGAAGGAAAATCAGAAAGCAGCGGTTCCGGTAGTGACAGTGATAATTCCGTCAGCGACCTGGATGCTTTAATAGAAAATCTCGTTCTCTCGGATATAATAGGTCTGGAGCCACTGTACTTTAGAAAGTTAAAGAAGCTCTTTGCAGATGATGGCGGCCACGCCACAGGAGGTATATGGGGGCATTTCAGGAGCCAGTATATAAAAGCGGGGAATACAAAAAAAAGCAGCACAGGAACCGGCAGAGAGCTCTTAAAAATAATTAATTTTGTTTCGGCAGTTTACCGGCTGATGGAAATTATGGGTAGCAAAAATGTATTTGAAATTTCCCTGGAGCTTATAGAAGACAGGGGAACAGGCATTATGGATTACCTGAAATTGACGGAAAATAACAGTATAGCCGGTAGTAACAGGTGGGTAAATCTCGGGGATTTCCTTGGTAACGTTAAAGATTTTAGTGAAAAAAATACTCCGGGAGATATCCGGGAATATATTAACTTTGTTGATAACATTATTGAGAGTAAATTTACCGAGGAAATTGAAGAAAGTACCAGAGATATGATTCATGCAGGCTCGGTTAATATATTCAGCTTCCATCAGTGTAAAGGACTTGAGTTTAAAGCAGTATTTATACCTTTTATAAATAAAAATTATTTACCCGCAAAATTTACCTTAACACAGGGCTATGATGCCCGTATATTTAGCTATCCTGACAGGATAAAAAATCCTGATATAGAAGAACTAAAAAAAGACCATATGAGGGGTGAAATAAAGCTCTTTTATAATGGGATAACAAGGGCAGAGGAGTTTCTGTATATAACTTCCAGCAGCAGGAGAAAGTCAATCTTTTTTGAGGAGATGGAAAAGATTGCCAGAAATTTAAAATGCGGAACCGGCAGTGATAAAGAGACTGGAGAGGGGGAAGTACCCAAAATACCGGAAAACACCTTAATTGGAAAATCGGGATTTACCGGGATAGAATCCTTTGAAGATATTGATTTAAATAATATATGGCTGACACGTAAAAAAGCGCTGGTTGCAGTTTCAAGGCTGGAAAATAACCTTAAAGTTGAACATAAATGTTACAGGAATAAAATTATTTTTTTAAAGCATTTTTATAATCCTGCTATGTGGTGGGATTTCATAAAACCTACCAGAAATATGAAAAATCCTTTAAATATTTTCTCACAGTCATTTTCTTTCAGCAGTATTGATATTTTAAGGGACTGTCCGCTGAAGTACAAATTTAAATATTATTTTAGCCTGAGGGAAAAGGAAGGTATAAGCCTTATTGTAGGAAAGATTTACCATGAGGTGCTAAAAATATTTTTTAGCAGTAAAGACGATTACAGCTGGGAAAAGCTTGAAAAGATAATAAACGAAGTATTTGAGAAAGCAAATTTTGATTTTAAATTTTTAAAAGAAGATTTCAGAGAAAAGGCACTGGTAGAGTTTAAAAACTTCTTTGATAATATGATGCCTTCCAAACCGCAGAAATCTATAGTTGAAAAAGAATTTTCATTTAATACTGAAAAGGGGGAAATTAAAGGGAGAATAGACCAGATAAATGTTACAGGCGAAAAAGATATTGAAATTATTGATTATAAATCCGGGTCATCTTCATACAGTGACAGGGATTTAAAAGAGGAATTACAGCTAAAAGTCTACAGGATGGCCCTGGAAATGAGCAAAGACCTAAAAGATTTCAGGTCAATGAATTCAGTAATGAAATATATATGCCTGGGAAATTTAAAAAAACCGCTGTATATAGTTCCAGGCGATTATTATGACAGGAACAAAATCAGATGGATATTAAATAAGAGTATTTCAAGGATAAAAAAAGAGAAATTTGACCCGGAGCCGAAAAACTATAGTTCCTGCCTGAACTGCGGGTTTAAAATTTTGTGTCCAAAGTATTATGGGTAAAAAAATTAAGGAAACAGAGGAACAGCTAAATATAATTAACAGTGAGGCAGATGTAAAAAGAATAATAGCATGTGCCGGATCGGGTAAAACCCGTGTTATAACCGGCAATATTATAAAGATATTAAACGAAGGCATTTGCTCACCCGATAATATACTGGTGCTTACTTTTACCAGAAATGCTGCCGAAAATATGAGGTTAAGGGTCAGAAAAAATATAAAAAAGGATATTGATTCCGAAAATATTAATATATTTACATTTAATTCTTTCGGGAACGAAATAATATCAGAGAATAGTTTTGAACTCGGCCTGGGTAAAGACTTTAAAATCATAAACAGCAGCCAGTCATGGCAAATATTATATGAAATTTTTGATGAATCCAGCCTGAAGTATATAAAAACAAAGAAGAAAGTCGGGGAATTTCTACAGAATCTGCTCAATTATATAGAAGACCTGAAGAATAATCTCGTATCCGTTGAACAGTTCAGAGAATATCTGAATAATTACAGGGAAATTACTGCCTCTTATAAGAGCAGGGCTCTAAGAAAAAGGGAGGAAGAACTGATAAACATTCACAGGGAGCTGTCTGGCATCTATCAGGAATACGAAAAGAGAAAGATTGGAACAAACTGCATTGATTATCCTGACCAGGTGTTTCTGCCATATTTTTTATTCTGTAAAAGAAAAACAATCAGAGATAGATACTGCCAGAGATTCAGATATATATTTGTTGATGAATTCCAGGATACCAATGTTGCGCAGGCGTACCTGCTTTCTCTGCTTTACAAACCGGGATATAACAGGCTTGCGGTGGTCGGTGATGATGATCAGGGGATTTACTCGTTCAGGGGCGCATGTGTGGAAAACATACTGGATTTTCATAAATTTGATAAGTTTAAAAACAGGCATGTTTATGACTTTTACCTTACGACAAATTTCAGGTCGGGAGATAGCATTATAGAAACTGTAAGCAGTATTATTTCTGCAAATAAGAAAAGGTTTAATAAGGAACTCAAGTCTGAAAGTAAAAAGAAAGATTCCGCAGTGGTTTTTTATTCAAAGAAAACTCACGAAGAAGAAGCGGCAGAAATTGCTGAAATTATAAAATATCTGGCTTCGGGAGGAATCAAACTAAAAGAAATTGCCATACTTGCCAGAAGGAAGAGATTTGGGGGGATCATTAAAGAGCTTGAAGCGAAAGGCATAAAATTTGAGCTTATCGGAGGGAAGAATTTTTTCTTTGAACCGGAAATTCTTTTTATTATTTCCTGGCTAAAAGCAGCCGAAGATATAAATGACGAAATATCCATTACATACCTGCTTAAATCGGATAAGTACAAAATCTGTGACAGAGATATGTATTTTATTAAGAGAAAACCCGGAGGCTCAGGAGAAAAGGTAGATTTGATAGATGGGGTAATAAACTCCGGAAGTAATCCATATTTAAGCGGGGAAACAAAAAAAAGATTAAAAGATTTTATTGAGAGCCTGAGATTGTATATCAGCAGGTCAGGCGAACTGGAGTTAAAAGAACTAATCAGCCTTATAACTGAAGATTCCGGAATAATGAATGAATTAAAATCAGAATTTGGCCCGGTTGCAAAAAGAAAAATTAAAAATATTGAAAGTCTTATCAGGGTTTCTTCAGATTTCCAGAAAAGTAATCTTCAGAGCAATCTCTCCGGTTTCATAACCTATCTCAGGGATGTGGCAAAAACAGATTATGATGACCCCGAAACAGTAGAATTTTCAGGAGAAAATTCTGTAAAAATAATGAGCATCCATGCCGCCAAAGGCCTTGAGTTTGAAGTAGTTTTTATACCCTTCATGTGGAAGGGTGACTATATGGGTAGAACTTCAGGTAAAGACTATATGGTGCCGGCTGAATTAAGAAAAGATAACAGAATATGGCAGGAAAAGAAAAATTTTAAAAGTGCCGGTGATTTTAAGCAGGCACTGGATGATATAAAATTTGAAGAAGAGAGAAGAATATTTTATGTTGCATGCAGCAGGGCAAAAAAAATACTCGTGCTGTCTTACAGTGAGTACGGAGATAGCGAAACTTATAATAAAGATAATGCGAAGCCGAAAGAGATAGTACCCTTCTTTGGCGATATAATTAATAAAGGGGAAAGCAACAGTTTAAAAATTATAAATAAAGAAGGCCTGGATTTTGTAAGAGAAAATTATAATGGGGAACTATTCCGGAGTTATGATAATTATGAAGAAGTATTTCATTTTATAAAACCCCGGGGAGAGAATAAGAGTAAAAAAAGCAAAAATGATGCGGCGGCATTTACCAGAAATAAGTGGAAAAGTCTGGAGAAAAAGCTTTATTCAGAAATTTTAAAGCCCGGGAGCAGAGAACCGGAAGAGAGAAGAATTATAAATGCAGTAAATACAGTAAATTCACATCTTATTGAAAGCAATGTTTTTAAAGATAAGGAAACGGGCCATAAATTTTTTCCGTTAACACAGATTCTTGATTATAAAAAGTGCCCATTATTGTATAAGTGGAAATACGTTTATCTGATACCGGAGAAAACGGGCGAAGAATTAAAGATGGGTGAAGAGATTCATAAATACATAGAAAATATAACTTTAATCGGATTTAATAATAGCAGGAAAAGTGAAAGCAATAAGAGCAGGGAAAAAATTATAAAAGATGCTATTATCAGCAGGCTCAAAAATGATGCTGCAGCTAAATATATCCAGACATTCATTGACAGTAGATTCTGGGATTTCTCTGATTTAAAATCACTGAAAACTGAACAGCTTTTTTACTGGAAGGTAGATAATTACTTTATTGTCGGTAAATTTGACAGGGTTGATATTAAAAAGAATAACAGGATAGAGGTTATTGATTACAAAGTTTCAGGTTATTCCGGAGGAAGAGATATAAATAATGAACAGCACAATGCTGACCGTAATATTTTCGGTGCAGGCAGCAGCAGCCAGCCTGTAAATTTAAATCTTTTCCAGCTGTGCTCTTATATCGGAGCTTTATCCGGAATATATAAAAAACCAGCCGGGGATATAGCCGGCTTTCTTCTGTATCTTAAGGATGGAGTTGAGAAATCGCTGCAGCCCGGGGATGATGATATAGAAAAAATAAAACAGGATATTCTTGGTACGGTAAATAATATTAAAAATAATAATTTTAAATTCAACTACAGCAATAGCTGCAGGAAACGCTGCTCATACGCAGGACTGTGCTCGCATTTTTTTAATTGAAAATATTTAAAATAATATTATTTATGCATGCACTAAACCGTGCACTCATTTTTTATCTATACCTTCTGGCACCAGCCGGAGTATTCACTGACTTCGTTTTTTACTACCCTGAAATAGAGGTCCTGAAGTTTTTTTGCAATGGGCCCCATTTTACCGTTTCCAACCGGACGTTTATCAACGAAACCTATAGGAGAAATCTGAGCTCCGGTTCCACAGAAGAATAGTTCGTCTGCAGTATAGAGTTCTGTCCTATCTATGGATCTTTCTATAACTTCGATATTCTCAACCTCTTCTGCAAGTCTTATAACAGTATCCCTGGTTATTCCCTCCAGTATATCATCAGTAACGGGCGGCGTGATAAGGACACCGTCTCTGGCCATAAAAACATTCATGGCGCTTCCTTCGCTTACATGTTTGCCATCGCATGTTAATACAAGAGCTTCATCATAACCATTCAAAAGTGCTTCTGTTTTCTGGAATGCGGCGTTTACGTATGAACCGGCTATCTTTGCACGCGGAGGTATTGCATTATCAGAAACACGTTCCCAGGAAGAAATACAGACACTGATTGGTCTGCTTATATCAATATACTCTCCAAGCGGAATGATATATATAAATAAATCCTGGTTATTGCCAATTAATTTGGGTCCTATATCAAGACCGCTGTTATAGGCAAACGGCCTTATATAGCAATCTTCTGTGTACATTTCCTTTTTTAATAATTCCAGCGTTATATCACACAGCTCTTTCAGGGTGTATTTTATATCTATCATCATTACTTTTGAATTTGTTATTAATCTTTTATAATGGTCTTCCATTCTGAAAACATAACTGGTTTTGGTTTTATCATTCCAATAGCTTCTGATTCCTTCAAAGATTGCTGTGCCGTACTGCAGGGCATTTGTTCTGATATCCACTCTGGCTTTTTCAATAGGGACTATTTTCCCTTCAAAGAAAGCATATTTGGGTCTATCCATAATTACCTCTTCTGTAGATTTTAATTTAAAATATTTTACTTATTTTAATCTTATTTTGCAATTAACAAAACGTATTGTTCTTTAAAACTTTTATAAAAAATTTTTTATTCTATTTAAAATTTATAACAGGTAAATAAATTTGAGGTAGATACGGGCAATAAACTTATAATAAAATCCCTGGATAGGCGATAAAAAAAGTATATATAGAGAGATATATGCAATTAATTCCGGGAAAATAAAAATGACCATAAGGATAAAACAAGATAAAGAAGTAGAATGAATAGAGAGAAACTGCAGCATAAAAAACAGGGATAAAAAAATGACTATAAAAAATTGGCAAAAAGAAACCCCAAGTTATCTTTTACCTTAGCTCACGCCTTAGGCTACTTAACATCTTGGGGCTCTCTCCCTAAAACTTTTCTCAGGTCTTTCTGAAATATAACTTACTTTTTACATTCTTTCGTTTGTAAATTTCAGTTAATTCTGAAAGTTACCTCCTGTTTTAAGGGTGAGTTAAATATAGCAAATAACAGTATCAATGTCAATAGTATTTTTTATATATTTTACAAATTTTTGTAAAAATTTTAAAAAACTGTAATATTATTTTATAGGTAAATGTATTCTGGTAATGAACCGGGTGATTGTTTTTATATTTCGGGATTCGGTTATTCAATAAAAGTTATTATCTTATCATAAGGAGAAAATTATACAGGGAGAATTAAATGACTGAAAAAAAACATTTCACTGAAGAAGAAGCACGAAAAATTGGCGAGGAGCTTGGAATTGACTGGTCAAAATTTGATGTTGAACAATTCAGGGCAGGAATGGATGTAGAACTTGAGCACGGCAAAGTTGACCCGGATACAAATGTTTCCAATGACGACCCTCTGATAACAGGTAAAATTGCACTTGCCCACCTGAATGAGTTTCCGGACTATTATGTCAGGCTTTTAAAAATGGAAGAAGAAGCAGAGGCATACTGGGGAATAGAAGATTAAAGTATAATAAATATAAAGCTTTATAAAATTATTTAATTATACCGCCGCCTATAAGTGTGTCGTCACTGTAAAATACAGCAGACTGGCCCGGCGTAACGGCTTTACGGGGGCTGTCAAAGGTTACAGCAGCAGAGTTTCTACCAGTTATTTTTATTTCAGCCGGAGCTTCTGCCGAATTATATCTTATCTTAACCATTGCTCTGAAAGTTTTACCGGGGGAACTTCCGGAGATAAAATTAATATTGTCAACCTCAAGTGATTTTTTGAGGATATCTTTTGCCTCACCTGCTATAATGGTATTTTTTTCCGGTATTATTTCCTTTACATAAAGAGGCTTTGAGTGGCTTATTCCCAGGCCCTTCCTCTGGCCGATAGTATAATAAACATAACCTTTGTGCATTCCTATTATTTTACCTCCGGTATCAAGAACAGGGCCTTCTTTTATCCCTCTTATTCTCGATTTTATAAATGAATGGTAGTTATTCTCCGGTATAAAACATATATCCTGACTTTCGCTTTCCTTTTTTAAAAAAGGAAAATTTTTTTTAACCTCTTTTTTGATGTTGTTTTTGGAAAATTCTCCTATGGGTGTTTTTATGCGGGATATTCTGTCCTGCTCGAGCCTCCATAATACATAACTCTGGTCCTTGCTTTTATCAATTCCTTTTCTGATTTCATATAAACCGGAGGTTTCTGATTTTTTAATTATACAGTAGTGGCCGGTGGCAATATAATCCGCGCCGAGATTTTTTATTTTATCCAGAAGAGCCCCGAATTTAATGCATTTATTGCATTCAACACATGGATTGGGAGTCCTGCCTTTTTTATACTCAAGACAGAAAGGACTGATTATCATTTCCTCAAAAGGTCCGGTTAGATCCAGCACAACATGCGGAATGTTTAATTTAAGTGATACTTCTCTTGCATTTATTATCCTGTTTTCATAAATGCCGGCTGCTGTGCCGGGAAGAAGCTTCAGTGTAACACCTATTAATTCAGCGCCTCTGTCTTTTAATAACTTTGCGGCCATTGCACTGTCAATGCCGCCGCTTAGGGCTACAGCAATTCTCTTACCGTTTCTTTTGTAAATGTTTGAAGAACGGGGTACGGCCACTTCTCCGGTGTTCCGGGGTTTTTTAATATATTCTTTTGAGTTAATTTCTATGTTTTTCATAGGCGCTGTTTATTATCCTGATAATTATACGATATAATATAAAATGATATACATATTAGTATTATACAGATTAGTTATTATTTCATAAAATTTATATCTTATTTCATATGATTGCATCAAAAGGAATAGATACCGGAAAATTCTACTATAATAATCTTTACAGAGATTATATTTTTAATTTTGAAAATTTAGATAATTTCTACGGATATGATTACAGGGATATAGAAAGCTACAGGAAAAGAATTCTTGATATTAAAAAAGATTATGATGGGGAAAAAAGACTTAAAATATATAAAATTTTAAAAAAATATAACGAAAGTACTGGATGCGGTCCCGCAACAATAAAGAATTTAGAGAAGCTAAAAAGAGAAGATTCGGCAGTTATTATAGGAGGCCAGCAGCCGGGTTTTCTTGGCGGGCCCTTATTTATACTTTTTAAAATATTTACCATACTGAGGTTAAGCACTTTTCTTGAGAAGAAGCTCAGGATACCTGTAGTTCCGTGTTTCTGGAATGCGTCTGATGACAGCAGTTCTGGCCAGATTGATAACATTAATATACTCATAGGTAACAGGATTAAAAACATAAAACTTGACCTTTCCGGTATAAGAAAAAAAACAAGATATTCTGATATTTATTTTCCCGGGGAAAGGCTGGATAGAGTCATAGCTGAACTGGAAAAAATTCTCCGCCCGACTGATTTTAAACCAGATGTTCTTAATTTTTACAAAAGAGGTATTGCAAATGCTAAAAAATACTGTTCTCCCGATGGCTCATGCCGTGATGGGAAAGTAAATATTTCCGGTTTTTTCTCAATTCTGGTTACAGAAATGTTCCGGGAATGCGGTATTGTAATTGTAGAACCTTCAGTTGCAGAACTAAAAAAATCAGGTGACGGTTTGCTGGAGTTTGATGCGGATAATTACATGGAGATAAATCATTTAATTAATCAAACAGGTAAGAAGTTAGCGGAGAATGGATACCACAGTCAGCTGAATTATGCAGGTGCGGCACTTAATTCTTTTTACTGTGTGGGAGGTATAAGACATAAAATATATCCGGATGAGGATAATAAAAATCTATTTAAAATTGCAGGTAAAAAATACAGCAAAGGAGAGTTGATAAACATATTTACGGACAATCCTTCATGTATCAGCCAGAATGTGGTATTAAGGCCGCTGTTTCAGGATAACCAGCTGCCGGTATTATGTTCAATTTGCGGTCCTGGAGAAACCAGCTATATGGCTCAGTTAAAACAGGTATATGAATTGAGCAGTATAAAAATGCCTGTAATATATCCAAGATTTTCAGCAACGATAATTGAAAAGAAGGTAAAAAAAGTACTTGCAAAGTTAAAAATTACAGAAGAGGAGCTGGAATTGACTCCGGAAGAAATTATAAAAAATAAGATAAGCAAAGAGATCAGGGCAGACATTCCGGAATTAACGGGAAATACGGAAAAAGATGTACTGGAAAGACTGAATGTACTGGAGGGGACTCTTAAAGATTCGGGTATGAATATTTCAAGTTCTTTTGATAGAATTAAAAGAAATATGAAAAAAGAAATCATGGTTCTTGAGAGGAAAATATATTCAGAATTGAAAAAACAGGATGGAGTTATATCCGAAAGCATAAGTAAGGCATATGCAAATATTTTCCCGGGTGATAATTTGCAGGAGAGAGAAATTAATATAATAACCTATCTGAATAAATACGGGTTTGGATTCATAGAAGAACTGTATTCTGCAGTAAAACCATTTGATTTCACACATAAATTTTTAGAGGTTTCCTGACAGGGAACAGTGATATAAAGGCAGGATAAGTTAAATGAAAAGGAACTTTAAAAATGAAAACAAAATAGATGCGATTGCTTTCAGCCCTCACCCGGACGATGCGGAGATGGGCTGCGGGGGGCTGCTTCTAAAATTAAAAGACAGGGGATATAAAACAGGAATAGTGGACCTTACCTCTGCCGAACTTTCCACCAATGGTGATTTAGAAACCAGGGAAAAGGAAACCGGAAAGGCGTCAAAAATACTCGGCCTGGATATAAGGGAAAATTTAGAATTAGAGGATACAAATATAAAAAATGATCCTGGCAGCAGGCTGAGAGTAATAAATGTCTTAAGAAAGTACAGTCCTGATCTTGTTCTTATGCCTTTCTGGAAAGACAGGCATCCTGACCACGAGAACTCGTATAAGCTTCTAAAGGACTCAATATTTATATCCGGGCTAAAAAAATTTAAAACTGAGTTTAAGGCTTTCAGGCCATATCTGGTTATAAGCTATATGCTTCACTATGAATTTAAGCCGGGCTTTATTGTCGATATAAGTAAATATTACAGAAGAAAATCTGATGCGGTGGCAGCTTACAAATCACAGTTCTACAGCAGTTTTAAAAAAGAGGCAGTTACACGCATAGCTTCAAAATATTTCTTTGATATTATTGACAGCAGGCATCGGTGTTATGGATTAAAAGTGATGGCAGAATATGGAGAACCTTATTATATAGAATCTGATATTAAAATAGATAATCCTCTGGAGTTTTTTAAATATCTCAAATAGCAGATTAAATACAGAATAGTATTATCAATAATACCGGAGTATGTTTTTAAGATGAATATCGGAATAACCTGTTATCCTACCTATGGCGGAAGCGGTGCGATTGCAACGGAACTGGGCCTGGAACTGGCGAAGAGGGGTCACAGAGTTCATTTTATCAGCTATGGTTTTCCGTTCAGGCTTAATAAATTCCATAAGAACATCTTTTTCCATGAAGTTGAAATGCTGGAGTATCCGCTTTTTAAATATCCGCCTTACAGTCTTTCACTCAGCGCAAAAATGGCTGATGTCATAGAAACCGAAAAACTGGACCTTCTTCATGTACATTATGCAATGCCGCATGCCGCATCTGCATATCTTGCCAAAAAAATATCGGGGCGCAGCAGAGTAAAGTTTATAACTACCCTGCACGGCACAGATATAACACTGGTTGGAAATCACCAGTCTTTTTATAGAATTACGAAATTCAGCATAGAAGAAAGTGACGGCATTACGTGTGTTTCAAATTATCTAAAAGAAACCACAGAGAGAGTTTTTAAAATAAATAATGAAATAAAGGTAATCTATAATTTTGTGGACACTGAAAAATATAAAAGAATTAAAGTTGAAAGGTTAAATACTGGCTTTATAGATAAAGATGAAAGGGTGATAACGCATATTTCCAATTTCAGGCCGGTAAAAAAAATAGAAAATATTATAAAAGTTTTCTGCAGGGTCAGCAAAGAGGTAAAATGCAAACTGCTCCTTGTAGGAGACGGACCTGATCTGTGCAGGATAAGGAATATGGTAAATAAATTAAACCTTGAAAATAAGGTGTTTTTCCCCGGCATACAGGAAAATATAATACCCCTTTTAAGTCTCAGCGATATGTATATGCTTCTGTCAAAAAGCGAGGGGTTCGGATTATCTGCACTTGAGGCTTTAAGCTGCGGCGTTCCGGTTATTGGTACTAACGCAGGCGGCCTTAAAGAGGTTATTGAGAAGGGTAAATCGGGCTATATATTTAACCCTGATGACATTGATTCTATCAGCGAAGCAGCCGTAAAGATACTTAAAAATGAAGAAATAAGGCGTAAGATGAGCGCTGAAGCAAGAAAGAGAGCCAGATTTTTTGATAGCAGAATAATAGTTCCGCAGTATCTGGAGTACTATGAAAAAGTTTTAAGCAGCTAATATTCCCGCTGTATTTTGTAAGACTTTTTTATTATAGATATCGGATACCGCGGCAGTGATAACTGTTGCATTATGAATCTTTAACGAAAAAACGGTTAAAAAATCAATCAAAAAGTTCTGGATAAGTTATTATTTTATTTGTTTTAGTTATTTATCTATGTTAATATATTTTTTCAAATAAATTTTCAATAATTTTTAATAATTATTATGAATACAAATAAAGAAAGATTTTTAGGTAGAGTAAAAAATAATTCTTCAAACACCTGTGTTCGCAGAATAGATAATACTGCAGATCTTTCACTATGTATTCTTTCAATCCCAGTCTGTCTGGTACTTCTGGTCGGTATTCTATCCTAATTTCAGGATAAGTATATTTTACCCGTTTAAAATAAAAAGTCCTGAAAATTCTTTTATAAGTAGTCCTTATGGCTGTTATATCTTATAATTGAAATATTTGAAAAATAAATTTTTAAATTTTTAATAAATGAAAGAGGAATTTTAAAAGAAGGAGAAAAAATGAGAAGCGATATCATGAAGAAGGGGGTAGAGAGGCTCCCTCACAGGTCTATTTTCAAATCACTAGGACTTACTGATGAAGAACTGAAAAGGCCGATAATAGGGGTGGTAAATTCAGCGAATGAGTTAATACCCGGCCACATGCATCTTGATAAAATTACAGAGGCTGTTAAGGCAGGAATAAGGATGAGCGGAGGTACGCCCCAGGAGTTTTCAACTATAGGTGTATGTGACGGTGTGGCAATGAATCATACTGGAATGAAATATTCACTTGCAACAAGAGAAATAATAGCCGACAGCATAGAAGCCGTTGCCATAGCGCATCCTTTTGATGGCCTGGTGCTTGTAACATGCTGCGACAAGATTGTCCCTGGAATGATTATGGCGGCACTCAGATTGAATATACCTTCAATTATAATAAGCGGCGGACCGATGATGGCAGGTAAATTTGAAGAAAGAAGCATTGATTACAGCAGCTGTTATGAAGCAATTGCCGGATACAAGAAGGGTAATTATACTGATAAAGATTTAAAGGAAATAGAAGATGAGGCCTGTCCCACATGCGGCAGCTGTTCGGGCATGTTTACGGCTAATTCAATGAATTGCCTCTCGGAAGCCATAGGATTTGCACTAACAGGAAATGGCACTGTCCCGGCAGTTTACTCTAAAAGATTGAGACTGGCAAAAACTGCCGGTATGAAAATAATGGAGCTGGTAGAAGGCGATGTAAAACCCAGGGATATTATAACAGCGGAAGCAGTTAAAAATGCTATTGCGGTTGATATGGCTCTTGGCTGTTCGACCAATAGCATTCTTCACCTGACGGCAATTGCCCATGAGGCGGGTCTGGATTTAGATCTGAAGCTTGTAAATGAGATAAGCGGAAAAACACCAAATTTATGCAAACTGAGTCCTGCTGGAAGCGACCATATAGAAGATTTGTATTTTGCCGGCGGTGTAGAAGCAGTAATGAACGAGCTTCTTAAAAACGGTCTAATTAACGGAGAGATAAAAACTGTAAGCGGGAAGAAAGTAAAAGACAATATATCGGGCGCAGAGATTTTAAATAAGGAAGTAATAAGGGAGTTTAAAGACCCCTATACCAGGGATGGGGGACTTGCAATTCTATGGGGCAACCTGGCTCCTGAAGGGTGTGTGGTTAAAAGATCTGCAGTGGACCCATCAATGCTGCATTATAAAGGGAAAGCGAGAGTCTTTGATAGCGAAGAACAATCTCTGGAATCTATTATGAGCGGAAAAATAAAACCTGGAGATGTTGTGGTAATAAGATATGAAGGCCCCAGGGGCGGACCCGGAATGCGCGAAATGCTTGCACCAACCTCGGCGATAGCGGGTACAGGTCTTGATAAGGAAGTAGCATTAATTACTGACGGTAGATTTTCGGGTGCCACAAGAGGAGCTTCCATAGGCCATGTTTCGCCGGAAGCTCAGGCAGGAGGTCCTATATGTATTGTGGAAGACGGTGACATAATTGAGATAAATATAAATGAATACAGTATAAATCTGCTTATAAGTGATGAAGAGATAGAAAAAAGACTAAAGAAGTGGCAGGCTCCTGAACCAAAAATAAAAGAAGGATATCTTGAAAGGTATTCAAGAATGGTAACCTCTGCATCGAAAGGAGCTGTGCTTAAATAGTTACCAGAAGCGGGCGATCTGGCTGTAATGGAATTTATTAAAGTTTTTTTAAAAATAATTAAAAAAGTATAGTAAGAGTGATATAATTATAAAATTATTTTATTTGTTATAAAGTTGTTACAAATACAGGGGAGTGAATATATTATGAGTAAAATAACAGGCGCACAAATGATAGTAAAATGTTTAAAGGAAGAGGGAGTAGACGTGGTATTCGGTTATCCCGGAGGAAAGGTCATACCCCTGTATGATGCACTGTTTGATAGTGACATAAGGCATATTCTTGTAAGACACGAACAGGGGGCAGCGCATGCAGCTGATGGCTATGCAAGGGTAACAGGCAAAACGGGTGTGTGCATTGCCACTTCAGGTCCCGGAGCAACCAATCTTGTAACCGGAATTGCCAATGCTCACATGGACTCAATACCGATGGTAGCTATAACAGGACAGGTCGGTACGGCCCAGATAGGCACTGATGCATTTCAGGAAGCTGACATAACGGGTATAGCAGCGCCCATAACAAAACATACTTATCTGGTTAAAGATATAAAGGAACTGCCAGTTGTGATAAAAGAAGCTTTTAAAATAGCATCTACAGGCAGGCCCGGTCCTGTTTTGATTGATATACCCGTTAATATACAGACCGAGCTTATTGAAGAAGATTTTAAATCTGTCATAAGTCTGCCCGGGTATAAACCCACGCTTAAAGGGAACCTGAGACAGGTAAAGGATGCTGCAAAAAGGATAGCAGAAAGCAAAAAACCGGTAATTTTTTCAGGAGGAGGGGTTATTATCTCCGGCGCAAGCGAAAATTTACGGAAATTTGTAAAAGTTGCAAAAATTCCGGTTATAACATCACTTCTGGGAATAGGCTCATTCCCTGAGACTGACGCCTTATCACTGAGTATGGCAGGGATGCACGGTACAAAGTATGCAAACCTTGCCTTCACTGAATGTGACCTGATTATTGCTGTGGGTGTTAGATTTGATGACAGGGTTACCGGAAAGTTATCTGAATTTGCACACGGAGCGGATGTAATACATATAGATATTGACCCGGCCGAGATAGGAAAAAATATCAGGGTACTGATACCTGTGGTAGGGGATGCAAAAAACGTTCTTGCAGACTTAAAAAATGAGTATGAAAAATATATAGAGAAAAAAGGGATTCCGGAAAGGAAAGAATGGCTGGCCAGGATAAAGAGATTAAAGGAGGATTTTCCGTTAAAATATGATAGGGAATCCAGTATTATAAAACCAGCCTATGTTGTGGAAAAAATTTATGAGCTCACCGAAGGTAATGCCATAATCTGTACCGAAGTTGGGCAGAACCAGATGTGGGCGGCTCAGTTTTATAAGTACACAAAACCAAGAACTCTGGTTTCTTCCGGAGGGCTCGGAACAATGGGCTTTGGACTGCCGGCATCAATAGGTGCAAAGGTTGGAAAACCCGATAAAACTGTAATAGATATAGCCGGGGATGGAAGCATACAGATGGTATCCCAGGAACTCTCAACAGCGGTTGCAAACAATATTAATATAAAGATTATGCTCCTGAACAATGGATACCTTGGAATGGTAAGGCAGTGGCAGGAATTTTTCTGGAGCAAAAGGTATTCCCACACATGTATTGAAGGCTTCGTTGATTTTGTAAAGTTAATTGAAGCATATGGTGGTGTCGGGCTGAGAGTTACCAAAAAGAATGATGTTGAAGGTGCCATAAAGAAAGCTCTTGAGTTAGATAAAGTTGTCCTGGTAGATTTCTGGATAGAGAAAGAAGAGAATGTATATCCAATGGTAGCACCGGGCGCTTCAATAGGCGAGATGCTTGACAGTGTTTAAAAAAAGCAAATAGGATAACGGGTGATATTATGAATCATATTATATCAGTTTTAGTTGAAAATAAAGCAGGAGTGCTGGCAAAGATATCAGGGCTTTTCAGCAGAAGGGGCTTTAATATAGAAAGCCTTGCAGTGGGGCCTACCGATGATGAAAAAATATCCAGGATTACGCTGGAAGTTGAAGCTGAAAAGCACAGTATTGAGCAGGTTATAAAACAGCTCTACAAACTCATAAATGTGATAAAGATTCAGGAGCTGGACCTATCAAACATTGTAGAAAGGGAGCTTGTTCTTATAAAAGTTAACGCTGATTCCAGAACAAGGCCTGAAGTGGTGGAAATAGCAAATGTTTTCCGGGCCAATATTGTTGATGTAGCAAGAAAAACATTAATGATTGAAATTACCGGAAACAGCCGGAAGGTAAAAGCACTGGAAGACCTCCTGAGGCCTTTCGGGATACTCGAACTGGTAAGGACCGGTAAGATTGCATGCACAAGGGGAAGCAAGACTTAAAAAACTGCAGAAAAGCAGGCTTTTAAGAACTTCTGGTTTGTAAAGTTTATTTAAATTTTTAAACCTGAAGGGGGCCGTTTACGGGAGCCTGTTATATTGTTTATTATATTTTTATAAGATATTTATTACAGATAACATCCAAATTTAATAGAAAGGGAAAGAGGAGATGATAAAAAGATATATAATGACCCCCGGCCCAACACCTATTTCCGAGGAAGTTTTGATGGAGCATGCAAGGCCTCTTATGCATCACAGGTCACCAGAATTTTCAGAAATATTCGTGGAAGTAACAGAAAAATTAAAGAAGCTGTTTAAAACAAAAAATGATGTTTTTATACTGACTTCATCGGGAACCGGTGCTATGGAAGCCGGCGTGGTAAATTTCTTCTCACCTGGAGACAGGGTAATTGTGGCAAGTATCGGAAATTTTGGTGAAAGGTTTAAGAAAATAAGTACAAAATTTGGTCTTGATGTTATAGCGCTTGACTATGAATGGGGAGATGCCGTTAACCCAGATGATATTAAAAAGACGCTTGATGATAATGAGGATGTTAGGGGAGTTATGGTCCAGTTTAGCGAGACATCAACGGGCGCAATAAATGACGTTAAAACAATAGGAAGTATTGTAAAAAACTACCCCGCTATCCTTATAGTGGATGCTATAAGCGGAATAGGAGCGTCCAATCTTGAGACCGACAAATGGGGGCTTGATGTTGTAATCGGAGGCTCGCAAAAAGCACTGAGCGCTCCGACAGGGGCTGCCTTTATAAGTGTCAGTGAGAAAGCCTGGAAGCTTAACGAAAAATCAAATATCCCAAAATTTTACTTTGATCTTGCAGCTGCAAGAAATTATTTACAGAAAAATCCGCCGCAGACTCCCTGGACACCAGGAATATCAATAATAGTTGCAATGAATAAGGCTCTGGATATGATATTTGAGGAAGGCCTGGAAAAATCATTTGAAAGACACAGGGTAATGGCGCTTGCGACGCAAAAAGCTATAGAAAAGCTGGGATTTGAGCAACTGGTTAAAAATAAAAATAACAGAGGTTTTTCAGTAACTTCAATTGAAATACCCGAAGGAATTGATGCGAAAGAGATTGTAAAGATAATGAGAGTAAAGTATGGAGTAACAATTACAGGAGGCCAGGGCAAGCTTGCCGGAAAGATAATAAGAATAGGGCATCTTGGGTATTTTGGAATATTTGATATCATAACTGCCATATCTGCACTGGAGATAACGCTGAAGGAACTGGGATATAACGTTGAAATAGGTTCCGGCATAGCAGAAGCGGAGAGAGTTTTTATAGAAAACAACTATCTGAATTCCTGATGAAGACGTGAAAAGATATTGACTGGTTTTTATATAAAATAAATGACCTGATGTAAAAGGCCAGAGTGAAGACAGGCATATAATATTTACCAGTATGTATAATTGTTATAATTTTATTGAACATAAATTATATATTATAAAAATTATTTATAAATTTATACTGAAGAATTAGCAGGTGATAAAAAGTGAATAAAAAAGTAATAGTGACAGACGGCATTGCGGAAGAGGCCAGGAAAAAACTTGTAGAGCATTTTATTGTCGATGAGAAAAAAGGATTAACTCCGGAAAAGCTTAAAGAAGAGATTAAAGGTTATAATGCCATAATTATAAGAAGTGCCACAAAACTTACAGCTGATGTTATAGAAGCAGCGGACAGACTGGAAATTATAGGAAGAGCAGGAATAGGGGTTGACAATATTGATATTCCTGCAGCGACTAAAAAAGGAATTATCGTTGTAAATGCTCCGGCCAGCAATGCGGTTACAGTAGCAGAGCACACTATAGCCCTGATGCTTTCGATTGCAAGAAAAATTCCTGAAGCAAATTTCACCCTTAAAAGAGGTAAGTGGGAGAAATCAAAATTTAAGGGAATTGAGCTTGAAGGCAAAACACTGGGAATAGTAGGATTCGGTCAGATAGGAGGACTTGTTGCAAAAAAGGCAATAGGGCTGGGCATGAAGGTTATTGCCTATGACCCGTTTGTATCGGAAGACAGGTTCAGGCAGCTTGAAATACAAAAAGCTAAAAAGCTGGATAATGTTTACAGTGAAGCTGACTTTATAACCATTCATCTCCCAAAAAACAAAGATACAACCGGTATGTTTGATAAAGCTGAACTGTATAAGATGAAAAAAGGCACGATAATATTAAATGTCGCAAGGGGAGGAATTATTGTTGAAAAAGACCTTGCAGAAGCTATTCAGGAAGGCTATATAGGCGGAGCTGCGCTTGATGTTTACGAAACGGAACCCTGTACCGATTCTCCTGTTTTTAAACTAGACCAGGTAATCTGCACGCCCCACCTGGGGGCATCAACGGCAGAGGCACAGGACAGAGCCGGAACAATAATTGCAGACCAGGTTATAGATGTTCTTAAAGGAAAAGCTGCGGCTTTTCCTGTCAATGCACCTGCTGTAAGGACCGAACTCATGAGTCTGCTTTCGCCTTTCTTTAAATTGTGCGAGAATCTTGGAAGTCTGTTCATAAACTTATTTGAGGGTAATCTGGATAGCCTGAAAATAGGATATTACGGCAAGGTATCAGATTATGATGTAAGAATACTGACATCCACAATTCTGGTAAAAATACTGGAAAAGTACTCGGCAGAGAATGTGAATCTTGTGAATGTGGACCTCATGGCCAGGGAGATGGGTCTTAAAGTTAATGAAGTAAAAAGCAGTCAATCAAAAGATTTTGTAAATTTGATTACATTGGAAGGGAAAAGCAAAGAGGGAGAACTTTCTATTTCGGGAACCACCACGGGTAAAAAAGATACGCCGAGGTTTATAGCTATTGATAAATTCGAAATAGACATGGTTCCTTCAAAGCACATGGCCTTTATAAGATACGAAGATGTCCCCGGACAGATAGGTAAGATAGGAACTGCATTTGGAAAATTGAATGTAAACATTGCTTCAATGCATGTGGGCAGAAAGAAACTGAGCGGAGATGCAGTAATGGGGCTAAACCTGGACGACGAGGTAACACCTGAAATGCTGGAGGAGTTTAAAAAGCAGTCAGGCTTTAAAAATATAAAGATAGTCAATCTTTATTAAAGAAAAAAAGCAAAAAGTTTTTATAAGAAAATATAAATATGATACCATGACCCGTTAATTATTATTTTAGAAGGTATCGAGCTTTTTTAAATAAAATAAAGTGAAAAGGCAGGATATGGATAAAAAGGATAAAAAAGAAAAGGTATATATATTTGATACAACACTGCGCGATGGAGAGCAGGCTCCGGGCATTCACCTGAACACCAGGGAAAAACTGGAGATTGCGCAGCAGCTTGCTAAATTGAATGTAGATGTGATAGAGGCCGGCTTTCCGATTTCATCAAAGAGTGACTTTTATTCAGTGAAGGAATTATCAAAAAATATTAAAAACAGGAAGATAGCAGCTCTGGCAAGAGCGAATTATAAGGATATAGACGCTGCCGGAGAAGCTCTTAAAGAAGCGGAACAGCCGGTTATTCACACGTTTATCTCATCATCTGACATACATCTTAAATACCAGTTAAAAAAGAACAGGGAAGAAGTGCTGGAACTGGCAGGTAAAGCGGTAAAAAGAAGCAGGCATTATACAGATACAGTTGAATTTTCTGCCATGGATGCAACAAGAAGCGACCGGGAGTTTTTATGCAGACTGTATGAAGTTGCCATTAAAAATGGAGCAAGAATTATAAATGTTCCTGATACGGTGGGATACACTATTCCGGATGAGTTCGGGAAAATGATTGATTATATCTTTGAAAATACTGATGGTATTGAAGATATAATATTGAGTGTCCACTGCCATAATGACCTCGGGCTTGCAGTTGCAAATTCACTGGTGGCTGTAAGGCATGGTGCAAAACAGGTAGAATGTGCCATAAACGGTGTTGGCGAAAGGGCAGGCAATGCATCACTGGAAGAAATTGTTATGATTATAGATACCCGTAAGGAAGACCTAGGGGTATACACTGACATAAATACTGGTGAGATTATCAGGACAAGCAGTCTGGTAAAATCATTAACCGGATATCTTGTTGCGCCAAATAAAGCAATAGTGGGTAAAAATGCATTCAGCCATGAAGCCGGAATACACCAGGACGGGATGTTAAAAGACAGGTCAACCTATGAAATAATCAGGCCTGAAGATATTGGGCTCAAATCATCAAAGCTGGTACTGGGCAAGCATTCGGGCAGGCATGCATTTGTAGAGAGATTAACAGAGCTCGGAATACAGCTGGCTGAAGAGGAACTCGAAAAGGCTTTTGAGAGATTCAAGGACCTTGCAGAGAAAAAAGGAGCCATAAATGATGAAGATATCAGGGCAATTGCAGAAAATGAAATACGTGAGGTTAAGGAACATTTTTTACTTAAATATTACAGGGTTCAGAGCGGTTCTGATATCAGTGCAGCTTCTACAATAGGAATAGAAATAAAAGGCAGGGTTCATGAGGGCTCCTCAACAGGGGATGGTCCTGTGGATGCTTCGTTTAAGGCTATTGATAAAATAGCGAAAATAAATGCAAAGCTGGTTGAGTATAATATAGAAGCTGTATCCGGAGGCAAGGATGCGCTGGGTTCGGTTAAAGTGCTGGTAAGTACCAACGGCATAGAAGTAATGGGCAGCGGCATAAGCACGGATATAGTTGAAGCAAGCATAAAAGCATATATTGACGCAATGAATAGAATCATAGAAAGTAATGAATGAAATTTTAACCGAAGGGAATTTTAAAAAAGGTGAAAAGTAAAAAGAAACCACAAACAATCGCTCAGAAAATACTTGCAGCACACTGCGGCAGGGAGCATGTTTCAGAAGGCGAGATAATAAATGCAGATGTAGATATTGTGATGGGGAATGATATCACGCTTCCTCTGGCAATTGAGGAGTTTGATAAAATCGGCACAGCTAAGGTTTTTGACAGAGAAAAAATTGTTGCTGTTCCTGACCATTTTGCCCCTAACAAAGATATAAAGTCTGCGCTGCAGTGCAAATTTATAAGAGAATTTGCACGAAAGCAGAATATAGAAAATTATTTTGAAGTGGGGAAAATGGGTATTGAACATGCTCTTCTTCCGGAGCTGGGGCTGGTACTCCCGGGAGACCTTGTAGCCGGTGCTGATTCTCATACCTGTACATACGGAGCGCTTGGGGCTGCATCTACGGGTGTGGGAAGCACCGATGTAGCTGTTGCTATGGCTACAGGAAGGCTCTGGTTCATGGTTCCGCGGACCATAAAGTTTATTTACAAAGGAAACATGAAAGAATGGATAACGGGTAAGGACCTTATATTATATACAATAGGCCTTATAGGCGTAGACGGCGCCCTTTACAAATCAATGGAATTCTGCGGCCCGGCTGCGGGCGAACTTTCAATGGATTCAAGATTTACAATGTCCAATATGGCCATAGAGGCGGGAGGAAAATTCGGGATATTTGAAGTTGATAATAAAACGGAGGAATTTTTAAAATCAAGAGCCAGAAGAAAATATAAGATATTTACAGCTGACTCTGATGCGGAATATGAAAAAACATATAATATAGACTGCAGTGATATAGAACTGCAGGTAGCAACCCCCCATCTTCCCTCAAATGTTGTAAATGCCAGGGACTTAACTGATGTGAAAATAGATCAGGTAGTAATAGGCTCCTGTACCAACGGGAGAATGGAAGATATGAAGATCGCCGCAGAGATATTAAGGGGCAGGAAGGTTGATAAGAATTTAAGGACAATTATAATTCCGGCTACCCAGAACATATATCTTGAATCATTAAAAAAAGGCTATATAGAAACTTTTATAAATTCCGGCTGCGCGGTAAGCACGCCAACCTGCGGCCCCTGTCTGGGCGGACACATGGGGGTGCTTGCAGAGGGGGAGAGAGCAGTATCTACAACCAATAGAAATTTTGTCGGGAGAATGGGTCATCCTGAGAGTGAAGTCTATCTGAGCGGCCCTGCAGTGGCTGCTGCGTCTGCAATAGCTGGAAGGATAGCCACACCTGAGGAGGTTATTTAATGATATTAAGGGAAAAAGTAATAAAATATGGTAATAATATTGATACGGATGCAATAATACCGGCAAGGTACCTCAATACAACAAGTCAAAAAGAGCTTGCCTCGCATTGCTTTGAAGACCTGGACAGCAATTTTAAGGAGAAGGCAAGGGAAAGAAAAATAATAGTTGCAGGGAGCAATTTTGGATGCGGGTCCTCAAGGGAGCATGCTCCTCTTTCAATAAAAGCAAGTGGTGTCAGTGCGGTTATAGCGGAGTCATTCGCACGCATATTTTTCAGGAATGCAATAAATATAGGGCTTCCTGTTATAGCAAGTGAAGAAGCAGCCAGCCATATAGATGACGGGGATGAGCTGGAGATAGACCTTGCAGAGGGCAGCATTAAAGATATTACAAAAAACAGAGTCTTTGAAGTAAAGCCGCTTCCTGATTTTATACAGGGCATAATAAAAAGCGGAGGTTATATAAATTTTACCAGGGACAATATAAAGAAATAATTTTATAACGGAACAGGTAAGAAAAAATGAATAAGGAATTAAAAGACAAAATATACATACTGGATACTACTCTGAGGGACGGAGCCCAGAGAGCTGATATATCTTTTTCGGTAAATGATAAATTGCAGCTTATTGAAAGATTTGATGATATTGGCATTGATTACATTGAAGTAGGGTTTCCGGCTTCCAACCCGAAGGAAATGGAGTTGTTCGAGAAACTTAAAGAAAGAAAATTCCAGTATTCCAAAATAGTTGCGTTTGGAATGACAAGATATAAAAACGTTAAAGTAGAGGATGATGTTAATATAAAGCAGTTAATCCAGTCTGGGGCAGATGCCGTATGCGTGGTAGGCAAATCATCTGCACTTCACGCTCTTAAAGTGATTGAAACTACCCTTGAGAATAATCTGGATATGATTTCTGGCTCCATAGAATATCTGAAAAAGTATTTTCCGGAAGTAATTTTTGACGCAGAACATTTTTTTGACGGTTTTAATGAAAAACCGGAATATGCAATCGAGACATTAAAAGTTGCCATGGAGGCAGGTGCGGATTACCTGTGTCCCTGTGATACAAATGGCGGAATGCTTCCTGATGATGTTATAAGTATATTAGATAAGGTAAAGAAAAAAATTAAAGGTACTCTGGGTGTGCATTTTCATAATGACAGCGGCTGTGCAGTTGCCAATACGGTAATAGCAGTAAATAAAGGAATAAAAATGGTTCATGGAACTATAAACGGCTATGGAGAAAGATGCGGCAATGCAGATCTCTGCCAGATTATTCCCAACCTGGAGATAAAATTGAATAAAAGCTGCCTGAAGGAGGGCAATCTGCAACATTTAACCAATCTTTCCCGGTTTGTGAGCGAGACTGCTAATCAGGTTTCAAGCCCGGGCCAGCCGTTTGTAGGACGTAATGCTTTCAGCCATAAAGGCGGCATGCACGCAAGCGGGGTAAGCAAATTGTCAGTAGCATTTGAGCATGTGAGTCCTGAGACTGTGGGTAATACAAGACAGATACTAATATCCGAACTTTCCGGGAAGAAGTCAATAATCCTAAGGGCAAAGGAATTCGGACTTAATCTCGAAAATGATTTAGAGAAGGTCAGCGAGGTATTAAACAGGATTCAAAACCTGGAGCATAAGGGCTATCAGTTTGAAGCTGCAGATGGTAGTTTTGAACTGCTGGTTAAGGAAGTTGCAGGAGTAAAAAAGAAATTTTTTAAGCTGGAAAGCTTCCGTGTCTTAAATGAAAAAAAGGAAGACGGCAGCATGATGTCCGAGGCAACTGTAAAAGTTCAGATAAATGGGAACAGAATAATTGAAACTGCAGAAGGCAATGGTCCCGTTAATGCACTGGACAGGGCATTGAGGAAAGCGATTAAGAGCTGTTATCCCGCACTGTCAAAAATAACCCTTACGGACTTTAAGGTTAGGGTTCTGAACGAGAAAAAGGGTACAGGAGCAGTTGTAAGGGTTTTGATTGAATCATCGGATGGCGAAAAAACCTGGGGCACAATAGGTGTTTCTGAGAATATAATCGAGGCCAGCTGGCAGGCTCTTGAAGACAGCATTATATATGGACTCATGCATGTTGAAAATAATGGGTAAAACTGCGACCAGTAAAATAACTTCTGCCAGTAAGATTCTATTAAATTTTAACCGGAAGGTAACTTCATTATGGTATACGGTAAAAAAATAACCCTGTCCACAAAGGGATTTTCGGATATCAGAGATGTGACAGGGGAGGTACAGAATATTATCCGCCAGTCAGGTATAAAAAACGGGCTTGTAAATGTCTCTGTTATCGGTTCCACTGCTTCTGTTTCAACCATAGAATATGAAGGCGCTCTTGTTGAGGATGTACGTGCCCAGCTGGAGGAATTTGTTTCGAGTACAAAGCGCACGCGCCACTCAGAGACATGGGGGGATGATAATGGATTCTCTCATATAAGGGCTACATTTATGGGCCCCGGCATAACCGTGCCGGTTTCGGGAGGCAGCCCGGTCCTCGGCACATGGCAGCAGATAGTGGTTATTGACCACGATAACAGGCCCCGCTCAAGAGAGGTATTTGTCCAGGTAATGGGAGAGTAATAAGATATAAATCAAAATAAATTAAAGAGGGCCAATTTATTTATTTTCTTTCAGGAATGGTTCTGATGCTTTTTCTGCATTTTATCTATAATTATATAAGCCCCTTATTTACCGGGTTTATTCCTTAAATTATTTTATTTTTACTGCTTTCCGATAATAAATTCCTGTAAAATTTTATCTGCTTCATGGAATGTCTTTACAGTATACATTCCATCTGGCAGCGGCGCTTCAAAGTGTGCATTGCCATATTTCATGTCTATTGAGAACGCTTCAGTTCCATCCATATCATAAATCTTTACCCAGTTGTTGTTTGCGTACTCCCACCAGAATACAAACTCGAAGTTGTTGTCATCATTTACCCATACCTGGAAGCAGGTCATATCACGATCTCTTACCCAGACTTTCTCTTCAGATGCAGAACCAACTTCTTCTGTTTCCTGGTAAGTAAGGATAATATTATCGAAATCAGTAATAGCAGGATGAGCTTCACTGTTATCTACTCCAAAAAATATATTTATAGCTTTGGTAGCAGCAATTGTTCCTGGAGGCAATGCAGGCAAAAGCCCGGTAGCATTGAATACTAAAGTAGTCCATTCCGGATAATTATTGGTATCCGTTAATGTACCGCTTGCAATTACATTATCTCCATCATCAAGGAGTTCTACTTTTATATAAAAAGAGTCAATAAAAGTATTAAAATTGCTTCTTACATCAAGACTCATGGAAATATAGGGAGAGCTAACCGGTATTTTCTGTAAAATATATGAATCACCTGAGTAAGAATCAATTCTTGCATAACTGTTTGTACCCCCGCCTTCAGTTTCAATGCTTACATTATTTGATAGGTGTGCAGGGTCTATGTAAGTGGTCCATCCGGTAAAGTCTCCTGTTTCAAAATCGGCATTGGTTAGAAGCCCGGGTGCAGCGAATAAAAAGTTGAAAGGCAGGGCAAGAAGGGCGATAAACAGGATAGAAGCTGCGGGAATAAACCATTTTTTCATAATGGACTCCTTTTGAATTAAAAGTAATAATACTTTTTGAAATTATAACATAATTAAAAATATTATAATAAATTTGTTATTTTAGTATAGTGATAATTGAATTTGAAAAATAACAGGATTGACTTTATACAGCTATATTTTAAAGGAGATGAAGAAAGTGAAGACCCTGGGAGAATTAAGAATTATTTAAGTTATTTGGAATAAGGGATTGAAACTTTTTTTGGGTTGATGCAAAAAACAATGTTAAGTAATTTTAAGCCTGCCTATAAGGGATTGATAAGTTTCATTGCAATATGCCTGATATTGGCTTCCATAAAAGTTTTTCCGTATTCTTTAAAACCCAGCTTTTTATAAAAATCTGCAACCTCAAGCTGTGAGTTTAATCTTATATCTTTTATTCCTGCCTCTCTTGCTATATTTATTAGCTCAAGGCATATTTTTCTGCCATATCCTTTTTTCCTGTAGCCTTTTTTAACAGCAACCCTTCCTATTTTTGCTATTCTGTCTTTTATAATAAGCCTTCCGCATCCTATGCATTCACCGGATTTCTCATCAATACCTACGATATGGGCCGCTGTTTTATCATATTCATCGCATTCAACATCAGGAGGAACATTTTGTTCCTTTACAAATACTTCGGATCGCAGTTTAAGCGCTTTCTGCATCTGGTCTTTTGTTTTTACCTTAATTATTTTCATTGTAAGTTATTTAATAATTAAAATATCTTTTAGAGGGCGCCTTTTCTGTGGTTTTGGAGTATAGCTTTCATCTCTGTAGCCTATGGCAAGAACCGACATTACCTTCCATATCTCCGGTATTTTTAAAATATTTTTTATCTTTTTTTCATTAAACCAGCCTATCCAGCATGATGAAAGGCCAAGCTCTTCTGCTGTAAGTACTATATGTTCCGAGGCTATGGCTGTATCTATAATATGGTATTTTACTTTTGAGATGATTTCTCCAAGGAAGTGAGTTATTATATTCTTTCTTACTGAACAGCAGATAATAAGAAGGGGTGCGGTTTTTGCCCATTTATTAATTACCCCGAGTGCCTTTTCTGTGATAATTTTTAAAAGAGCCTTATCTTTTACTGCTATAAATCTCCAAGGCTGCCTGTTTGTGGCAGAAGGGGCAAGTGAGGCAGCTTCTATTAACTTTATGATTTTATGGTTTTCAACCCGGATATTTTTAAATCTTCTGATGCTTCTTCTTTTTTTTATTATTTCAAATACGCCGCTCATATTTTTATATCTTAATTATTAATGCCAGAAAAATATAATAACATATTTTATCTTACAGTATAAATAAAAGGTAAGTTTTTATTTTATAACTATTGTTATAATTGTATAATAATAAATCAACTGACAATCTAAAAAGCAGGGAGGTAGCGATGCCAGCAGAAGATTTTGCACAGAGAGTTTTAAAAGTTGAAGAAAGCCCGACATTTGCACTGGAAAGAAAAGTGGATGAAATTGATATAAAGTTAAAAGAGAAAGGCAGATCTGTAATAAGATTTGGTATAGGACAGCCAGATTTTAATACTCCTGAAAATATAAAAGATGCGGGCAGGAAAGCAATTGATGAGAATAAGACAAAATATACTGCAAGCACCGGCATAAAAGAGTTAAAAGGCGCAATCGTAGAGAAGTTTAAAAGGGATAACGGCATTGATTATGAAATATCAAGTATCCTGGCCGGGAACGGTGCAAAACACGTACTGGACGATATTATGAGAGTATTTGTGAATCCTGGAGATAAAGTTATAATTCCAAAACCCTACTGGGTAAGCTACAGCCAGCAGGTTATACTTTCCGAGGGCATACCTGAATTTGTTAATTTTAAAAAGGACCTGAAAATGGATATGGAGCATTTTAGTAATATTGTTTCCAGGAATGCCGGCAGGAGGGGAAGTACAGGCGGAAAAGCAAAACTCTTTATTCTAAACAGTCCCTGTAATCCTACCGGGGCAGTTTACTCCAGGGAAGAACTTGAAGAGATCGGCAAAATATGTCTTGAAAATTATATTTATATCATTGCAGATGAAGTTTATGAAAAGTTTCTTTACGGCAGTGCTGAGCACCACAGTATTGCATCATTCAGCGATGAGCTAAAATCCATAACCATTACGGTAAATGCTGTGTCCAAGACTTATGCGATGACAGGATGGAGGATAGGGTACTGCGGCGCTGACAGCAAAATAATAGAGCAGATGACAAAGGTGCAGGACCAGTCGACCTCAAACCCATGTTCCATAGCGCAGTGGGCAGCACTGGAGGCGCTTGGCGGAAACCAGAACTCTGTTGAAGCTATGAGGAAAGAATACGAGAAGAGAAGGGATTACATTTATGGCAGAATTTCCTCAATAGACGGAATGGAATGCGCCATTCCAGGCGGTGCATTTTATATATTCCCAAAAGTATCCGGCTTTTTTGATGACGGAATAAAAAACTCCTTTGAATTTGCAGGAATGCTGCTTGAGAAAGCAAATGTTGCAGTGGTTCCCGGAGGAGCTTTTGGGGCCGATGAATATATAAGAATAAGCTATGCTGCCTCAATGGAAAAAATCGAGGAAGGGCTTAACAGGATAGAGGAATTCTGCAGGAACCTATAAATTATCACCAGCTTGTCTTTAAGTGTTTTACCAAAGCAGTGATGGTTAATTTACTTCGTTTTTTAATACCTCTATAAAAAGCTCTGATATTGCAGGGTCAAACTGTGTGCCGCTGCACCTTTTAATCTCTTTTATTGCCTGATATTTTGTCATTTTCTTTCTATAGGACCTGTCAGAAATCATGGCTTCATAGGCTTTAACAAGAGATGATATCCTTGAGAGGAGCGGAATTTCTTTGCCCTTTATGCCATTCGGATATCCATTTCCGTTATACCATTCATGGTGGGAGAGTATTGGCTCTGCTATAGTTTTAAGTTTCTGGGACGATTCCGCAATGCGGTATCCTATTAACGGAAGCTCTTTTATTATACCCCATTCATCTTTTGAAAGTCTTCCTTTTTTAGACATTATCTCATCAACAAGGGCTATCTTTCCTATGTTATGGAGATTTAACAGCAGTTTTAGTTCTTCAAGTTTTGTGGTGGATAAATTTAATTGTTTCCCAAGAATAATTGCATACTCTTCAATTTTTTCAGACTGTTTCTCATCAGCGGTATCTCTTTTTTTCAGGCTCTCTCTTAAAGATTCTACAAGGGTTTCGTGAACGGATTTGCTCTCTGAAAGCTTATTTTTATACATTCTATCCTCAGCCTTTTTAATGACATCATCTATGCTGATTTCACGCGTTTTCTTTGTTGAAACGCCGAGCGAGATACTTAAGGGCATATTCTTGTTGCTTCTTTTTTTACACAGGGTTTTAATTCTTCTTATAATTTTATTTGTAGCTGCGGAAGTAGTCTGGGGCAGGATTGCTATAAACTCATCTCCTCCCCATCTCGATATTATATCTTCTTCTCTAAAAGATTCTTTAAAAATACCGGCTATTTTTTTTAGAAATATATCTCCCTGTATGTGTCCGTATGCATCATTTATTAACTTTAACCCGTTTAAATCTCCCATTACTATTGTAAGGGGAAGCTGTCTGGCTGTATCAAGCCTTTTTAGTTCCTCCTCGAAGTAAGCCCTGTTATATAGTCCAGTTAACATATCGTGAAAAGAAAGATATTCTATTTTTTCCTCTGCTTTCTTCCTGTCAGTTATATCTCTTGTTATGCCCAGTATTCCTATAATGTTATTGTTCTCGTCATACCAGGGTACTTTTGTTGCGGAAACCCATTTCTTCTGCTTACCTTCGAAAAATTCTTCTTTCTCCTGTTCTATCAGGGGTTTACCTGTTTTTATTATATGCTGTTCACCGTCATATCTTGGCTTTGCATATTCTTTAGAAAAGAAATCAAAATCAGTTTTTCCGATTGATTCTTCAGAAGATTCCAGCCCAAATTTATCGGCAAGTGCCCTGTTGATTAAAACAAATCTACTTTTTCTGTCTTTAAAATAGATTGAATCAGGTATATTATCCATCAGAGCATTAAAGAAATTTTTCTGTCTGGCAAGGAGGTAACTGTCTCTGGAATTATCTCTTCCTGATATATCTCTGGATATACAAATTGTTCCCACAATTTTTCCTGTTTCATCATACCAGGGCGCAATGTCACTGGATATCAGGATTTCTTTACCTGAACAGGAAATTTTTTCCACTTTACCTGTGATGGGTTTGCCATTTTTTATAACGTTATTTTCATTTTTTAGGTGTTTAGTTGCCTTTTCTTCCGGAAAAATATCAAAATCTGTTTTCCCTAGAAAGTCATCAGGTCTTTTCCCGTAAAAAGCTGCCTTTGCGTTATTGACCATGACAAATCTGTTCTTCTTGTCTTTGATGTGAAAATGGGCTGGAATGCTATTAATTATAGTTTCTAAATTATAATGAATACTGTCATATCCGGGAGGTTTAATTTGTTTATTCATTTATATCGCCCCTGGTGATTTTTTTTAAACATTTTATAATATTTCTATAAAATAATACATAATTAAATGCGGAGGTGCGTATTCTGGATCATCCAGAGGGAAAAGATTCCTATAAATGTTTTTTTTAGCTTTTTTAATTGCTTATTAAATATATTTTTAATAAAATATTTGGAAGTGTCCTGAAGTTGCAGGGCTCTTTCGTGTATATTATATCTGCGGTTAATATTGTAATATGCATAATAATGTAAAATTTGTTTAATTATTATTCAGGGGAGGTAATCTGTGTCGGGTCAAATGTTATTAAGAATTATTCCTTTTATTGGTTCAGGGCTGTCTCTTATACTGGCTATGGTCTTTATTGCCCTTGTCGCTAAGAAAAGCAGGGGCTCAAAAAGAATGGAAGAGATTTCCCATGCCATATTTGTGGGAAGCAGGGCATATCTTAACCAGCAATCAAAAGTAATGGCAATATTTTTTATTGTACTGGTTGCCCTTTTAGGAATTATGGTTAAGTTCGGATATCTCTACTTTGCTTCAATTCCGGCTTTTGCAACAGGTATGGGATTCAGCATCTTAATCGGCTATGTGGGGATGTGGATATCAACAACATCAAATGCAAAGGTAACCAGTGCTGCGAAAGAAAAAGGCCTTGGTGAAGCAATGAACATAGCGATAACAGCAGCTTCAGCATCAGGACTTATTCTTGCAGCTGTAGTGCTGCTTTATACAGGCTTCTGGTTCAATATTCTTTTCTGGTGGTATGGGAGAGGCGGTATGGAGCTGGCAGATAATCTTTTAAGAGTTGTAAGCATATCCGTTACATTCACAATAGGTGCCAGCTTTGCAGCATTCTTTATGAGAACAGGCGGAGGTATCTTTACCAAAGCTGCAGATATGGGAGCCGACTATGTCGGTAAAGTTGAATCGGGACTAAAGGAAGATGATTACAGGAACCCTGCTACAATAGCAGATAATGTTGGAGATAATGTGGGAGATGTGGGCGGTATGAAAGCGGATAGCCTGGAATCATGGCTGGGCGCAATAGTTGCCGCGCAGTTTTTAGGTTTCCTCGCATTCAGGAACCTGGCCCCGATGGTAAGCAGTGTGCTCCTTCCCATGCTGATCTCGACTGCAGGAGCATTAGCATCGATTATTGCTATATTTGTTATCAAGCTAATTATAAGAAAGTATAAGGAAAATGCTACGGTAAGCCTTCTTACCGGCACAACTCTTTCAGGACTGCTCATTACTGTGGCAGGGATTATTGTAATGTCCTACTTTATAGTAAGGTATACTATGGGCACAGAATACAATTTCCTGTTTTATGCTTCAACCGGAGGGATTGTTACGGGATTTTTAATTGGTCTCTTTACACTTCTGTACACTGATTCAAGATACAGGCCCACAAGGACTATAATGGAAAGTGCAAAAAGCGGACCTGCCACCTACGTTGTAAGCGGTCTTGCTTTTGGAATGGAATCAACAGTACTTCCTGCACTTACAGTAATAGGAGCTATGATTTTTAGTTTTTATATTTCAGGCGGACTCAAAGATTTCCAGATGGGACTGTATGGCGTGGCAATAGCGGCTGTTGGAATGCTGGCTACCGCACCCTTTGTTGTTACTATTGATGTGTACGGACCGATATCGGATAATGCGGGCGGCATTGCTGAAATGGCGGAACTCCCTCCCGAAGTAAGGAAAACTACCGATAAACTTGACTCTGTAGGAAACACAACTGCTGCAATAGGAAAAGGGATTTTGATAGGAAGCGCTGCGGTAACAGCCCTTGCGCTCGGTCAGGCATATTTTTCACAGGTAGAACTTCTTGAAGCAGGCATGATTCTGGACTTTATAAAGGACCCCAGGATTCTTGCAGGGCTGTTTATAGGAGTTCTAATGCCATTCTTTTTCACATCACTTCTTCTGAACGCTGTAGGAAATGCAGCAAACAAAGTGGTTCAGGTTGCAAGAAGGCAGATAAAAGGAATACTTGCAGGAAAAGAAAAGGGTGACCCAAAGGAATTCATTACCATAGTTACGAGGTCTGCTCAGAGGGGGATTCTTATACCGGGGATAGCAATTTTTGTAATTCCCACTCTTGTCGGGATATTTTTAGGTCCCGGCGGAGTAATAGCGCTGATTATTGGTACACTTTTATCAGGGTTTGCACAGGCAATATTTATGGCAAACGCAGGCGGGGCTATGGATAATGCAAAAAAGAAAATTGAAGAGGAAGGAAGAAGCGGAACCGATGAGCACTCAGCATCTGTAGTGGGAGATACTGTGGGAGATCCCTTAAAAGATACAGCAGGACCTTCTATGAATATACTTATAAAATTGATAAGTGTTGTGGCAATTCAGACTGCTGTGCTAATTGTAGACCTGTCGGGAAAACTTTTTCATTTTTAATTAAAAGTTATTAAAAATTAAATAGAAATGCACATGTGTAATAATTTACATATGTGCATTTTTATTGAAAGAATCCGTTAAAAAATAACCAGGGGATGTGTTAATTTAAAAATCTTCTGATTTGTGATATTTTATTAGCCATGAATAATAATATAAATAAAATAATAAAGACTTTACTTAATAGTTTTAAGGAAGGAAGAATAGGAGAGGAGGAAGCTGTCTTAAAAATCAGGGAGCTGTATTTTGAGGATATAGGCTTTGCTAAAATAGACCATCACCGTATTCTGAGGAGGGGTTTTCCTGAAGTAATATACGGAGAAGGTAAAACACCGGAGCAGATTCTTGGGATAACGAAGAAAATATTGAAATATTCAAATGTACTGCTGGTAACAAGAACAAATGCTGGTGTGTATGATTTATTAAGAAAAGAAATTAAGGATATTAAGTTTAATTCTGAATCAAATATTATTTACACAGCACCGGATATCCCGGAAGACAAATTAAGGAAAGGAATAACAGTAATATGTGCGGGGACGTCAGATATCAGCGTTGCCGGGGAAGCCGCAATAACAGCTTATTTAATGGGGAATAAGGTTGAGAAGATATATGATGCAGGCGTAGCAGGCATACACAGGCTTTTAAATTTTAAGGATAAATTGAGTAAATCAAATGTAATAGTGGCGGTTGCAGGGATGGAGGGAGCGCTGCCCGGAGTTGTGAGTTCAATGGTAAATTGCCCGGTAATAGGCGTACCTGTAAGTACTGGATATGGAGCAAGTTTTGGAGGGATATCACCAATGCTTACCATGCTTAATACGTGCAGCCCGGGAGTTCTGGTGGTAAATATTGACAATGGCTTCGGAGCAGGCTATTCGGCGGGCATTATTAACAGACTGGCAGCAGGGGCAAATAGGCCGGATTAAATTTAGAATTGAATAAACATTTAACTTCTTATCTGTGTAATAATTATTTAAGATATATTATAATTATAAGAGTTAAAAAAAGTTTTTAGGAATTATTATGGTAGATATAGATTATAAAAAAGAAAAAATAGGTCAGATACTTTTAAATAGAAATATTATTAGCAAAGAACAGCTGCAGGAAGCGCTGGATATTCAAAAGAATACAGGCGAAAAGCTGGGAGAAATTTTAATAAAAAAAGGATATATATCTGATGAGACTCTAATGGAGCTTGTTTCCTTCCAGAGAGGTTTCGAGGTTGTGGATTTAAGTAAAATCCAGGATCAGATAGACCCATCGGTTGCAAATATAATTTCAAAGGACTTCGCCTTTAAGAGGAAAGTTTTCCCGTTTAATCTTGTTGACAGCACCCTGCATGTAGCAATGATTGACCCCAGGGACATTAATGCTATTGACGAGATAAGGCTCCTAACAGGCTATAATGTAAAGCCATTCATCAGCACCAAGAAAAACATAGAAGATACCATAAGGATGTATACTTCTGATGAATACAGTCTTAAAGAAGTTCAGGAAATAATAAAGGATGAAGACTTTACAATAGGTAAAAAATTCGAAGAAGAACTGGCCGAAAAAAATCCGCTTGTAAGACTTGCCAACCAGATTGTAATGAAAGCTGTCTCAGAGAGAGCCAGTGATATCCATATCGAACCCCAGGAAAAAAATTGTACAATAAGATTCAGGATAGATGGGGTGCTCCAGAAAATAAAAGATGTTCCGAAAACTGTACAGAGACTTCTTATATCAAGATATAAAATAATGGGCGGGATGGACATAACTGAAAGCAGGCTTCCCCAGGACGGCAGAAGTTCGATTAATTTCAGAAACAGGTCCATTGACCTCAGGCTTGCCTCGGTTCCAACTGTTTTTGGTGAGAATATAACTATAAGAATACTGGACAGAGATGAATCGGTTTTTGACCTGAAAAATTCGGGAATGTCCGAGGAAGAAGTTAAGAAGTTTATGGGAATGATTACGCTGCCACACGGTTCCGTTGTTATTACGGGGCCTACAGGTTCGGGTAAAACAACCACTCTGTATGCAAGCCTTAATAAAATTTCAAATGTTGAGAAAAAAATATACACCATAGAGGATCCTGTTGAATATAGATTCCCCCAGATAATGCAGGTCCAGGTAAATTCCAAAATTGGTATGACTTTTTCGAGTGGACTGAGAGCAATGCTCCGAAGTGACCCCGATATAATCCTGATTGGTGAGATCAGGGACCTGGAAACTGCAAAAATAGCTGTTGAAGCGTCTATTACAGGGCACCTTGTTTTAACCACCCTGCATACCAATGATGCACCTTCCTGCCTCACAAGACTTCTTGAAATGGGCATAGAGTCTTATATGATATCATCTGCGGTAAAAGGAATAGTTGCCCAGAGACTCGTAAGAGTGTTATGTGATAATTGCAAGAAAAAAGTTGATGTACCCGAATCTTCTTTAAATGATGAAATAAAACCGATACTCAAGGGCAAGAAGATTTATAAAAGCGTGGGCTGTAAGAGATGTAATTTTACCGGATACATGGGAAGAACCGGAATATACTCACTGCTTGTCGTTTCAAAGAAGATAAGGGAAATGCTTCTGAATCGTAGAAGTACAGATGAAATCAGTGATGCTGCAAGAGAAGAAGGCATGAAAACACTCCTGGAGAGCGGGGCATATAAAGTCGCGGATGGTTCAACGTCGCTTGAAGAACTATACAGGGTTGTCTACTAGACTTATTTGTATTTAAGTCTTGACTTTTTATTCTGGCTTAGTTTAATTTTATTTAAAACCTTAATCAAGAAGAAATAACTGGATTATTTTAGAATGGAAAAAGGAAAATTTGTTCATTTGCATGTCCACAGTGAATATTCTTTGCTGGATGGTGCTTCAAGAATAACAAAATTAATAGAAAGAGCCGGCGAATTTGATATGCCTGCCCTGGCACTAACGGACCACGGAGTTATGTATGGGTGCATTGAATTTTACAGTCAGGCCAAAAAAGCAGGAATTAAACCTATAATTGGATGCGAGGTTTATCTGGCGCCAAAGAGCAGGTGGGATAAACAGATAGAAAGAGATAAGAAAGAAGAATCATTCTATCACCTTACTCTGCTGTCTGAAAACAACCGCGGTTATAAAAATCTTATGAGACTCGTCAGCCTTGGATTTTTAGAGGGCTTTTATTATAAGCCGAGAGTTGATAAGGAATTATTAAGAGAATACAGTAAAGGCATCATTGCGCTGAGCGGCTGTATCTCAGGCGAAATTCCAAAACTAATTGTCTCGGGGAAAATTAAAGAAGCAAAGAAAATCCTGGAGGAGTATGTAGATATTTTTGGAAAGGAAAATTTTTTCCTTGAATTGCAGGATTCCGGTATTCCCGAGCAGAAGATTGTAAATAAAGCTCTGCTGGAGCTATCTACTGAATATAAGATTCCGCTTGTGGCAACTAATGATGTCCATTACACGGATAAAGGGGACAGCAGGGCGCATGATGTCCTGCTCTGTATCCAGACAGGCTCCACAATCAATGAGCCCGACAGATTAAAATTCCCCACAGAAGAATATTACTTTAAAAATTATAATCAAATGAAGGAACTTTTCGGGGAATTTCCAGGCGCCATTGAGAATACAATTGAAATTGCCGACAGGTGCAGCCTGAATTTAAAATTTGGTATGAATCTAATACCTTCATTTTTTGTCCCGGATGACTCTACCCCGGAAGAATTCTTAAAAAAATTGTGCTATAAAAATGTAGAAAAAAAATATGGAAAGGTTACAGGGGTTGTTGGCGAGAGAATAGATAGAGAGCTTGAAGTTATAAAGAAGATGGGTTTTTCGGATTATTTTTTAATTGTCTGGGATCTTGTCAACTTTGCGAAAAATGAAAACATAAGAGTGGGGCCGGGAAGAGGTTCGGCTGCCGGAAGCATAGTTTCTTATCTGCTGGGAATAACCGATATAGAGCCCTTAAGATATGGACTGCTGTTTGAAAGATTTTTGAATGAAGAGCGCAAGAGTATGCCTGATATAGATATAGATTTTTGTTACGAAAAAAGAAATGAAGTTATCAAGTATGTTACTGAGAAATACGGTGAGAGGAGAGTTGCCCAGTTAATAACTTTCGGAACAATGGCTGCGAGACAGGCAATTAGAGATGCAGGAAGGGTAATGGAAATGCCGTATTCAGAAGTGGACCGTATAGCAAAAATGGTTCCAATGGAACTGAACGTAACCATTAAGAATTCGCTGGAAATGGTGCCTGAATTAAATGAAATATATGAAAATAATGAAAAGGTAAAAGAGATAATCGATACAGCGATTTCACTTGAGGGAATATCCAGGCAGGATTCGATTCATGCTGCAGGAGTTGTCATATCTTCAGAGGACCTTTACAACTACACACCGCTTCAGAAAGAAAATGAAGGAGATATCGTAACGCAGTACAAGATGGAGGATATCCAGAAAATCGGGCTTCTAAAAATGGATTTTCTAGGGTTAAAAACATTATCATTAATAGATAAAACACTATTCCTGATAAAGAAAACCAAAGGTCAGGATATAGATGTTGCAAGCATAAGCCTTGATGATTATAAAACTTTTAAAATGCTCAGCGAAGGTGAATGCCTGGGAGTATTTCAGCTTGAGAGTTCGGGTATGCGCGAACTGGTAATAAATATGAAACCGACAAAGTTTGAAGACCTTATAGCCCTGCTGGCTCTATACAGGCCAGGGCCTCTTCAGAGTGGGATGGTAAGGAATTTCGTGGAAAATAAAAATGAAAAAAAACAGATAAGTTATCTCCATCCTTCCCTTGAAAAGATTCTCGAGAGCACATATGGAATTATATTGTACCAGGAGCAGGTTATGAGCATAGCATCAGAACTTGCCGGCTTCAGCATGTCCGAAGCAGATATTTTAAGGAGCGCTATAAGCAAAAAAAAGAGAGCGCTTCTTTCAAAACAGAAAAATAAATTTATAGAAGGCGCAAAAAAAAGAGGGATAGATGAGAAGATTTCAATAAAAATCTTTGAGCTTGTTAACAACTTTGCCGAGTATGGATTCAATAAATCCCATAGTGCGGCATATGCGATGATCTCATATCAGACGGGCTATCTTAAAGCTAATTATCCGGTAGAATTTATGGCAGCGCTGCTGAGTATAAGAATGGGGAGCCAGGAAAAAGTGGCTCAGTACGTTAATGAAACCAGAAGAATGGGAATTGAAGTGCTGCCTCCTGATATTAATGAAAGTTTTACAGATTTTACCGTGGTGGAGGATTCAATCAGATTTGGATTATCAGCTATTAAAAATGTTGGAACAAATGTAATTGAGTGTATAGAAAAGGAAAGGAAAGAAAGCGGAAAATTCAAGAATTTCATAGATTTCTGCGAGAGGGTCGATAGCAGCGTATTAAATAAAAAAACTCTTGAAAGCCTGATAAAAAGCGGAACTTTCGATTCCCTGGGCATGAGCAGGAAATATTTACTGGAAAATTATGATAAGATAGTAGAGGATGTATTAAAGATAAAAAAAGACAGGGATATCGGCCAGTACTCATTATTTGAAGTGAATGGAAGCGAAAAAGAAGATGTAATGCTTGGGAGTTCCTTCCAGGCAGAAGAGAAATTCAGGGAATTTTCAAAAAAAGAGCTGTTAAATTTTGAAAAAGAAATGCTGGGCCTCTATATTTCAGGCCATCCTCTTTTTGAATATGAAGCTTCACTCTCACGGCTAACACCTATAGAGGCAATGGGAAGCCTTGAAGACTCAATAAATGTTGCTATAGGAGGAATAGTAAGCAGGGTTAAAATAATATATACGAAGAAAGATCAGCAAATGTGTTTTATGGAGCTTGAAGATATTTCTGACAGCGTAGAAGTGATAGTATTCCCATCAATATTTTTAAAATACCGTAAAATTATAATGGAAGATAAAATTGTAAGAATAAAAGGAAGGCTGGATAAAAAAGAAGACCAGATAAAAATTATAGCCGGTGAATTTGAGGAAATGGAAAAAGATAAAAAAGCTGATAAAAGCCAGAAGGAGCTAATAAGCGAAAAAAGCAGAAAAATAGTTTTTAAAATAAAAAAAAGCAATATAGATGAAGATTTCGTAAACAGTTTTTACAATTTATTAAAAAAATATCCCGGCTTCAGTGAGGTTGAATTTATGATAACTGAAAAAAATGGCAGGGGTGTCAAAAAAACATATAAACTGCCGCCGGCCTACAAGATAGATTTTAACAGGTCTCTTGAAGAAAATTTGAAAGAGATGTTTCCAGATAAGATAAAGTGGGATATAGTTTAGGAACAAGAAAAGTAATGGGGGGAAATATATGCACGATTTAAAATTTGCAGTAATGGGCGCAGGGCATGGCGGAAAAGCGGTTGCAGCACATCTTGCGATAAAAGGATACAGCGTCAATCTTTATAACAGAACAGCTTCACGGATTCAGCCGATAAAAAAAATGAGAGGAATAGAGCTTGAAGGTGAGATCAAAGGTTTTGGAAAACTAAATACAGTTACCAGCGATGTGGAAAAAGCAATAAAGGGTACGGATATAATTATGGTAGTGGTGCCTGCAGATGGGCATTATTCGATTGCTAAAGCCTGCGCTCCTTTTTTGGCCGATAAGCAGATTGTTGTTTTAAATCCAGGCAGAACATGCGGTGCGCTTGAGTTTTTAAATGTGTTGAGGAAAGAAGGCAACAAAAAAGATGTTACAGTGGCAGAAGCACAGACTTTTATTTATGCAAGCCGGGGAATGGGGCCGGCTTCCGCAAAAATATTTAGAGTAAAACAGGCAATACCGGTTGCTGCAATACCTTCCAGAAAAACAGAAATGGTTGTTAAGAAGTTAAACGATGCATTTCCAGAATTTATTCCAGCGGCCAGCTCACTGGAGACGAGTTTTAATAACATGGGCGCAGTATTCCATCCATCCATTACAATACTAAATCTGAGCAGGATTGAATCCACAATGGGGAACTTTCAGTTTTATATAGAAGGAGTCACGCAGTCTGTGGCAAAAATTCTTGAGTCTGTTGATGCAGAAAGAGTTATGGTTACCAGAAAACTGAGGTGTGCAAGGGTATATTCGGCTATTGAATGGCTATCAATGGCATATAATGTTGTAGAGGATAATTTATTTGATGCAATACACAGTAATCCGGGTTATGTGGGAATTATGGCCCCGAGAACAATAAACGTCAGATATATAACCGAAGATGTACCGATGAGCCTGGTTCCTATTTCAGAGTTCGGCAATGCACTTGGAGTAAAAACAAGAGTGATTGATTCTCTTATCAATATAGCCAATTCCATATTTAAAAAAGATTTCAGAAGCACCGGACGAAATCTTAAAAGGCTGGGAGTAGAAGGATTGAGCCTGGAACAGATGAGAGATATATTTATTAAAGGAAGGAAATAAGTTTAGAATTATGAAAAAAATACTCGGAGCCTCTATAGGAAGCTGTATACATATTGCCGGCATACTGAATTTTCTTAATCTGGCAGCCAGGTATGGGTACAAAACTAAATTTATAGGTTCTGCATGCAACATAGATAAATTAAAAGAGAATATAGACCGTTTTAAACCGGATATAGTGGCGGTTAGCTACAGGCTGTCGCCCGAAAGTGTTCTTCCTGTATTTAAGGAATTAAAAGAGAAGATATCCGAAAAATTAAAGAAAGGAAAAATAGAGCTAATACTGGGGAGTACAAAACCGGTAGCCGATATAGGGAAAAAGCTGGAAATATTTGATGCTATATTTACTGGCGGGGAAAGCATTGAAGAAATTGAAAGCTATCTAACAAAGAAGAAAATAAAAACTGCAGGCGGAATTCCTCCGCAGAATATTCTGGAGAGAATCAAAGATAAAAAACCTTTTCCTGCTGTAAGACATCATTTCGGGAGGCCGACTTTAAGTGAAACCGTAGAGGGGATAAAACAGATTGCATCAAGCGGACTTCTGGATGTAATATCTATAGGTCCTGACCAGAATACACAGGAATTCTTTTTTCATCCGGAAAAAATGAATAGCAAACAGGATGGAGCGGGAGGTGTCCCGTTAAGAAGTCTTGATGATTTCAAAAGCCTTTACAGGGCATCAAGAACCGGCAATTACCCGCTTCTCAGATGTTATAGCGGAACAAATGATATTATAAAAATGGCAGATATCCTTCAGAAAGGTATAAAAAATGCCTGGTGTGCTGTTCCGCTCTGCTGGTACAATGAGCTGGATAATAGAAGCGGAAGGAAGCTGGAAGAATCAATAGCTGAAAATCAATCCGTCATGAAATGGCACGCCGAAAGAAATATACCGGTAGAGGTTAATGAATCACATCACTGGAGTCTCAGATATTCGCCGGATTCTGTTGCAGTGACTGCTGCATATATGGCTGCTTACAATGCTAAAAAGATGGGGGTTAAGACATATATATCTCAAT
>CAZTUA010000012.1:0-85581 GCA_964616545.1 uncultured Actinomycetota bacterium | reverse complement strand
TTATAAAAGAAGATTTTTTGTGTCAAATGCAGTTTCCACCGGTATATGGTCTAAGCCTTTATCTATTTTAACTACCCGTCTGTTAAAAGATAAAATTTTTAAACACTCCGATAATAAGGCAATTTCAAATATATCCTGTATAATAAGCTTAAATACTTTTAAGCTTTTCGTTATAGTAAATTTATAGAACTGGATTATCTCTGCGGAATGGATCCTGCATATATTTCAACGTAAAAAGGATATAAAAAATTAAAGATTCTAAAAGAATTCTATATCTTATGGAAAAGAAAGGTATTTGAGTTGAAAAAGGCTATCGCAATACATCCATTTTTATTCGGGTTGTTTCCGGTATTATTTCTCTATTCTTACAACATAGGGCAGTTAAGATTTTCTGAAATTCTTCTGCCCTCTGCAGTTATATTAATATTTTCATCACTTATTATGCTGATTTTATGGCTCGTCTTTAAAAAAAACAGCAAAAAAGCAGCGGTTATAACTTCTTTTATTCTAATTTTATTTTTTTCCTATGGCCATATATACAGGCTTATTCAGGGCTGTAAAATAGGAAGTTTTTTAATTGGCAGACATAGATATTTAATGATTATATGGCTGTTACTATCTATTCTGGTTATCTATTTTACAATCAGAACGCATAAAAAGCTTTATAATCTGACCAACTTTTTAAATATAGTCTCAATTGTCCTGGTGCTTATCCCTTCAATTAGCATCGGGATTTCCAAAATAGAAACGGCTGATATAGAAAAAGAAATAAGAAACACAGCTGTCTATGAGGATACTTATAATACAGAAGACCCGGACGATTATCCCGACATTTATTATATAATTCTGGATGGTTATGCGGGTTCAAACACATTAAAAGAAATTTATAGTTATGATAATAGCGAATTTGATAACTACCTTCTGGAAAAGGGGTTCTTTGTAGCTTCCAGAAGCACCAGCAATTACCCCAATTCTTTTCTTTCCATGGCCTCGTCACTGAACATGGAATATGTTAATTATTTAAGCGATAAACTTGGAGAAGAATCAAATAATAGAACCGTCCCTTATAATATGATTGAGAATAGCAGAGTAATGAACTATTTAAAATCAAAGGGTTACAGTATTATCCACTTCAGTTCAGGCTGGGGCCCTACAAACTATAATAAATACGCAGATTTAAATGTAGAAATAAGCTATACAAGATGGAATGAGTTTAACACCCTTCTTGTTCAGACTACAATGCTGGATGCCTTTGAAAAGAATTTTTTCCAGAATACAGGCAGAAGAAGGGTCCTTAATACTTTTAATGGGCTCGCAGAAGTTAATGAAATAGAAGGGAAAAAATTTATTTTCGCACATATAGTCTGCCCTCATCCGCCATACCTGTTTGACAGGGAAGGAAATGCAGTTCCTCAAAAAGAATTTGATATGGATGACTGGGGGTCCAGGCAAAAAGAGTATTACCTGGACCAGCTGATTTACATAAATAAAGAAATTAAAAATCTTGTAGATAAAATATTTGATGAGTCAGAAAGCCCGCCTGTTATAATACTACAGGCAGATCACGGGCCCCGGAATACATTTATAGACGGCCAGTACCCAACTGATGATATGTTCAGAGAAGGATTCAGAATACTCAATGCTATATATATTCCCGGTGATAATCACAGACTTCTATATGATTCAATCACTCCCGTTAATACTTTCAGAATAATACTTAATACCTGTTTTGAAGAGGATCTTCAGATTTTAGAAGATAAAAATTATAATTCCTTTGAATTTGCGCCCTATCAGTTTACTGAAGTTACAGAAATTGTAGGTTACAGGTAGGGCCTGAAATCAACCTCAAATTTAAATTTCTTGTTTTTAATTACACTGTTACAGGCATCAACCACACTGGAGTCATATAACCTGCCTTTTTTATCGTTAATCTCTTCAAGAGCCTTATTAATGCCAAGAGCAGGTCTGTAAGGCCTGTGTGAAGCCATGGCTTCTACTACATCCGCTACAGCAAGTATTTTTGCCTCCAGCCTGATATCTTTTCCTTTAAGCCCATTGGGATATCCAGAACCATCTATTCTCTCATGATGCTGTATCACAATATCCGCTATTGGCCAGGGAAATTCCACTCTGCTTATCATATCATAACCCAGCTTTGAATGGGTTTTAACCATATCATATTCTATATCAGACAGCCTGCCTGGCCTTGTCAGAATAGATGCAGGCAGGTTAATTTTACCAATATCGTGAACCAGTGCAGCTATTCTTATTGACTCCAGGGTATCATTTTCCAGGCCCATCTCTTCTGCAATTGCTGTTGCCAGCATAGCTACCCTCTTTTGATGGCCGGATGTATATGGGTCCCTTACCTCTATTATAGAAGCAAGGGTATTGATTATGTCATTTAAGGTTTTTTTCAGTTTTTCATAACTTTTTTTAAGTTTTTCTTCAGTTATCTTACGGTGCGTTACATCCCTTACTATCCCTTCATAATATACGGGTTTACCTTTTTTATAAGCCACTCTAGAGTTTATTTCCACAGTTATTACAGAGCCATCTTTTCTTCTGAGCTGGGTCTCAAATATTCTGTCTCTTTTCTTCGATGTCGGCCTGTCCTCTTTTCTAACATACAATTGTGTTGGAATATCTATTTTGAGAAGCTCTTCCCTGCTTCCGTAACCGAGCATTTTAACAAGTGCCGGATTGGCGTCAATATACTTCCCTTTCAGTGTTGTCTGGTATATACCGTCAAGTGAATTCTCAAATAAAGAGCGGTAGCGTTCCTGGCTTTCTCTTAGTTTCTCTTCTGCATCTTTTACACTGGATATATCTACAAGAATCTGCCTTATTCCTATTAGTTTACCTTCGCTATCAAGCATGTAGCCCGGATAGGTTATTACGGGAAATGTTGAGCCGTCTTTTCTTTTTATATTGTAAATTGACCTTGTCAATTTTTCACCGCTGACAAGCCTCCTAAAATTAGTTTTAATCTTATTTTTTTCTCCGTTAGCAGCAAAATTTTCTATATTCAGCCCTCTTCTTACATCATCCTTTGTATAGCCGGTTTCATCCAGCACATTTTTATTTGCATAAATAATCCTGCCCTTCAGATCAACTTCAACTACCATTTCTTCCATTTTCTCTGCCAGAGCCCTGTGCTTTTCGTTACCGTTTCCGCTAAATATAGATTCTTTTTTATGGTAAATTTTTGCTCTGCCGTATTTTTCTCTGGTGTTTTTCAATTTTTTTTCTTTTAATTTTTTCATCCCTGTGTATTACCAGTCTATTTCTCTTTCCTAAATTAAAGTTTATAAATAATTATATATTATTTTTATAAGATAATTATTATTTATTCAAGTATTATATTTATATAAATATTAATTAATTAATGTATATATTAATTCCAGTTTTCTCTTTATTATTTTATTAGTTGATATACCAGATTTTTCCGGTTAAATGAGGTAAACACTTTTCTATCAGCCTGCCGGGGTTAAAGCGCAGATATCAAACTTAACTTAAAAATCAGCAAATATCTTTTACAAGATTATAAATTTTTTTATAGCTTTTAAAACTTCCTGAATATTTCTCTCTTACTTTATCATCAGGATAAAATTCTTTATCCACCTCTATAAAATTTGAAATTGCCTGCCCTATGGTAAATTTATTTACCGCGCTGCCTGCAAGCATCATTGCTGCAAGACATCCCGCCTCTGCTGTTTTCATTCTCTTTATTGGCTTTCCCAGAATTGATGATTTAAGGGCAAGCTCTTTATCTGACCTGGAACCCCCGCCGACTGCTCTGAGCTCTGTAATCTTAATTCCCGATTTTTCTATAAGTTCAATATTAAAAGCTATCTCAAAAATCAGGCCTTCTATTATTGCCTTAAATATCTCTTCTTTCCCGGTGGCTAAATTCAGGCCGGTAATAGTCCCCCTGGGGATGGGGTCATGATACGGAGTCCCCGATTGTGAAAAATAGGGAAGAACAAATAATCCAGAAGGGTCATAATCAAAATTTTTAAAAAAATATTTAATTACATTGATGTTTTCTTTTGCCGCCAGTACTTTTTCTTTCTCTGCAAAAATTTTAATAAACCATTCAAGGAGGCTCCCTGAAGTAAAATTATAGGCAAATGTAACAAATTTATCGGGAATGACATGTGCTCTTGTTGAAAAGTTATTTTCATGCATCAAGTCATTTACTATCAACTCATCAAGTGTTGTTGTTACACATTCAACAGTACCCATTCCATCTGCAGCCAGCCCTCCTTCAATAGAACCGACCCCCAGCGCTGCACACTGCTGGTCATGGCCTCCGGTAACAACATAAACATTATTTTTAAATCCCAGGTTTTCCGCTATATCACTTCTTACAATTCCGGCTACTTCACCGGAAGGCGATGGTGCAGAAAATAAGTTTTTATCTATATCAAATGTGTTTAAAATTTCATCCTGCCATATTTTTTTTCTGATATCAAAGAATAAAGTCGTTGATGAGAGCGCATAGCTTATTTTTGTATTTGAAATTCCAAGTTTATGCTGTAGCAGATCTTCGGTAAATAAAATTTTTCTGGTTTTTTTATATATCCCGGGCAGATTATTTTTTAACCACAATATTTTGTTAAGGGCACAGGCTGCCTGGGGCGGAAGGCCTGTATAAGAATATAGACTTCTTGATGGAATTTTTGTAAAAATAAAATCAAGCTCGGCTCTGCTTCTTGAATCAGTTGAGTAAATTGTATTGTGTATTATATTTCCTCTTTCATCCAGCGGGGTAAAAGACTCACCAATGGTTGATGCTGATATTGCAGCTACCGGATCCTTTTTAACTGCATTTGAGGAATTAATTTCTCTTATCGCATCAAAAATATTATCCCACATTGGAATTGTATCAAATTCGACAGCGTAAGGCCGGGGATAGACCAGCTCGTACTCTCTATAGGAGTCTGCCAGCTTCTTTCCTTCCTCATTAAATGCTATCGCTTTTATCCCGGTTGTTCCAATATCAATGCCTAAAAGACTCATAAATCTGTTTATCTCCTGTTAATAATTTATGTATAAAAAGAAATATGTAAATAATATCATAAAGTTTAATGGAGTAAAGTTTTTGATTTTTTTTCTATTGATTTACTGCCGGTCATGCAAGCTTCTCTATCTACTGCCATCTGCCGGGTACTCTGTATAAAGATTTTCATAATAATTTTTAACCTGCCCGGCGATAACCGGAATAAAGATCTCATCTCTTCTGTACTTTTCTGTCAGGAAAGCAAGGGAGGGCCTTATTTTTTTAGTTAATACTTTTTTATCCAGAAAATTTCCTTCAGCCAGTTTTTCAATATTTTCTTTTAATAATATTCTATCTATATTCTCTATTATTTTAATGGCCAGAGCTCTTCCGGCACCTGCTTCCAGCGCCGTCCATATATTAACTTTTACAACTCCATCCAGCGGCAGGTTTTTAAGTTCTGTACCGCTTAAGCTCGAGGCGCCGTGAAGCACTATCTGCCGCCCTATTTTATCCCTGACTCTCCTGGCTATATCCCTGCGATATTCCCCCAGAGTATGTTCCGTTCTCCTGTGTTCAGTGCCCAGGTTTACAACCACAAGGTCAACCCCGGTTTCCTTAAAATAAACCTCAACTTTGTCTGCCCGTACAGCTATTTCTTCCGCCCCGGATTTTTCAGAGCTTTGTTTACCGTAACTTGCTATTTCTTCAAAACAGCCTTCTACAATAAAATCCCTTTTATTTTTTTTTACAAAACTTTCCACAATTTCAGTATTTTCTTTAAGCGCATAACTGCTGCAATCATACATAACAGAGGATATAAAGTCTTTATTTTCCTTAAGTATCCAGTCATCCTCACCCGGTTGAGCATGATCCAGATGGACTATAACATCAATATCATCAAATTTCCCTCCAGCTCTCGCGACTCTTTCAATATCATTTCTTACCGCCAGCATCCCCTCTTTAAAATCTCCCAGCCCGGAATAATTTTTCAGCTGCTGCCTCTGATGATAGGCTGCCGTAAAAGCAATAATAAGAGGCAGGTGCCCCCTTATTTTTTTGGATTGTTTGAATTTCTTTGCTCCAATAAAGATTGCTTCTGTTGTCAGGACATTTTCTGTGCAAAAGCATGGCAGGCTATTACCTGTTTTTTTAATATTTTCGATTATCTCACGTGCTTTTTCTCCGTCCCTTATTACCGGCATTGCTCTCCTCCAGATATATTTTTTAAAATTTTTCCCGGGAATTTTTCCTATCATTTCTTAAACTTCCGGGATCAGATGATTGATAGTTATTGAGCCTGGGATAAGATTGCACTATTTTGAACTGGAGCCCGCGATCGGATTTGAACCGATGACCTTTTCCTTACCGAGGAAATGCTCTACCATCTGAGCTACACGGGCATGACTGATACCCGGGCCGGTCCGTAAAAAATACCTGTGACATTTATAATTACAGAACTTTAAAAAAATTATGGTGGAGGGAAGAGGATTTGAACCTCTGTAGGCATTCGCCGGCAGATTTACAGTCTGCTCCCTTTAACCACTCGGGCATCCCTCCACTATGGAGCCGGCGATCCGACTTGAACGGACAACCTGCTGATTACAAATCAGCTGCTCTACCAGTTGAGCTACACCGGCAATCTAATTCGCCTAATTATTATTATCATACACCCTGATAATGTCAAGGTATAACAATCATTTAACACTCGACGGGTAGAGCAATTTTATTTACTAAATCTGCCCCTTTAGATTTTTAAAAGCTAATTTCACAGCTCCTTCAACAGGATCAGTTAGAAGCGGTATAAAATTAATCCGCAAAAACTGCTTTTTTAATTTATCTATGAGAATATTTTTAAAATATTTTTCACATTTAAACAATCCCCCGACAAAGATAAGGTCAAAGCTTTTATTTTCAAGTTTAAGTTTTCTTGCCACAGTGCTGACAGTTAGCGCCGCTTCTTCAGCTTCCTCTTCCAGTATGCTTATACTTTTTCTGTCTCCCATACCTGCGGTCATACATACCGTCTTTGCCAGTGTGCTGATTTTTGCCTTGGAAAAAGTACCCCTGTAAGCCCATCCTGTTAAATCCAGTGCTTCTTTTAGTTTTAATTCCTTTATTATCGTCTGTGAAAGCAGAGTTTTTTCACCCCTGCCATCATAGGCTCTCATAACTGCTTTTAGGGCTCTGAGACCAACCCCGTACCCGCTTCCCTCATCCGCAAGAATATAATCCCAGCCGCTCGCTCCTGCATGTTCGCCCTTTTCATTAACACCAAAGCAGTTTGAACCAGTTCCGGCTATAATTATTATTTTATTTTTACTATCACTGCCTGCTTCTATTCCAATTCTGGTATCATTGCATATTATGGTTTTTTCCGGGTTGAGATGTTTCTCAAGCATTTTATTAAAAACTATTTCCCTGTAAACTTTGAAATCTTCTCCTGCATCATTGCCTGCAAACCCAAAACAGGAACTCTTAAAATAGACATCATCAGAAATTTTTAAACTACCCAGGGCACTGATAATTCCTTTATTTAGATTTTCTATTGCCGTATTTTTCCCGATACTTTTATAGCTGCTTGCACCGGAAACTGCACGGGAAACTTCATTGCCTGAAAGGTCTGCTATCAGAACATCCGTTTTGGAACCTCCACCGTCAACTCCAACGATATACTCCATCTATTACTCCCGATATATAATCATTTTACAGAATTTAACTTATTACTATTATACTTATAAAAATTATAAAAAAAATAATCTTTATAGCTTATTTTTTATACAGATTAACCTGTACATATTTATTTTCACCGGGATAAATAAGCGCCGCTTTTAAAAAAATATAATTTAAATATAATAATATTAGTAATGAATTCTGGCACCGCAGGAAAAATTTTAATTCTTATCGGTCCGGGTATAATTATTCTGGGCGGATTGCTGTGGCTGTTTTCAAGAATTCCTTTTGCAGGGAAATTACCCGGAGATATTAGTATAGAGAAGGACAATTTTACCTTTTATTTTCCTGTTACTACATGCATAATTATGAGTATAGTTATCACAGTAATCCTAAATATAGTTTTAAGGTTCTTTATTAAAATATAGGTCAGGGTGATGCTTTTATGGTACAGCATAAGAATATAAGAGAACCCATAGCAGCCGGCAGTTTTTATCCCGGAAATCCGGGTGCTCTACGCAGGCAGATAGAAGAATTTTTAAATAACATAAAGTTACAGGATATAAAAGGCATCAGGTCAATTGTCTGTCCTCATGCAGGATATATATATTCCGGACAGGTTGCCGCATATTCTTATAAGCAGATATCCGGTAAAAAATTTGACAGCATATTTATAATAGCACCATCCCATTCAGAGTATTTTGATTTTATTTCAGTATTTGATGGCGACGCTTACAGAACCCCGCTGGGACTGGTAGATACTGACAGGGAAAGAGCACAAGCGCTTGCCGGCAAAAGTCCGTACATAAAATTATCCCATCACGGGCACCTGAACGAACACAGCCTTGAGGTGCAGCTTCCGTTCCTTCAGGTTTTATTTGAAGATATAAAAATAGTTCCAATCGTAATGGGACAGCAGAACAAACGCAACATAGACGAGCTTGGAGAAACGATCGGTTCTCTTTTTAAAGAGGATAAAATTTTAATTATTGCAAGTACAGACCTGTCGCATTATTACACTTATGATGAGGCGGCTTCTCTGGACAGGAGAGCAATAGAGCTTATCGGCAGCTTCGATACCAAAAATTTAAAAGCAGAATTTCTTAATAACAATATAGAAATGTGCGGCGGCGGCCCTGTGGCTTCTGCAATGATTGCTTCAAAAATTATGGGAGCAGACAGCTCAAAAATCCTGGATTACAAAAATTCCGGAGATGTTACCGGCGATAAAAGTGCTGTAGTTGGTTATGTGTCAGCTGTTTTTTACAAAAAATAATTAATATTTTTCCACTAGTATTTTATTCTTAACAATAAAGGCAAAAGGTGCAGGTAAAAATAATTAGGGATAACATTTATCGTTTATAAGTTTTTAAAAAAACATTATATAATATTAAGATATGCAGAATATTGAACTTACTTCCAGACATAAAAAAACACTTCTAAAAATAGCCAGAGAATCTATTGCCAGCGCTGTTCACGGTAAAAAGCCGCCTGAATACAAAATTGATAATGCAGTGTTAAACATCAAATGCGGAGCCTTTGTTACATTACATATCGATGGTAATTTAAGAGGGTGCATCGGCAATATAACTGCAGAAACTCCACTCTGGGAAACAGTTATGAACATGGCAGAAGAATCTGCTTTAAAAGACCCGAGGTTTTACCCCCTCACTCCCGGTGAATTTAATAAGGTTGATATTGAAATCTCGGTTCTTTCCCCTCTTAAAAAGATAAAAGACACCAGAGAGATTGATGTCGGAAAACATGGCCTGCTTATAAAAAATGGTTTTTACCAGGGCTTGCTTCTACCGCAGGTTGCGACTGATTATAAATGGAGCAGGACTCAATTTCTAGAGCAAACCTGTTATAAAGCAGGCCTTGGAAAAAATTGTTACAGGGAAAAAGCCACAAAAATTTTTATTTTTTCGGCTATTGTTTTTGGTGAAAAAGATTTTGAGACCGTATAAAGATAAAACTGGATAAACCTTCAGGTAAATAAATCTATAATCCCTCTATCCAGCCTGGTTATAATAATGCCTATCAGGCCAGGCCCCGTATGTGCACCGATAACAGGCGTACATTCAGTAATCATGGTATCAACGCAATTCAGGGAAGACTGAAGTTTTGTCATAATCCTTTTTGATTCTTTAAATGAAAGGGTATGAATTATCGATACTATAACCCATTTTTCTTTTTTAAAATCCCTTAATACCCTCCTCGTTATCTCTATTATTGAGCCATATCTGGTGACAGCTACACCTATCATGCCCACTGTTCCATTTTTTATTCCCAGAAGCGGTTTTATTTTAAAAATCCCTGATATGAGGCTGGCAGCAGCCGGGACCCTGCCGCTTCTTCTTAAATATTTCAGGGTATCAATAGTTCCGTATAATTTAATATTGCCTCTTAAAAAATGCAGGATTCGCATTATTTTTTCGCCGGTATATTTCTTTGCTATTGCTCTGGCAGCAATTATAACCATAAAGCCAGTGCCCATAGCACCGGATAATGAATCAAATATTTCTATTCTTTTTTCTGCTTTAAGAAGCTCCCTGGCAATGTTTGCCGACTTTATAACCGCAGATAGCTTTGAACTTATATGAATTGAAAATATTTTCCTGTATTCTCCGAGCAGCTTCTTATAAATCATTAAAAAATCCCGGGGTGACGGGGAAGATGATGTGAAAATAACTTTCTCTTTTTTCTGGAGAGAATAAATCTCATTAGAACTAATATCTATTCCATCCCTGTATTCTCTGCCGTTATAATGTATATAAATAGGAATAACATTTATTTTATATTTTTCAACAAGCTCTTCCGGAATGTCCGAAGCGCTATCCGTAACAAGAGCATAATCTTTTAATCCTTCCGGGGTTTCCCCCACTTTTCTGCTTTCTTATTTCGTCAATTGCATTCCCTGTTGATCATATATTACACAATTGTTTCAATGTTATTAAGGCACAGGTAGATAATCCTTATTTTTTTTCCTGCTTCCAGGTCTGCTGTATCTTTTTTTAACATTCTATTATCACATCGCACTTTAAGCCAGTATTATATTGATTTTTTTATGAATTTTCTATTTCTGCAGCTGCAGGTGGGTGAAGGCAGAGACCTTTCTTTGCGAAAATTATTGAAGTCGCTATTGTTTTTTTAACTTAATCATAATTTAATGATAATATTTATGTTTAAATAGTCAGTTACTGATAACTAATTAACCTGATATAAGACAATAATATTTATCAAATACGAAAGTGGGTAAAATGATTAACAGAGAACAGGCTCTGGACTTTTTAAATCAGCATATTACCAGCAGGAATATCATCAAACATATGCTGGCAACAGAAGCAATGATGAAAGAGCTGGCTAAAAAATTTAACGGCAATGTAGAAGAGTGGGGCATAGCCGGTCTCCTGCATGACGGTGATTACAATGACAGCGTCCCGGAAGAGAAACAGGGCATTGAGGTAACAAAAATTCTGAAGGAGAAGGGTTTTGAAATCCCTGACAACGTCGCTTATGCCATGGCCGCACATAACTGGCAAAATACCGGTGTAGAACCCAGAAGTCCCATGGACTGGTCTTTATTCTGCGGTGACAGTCTTACCGGCCTTATTGTTGCCTGTGCCCTTGTAAGGCCTGATAAAAAATTATCTTCTGTAACTGTGAAGTCTGTACTTAAGAAATTTAAGGAAAAATCCTTTGCCGGCGGAACCCGCAGAGAAGACATTGCGCTGTGTGAGGAGAAACTGGGCATTACCTTGCCGGATTTTATTGGCATAGTCCTTAAATCAATGCAGAATATAAGCAGTGAGCTTGGCTTATAAAATTGCATTTTTTATTATATAATTACACATATTTCTCGGAGGATTAAAATTTTTAAACAGGAGAATAATTTGGCCTATAGCCTGGAAGTCAAAGATTTAACCAGACATTACGGCAGTATAAAAGCGGTAGACGGGGTTAGTTTTTCAATAGAAAGAGGCGAAATATTTGGCCTGCTGGGACCCAACGGGGCAGGGAAGACAACCACCGTTGAAATGATAGTAGGTCTGAGAAAACCCGACAGGGGTTCTATCAATATTTGTTCAATAGACGCACTGTCCAGCTCCTCCGCAATTAAAGAGCTTATAGGGGTACAGCTCCAGACCACTGCTCTTTATAATAAAATCAGGGTAATAGAAGCAATTGAGCTTTTTGGCAGTTATTATAAGAAATCTTTACCTCCATCTGAAATACTTGAACTTGTATCATTAAAAGAGAAGAAAAATGCATATTATGCAACTCTTTCAGGCGGGCAGAAACAGCGTCTTGCTCTCGGGCTGGCGCTTGTAAACGATCCTGCGGTTCTTTTTCTTGATGAACCTACTACAGGTCTGGATCCCCAGGCAAGAAGAAATGTATGGGATATTATCGAAAACTTAAAGAAACAGGAAAAAACTGTTATTCTTACAACTCATTATATGGAGGAAGCTGAAAGGCTCTGCCACAGGGTTGCAATAATAGATAATGGCAGGATAATTGCAATCAATACCCCGGCTAATCTTGTAAAAGGTTCTGGTATTGATTCAACCGTTGAATTTGAGGCAACCGGATTCAAGGAAGAACAAATAATAAGCGAGCTTTCGCCACTTGGAAAAATTGTAAAAGATAGCGATGGCAGATTCATAATCTATACCAGAAAACCTTCTCAGGCCCTAAAAGAGATATCCAGTCTCGCTGAAAAAAATAATATAAATATTGAACATATCAATACAAGAAGAGCAACTCTTGAAGATGTTTTTATTTCCATGACAGGAAGGAATTTAAGGGAATAGAAGATGAAAATTTTATTAAAACAGCTGGCGCTGGAAAATAAATTATTTTTAAGAAACATGGATGATCTTTTCTGGACAATGATTTTCCCGCTTTTCTTTATATTGCTGTATGGTTTTATATATAAGGATACCATGTGGCAGGATTACAGTATGAAAGCCATAGACTACATTATGCCCGGGATAATAATCATGGCTCTGATGGTAACCGGTATTATGGCATCTGCAACGGGTTTCATAGAAGACAGACAGAAAGGCATATACCGCAGACTATCTGTTACCCCGTTAAAAAAATATATCATAATATTGAGCCAGATTATTAACCGCTACATGATAATGCTTATCCAGACTTTTATAATAATAATTATAGGCATCCTGTTGTTTAATGTTAATATCTCCGGAAATTATTTCCTGTTATGGTTTGTAATTACACTGGGCGCTATCTGTTTTTTAAGCATCGGTTTTTTCCTGGTTTCCTTTGTTAAAAATGCCAGGGCTGCCACTCCTGTTTGCATGATTGTATTTTTTATACTGCTTTTTCTGGGCGGGATTTTCTTTCCCTTAAATCTAATGCCGGATTTTCTTAAAGTAATTTCAAATATTCTTCCCAGCACGCACCTGAATGACATATTGAGAATGGTGGCAATCGAAGGAGCGGGCATTTCCTCAATGTATAAAGAGCTCCTGATTATAGGCGGCTGGATTATTGTAAGTCTCGGCCTCTCAATTAAGTTTTTTAAATGGGAATAGACAGCGTATTACAGAGCACAGAGAAAGGTTTACCCTGTATTAATTTTAATGGTATATATACAGTGATTATCTTATGCTGCCGTCAAAAATAGACTTTAGAAGTTCTTCTCTTTCCTCCGGGGTAGTAAGCCTTGGCTGGCTCAGGTCTTCAAGCATTGTAGTTATCATAATGGTATTTATATGCCTTTCCTCATAAAAGATATGTTTTGCTATAATCCCCTGCTTCAGTCCCGGTATATCCCGCATATTGTAAAAAATATTTCCCAGACCGTAATTTATAAAACCATTTTCTCTGAATTCAACACCCATGGGCCAGTGTGACTGGCTCCCGCTAACTATGTCTGCTCCCGCATCTATTATTCTTCTAAAATCAGCTATCTGGTCTTCTGTAGGGCTGTATCGTTCCGATTCCTGATACTGGAAAGTGAAGATAACTGTATAACCCTGGCTTTTTAATTCCCTGATTATGCCTTCCACTTTTTCAAAATCTTTCTCCTTTTCTGCTTCATCCCAGACATTCAGCCGTGCAGCTCCGGGTGAATCCTCCCGTGCCCATTCATTTATGTTGGCCAGCCCGTAAGCATTTACCCCCATAAAGGCAATTTTATTGCCTTTTACCTCAAAAAGAGCGGGCCGGTAAGATTCTTCCAGGTTCCTTCCTCCGCCAAAGTATAGCCAGCCTTCCTCATCATACATTTCCAGAGTCTTAAGCATCCATTCAGGGCCGTAATCATTCATATGATTTCCGGTAAGCTCAATTACATCCGTGCCCACATACCTGAGTAGTTCTATATACTCAGGACTGCTGCACAGATAGGGAAACCTGTTTTCACTGCTACAGCCCTCTACAAAACATATTTCATTGCTTATATGGGTAATATCGGCATCCAGAAGCACATCTGCGATTTTTTCTGCAGGGTAAAGGACCCCGAGCTCATCCATTTTTCTTCCAATTGTTTTGCCGCGTGCGAGTGCGGTAACGCCGGTCATAATAACAGAGGCCATTTTCTCAATATCCCTGTTTGTTATATAAATTCCCTCCAGGCATCCGTTTATAATACCCTCAATTTCAGGATTGTCACTCTTAACACTTATACCTATCCCAAGAGGATAATTGCCTGTATCCAGATTCCTATCAAGAGCTGACGCGTTATCCACATTGAGCACTTTGTATTCTTTCTTTATGCTGTCAAAGGGGATAATTGAAAAACTGCCATTATCCTCAATGCTGCTGGTAAGTTCTTCACCGCTTACAATTTTTATTTTTTCATTTCCGCTTTGCCCCATAATCCTTTCCAGAACTTTATAAATGTCTTCTGTTAAAACAAGCCCGGGTCCGGAACCGTCGACTGATATATATTCCAGTGATTCCGTATCTCCCTCCCAGAAATTCTTAAAATCATCATAATATATATCATCAAATGTCCTGAAAAAAGAAACTACCGGCACCAGAAACCAGGTTACTGTTGATTTCTCCCGGTCTGTATTAATTTCAACCTGTATATCGGAATCCTCTTTTCTGTCCACAATTCTTATTTCGCCAAAAGCTTCCATCAGCCTGTTTCTTATCCTTATGCTTATATCTGAGGGTACAATATCCTCTGTCCATATATTTAAAGCAGTAATTTCTTCCCCTTTCTCCACACTATCGTGTTCAATGTCTTCTGCCGTCTCACCTGTCCCGCCGGTATTCTCCTCCTCCCCTGATTCCGGAATTATTTTTACGGGGGAAAGATTAATATTGCATGATAGGCACACTGCTGCTGTAAAGATAAAAATTAAGATTATTGTGGATATAGAAGTAAATGATTTTTTTTCTTTCATTGCATTTACATAATTATATAGTTTATTATTTGATTACTTTTTAATTGTTTTAGTATTTCTGGAATCTTGTCGTTATTTAAACAATTTTACATTTTAAAATGCATAATTTGAAGTATTAAAAATTTCTCAGCCAATCAATACTGCACGATACAATAAATTTTATCCAAAAAGTGTTATAATAGCTTGCAAAAATTATCCATAAATATAGAATTTATAGAGTTATCTTTTAAAGAAAGGAAGAGTAGACATGTTATCGAGAAGAAATACCGAAGTTAAGGGTACAAAAAACCTTACTGTTATTGCAGAAGGAGTAGAAGTAAACGGCAAGATTAACTGCCCGGGTTCTTTAAGAATAGACGGTTCAGTTAAGGGCGAAATTATAACAGGCAAAGATACTACAATTGGAAAAGAGGGCAGCGTAGAGGCCAGTATTAAAACGACAAATGCTATAATTGCCGGAACATATAAAGGAGATATGGCAGCCACCGGGGAAGTTGAGGTAACTTCAACCGGAAAATTTATCGGAAATCTTACACAGAAAGATGCACTGCTTACTATATCCAAAGGCGGACTTTTTAAGGGTGAGAGCACTGTAAACTCTGGCTCTGAAGTTTTTAAACAGGAAGACACAAAAAAAGATACCGGGGATTCTCCTCAGAAATTTAAAAAAGATTAAATATTTACAAGTTCAATATTACCCCAGATGCCTATTCTTTCGTCTTTGATGATTAAGATACCGCTTATATCTTTTATTGTTTTATAATGCTCAATATTTTCATCTATATCGGAAGGTTTTATAATTTTATTCCCAATTGCCGTTGCCGCTGCGTCTGCACTGATTGTTGATTTTGATAATACTGCCACAAGATCGCTTTTGCCCATGCTCAGCGAATGGCCAAAACTGCCTGACGAAGAGCAGACACCGCAGGGCGTATCTTTTGCTTTTATTTTTAAATATATCCTATCTTTAAAATTTACATTCTTTAAAAACACTTCAATATCCACGTCTTTATTGCTCTTTATATAGACATCGCCCCCATTTTCTATTATCAGCCTGCGGCAGTGTCTGTCCAGACCGGCAGCAATATATTCACAGACCGCACCGGCAACCGCAGCCATCGGTCCTACATTAAAAATAGCTGATTTAAGGCACATTTTTTTTATTATATCAGGAAAATGCTGTTCTATTTTTACCGGTGACAGGCTCTTCTGGAAAGACTGTTCTTTTTTTATAAAAGATTCAAGTAAATCATAGATTTCTTTAATCAATCTCCCGATTTTAAGGCTCACATCCCTGTCGCAGCTGACCATGAGATCGCTATATTTATATATAATTCTCCAGTTGTGTTTTTCTTTAAATCTTATGCTGTCTCTATATATTCTTTTATCTATACCGGTTTCACCGGCAAATATTTCTTTTATATTTACATTTTCACTGCTCACCATATTTTTATAAATTTTATTTTCAATTAATTATCCCCGCGGATTTGTTTAATTTAAAAAAAGTATATTACACGGCAGGGTAAAAATCCATTCCAGGATAGACTGATTATTGGAAAAAAATCAATATTGGAGTATTATATTTTACTAAATTAAAGTCAGGAGTTAAATCTGTCATGGCAAAGACCATTGAAGAAATAAATGAAAAAATTAAAAACGGGAAGGCTGTCGTCCTCAATGCAGAAGAGATAATTGAATATGCAAAAGAAAGAGGAGTAAAGAAAACTGCAAAAGAAGTAGATGTGGTTACAACAGCAACTTTTAGCCCGATGTGCTCTTCAGGGGCATTTATAAATTTCGGCCACTCGGACCCTCCCATAAAAATGACTAAAGTATGGCTGAATGATGTTCCGGCTTATACAGGAATAGCAGCCGTGGATGCATATATTGGTGCTGCAGAACTTTCAGAAACGGTGGGGATAAAATACGGGGGAGCACACGTAATAGAAGATTTAATTTCCGGAAAACCTGTGAAACTAAAAGCAACCGGATATGGTACAGATTGTTACCCGAGAAGAGAAATTGAAACTTATATAACTGCGGATACCATAAATCAGGCATATTTGTTTAATCCCAGAAATGCCTACCAGAATTATCCGGCAGCAACCAATTCCTCCAACAGAACCATATACACCTATATGGGGAAATTGCTGCCCAATTTTGGTAATGTAACATACTCCAGCGCCGGACAGTTAAGCCCGCTTTTAAATGATCCGTATTTCAGAACCACAGGCATAGGAACCAGGATATTCCTTGCAGGTAGCCAGGGTTACATTTCCTGGTATGGAACCCAGCATAATCCAGGTAAAGAGAGACTTTCAAATGGCACGCCATGCGGTGGTGCAGGAACCATTGCCGTAGTGGGCAATCTTAAAGAGATGACAACCAGATATTTAAGAGCATGTATCTTTCATGGCTACGGAGTTTCCATATTTATTGGGATAGGCATTCCAGTTCCTGTAATAGATGAAGAAATGGTTGAATTTTTAAAAGTCAGTGATGAAGATTTATACACAGAAATTACCGATTATTCCGTTCAGAGAAGAAACAAACCATCCTGCGGAAAAGTGAATTACAGGCAGCTGAGAAGCGGAAAAATAACACTCAGCGGAAAAACCGTTCAAACAGGTTCAATCTCCAGTTATTTTAAGGCCCTGGAGATATCTAATATTTTAAAAAAAGATATTGAAGACGGTAAATTTTATCTTACCAATTTTGTCTCTCCGCTGCCGCTGGAACAGGAACACAGAAACCTTGATATATTAAGCAGGGAGGAACTCTGATGACGAAAAGAAAGCTGGTACTGAGTTTTCCGGAAAATATTGTAACCAAGCCTATTACATATAAACTGGTTAAAGAATTTAATCTTGAATTTAACATACTCAGAGCCGAGATAACACCTGATATGGAAGGAAAAATGCTCCTTGAATTAAAAGGGGACAAAACACAGATTGATGAAGCGGTTAAATATCTTACAAATACCGGTGTTACGGTTCAGGAAGCAGCAAAAGATATAGTAATAGATAAAAATCTCTGCATAGACTGCGGGGTGTGCACGTCAATATGCATTACACAGTCATTGACCCTTGATGAAAAAAGCCGTAAGTTAAAATTCAACAAGGATAAATGTATCCTGTGTGAGTTATGCCTGAACTGCTGCCCTGTTTCCGCCATCAGGGTGCATATTTAACCGTAACTGGTTAAATCCTGTCATAATACAGCTCAGCCCGGTTAAATTAACAACTCTTATTCCTTATATACTTCAAATTCATCCTTTGAGGCACCGCACTCGGGACAAACCCAGTCATCAGGTAAATCTTCAAATTTTGTGCCGGGTTTTATTTCATTTTCAGGGTCACCTTTTTCAGGGTCATAAATATAGCCGCAGACCTGACATTCCCATTTTTCCATTTTTATCCTCCGGTTTAATCAGTGAATAATAAGTTATCGTATAAAATTATTCTTCTTTTTTATGAAATACTCTAACCTTCAGGCACTTTATAGTATAATGATATTGTAAAAATATTTTCAATACAACTAAATTAATCAAATGGCTGTATCTTATGCAAAAGAATATCACTAAATATTTAATTATACTGATATTTATCACATTACTTCTTGTAATTATGCCCGCAGGGGAAATCTTTCCGGAGGACACGGGCAACACCGGCATGGGCAATGATAGTGACATTGGAATTTCTTTAGAAATAAATAATTTTTATATCAGCACAATTGAGGGAATAATAAGTCCCCCTATTTCAAACTTTATAGCCCGTTGCCTTGAAAAATCTTCTGATTCCGGTTACGGCCTTATTATATTAATGGATACCCCGGGCGGGCTTGAAGCATCCATGAGAGAAATTATAACTGATATTCTTAATACAGATATCCCTGTTATAGTATTTGTCTATCCCGAAGGTGCAAGAGCAGCTTCTGCCGGTACATTTATAACTTATGCATCCGACCTGGCTGTTATGGCACCATTTACCACAATTGGAGCCGCACATCCCGTAAACCTGGGGGGGGAAGGACAATCATCAGGGGATATGCTTGATAAGGTAACAAATGATTCCATTTCCTATATTAAAAACCTGGCAGTTTCCAGAGGACGTAATGCTGAGTGGGCCGAAATGGCAGTAAGAGAAAGTGTTTCCATTACAGCAGAAGAAGCTCTCAGGCTGGGAGTAATCGACCTCAGTGTTCAAAATATAGAGGAGCTTCTTAAAGAAATAAATGGCATGACAATAAAAAAATCAGATAAGAGTTTCTTTATTAATACCGGTGCAGGTACCGCTGAAGAAATTGAAATGAATTTTATTACACAGTTTCTCCATATTATCGTCAATCCGAATATTGCCTATATATTATTTATCTTAGGAATATTTGGGATAATTTATGAATTTTCCCAGCCGGGACTGGGGGTTTCGGGGGCCGTGGGTGTTCTACTTCTTATTCTTGCGTTTTATTCATTCAGTATTCTTCCGATAAATTACGCAGGGCTGGCTCTTATAATACTGGCCATAATTTTATTTATACTTGATATTGCACTGGGTCTTGGTGGTATACTGTCAATAGCAGGTGTAAGTTCGCTTATTATAGGGTCTTTTCTACTGATTGATACGGGCGCTCCTTATCTCAGGATAGCCAGAAGCCTTATAATAGCTGCTTCTATTGTCGTTTCCGGTTTCCTGATTATTATAATCAGAGCTGTCTATAGAGTCCATAGAATGAAACCAGCCACCGGCGAGGAAGGGATCATCGGGGAAACAGCAGCGGTTTTAAAAGATTTAGACCCTGAAGGCCTGGTTAAGGTATCGGGAGAAATCTGGAAGGCGGTATCAGCTGACGGAAGTAAAATTAAAAAGGGGCAGACAGTTAAAATAATATCTTTAGAAGGTTTAACCCTGAAGGTAAACTTATTAATAAATAATAAACAAAAAAATAAAAAGGGAGGCTAACATGACAGTAGGTTCATTAATACCGGTAATATTCGGCATATTAATTGTGCTGATACTGCTGATCTCGGCTATTAAGATTTTAAAGGAATATGAAAGAGGAGTAATATTCAGATTTGGAAGATTAAGAGGGGTCAAGGGGCCTGGCATAATAATAATAATTCCTTTTGTGGATAAAATGGTCAGAGTAGACCTCAGAACCATTACCATGGATGTACCGCCGCAGGATATAATAACAAAAGATAATGTCCCGGTAAAAGTAAATGCCGTGGTATATTTCAGGGTCATGGACCCTGCTAAAAGCGTGGTTAAGATAGAAAGATATATGGTTGCTACATCACAGATAGCACAGACCACACTAAGAAGCATACTCGGACAGGCCGAACTGGATGACCTTCTTGCCAGAAGGGATAAAATTAATCAGGAACTGCAAAAAATAATAGATGAACAAACGGACCCCTGGGGAGTAAAAGTTTCTACTGTTGAAATTAAAGATGTTGAGCTGCCGCAGTCAATACAGAGAGCATTCGCAAGACAGGCCGAAGCCGAAAGAGAAAGAAGAGCAAAAATAATCAATGCCGAGGGAGAATTCCAGGCTTCTGAAAGACTATCTGAAGCAGCAAAGATATTGAGTAAATATCCCGTATCTGTGCAACTAAGATTTCTCCAGACTTTAAAGGAAATAGCAGCCGAGCAGAATTCCACCATCGTATTCCCTGTTCCGGTTGATCTTATTGAGACTTTCATGGACAGGCTTGGCAAATAGAAATAAAAAAATAAAGAGCGGAATGCAATATTGTCAGGTAAAAAGTTTTTAAATAATTTATACATATCAAAAATTTACGGCGCAAAGACTAACCTGAGAGCACTGGCAGAAAAAGACCTTAAAAAGTCTCTGATGTGGTTAAAAGACCCTTCTGTTAATATGTATCTCAGTCATAACTTCCGCGACTATACTGAAGAACAGGAGCTAAAGTGGTTTGAATTTGTCCAGAACTCCAGCAATGATGTCGTATTTGCTATTGAAGATAAAGGTTCCAGACAATACATTGGCAACTGCGCACTGCATAAAATTGACTGGGAAAAAAAGAAATGCGAAATGGGTATTGTAATTGGCGATAAGAACTACTGGAACAAAGGTTATGGTTCCGATGTGGTAAAAACCATTGCAGAATTTGCATTTCATAAACTAAATCTTAAAAGCATTCATTTAAATGTTTACAGGTATAACCGCCGGGCAATAAAAGCATATAGGAAATGCGGATTTAAATTGACGGGGTTTGAAAGTAAAAATCATTTTTATAACGGAAAATACTGGGATACCCTTTTAATGCAGCTTGAAAAGGCCTGACCACCAGATCTTTTTAAACAAGCATATTTGCCCGGATTAAGTCCGTACATATAATCGTGCTCTATGTACTTCTTACCGATAATTTATTAATATTAAACAAATATATTGAGTTTTCACTTTCAATATATTATTTTTATGTTAATATTTTTTAGAACTAACATCATAAATTTAATTTTATGTATATATATAGAAAAAAATCCAGAATTGATGCAGGTTCAATTTTTTTTATAATTCTCTTTATGCTTGCTTCCGCAGGAGTCGTATATCTTTCTTATGCGGACAGGGGAAAGTTCTGGGATTTTTTACCTTTTATCTGCATACCGGCAACAGTAATAAGTCTTATATTCATAATCGTTAACTTCGCGAGGAGGACAAAAGGAAGCTTTTTCTTTATCTTATTTTTTTTGCTTTCTGTTACAGGGCTGATACTGTTCAATTTTTTCGGTCCTTCTGCATTAAGCCGCTATGCGGAAGAAAGTTTTGATAATAAAAATTACGAACAGTCCATAAATCATTACAGAGATCTCCTTGATAATTACCCTAACAGCCGCTATGCAGGTCCCGCTCTTGAAAATATTTCTTTTGCCTATTTTTATAACAGAGATTATAAAGAAGCCATCAGCAGTTTTAATGAGGCAATAGAAATGGGGCTACTTAGCGATGATGACCTTGAAATAAAAAAAGCCCTCGAAGAGTGCCATGTAAAATTAGCTGAAGAATACTATACAAATGATGCATACGATTATTCTGCCGATAATTATTTTAAGGCCGTTAATGTGCTTGAAGATATTAAGAATAATTTTCCAGATACCAATGAGGCTTTTATTTCCATACATAAAATCCCCGAGTATCTTTATAAAGCGGCGTTGAGTTTCAATAAAGTCGAAAACTGGGACAGGTCTATAGAATGTCTTGAAATAATTGTTAGTGATTACAATGAAAGTAAATATTTTCTTGATGCCAGTTTTCTTCTTTCGCATACATATATCAACAAATCCAAAGAATTAATACAGGCCTGCAATTACATTGAGGGTGTGGAAGAGTTCTTAAAAGTTCTGGATATAGATGCTCTTAATTATGATTATGGCAGCGTTAATGACCATCATAAATTGTTAATATTTTCAAATATTTCCACTGATGTCCTTAAAAGAATTGCCAGGGAAAAATATAATAGCGGTGAATACAAAAAATCTGTATTTGTCTGTGAGATAATTACCGAAAAGAACCCCGGGATGGAAGGGGAAATAAACCCTCTTTTGATTGACTCGAAGCTAAAATTAATTTCTTCTTCCGATTATAATTTATTTGAACAACCCGCTCCTTCACGCAGTTTCCGGGGGCCTGAAAGGAGCATGCTTGTAATAGAGAATAATACAGAATTTGATTTAACCATATATTTAAAAGGTTCTGAATACAGAACAGAAGAGCTGGAAAAAAATTCTGCCGGTGAGATAGAAATTAATTCTGGAAAATATGAGATAGCACTGGAGTCCGGCAATGTGGATATTCTTCCCTATTATGGAGATATTGTATTTGAAGAAGAGCAGGGGTATTTATTTGAATACTCTATAGTTAATAATTAAAAGCCCTGATTTATATTTATTAAGTATTATCTTAATTTCCTGTATAAACTGTCATCGATCAACTGCTTAAAATTTTCCCCCAGATTTTCTTTAACCATATTTAGATCTTTTATTCTATCAACATTGCAGTTGGTTTCCATATTAACCAGGAGCCTGTCCAGTACTGCAGAAGCGGCTTTTATCTGTTCTTCTGTCTTTTCTTCATCTTCCTTTTTTAAGTCTTTTACAATTTTGTCTATCTCTGCATTAAAACTATCATAGCTTTCTTTAAGCGCCCCTGTGAAAGTTGCCTTCTGCCAGAACCACCTTCCGCTATTTCTTTTATTATATAGATTAAAAAGGCCAAATAAATATTCCAGGTCAATTTTCTCTAATTCGCATACTTTCTTAATAATATACATCCTTCTGGTAATATAAGGCATCCTATTTATTTTTTTAAAGTTTATTGTATTCATAATCTCCGCTCCCTTTAAACAGGCTCTTTGTTTTAGCATAGTCATTTAAAATTTATAGCTTTTTAGAAAAATCAGCCGCTATCAAACAATTATAAAGCATTTTTTTTAGTTAGTAACAGATTTTTTAAATTTTTAAAATTATTTCTTCAATTATAATTTCTTTTTTTATGAAGCAGAAATCTAAGCGGCATTTCACTGCCCTTCTTTATTCCAATCCTTGAAGTCCTGATAACTTCATGATTATTATATTCTATTGCATTATATTCTTTTCCAGAATTTTTCTCTTTGCTGGACTCAAACACATATAATCCCTTTTCACCATTTACAATATCGGCCCCGTTATCATTTTTATCTATACCCAGCGCCATCGTTAGCCTCCCCGGTCCATCAGCAAGGCTGCAGGCTTTTTTTCTTCTCCGTTTCATAATATCAATGCCCCATACCGGTTCCAGCGCTCTTATTAAAACTGCTCCCGGGTTTCCTTCACTTTCTGTAACAATATTCAACAGATAGTACATTCCATAGCATAAATAGACATAGGCTATCCCGGGTTTTCCGAACATTATTCCACTTCTGGGTGTCTTCCCGCCGTAAGCATGGCTGGCAGGGTCTTCCTGTCCGTAATAAGCCTCTGTTTCTACGATTAAACCTCCCACTATTTCCCGGCCCGAATATTTAACCAGAGCTTTTCCGAGCAGGCCCGCTGCTACTTCTGAAGTATCTCTATTATAAAACTCTCCTGGCAGTGAAATTTTTAATATATCTTCCATGCGTCAAAAGATTATTCCAGCTCATTATGTTTTTGACATATATTTAAATATAAGTCTCCTGTTTAACCAGAAAATAATAACAATCCTCTATCCGGTAGTCAATAAACTCAATGTTTTAAACGATAACTGTTCCTTTAATTTTAATAAAAACTTTTTTATTGAAATGGTAATAAAAATTTTGTATATTACATAACAATATTGCAATGAAAAAAATAGAAAGGAACTCAATGGAAGTAAAAATAGATAAAGAGCTCTGTACCGGATGCGGATTATGTGAAGAAACATGTCCCGACATCTTTAAATTAAACGAAGATGAAGATATTGCAGAGGTTATAAAAACTGACTATGACGAGAATGACGAAGAATGCATCGAAGAAGCTATAGAGAGCTGCCCGACCGAAGCTATATCTGCAGACTAACTTTCGCCATAAACATTAAATAAAAAAAATAGCCCTTTTTTTAAAATACTGGGCTATTTTTTTTCACATTTTTATAGTTTTTTTATAAATTTATGCAATCCATATACGGGTCATTATCATTATAACTGAATGATACCTCCCATAACGAGGCCTCTGCCGATTACCGGGCTGGCGCACCTGATTATTTACCCTCTGCAATAATTAAATCATCTTTAATATCTGCTGTTACACTTAACTGTATCCCCGCCATCTACTGTAAAAGCAAAAAGTTGAGCAGTAAAAATGAAAAAGCTATACCAGTTGCCAGCATAAATACCAGAAACCTTTTCATTGATATCGCCTCCACTCAAATTTTTATAAAACTTTATTTTTGATTATATTCTTAGATATTTTTACCTGATAAAAAAAATTTAGGATTATGCCCTTATGGTATCTGATACTTTTTCTCTTACCCTGCTTATATACTCAGACGGGTTTTTTGAATCAAATAATGCTTTTCCTATAACAAGAACGCTGGCCCCTGCTCGCGCAACAACCGGTGCTGTATCAATATTGATTCCGCCGTCAACTTCTATATCAATATTCTTTTCCGGATTTGGAGAATATTTTTTGTAATCTTCAATCATTTTTTTTAGTTTTTCTATCTTATAAACCATACCGGGTATAAATTTCTGGCCCCCGAACCCCGGATTGACTGTCATAATCAGTACCATGTCTGCAAGGTGCAGTACATTTTCTATATAGCACAGGGGGGTTGACGGGTTTAAAGCTACTGCCGCTTTTTTCCCAGCCTGTTTTATGTAATTAAGCGTGCGGTCAAGATGGGGGCATTCTTCTGCCTGTACATTCAGAAGGTCGGCTCCGCTTTCAATGAAGCTGTCAAGCAGTCTGTCGGGTTCTTTAATCATAAGGTGCACATCCATAAAAAGCCTGGTTTCTTTTCTTATGCACTTTATAACAGGCGGGCCGATAGTCAGGTTTGGTACAAAGCTCCCATCCATGACATCTATGTGAAGCATTTCTGCTCCTGTATTCTCTATTTTTTTAATTTCGCTGGCTATGTTTGCAAGGTTGCTGTTTAAAATAGAGGTAGAAATTTTTATTGAATTATCTTTATTTCCCATAATCTTTTATCCCTTCTTTAATTTCAATATGGATTATAGCATAAAATTAAAGTGAATTTATGTTTTTAGAAACTTACATTTTATATGTGCCTGGTAAATTTTACATTATACCCGGAAAAAACTTGCATTTTGTTATATTTTTAGTATATTCTATATACAATTTTTTAAGTTGTTTGAAAATTTAAAATTTATTAGTAAATTTTCGGGGACAGGTGAAATTCCTTACCGGCGGTAAAAGTCCGCAACCCTGCCAGCATCAGGCAGGCTGACTTAGTGTAATTCTAAGACCGACAGTTATAGTCTGGATGGGAGGAAATTTATGACTTTTAATATTAAGCCATGGATTTTCTCCATGGCTTTTTATTTAACCGGTGTTTTAAAGGATATTATTTTTAACAATGGATAATTTTAGCAGAGAAGACATATATTACATGAAGAAGGCCATAAGGCTTGCCGAAAAAGGAAGAGGGAAGACCAATCCAAATCCCATGGTTGGTACTGTTATTGTAAAAAACGGTAAAATTATATCATCCGGGCATCATCGTATGGCCGGGCTTCCCCATGCTGAAATAGAGGCTATAAATAATTGCAAACAGCCCATTGATAATTCAAAAATGTATGTAACACTTGAGCCGTGCAATTTTCAGGGTAAAACACCTCCCTGCACAGAAGAGATATTAAAGCATAATTTTAAAGAAATAATTATTGGCTGTATTGACCCGAATCCTCTTGTAAACGGAAAAGGAATCAGGGTTTTAAAGAAAGCGGGTCTTATCGTAAAGACTGGTCTTCTAAAAGATAGGATAGAACGCCAGAATGAAGTTTTTTTCAAGCAAATAAAAACCGGAATCCCCTTTGTCTGCTGTAAAATAGCTTCCAGTATTGATGGGAAATTAGCCACAAAAACTTCCGATTCAAAATGGATAACATCAGAAAAATCAAGGATCCATGTTCAGAAAATGCGCAGTGAATACGGTTGCATCCTGACCGGGATAAATACTATCCGGAATGATAACCCGTATCTTCTGCCCAGAAGAAATCTGGATGGTCCCGTAAAAGAAATAAATATGCCGCACGGCAGAAAATACTACAGGGTTATTCTTGACAGTAATCTTGGAATTAGCATGGATTCCAATATTGTAAAAACCTCCAGTCTGGCAAAGACGATAATTTTTATAAACAAAAAAAGCGCACCGGAGCTTAAAGGTAAAATAAAAAGACTTCAGAACAATGATATTGATACTATTCCGGTAAAAGATGATCCTGTGACAGAAAGAGGTCTTGATATACTCAGCGTTCTTAAAATTCTCCATGATAAATACCAGATAGCATCTGTGCTTCTGGAGAGCGGACCGGCTCTTACCGGCTCCTTTTTAAAGAGAAATCTAATTGATAAGTATATTTTTTTCCTTGCTCCTAAAATCATAGGAGGAGATGGCAGCTATGATATGTTTGGTGATATGAATGTAAACAAAATAAAGGAATGTATAAATCTAAGATTTGAAAGTGTAAAAAGGATAGGAAGCGATATTGCTGTTATTGCTTACCCCTTCAAAAAAAATATATAAAAGGTATATGAGATATGTTTACTGGAATAATAAAGGAAACAGGCAGAATAATTGAAATTAAGGACAAAACATATGACAGGGAATTAGAGATCGGCTGCCAGAAAGTTTTAAAAGATCTGCATAAAGGCGACTCCATAGCTGTAAGTGGCGTGTGCCTTACGGTTAAGGATATATACAGCCATAGTTTTTCCTGTGATGCTTCTTTTAACACTCTGAACAACACCTCTCTGAGGCACTCTGGAGCCGGTAATACAGTTAATCTGGAGAGTTCGCTGGCCGCTTCTGATAAGCTTGGTGGTCATTTTGTACATGGTCATGTGGACTGTACGGCAAAAATTTTACAAGTATCCAGAATCGGCAGATCTTATGTAATAAAAATGGAGCTTCCTCCGGATATACAGGATTTCATAGTTCCTAACGGTTCAGTGGCCGTTGACGGCATAAGCCTTACAATATCGGAGGTCCAAAAAGATTATTTCATCGTTGTAATAATACCCTATACCTTTGAAAATACAAATCTTTCAGAAAAGCATAGTGGCGATATTGTAAACATTGAAGCTGACATGCTTGCCCGTTATGCAGTAAATTTTCTGAAATCCGGAAGGGCCTCAAATATAAATTTACAACAATTTAAAGATAAAATACTCAGGCAGAAATTAAAAGAATATGGATTCACAGAATAAAAATAAATATTTTCACCCCGTAGATAATGTAATAGATGATATAAAAAAGGGGGAAATAATAATTATTGTTGATGATAGGTCGCCCAATAATGAGGGTGTGTTCTTTCAGGCAGCCGAAAAAGTAATACCGGCTTCAATTAATTTTTTTATAACCCATGCCAGGGGATTAATCTTTCTCCCCTGCGAAAGGGAAAGATTAAAGCAATTAAAGATCCCCATAATTAGACGTGATGAAGAACCTTCTTCCAGCAATGCCGGAACACTGGCTGTTTCTATAAATGCAAAATCGGTAACCGGCAGCGGAATATCTGCCAGTGACAGGGTAAAAACCATAAAAGCTTTTATTAGTTCTTCAACAGGTCCCGGAGACATATCCGTACCCGGGCATATATTCCCCCTCTGTGCACATAGCGGAGGTATTCTTATCAGGGCCGGCCATACAGAGGCCGCGGTAGATCTTTCAAAAATAGCCGGTCTATATCCCGCCGGGATTATATGTGAAGTTATAAGAGAAGACGGCGAGGCTGCGCTCCTTCCTGACCTGATAAAGATATCAAAAAAATTCAGCTTAAAGATAATAACAATAGAAGAATTAATAAGATTCAGAAAAAGAAAAGAGAAGCTTATTGAGAAGGTGGCCGAAATAAACCTTCCCACAAAATGGGGTGAATTTAAAGCCATTACTTACCGGTCAACCATACAATCCGAGTTTCATATCGCTTTTGTCAGAGGAGAAATAAAAGGGAAAAAGGATGTGCTGGTAAGGGTCCATTCACAGTGTCTTACCGGTGATACATTTGGCTCAACAAGATGTGACTGCGGCGAGCAGCTGGACAGGGCATTTAAGAAAATAAATAAGAAGGGCTCAGGGGTTTTACTCTATATGTCCCAGGAAGGAAGAGGAATAGGGCTATGTAATAAAATGAAGGCTTATGAGCTTCAGGAAAAGGGGCTGGATACAGTTGAGGCAAATTTATATCTCGGGTTTGAGGCTGATTTGAGGGATTACGGCACAGGTGCCCAGATTCTCTCTGACCTCGGCCTCTCTACGATACACCTTATGACCAATAACCCGAGAAAAATAGTGGGTCTTGAAGGTTACGGACTTAAAATAACAAAAAGAATACCTCTGACAATCCCGCCCAATAAAAATAATAAAAGATACCTGTCCACAAAAAAAAATAAATTAAATCATATGTTATGAAAGAGAGTAGAAAGGAAGAACCATGAAAAAATATGAAGGCAAGCTTAATGCAGGAGAATTAAAATTCGGGATAGTAATCAGCAGGTATAACGATTTTATATCATCAAAATTACTGGATGGCGCTCTGGACTGCCTTATAAGGCACGGATGTGAAGATGGCAATATAGAAACAGCATGGGTGCCGGGAGCATTTGAAATACCTCCGGCAGTAAAAATTATGGCCGAGTCAAAAAAATATGATGCCATTATATGCCTGGGCGCAGTTATTAAAGGAGAGTCCTCGCATAACCATTATATCGCCAGCGAAACCATTAAGGGGGCTGCTAAAATCAGTCTGGATGTAAATATCCCGGTTGCCTTTGGAGTCATAACGCCTGACAGCCTGGAACAGGCGATTGAAAGAGCGGGGACAAGAAGAGGTAATAAAGGCTGGGAAGCAGCGCTGAGTGCTATTGAAATGGCAAACTTATTCAGAGAAATAAAATCTTAAAACAGATAACAGGTTAATTTTTATTTACTCAGAATTTTTTATGTTGTATACTTTTAAAATACTGATAAATTAGAAATTTATTTAAAAATTAATGACCGGGTTTTATAGTAAAAATTTTTTATTTATAAATGCCAATAAGTGCCAGAGAGAGCTTAAATAAACTAGACAGGGAAGTTATTAGCTGTAAAAAGTGCCTGGATCTGGTAAAAGCCGGAAGCAGGCCCGTTTCGGGTAAAGGTGCGTCCAAAGCTAACATAATGATTGTCAGCACTTTTCCGCTTATGAATAAGCCTGGAGGCAAAAAGGCTTCCCCGGGAGTTTTTAATCAGAGTGAGCTTATAATAAAAATATTTGAGAGAACAGGATTATCTCTTGTCAGGGATACCTATATTACTTCTCTTATCAAATGCTCACCCGGAATATCATCAAAAGAAGGTAAGAAACCATCCAAAGTTGAAAAAAAACCCCTGAAAAAACATATTAACAATTGCATTACATACCTGACCGAAGAAATTTCAATAATCACACCCCATATAATTGTTTCCATGGGTCTTGATTCATCAAATATTATCCTTGAGAAATATTTTTCAGTAGAAAAGAAATACAGGGATATAAAAAAATTACATATGAAGATATTTGAAAATCCATCCTTCAAGCTGGTTCCATTCTATGACCCGCAGGATATTGCTGTAAGTAATGCCATAAGTGAAGAAAAATTTTTAAATGATTTTGAATCTCTTTCTAAATTTTTAAAAATGGTCTGACCCCGGCAGGTATCACAGTTATCTGCAGATGTTATTTTTCAACAAGATATATTTTTATCTTCCTTCTGCCATATCTGTAACATTCCGGCAGAGTTTCAAAACATAGGTCAATCCTATTTCCCTTTATCCACCCGCCGGTATCTGCTGCCAGCGCTTCTCCATAACCGGGTATATAAAGTTTTGTTCCCAGAGGAATAACCCTGGGGTCAACGGCAACTATTCCTTTTCTCGCTCTAAGTCCTATCGCCGTTATACCGTTGCCATTTATATCATTGCCGCCCTTTCCGTGAGCATAGTATGCCGTAGCAACCATATCCCATTCTCCCGTCAGGGTAAGCCCGGGGGGCTGAACCATTGCTATTCTTTTTTTTATTTCGCTTAAGAGCCCCTGAATCTCCCCTTTTTCGCTTTTTACCCTTTCAAGAAGAATTTTGTTTTCCTCAATGCTCTTTAGAAGCAGCTTTTCCTCTTCCTCAATTATATCTCTGGTCTCTTCAATTTCTTTCTTCTTTTCCTCAGATTTCCGGGAGATTCTGTCATATTCTTCTTTTTCAAAACGTAGCTGCTCAATCAGGTCCGCCTGGCTTTCCATGATACTTTTAAAAATATAGAGATTGTTTATAACTTCATTCAAATTCCCGGCAGTAATTATAAGATTTGCAATGTCATCATTTGCATACTTGTATGAAAAAATAATTTTTTCCCTGAGGTCATCCTTTTTACTCTCAATACTTACCATCAATTCTTCCCTGATTTCATTAAGCTTATTAAGCTCTATCTCAAGTATCTGAAACTCCTCGTTTAATGACTGGAGTTTGTTCCTTTTATTTTCAACTTCGGCTTCAGAGGCAAGTATTTCTTCCAGTAAATTTTCTTCATCCTGGCTCAACCGCGCGATTGAATTACCAAGCTCTTTTAAGGTTATAGCATGCACTTTCCCTGGTAAAATAACCGGAGATGAGATTAAGATTAAAAAGGCAATAATTATAATTATTGCCTTTTTGTAAAGACTTATTTTTAGTTCTTTTGACATTTTTATTCTATATATTTATTACAATTTAGTTTCCAGTTTTCTATAAATAATTAAAATAATCGTCAGAACCAGCGCCTGGTATTCCTGTTAATCAGATATTTTAATACATTTATTCATATTTTTATAGAATTAATTAATTCTGCATTATCTTCAGACAGCATTGCATAAACCATAGACTTGTGTAATTCTGATTTCTGGATACGCTGCTTTCTTATTGAACAAATAAATGACAGCTGAATTTACCGCGGAAACCTGTAATGGCCCGTTATGATTTCGTCTCTCAGGATATCTCTCTCAACCGTATACCCGGGATCAATATAGTTATAAATTACCCTGGGAACGCCGTCCCTTGTTGTGCTGTCCGAAACAATCCCGGCATTATCGGTATATCCGTCACCGCTCATGTCGAAAAAAACAACATCCCCCGGAAGCCATTTTTCCAGATTGCTGATATCCGAATCCTTAAATATAATATCCAGGTGTTTTGCGTTCCTCATAAAAAAGACTTCCAGATTCTGGATTCTCCTGTAATCTATATCCGGGTCGCAAACAGTCTGCCCCCATATTTTTTTTACCGGATACTGGTCAAAGTTCTCTTTTAAGTCTTCATACAAAAGCTCCCTTAAATCAAAACCTGCTTCCATAAAAGCCCTGGCTATAATATCTGTGCTTATGGCCAGCTCTTCGGGAGGGTCCCCTCCCAGGTAATAATTTGTTTCATTTTCCTCCAGAATTATATTTCTGGCAGGTTTCTCAAGCTGCTTCCTGGCACCCAGTAAAATATCTTTCTGGTCATTTATTCCGTCTCTGTCCATATCCCCGGTGATACCCGTGTTATCCATATCAATCAGCCTGAACCTCGGAAGCTCTTCCGCTAGCGCAGTAGCAGGCCTGTATTCTTTTTTAAAGGAAAATTCATTTATGCTTATAACAATTGCCATTATGATAATAAGGACCAGTATAATTATCAGGAAGTGCTTGATATTAAATCTTTTTTTATTGTCTTCTAAGTTTTCCAAAGTTATAAAGAAGTAAAAAGGAAGATATTTTAAAAATTAAACTCTTCTATCATAAAACCGGTAAAAGGTACATCAATATTTATTATTCTAAGGATACCCAGAACTACGGCAACTATTATAATAAAGGAATAAAAAGTAATGTAAATATATAAAAACCTGGGAAGAACTGCTTTTTGCACAGTCTCTGCTGCCGGTTTTTTAAAAATCTGTATAATAATCCTGGTTATATTCAATAAGAGAAATATCAGGGCAGCCATTATTAGTATCAATAAAGCCATATTCAATGCTCCCATCTGTAAAAAATCAGCATTAAAATATTTTATAAAAGGTTCTATATGATAAATAAATACAGTCCACGGTATAAATATTATTATTAAGTTTACACCTGCATATTTATTAATCCTTCCCAGCCCTTTTATTCCTCTTATATGATCAGTCCCCGTTTGTTTTTCGATAGTGCTAAAAATACTGTATAAAGGCATAAAACTGAACAATATCAGAAAGATATTTATAAAATTAAATAAATCCATTAAAAACCTGGTTATAATTCCGGCAGAAAACATTGAAACATTGAGTAAAAAGAAGCCAATAAAAAATAAAAATAAAAATGATATTATTCTTCTCACACTTTTCGTTTTAATTGCCCCGATATTTCCTGCAGCCAGGCAGACGAAGGTTATAATTATTAAAAAAACTGAGAGGTATGCATTGCTTTTTTCTGTAAAATAATTATATACGCTACTCAGTTTCAGAAACATAAATATGCCGACAGGGAAATATAAGAACCATACAGCTGCATTGGCTGCAGGGTCGCTTCTTTTAAGCATTTTTATATACGGACCCTGAAAGGGGAACAGGAAAAAATACTGATAAAGAGCAACTCCAAAAACAACCAGGCTCAAAACAGTCAGCGGGTTTGTAATATATTCTGACTGTAAAATCTGGTTGAAATCCTTGAAATCGGTTGCGCCCAGAAGCAATGAAAAAGCGAAAAAAAATAAGATAATAGTTATTAACGGCCTCAGAAAATATTCAAGTACATATATACCGGTTTTATCATTCTTTGAATTAAAAGCCGACACCAGCTGGAATACAGTTAATATAAATAGAGAAAGACTCGTAAATATCAAAAGAAAATTTCTGCTTATAATTACAAATAAAGCACAGATAACAGAAAATATAAAAATCATTAGTATTTTAATAAAATTATCATTATCTTTATGATAAATGTAGATAAAAAATAACAGATTCAATGCACAGAATATCATGATACCTGCCATTACCATCTGGACATTCCCAAAAAACAGGAGGAAATTAGAAAAATTACCGCGGGAAATATAAGCATAGATATTCAGGAAAAAGGCCAGCGCAAGTAAAAGCGAAACCATCGTTATAAGACATATTTTTACGGTTCTGCTTTTAGAAATCGCAAAAAATGACAGAATAAGAATTGCAATTGCTAATATAGCTATGCTCTGAAAAGGGTTTATTTTTTCATTAATATATAATAGAAAGTCCATTTTAAAAATTATCCCTGTCCTCGCCCCACCAATCGCTTACTGTCATTCTGAATATTTTAAAGTCTCTGTAAAAAATTTTCCTGTCCGGGAGATCCCTTTTTGAATAAATATAATAAATAAGGCAAAACATTATAAAATATATAACCGTAACTCCTACAATTATAAATATCTTATCCCATAACAACCGCTGGTAGAGAAACCTTGAAAAACTTAAAAAATTCAGGATGGCTGAAATTATAATAAATTGCAGGGAAACAAATACTGATATAATATTCCTGCTATACAGGAGTCCGAAAATTCCCATTAAAAAAAATAAAAGATTAATATATATAATTAACTGAAAATTCATTTTTTCTCCATTTTAATAATAATTAACCATATAGATGATATAAATAATGAAGCAGCCAGAATTATTATAACCAGGCTGTAATCAACAGATAACTGACTGCTAATATCACTCAGAGTGGTAATCAGGATACTCTCGTTTATTGCTGCATCTCTTAAAAATCTGGATGTGTATACATATAGGAAATACCCGATAGCCGAACAAAATAAAAGGGCTGTAATTATGGTAATGATTTCCTTCTTTTTTGATTGATCTGGCTTATTATCGGTTCCAGCCTCTATATCATTTCCGAAAAGCTCCAGCTGGAAAACAAACAAATATAGCAATATAAAAAAGAATATCATTATAATCCCAATTATAAAAACCAGGATACCGGAGTAATTTACGAAATACAGTATTCCCCCGAATATAAATGAAAGGAACAAAAACAGCATTTTCTTTTTTTTATTGGCCAGAAAAAGGGAGAGCAGACTGCACAGCATCAAGCCTGTAATGCCTGTATAGTGTATTATTATTGTTGTCAACTGACTTCCGTATGACATATTTATTTTACCAGAAATCTCTTATCGTGCTTGATGGTTTTATTAATTCATTTTTCCCCAATTTTAAATTTTTCCTCCTGAAGTCTGCCAGCTGGTACTGGTATGACATATCTATTGCATTAAAATCACAAAATTCAACACAATTGCCGCAAAAAATACATTTGTTTAAATCCAGAATAAAATCTTCAAGAATTACTTTGCCGCTTCTCTCCACCCTCTTCTTAACCTCTATGCAATTCTGTGGACAAATTTTACTGCAGAGCCCGCATGCATTGCAAATAATATCCAGCGAGTCGGGGTCCAGTTTTAAATGTATTACCCCTCTGCTTCCTTCAGGAATTATTATTTTTTCTTTTGGGTAAACGACGGTTCTGGGTTTCCTGAACATATTCCCCAGAACAATAAAAAAGTTTTTTATAATCCTTAACATTTTTAATAGATACCCTGATAATAAAATTTAAACTAAATTATAAATGTCTCTCATCACGAAAAACCCGAGTGTTATTATAAAATTTACAAGTGAAACCGGAATTAAAAATTTCCAGTTAATTTTTACCAGCATTTTATAATTATCAATTCTGCAGATAATTTTATCCATCAATAATAATATAAAAAAGATAAAATAAAATTTTACCGCAAGCATTATCTCGCCCCGTATTATATAAAGGTCCTGCCATCCTCCAAGATAAAGAATATTCATAATTATAATTAAGAAAAAAACAATCATATAAGCCGGAAGTTTTTCAATTGCTTTAACAAATCCTTTCCCTTCCCTGCCTGTATAAGCTCCGGTTGATATATAATTTTTCCTGCTCATGCCCAGAAGCTTCAATTGAAATAATGTTGATGCAAAAACCGTAAAGAACCCCAGCGGCTGCAATATTATGTTCCAGTATTTATACTGGGAGTCTACAATCTCCCTTAAGCTCAATGTTTTATTTACCAGAACAATACTTACAATACCCAGCAATAAGGGAACCATAAAGGATAATATAATCATCAATTTTTTAACTGTTTCACTGAAGATTATCCTGTAAGAAGACCCCGCTGAATTAAAAATCAATACACTTGTAAGCCCTATATACAAAGAAACTGCAATTAAAAGGCTGCTATCGCTTTCAACCAGAATCAGGTTCGGAGTCAGCGGAACAGTACTCCACATAAGAAAAGAAAGCAAAAAGATAAAAAACGTCCATGCGGTGATTTTGCTGTCAGTAGAAATGAATTTAAAAAATCTAATCATCGGAAATCCTATACCTGCTGCTCTTGTTACCCTGTAGCCCCTTCTCAGCTCCATCCGGGCAGTGAATTTGTTGCTTATATACTCGTACAAATACAAATTCAGGGCTAATATTATTAAAATATAAATAATTTTTCTTAATATAATTAACACTGGTATCCTTTTATGTACTTATTATTTCTCCCGGGCTTATATCAAGGCTCATTAAAATCAATTCAACATCTTCTATGCTGCTGCCTTTAATTATTTCTTCTCCAAGGATAAGACTGCTTATAGACGGACCTTTTATCACAAGCGACTCTATGTTTCTTTTGCCCACTTCCATGTAAATTTTAAAAATTCCATGCGGGCATTCAATATCCTGAGAAATTATTTCCGGCCGGAACTCCAGATTAGACAGGTTTATTTTTTTTATATGTGCTCCCCGCGGAAAGTTACTGGTAATCTGGTTTATTAATTTAAGAGACTGGAAAATTTCAATAAACCTGACAAGAACCCTGTCCAGGCAATCTCCCACTCTTCCCACAGGTACAAGAAATGACAGGTCTTTATATGAAATAAAGTCTTTATCTTTCCGCAGGTCATACCTGATTCCAGAAGCCCTGAGATTGGGCCCGGTTACTCCATACTCCAGAGCAATTTCTTTAGGTACTGTTCCTGTATCCTTCAGTCTCTCGATTACAAGGGGGTCATTCATCATTATTTTTTCTATCCTGTTTATATTTTTAAATATAAGCGGAAGTTTTTTCCTTATTCCTGATATTACCTCTCCTTCTATATCCCTGCGCACTCCACCTATTCTTATAAAATTAGGGGCAACTCTGGAGCCTGTAATTGTTTCTATAATTCTTAGAATCTTTTCTCTCTCCAGAAGGCAGAGATTATATGCAATATCATACTGTAGAATATTGCATATATTTGAAATAAAATAAATATGGTTAGATACTCTATATAATTCGCAGAGGAGCATCCTTGTGTACTGAGCTTTCCCGGGCAACTTCAATTGCAGTAATTTTTCAAAGGCACTGCAAAGGCAGACTTCAGGAAACACGCCGGCCTTCCAGTCAAATCTGCTTATATAAGCTATAAGATTATGAATGCTCATATCCTTATAAAATTCATCATCCGCAATCCTGCTTATACCTGTATTAATATGGGCATCTTTAACTTCATCCTCTTCCGCATAAATATTCAGGTCAAAACAGTCCAGGCCGTCAAGGATCCCGGGTGTAATTCTGATATTGTAATTACCGGTGGCTATTTTCTCCACAGGTCCATAAAAAGCTGAAGCCTTATAAAATTTTTTTAAGATGTCTATGGATTCTTTATAGTTTTTTCCCGGCTCTTCATCCGACACTTCCATTTTTAACAGAACAGATATATCGCCCGTAGCTGATTTCAGGTTAATCAGCAAAAAACGTCCTTTTTCATTTTTATAAGTATTAATTCCATGAAAATTATTTATCTCAAGCTGTGAGTTTTCTTTCAGCTTCTCTATAACCGTATAAAGTCTCTCCGGCGATATCTCTACCAGTAAATCGAAGCCTATTCGGGAAATTTTTTTTATCTCATCCCTCAGAATATACTCCAGGTTCCTTTCTATTTCTTCCCCATATACAGACCTGGATGAAGGATAGATTTTATTATAAATATCATCAATCATTTTTATTAATATTTAAATTTCATTTTTGTTCCTATTATGCTGCCTTTAATTTTCATTTAGAATTCTTAACACTGCATACATAAATGCTTCGGGCCGTGGCGGACATCCCGGTACATGCATGATTATTTTTACGCTGTCTCTGAATCTGTCCATTAATTCACTTTTTGGATCAAGTAAGTTCCGGTTTAAAACACAGCTTCCTACTGCAATTATTCCTTTTGGGTGGTTCATCTTTTCATAAATATTTATAACCCTGATTATACCCTCTTTATTATAGAAGCCCTGAACGACCAGCAGGTCAGCATCTTCAGGTGTACTGACAAAATTTATACCAAACCTCTGGATATCATAAAGTGCTCCCTGTGCCGCAAATATTTCCTGTTTACAGCAGCCAAACCCCGTAACCATTATATTTAAATTGCTCCTGTTATTAAAAGGCATTCAATTAACCCCTAACCTATAATTTTAGATCTGATAACGTATATTGTAATTAATATAAGGTGAAATATTATTCCAACAATTAAAAATAGATTTAAATTTGCCGAAGGATTTCTGCTAAAATTAAAAATACAGAGAGCAAGCAATATAAAATAAATTATTATTATAAAAATAATTGCCAGAATAAAAATATTTTTCTGCCGGTTGGGATCCTCTTTATAATCAGATATGACATTCCGTTTATCAAACCGTGCAGCTTCTTCTACCTCAATACCGCCGAAATTACCACTTCCGGGCTTTTTCCGGCCCGTTAATATACGTGATATAAGAAATATCAGGGAAAATATAAATGCCAGAACCAGAATAAAAGTTGTAAGAGCCAAGATGTTATTAAAATAAGCAGCTATAGATTCTTCCGGCATTATAATTTCCTGTTTATATACTTTCCTGTTTTTTATTTTTGAGTTTAAACTTTATCACAATTATTATGCCACTTCAATCAATACGTAGATGCGTTATATCCACCCTGGCGGGAATTCGGTGCATCTTATGTATTTTACCTTTCCTTCCCGGTTTTAAACCTGAAGGCCCGATTCAGGAATATAAAATATAGGTGCGGTATATAATTTTATAAATGAATCACATTGCGGCAAATTAGCAGCTAGCCCATTACCACTTCCACTGAGTGGGTGCCGCCGTCTTTAAAAACAGGAACTATGTTGCCGGTTATTTCCCCGCCGTCCACTTTAATGACTGATATTCCCCTGTTAACATTCTGCGGGTTCTTTACTTCTATATCATACACCGCATTTCTAAACTTCCGCATGACTTTAAAACCGCTCCATTCTCCGGGAATACAGGGGTCGATTTCAAGACCGCGGTATGCAGGCCGTATACCCAGCACGAACTCTGTTCCCGCCTGGTACATCCATGAAGCTGCACCTGTTAACCAGCTATTTCTCCCGAGGCCAAACTGAGGATGCTCGTCACTGAGTATATTCTGGGCATAAACATAGGGCTCGCATTCATACTCGTATATAATATCATTTTTTGCAGCCGGATTTATCTGATTATAATACTCGTATGCACGGTCGCCATTCCCCATTATGGTTTCGGCAATTACTGCCCAGGGATTGGTATGCAAAAATATTCCGCCGTTCTCCTTGGTTCCTGGAGGGTAAGTGGTAATGCCGCCTTTTGTAGGGTCATAGCCATTGAAACCGGGCCAGCTAATTTTTATCCCCCTGGAAGTGTTTAGTAACCTGTTCACGGAATCCAGTGCTTTTTCTGCCCTATTACCGGTAGCCATCCGCGATATTACTGCCCAGGATTGGGCATTCAAGTATATTTTTCCCTGCTCATTTTTTTGTGAACCGAGCGGGGTGCCGTCGGAATCAAAATACCGGATATACCATTCGCCATCCCAGCATATCCGGTTAAACACCTCTTTTACACTGTTATATTCTTGCTGATAAACCCCGGCCAATTCTTCATCACCTGCATATTTACAGAGTTCAATCATCTCAAGAAGCCCTTTTCCATAAAGGTGTGTATTAAATAATGATTCCGCTCCTGTCCTTAAATTAACAGTATCGTTCCAGTCTGCAAAACCCAGAAGCGGCAGGCCATGATTTCCTTTATCATTTTTAGTAAAATCAAGTGCTCTCTTCATGTGATCCATTACCGTCCCGCTCTCTTCGGGTTTCCCTTCCCTGTTCTTCTCGTAATAGGGAATCTCTTCATTTAGAAAATCCATATTTCCCGTTTCTTTTAAATATGCAGTTACTGCAAGAACGATCCAGAGATGGTCATCTCCATAATACTGCGGGCGGTCCGGCATTTCATAAGTCTCTCCTGTTGATGCTTCCATGCTTAAAGGATTAAAGCCGTGCATGGCACTCCCATTTTTTCTCTGAACCATCATAAGCTTTTTTAACAGTTCCTTTGCATCCCGGGGGATGTGACTTATTACCCCCATAATATCCTGCGAAGTGTCGCGGGTACCAATGCCGCGGGTACCCAGTCCAAGCTGGTAATATGAAAGATAGCGTGACCAGTTCTTGGTGATAAAACACTGCCTGGGATTCTGGATATTTAACATACTGTTCATATTCGGGTCCGGTGTTTGTACCTGCATTATAGATAAAAATTCATCCCAGAAACTTTTAATTTCACCCAGCGCACTTTTTATAGATTCAGGTTTTCTATATTTTTCAATAACAGGATATGCCTTTTTAAAACTCTGCTCCTGCCCCAGCTGAGCAATGAAACTTTTTTCTTCTCCCGGCTTAAAGTTCCCGAGATGGTGCATCAGTATGCCTACATTATCACCCCTGCGTGCTTCATAACTTTCCAGCTCATCCTTCTGGAGTGAGAGCGGGTTTGCCCAGCTTCCGTATTCATTGTCTCCGAGAAATCGTTTCCTGTCCGATTCAAAAGAAGAGACCGGATGATTGGATGTTAGAAAATTTATATTGGTTTCTCTTCGCATAAAAGCATATTGCGTCAGGGTCAGCAGCCCGTCTTTTTCTCTTATGCATTCGGATTGCATCGTCTGGGGGGCCCAGTCAGCATTATCAAACTGTCTCACGGCATTAAAGTGTGAATACTCAACGACACATATTGCATCAATATCCAGCTCTTTTCCTGTCTTATTGGTTATTTTTACCTCGCGTATTTCTATTCCGTCATTTATGGGGACAAATATTGTGCACTCTGTCCGTAGTCCGTAAAATTCTGATATTATGCGACTATAACCAAGACCTACATGACATTCATACAAATCATATGGATCCAGTGTGGGAACAAAGAAAGGCGAAAACACTTTATAACCATCCTCCTGCCTGAACCGCAGGTATAGAGTCTCACCTTTAAATTCCGAGGATGGCATCTGCTGTATATATTTTACAATACGGTTTAAGGTCGGGTCACCTTTACAGATTAATGCGCCGCCTGTATGGTCCACAAAACCGCCAAAATCCAGGGTTCCAATGTAATTAATCCACTTAACCGGTGTTCTGGGATTTGTAATAACATACTCCTTATCTCTGTCATTAAAATAACCATACTTCATAGGTGTTCCGCCCCTTTCCGGCTGGTTGATTTTTATAAAAGATAAATACTCCAGAGAATAAATATTTTATTTTAAATAAACCAATAAGTCAAAATCAACGTCTTAAGGTTTAAGGATTCAGAAGGTGTGTATTTTTGCCGGTTCTGCTGCTATTTTAGATTTAAGTTCCTGTGCAATTTAATTTTTAAATTAGTGGCGTTTAGTTGACCTAATAAATTATAATTTTTTAAAAAATATATTATAATGAGTCAAGATGAGACTTAAAAAATTATTAAATGGCAATAGCAAAATAAAAAATATCGGGATATTCTGCTGGTCAATAATCGGCTTACTTTTAATCATTGCACTTTTCTTTTACACCATATATACGATAAGGTCGGCTATTATCCCTCTTATTATATCCATAATTATTGCCTATCTCCTGAGCCCCTTTGTGGCTCTCCTGCAGAAAAAAATGCGTAAAATTTTTGCGGTTGCCATAGTTTATATAATTTTTCTGGGAATTATTTTTGTAATGCTCTTCTTTATCATACCCATAGTTTTTGACCAGTTCAGGATATTCATAAATAAATTACCGTCATACATGAGCAATTTTATCGTTGTTGTAAATGACTTTTTAAGCAGGAGCCCTATTGTCAAAAGTATTGAAAATGTAATCGGCAAAAAAATCATGCCGATAGACGCTAATGGTATCACCCAGTTTATTATAGGAAGGCTTAACCTTGGAGAAATTGATTTTTTCCAGAGAGCAACTACATTTGGCCGTTCGGTAGTCAACGTTGTCCTCTACTTTATAGTTGTGCCGCTCCTGGGTGTATACATCCTTATGCACGCGGATAAAATTAGAAATATATTTTTAAAAGCTTTACCCGGGAAATGCAAAACTCATGCCAATATTATACTGGATATAATCAATAAAATTGTCGGGAAGTATCTCAGGGTAAGAATATTAATAGCAATTGTTGTGGGAATACTGTGCACAATCGTACTGCTCATATTGAAAGTAGATCTTGCAATACTTCTTGGCTTTGCGGCTGGAATATTTGATATTATTCCTATTGTAGGTCCTGTAATAGGGGCAATACCGGCTGCACTTGCCGCGCTTTTTATTTCACCCCTTACAGCTTTACTTGTAATCGTGTTCTTCATAGCCATTCAATGGCTGGACGCTTATTTGATTTCCCCAAATATCCTGAAGTATCAGATAGGAGTGCACCCCGGAGTTACAATTTTTTCTTTAATGGTAGGCAGTGTATTACTTGGTTTCTGGGGACTTTTGATTGCTGTACCAACCGTTGCCGTACTGCAGGAAATATTAAAATACTATCTTTTTGAAAAAAATAAAAAAGTGTCGTGATATACTTCCTTAAGTGTCTTCCCCGTCGCCTCTGCCACCTTTCTGCAGGACCCAAATTCAGGCGCAATGTTTACTTCTCTGCCTTTCAGGATGCCAACTTTTACTTTAACCTCTCCGTAAGGCAGCCGGACAGTTTTTAATTTTCTTTCTATCGAATATCTTTCTACTTTTTCGCGTCTTATGCCGAGCGTTGTCGATTCGAGCAAAATTATATTTACTATGTCCTTTTCCGACTCTTCACTGCAGAGCGCACTTACCTTAAAAGCGGGCCTGTTTTTTTTCATATAGATAGATTCTACCCATGCATCCAGGACACCTTTTTTAAATAGTCTTTCCATAAGATAACCTATAATCTCAGGAGTGCTGTCATCAATATTTGCAGAAAGCATTATAAGTTTCTCTTCTCTCAGGCCATATTCATCGTCAATAATTCCCCCTAAAAGTCTTAAAACATTGGGAGTTTCTCCCCCTCTATTATTCCCTGCTCCATATCCGGTCTTATCAATCTCCATATAAGGAAGGCCGCTAAAACTTTTCGTAAAAGTTTTTACTATTGCCGCGCCCGTGGGAGTTGTCACTTCAAAATCAAAGCCGCCCCCATAGACCGGTACATCCTTTAAAATTTCAACAGTTGCAGGTGCCGGTACGGGTAATCTTCCATGCGAGCTATCTACAAATCCGCTTCCAACCGGAATTTTACTGCTGTAAAAGGATTCAATCTTTAATTTATTTATACAAACGGCGGTGCTTACAATATCGATAATGGAATCTACCGCTCCTACTTCGTGAAAATGCACCCTGTCTGCTTCACAGTCATGTACCGCCGATTCTGCTTCTGCAATCAGCCTGAAAATATTTAGTGACATTTTCTTAATAGCCGTTTTTAACTTGCTTTCCCCGATTATTTTTTTGATATTTTCGTAATTTCTATCCGGCTGGGACGCAGTTACTTCCACATTAAACTTTTTCGCTTTTATAGGTCCGGCTTTTACTTCTCTGCATGTTATGCTGTATCCGGTAATATCAATTTTTTTTAATTCATTCCTTAAAAAAATAATATCAATCCCGAGGTCAAGAAGTGCGCCTACCATCATATCACCGCTTATTCCTGAAAAACAATCAATATATAAAGCTTTTTTCATATTCCTTTCTCCCGTTTTACCGTCAGAAATCTAAAATTTTTTAACCCCCGGAACACATTCCTGCATGAATTCCGGGCTAACTATATTTTAACTTAAAAATATCATTTTACTTATACTATTGCAAAAAGAGGCCAATTTATATATTTTTAAGAAAAGTCCTTTTTACAGATTATAAAAAACATAATATTTAATCCTGTGACCGGTAAAAAGATTAATAAACTTAAAACACTGCTTAAAAAGATGGAGTCCGTTGTTTTAGCTTTTTCGGGCGGTGTTGACAGCACTTTTCTCCTTAATATCGCAAAAAACGAACCCGGGGTAAAAGTTATTGCCGTCACCGCCAGGTTTCCCGCATTCCCTGAAAGTGAACTTAAAGATTCAATGAAAATATCAAAGAATCTGGGGTGCAGGCACATAGTTATAAATTTTAATCAGCTTGAAATAAATGAACTAAAAAACAACCCGAAAAACAGATGTTATTACTGCAAGAAGAATCTTTTCATTGAATTAATCCGGCTAAAGAATAAATTTAACTTTAATTATGTCATTGACGGGACCAATTACGATGACCTCAGTACTTTCCGTCCCGGTATTAAAGCCTTAAGGGAACTGGGAGTTAAAAGCCCTCTTGCAGATGCCGGCATGACCGGAGAAGAGATAAGAAGTTTTTCAAAGCAGTTGAGTCTCCCTACCTGGAATAAGCCTTCCTTATCATGTCTTCTGTCCAGATTGCCCTATGATACGATAATTTCTGAATCTGTTTTAAATAAAATCAAAAAGGCTGAAATTTTTCTCCGTGCAGCCGGTTTTAAACAGGTAAGAGTGAGATGTCATCACTCTGTTGCGAGAATAGAAGTGGACAGAGAAGAACTGCCTATGATGATTGATCCTAATATGAGGGTAAAGGTTGTAAAAAAATTAAAAAATATCGGGTTTAAATATATCTGCCTGGACCTTGAAGGTTACAGGCCGGGAAGTATGGATGAGTTTTTATTATAAAAATGGCCTGGTATAAAGAAAAGAGCTATAAATACAGGCAAAATTAACCAGTAAATTCAATTATATCCGGAGCCGTTTAATAATTTATCTTGTTTAGAAGTTCGTGGCAATTTTTATCAAAAATCTCTTTTACTTCATCCTTTTTAAGTCCGGCTCCAAGGCCTATTTTTTCCTGCATACCGGGCCTGAATAAATCTGTGCAGCTGTGCGCATCGGTGTTTATTAAAAACTTTGCTCCAGCTTCTCTGCCTGCATTAACCACCAACCCGTTTGTCAGGCTGTGGCCGGCTCTGGATGAAATTTCTATAAAAACATTGTTTTTTGCAGCCAGCTCTGCTTCCTCTGATTTTAGAATTCCCGGATGAGCCAGGATATCTGTGTATTCTGATTTAACCGCTTCTAAATTGGTTCCGGGCTCTACACTCTCTATAATGCTTTCGCCGTGAACCACAACTATTTTTGCTCCAAGCTCTTTTGCCTCTCTGGCCATTTTATTTATACTCTTAGAAGGAACGTTTGTTAGTTCTACGCCGGGAATCACCTTTATATCCCAGTATTTTTCTGCCAGTTCACAGTCCTTTTTTATCCGGGATATTATAAAATCAAGATTTGAATAGCTTCCATGATCGGTAATTGCAATACAGCAGTAGCCCTGCGCAACTGCGAACCTTACAAGCTCAATAGGGCTGTGTACACCATCGGAAAAAAAGGTATGAGTATGAAAATCATACACCATGGAATAACCTTTCCCTGGTTTTTTAAATACCTGTTAATAAAAAAATAATATTATTAATTCTACCAATATTGCCGGTATAAAACTATAATTTTATTTAAAAGTTATACTAATAAAGCACATATTGATATCTGTAATAATATTTAAATAAAATTAAAAGTTAATTGTGACCTTAAATACGGAAAGGGTTGAAAATACCGTTGATTAGTTTTTTAATAGAGACCATAGGCTTTTCTGTCTGTCATCAAATTCCTATGAGAAGCCTCCTTTTTGGAAATTTAATTCTTCCTGTCTGCGCCAGATGCTGCGGCTTTTATACAGGTTTCTTTATTACAGCAATCATTCTATTTATAATGTTCAGAAAGAGAGAAAGCGATCTGCCTCCGGCCTATATCCTTATAATTCTTGCCTTTTTTTTATTGTCATTTATCATTGACGGAATTGCATCAAATTTCGGGCTTTATAATACCAATAATAATCTCAGATTTGTAACAGGCACGCTTTGCGGGTCATCTATTATAATTATACTCTACCCGGTATTTATATTTCAGTACTATAAAAATCCGTCACCTGAAAAAATTTTTAAGAGTCCGTTTAAATTTATGGCCTGCATTCTGCTTATGACATTTTTCATTCTGATAACACTGTCAAGATTTAGCTTTCTTGGATATTTTTATTTCTATTTAACTGCTCTTTCAATACTGTTTACTTTTTATTTTATTAATCTATCGGTTATACTGCTGATTCCATGCTTTTCCAAAAAAGCAACCGGGCTTTTGTCCGGATATCTGGTACTGCCCTCCATAATAGCTGCGGCGCTTTCATTTATAGAGTTATTTGCTTTTTACTGGTCCCATAAAGCTCTTGAGCTTTTATGAGCCATATTCTTATTTACATATAATAAAACTGGATAGAAAAGAAACGGAGAATCTTAAAAAATTATTGTTTGCGCTGTCCAGAAACTGCCTGCTGTTTAGAATAAACTGATAAAACCGTAGCTGTAATAAATTAAAAAACTTGTCACGCTCGATATACCTGCTCCGAGTATCACCTGATTCATCGTATGTTTCTTTATTCTCACACGTGCCCACCCCACTACGGGAATAAGCGGGATCATAAGCAGCATCCATCTTCCAAAAAGGATATTGAATGTAATTACAATAAAAGTTATCCAGCTGCTGTGAAGGCTGATTTTCCAGAAATAAGTTATTATTGTATAAATAATGGCTGATGCAACAATCACCGTAAATAAAGATTTTAAAAACAGGGGAGCGTCCAGGACATACAGTACACCAAGACAAACTGCATAGCTTGCACATGATAGGAGCAGCGGCTTTGTTCTATCCTCCTTAACGGGTATATGCATATCCTTTATTACTTTTTTCCTGAAAAGGAAACATATATATAGATAGGGTATTACAGTACCGAACAGCAGGCATACAAAAGCCCAGCTTATTGCTTCTATCTTATTATCTATAATAATTAAGCATATAGTCAGTATAATGGGAATCGAAATAAACGAGCCGTCAAAAATATATGATATTATTCTTGCTGCCCTGTTTATCGAATTATTATTTTCTCCTGTCTTCATATTTGATAATCTTCCTTGCAAAATAAAAAACTCTTTTAATATTAAGAGCATATTATATTAAAATGAACTATATTTTAACAGACTTACTTAATTATTTATTTTATCGTATTTATTTTACTATTTTCTCATTAGATTTTTTTGCCATATAGACTTTTTTATCAGCCCTGGCTATTAAATTTTTAATACCAGAATTATTAAAATAATACTCTATCCCCATACTAATATCCAGATTTTTATAATCTAGATTTAGAAAGCTTTCTCTTATCCTGGAGGCAATTTCATAGGCAATATTATCCCCGGCCTGATTCACAATTATCAGAAATTCATCCCCGCCAAACCTGAACCCTAAGTCCACTCCCCTTCTTATGTTTTTGCGTATAATGGCGCCCAGTCTTTTAAGCAGACTATTTCCTTTTTCATGCCCGTAGCTGTCATTAAATTTTTTAAAATTATCAATATCAAACATTATTATGGCAATATCTTCTTTCTTTCTCTTCCCCCTGTTTAACTCTTCGCTCAATCTTTTGTATAAATATCTTATATTGTAAAGGCCTGTTAAATAATCCATATATGTCGATTCAGTAAGTTTTTTTTGCAACTGTTTATAAGAAGTTATATCAGTAAGTGTGGAAACTACAAACAAAATTTTCCCATCATTATCTGAGACCGGGGAATTAGTTGCAAGTGCATTGACAATACCGCCATTCTTTTTAAGAAATTCTACCTCATAATTTAAGGCTTTTTTGTTATTGACAATTTCTTTAAATCTTTTCCCCTTGTGTTTTGGGGAAAGCAGCGTTAAATAATTTTTGCCTGTCAGGCTTTCGGGCTGGTAGCCGTAATCCTTTATCTTATCATTTATAAAAAGAATATTATTTTCATTATCCTTGATTATAAATATTTCATTTGTATATCTAAGAATTTTATCTACATAGGGCAATATATTTTTAAGCATTTTATCCTGCCTGCATATCAAAACAACAATATCTAAAAATTTTACAGATTATAATTTTAATAATTTTAATTAACTTTGACAAATAAATCAACTATTTTAATATATCAAATTGTAATATTAGTCCATAGTAAATATTATTAGCGGCTGCCTGCGAATATATTATTTCATTCCGGGTTTATCTGGTATTATATAAATAATTGACAGCATTAAAAATCAGTGATAGTTTTTTCTCACATTGTTTTAAAAAGGAGAATATGAATATGAATAAAAAACTTAAATATATATACTTTGACCACAGCGCAACCACTCCTGTTTTACCTGAAGTGGTTGATGAAATTAATAAATGCTTCACGGTTTATTACGGCAATGCTTCTGAACCTCACTCTCCCGGCCTGAGGGCCAGGGAAATACTCGAGCACTCAAGAAGTGTGATTGCAAAATCGCTTGGAGCCGGCCCCGAAGAAATAATTTTTACAGGCTGCGGTACCGAGAGCGATAATCTTGCAATAGCAGGAGTAGCAGAATCTTACAGGAAGAAGGGCAACCATATTATCACATCTGAAATTGAACACCCTGCAGTTCATATGCCTTTGAAGAAATTATCAAGACAGGGTTTCAGTATAACTTATATCCCTGTTGACAGTTCAGGTCTTGTAGACCCGGAAGATATAAAAAAGGCTATAACCCCGAAGACCATAATGGCAACCATTATGCATGCAAATAATATTGTTGGGACAATTCAGCCTGTTGAAGAAATAGGAAAAATATTAAAGGAGCATAATATTATTTTCCACACTGATGCAGTTCAGAGCTTTTCCAGTATAGAAACGGATGTTAACCGCTTAAACGTTGACCTTTTGTCTCTTTCCGGACATAAAATATACGGTCCCAAGGGAGTAGGAGCTCTTTACATAAGAAAGGGGACAAAAATAACGCCTCAGATACTTGGCGGGGGACATGAAAGGGGAATAAGGTCGGGCACAGAAAATATTCCCGGAATAGCCGGTCTGGCAAAAGCTTCGGAAATAAATCAGAAAAAACTCTCAAAAAAGATAGCATATATTACAGAACTAAGAGAATATCTCATAAAAGAGCTCCCGGGTAAAATTGACGACGTCAGGCTTAACGGTCATCCTGTAAAAAGGCTTCCGGGAAACTGCAACTTTTCCTTTAAATATATAGAGGGTGAATCAATAGTTCTGAGACTTGACCATGCAGGTATTGCTTCTTCAAGCGGTTCTGCCTGCTCTTCTTCATCTTTAAAACCGTCACACACTCTAATTGCAATGGGCCTGACCGCTGAAGAAGCTCATGGCTCCTTAAGAATCACACTGGGTTTTGAAAACACAAAAGAAGAAGTGGATTATTTCCTGGAAGTAATACCGAAAGTTGTATCAGACCTAAGAATGATGTCTCCTCTGTACCGGAAGTAAATTTAATTGTTAAAAAGTATTATAATTAAATCAGTTTATCTAAATCAGAAATAATTAAATTAATATCTAATAACTTTTTATAAAAGGAGCAAAAATTTCTATTTTAAGATTATATCTAGCACAGATAAATCCCGCCGTAGGCGACCTTAAGGGAAACTATGAGCTCATTGCCGGCCATATTGAGAAAGCAGCAGCAGCGGGGGCTGATATGGCAGTATTTCCGGAACTCTGTATCACAGGTTATCCGCCGGAAGATTTACTTCTAAAAAGCATCTTTATTGATGAAAATATAAAATACACACACAGGCTAAAAGAGCTGGCTCCAGATATAATCACAGTTACCGGTTTCGTTAACAGCGAGAAGGACGGAATATATAACTCGGCAGCAGTAATTTATAATAACCGTATACATGCCGTATATAATAAACATTTTCTTCCAAATTATTCCGTTTTTGACGAGGAAAGGTATTTTAAAAAAGGCAGCAAAAATTTTGTCCTTAAAGTAGCAGGCACCTTTATAGGAATTAACATATGCGAGGACATATTCCATCCGGAAGGCCCGGTCAGGACCCAGGCTCTCGCCGGAGGAGCAGAGCTTTCAATAAATATTTCCGCATCCCCGTATCACACCGATAAAATTAAAGAAAGAATGGATATTTTATCCAGGGCAGCAATAGAAAACAATTTAAATATAGTCTATCTAAACATGATTGGCGGTCAGGATGAGCTGGTATTTGACGGCAACAGTTTAATTCTTAATAAAAAAGGCAGAGTCCTTGCCAGTGCAAAATCATTTGCAGAAGATGTTTTAATATATGACTATAAAGCTCCGGGAGCATCGCCTTCACAACTCATAAACAGAGAACAGCTAAAAACAGACGGTAAATTTATAGATGGCCGCAGATCTCTGCCTGTTGTTGATTTAAAATACTTTCCCGCAAAGAAAAAAGGCAGAGCAGCGCGATTTAAAAATGATAATAGTAATAAAAACAAATATAAAATCTCCTGCCGTGAAGAAGAAATACTTGAAGCCCTGATTCTTGGTACAGGGGATTATGTAAGAAAAAATAATTTTAAAAAAGTTGTCATAGCTTTAAGCGGCGGCATAGACTCCGCCCTTACCATAGTAATAGCCTCGCTCGCTCTGGGAAAAGACAATGTCACCGGAGTGCTGATGCCGTCCCTTTACTCTTCTCCCGGAAGCATTAAAGACTCTGAAGATCTGTGCCGTAACCTCGGCGTTAAATATATTACAATACCAATTTCAACGATATACAAAAGCTATCTTAAAAGTTTGAGCTCTATATTTAAAGATACCGGGATAAATATCACGAAAGAAAACATACAGGCGCGTATAAGGGGAAATATTATAATGGCCGTGGCAAATGAAAATAGCTATCTTGTATTATCAACTGGAAATAAAAGTGAAATAAGCGTGGGGTACTGTACCCTTTACGGTGATATGGCCGGCGGCTTTTCACCAATTAAGGATGTATATAAGACTATGGTTTACCGTATATGTAGTTTTATCAATAAAAAATACTCAGATGTAATTCCTGAAAATATACTTACTAAAGTTCCATCGGCCGAGCTTAAACCCGGACAGAAGGACGAAGACAGCCTTCCTCCTTATAAAGTGCTGGACCCTGTGCTTAAAGAATATATCGAGGAAAATCTGGATTTTCATTCAATCATAAAGAAGGGCTTTGATAAGAAAATAGTTAAAAACATAATTAATATGGTAGATTCCAGTGAGTATAAAAGAAGGCAGGGCTCTCCCGGTATTAAAATAACACCCCGTGCATTTGGGAAAGACAGAAGATATCCCATTACCAATAATTATAGACTGTAATTATTTCTCTTTCTCCTTTTTTAGCGCTTCAGTAAAAATTTTCGCTATTGCAGGGTCAAACTGTGTGCCGCTGCATTTTTTAATCTCTGCTATTGCCTCTTTCTTTGTCATTTTTCTTCTGTAGGGCCTCGGGGATGTCATGGCCTCATAGGCATTTATAAGAGCAGATATCCTTGAGATTACCGGTATTTCTTCACCCTTTATGCCCCTCGGGTATCCGCTTCCGTTGTACCATTCATGGTGAGCAAGTATGGGCTCTGCTATGGGTCTGAGTTTCTGGGAGGACTCTGCAATACGGTATCCTATCAAAGGCAGCTCCTTTATTATTCCCCATTCTTCCTTTGTAAGCCTTCCTCTCTTGGACATTATCTCGTCAACCAGAGCAATCTTTCCTATGTTATGAAGATTTATAAGAAGCTTCAGCTCCTCAAGCTTGGCAGAGGACAGGTTTAATTTCTCTCCAAGAAGTAATGCGTACTCTTCCATCTTTTTTATGCGTGTATCGTTTCTTGAATCTCCTTTTTTCAAGTTTTCCTTAAGAGATTCCACAAGACTCTCATGGACGGATTTGCTGTCAGCTACCTTGCATTTATACATTTTGTCCTCGGCTTTTTTAATTACATCTTCTATGTTTTCTTCTGGTTCTTTTTTCGTTGCAATTCCAAGGGAAATGCTTAAGGGTATACCCTCTGTCTCCTTTTTTTTGCATAAGCTTTTAATTCTTCTTACAATCTTCTGTGCATCTCTGTATGTGGTTCTGGGCAGAATTGTTATAAACTCGTCTCCTCCCCATCTTGACAGGATATCTTCATCTCTAAAGGCATCTTTAAGTACACCGGCTATCTTTACCAGGAATTCGTCTCCCTTTGTGTGACCGTATGCATCATTTATTACCTTCAGGCCGTTTACGTCTCCCATTACTATTGTAAGGGGGAGCTGCCTTGGGGTATCAAGCCTTTTCAGCTCTTCTTCAAAATATGCCCTGTTGTAAAGGCCCGTAAGGGTATCATGGAAGGAGAGGTATTCTACTTTTTCTTCTGCCTTTTTTCTATCCGAAATATCCCTTGAAATACCAAATGTTCCTATTATATTGCCCTCTCTGTCATAAAAGGGCATTTTTGTTGTTGATATCCACCTGGGTTCCTTCTCAAATCTCCATGTTTCCTTTTCCTCAATGTTTACTATGGGCTTTCCGGCTTTTATTATACGCTGCTCGTCTGCGTACGCCTGGCTTGCATGCTCTTTTGAAAAAATATCAAAATCTGTCTTGCCAGCCGCTTCTTCGGGAGATTTCATTTTATAAGCCATTTCCGCACAGGCTTTATTTACTCTTATAATCCTGCTTTCAAGGTCCTTAAAATAAATACTATCAGGAATGTGGTCCATCAGTGCTTCCATCATGAGAGTATTCATCTCGCCTGATATGCTGGACCGGGATTTTTTCTTTTTACTTTTATCTGCCATATTAATTCCTTTTATATTAAAGTTTAAAAATTACCGGATGAATTTATACAATCAATGCCAGAATTTTATAGATATTAATAATACTCTATTGTTTCTGTTTTTCCAATATTTTCCTTAATTCAGCAGCTTTTTCTTCTGGTAAAGTATCATTTATGAATGTACCCGCGCCAAGCTCACATCCTGCCATATACTTTAATTTGTTCTCTGTTCTGTACGGGGGGTAAAACTCAATATGAAAATGATAATAGCCGTGTTCTCTGCCGTCAGTCGGTCTCTGGTGCATTACCATTACATAGGGCATCCTGAAGCTAAAAAGTTTATTGTAACCGTTTATCAGTTGCCTGATTGTTTTTGAGAGAGAATGAATTTCTCTATCTTCAAGCTCACATATACTGCCAAGGTGCCTCAGGGAATAAATATGCACTTCATAGGGCCAGCCGGCATAAAATGGGATAAATGCAGCAAAATCATCATTTTTAATAACAATCCGGCTCTTATCATTCAATTCCCTTTCTATTATGGCACAGTGGAGACATTTTTTATTTTTTTTGTAAAATTCTTCAGATGATTTTATTTCCCCGAGAATAACCGGCGGTATATAGGGAAATGCATATATCTGGCCGTGAGGATGGGAAAGGGTAACGCCTATCTCTTTCCCTTTATTTTCAAAAATAAAAACATATTTTATAAAGCTTTTATTCCCCAGGTTAAAATACCTGTCCTGCCAGACCTTTATTAAATCATTTATTTTTTTTACCGGCATATCCTCAAGGAACAGATCATGTTTCTGGGTATAACAGACAACTTCACAGATTCCCCTGGACTGCATTTTTGAATAAGAAAAATCACCTTTATTTTCAGGGTTATTAAAAAAATCAAGCTTATCCGGCTTTCTCTCAAATGTTGGAAATTTATTCTCAAATACTACGATATCATAACTGCTCTGCGGGATCTCGGTAATTATTTTTTTATTTTTTGTAGGACACAGGGGACAGAAATCTTTTGGGGGTAGAAAAGTTCTTCCCTGCCTTTTGGTCGCCATTGCGACCCACTTATTTTTAACCGGATCATACCTTAATTCTAATATTTTTTACCCCCATTATTTTTTTTATAATTTTACAATTGATTATTAATTTTAATATCATTTATTAAAATCATAATAGATCAGGTATCTACCGTCTTCTTTTATCACTATTTTCTTTTTAAGACCAGAGTCTTTCCTGAATTCCCTCTCATCCAGGTTTTCGCCTGCATTGTTTTTTTTATTATTTCTTTTTCTTTTAATTATTTTTTCCTGTGTTACTTTTTTATTTAACTTCACTTTCTCTCTTTTCATCTCTTATATAGATTACATAGATAATTAACTCTAATTTACCAATCACCTTTAATTTACTTTTGCTATCCGGACATATATGTGCTGTAAAAACCAGAATAAATACTAAATCTTTTAGAATCTTCTACATTTTATGCCATTAATCTTATAAATCCCAATTTTTAAGTTTTTTTTATTCCGGACAACAGGGGGTCTACTTTTTCTTTTTTCCAGCCAGTCCTTTTATAGCTCCTATTATTTTTCTGCCCAGGCTTATTCTTTTGTTCATGCATGCATAAATTGCAAGGGATAGGACTATTACAAGCCCAAAAACAAACTGCGTCCAGAATCCAGAAATTCCTCCTGAAACTATACCGGCTTCCAGCGACCCCATAATGATGGCTCCGATAAAGGTTCCGAATATGGTCCCTGCGCCGCCAAAAACCGAGGTGCCTCCTATAAAAACTGATGCCAGCGATTTCATAAGATAGCCTTCTCCTGTTGATGGCCACAGGTATAATACTTCAAGTGTTGCAAGAACTCCCACGAATGCGGCAAAAACTCCCACCTGCATAAAAACAATTGTTTTTATCCTTGCCACATTTACACCCATCATTTTTGCACTTACTTCGTCGTCACCAGTATAAAGTATGTGTGCTCCGAATCTGTGGCGGTTTAATATCAATGCAAAAACCGCTGCAATTATAATAGCCCATATCGTCTGTGCAGGAACCGCGCCTCCTATTCTTCCAACAAGAGCCTTATAAAGAAGTGTTCCTTTAGTACCAACAAGGGACAGCCCATGGCCTCCGCTTGCCACATAAACAAGCCCCCGCCAGAGGAACATCATTCCTATGGTTAATATCAGTGATGGTATCCCAACTCTTACTATCAGCACGCTATTTAAGTAACCCGCAAAGATACCCATAGCCAGGCAGGTTACAAATGCCAGATAAATATTGTTTGTTTGATTAAACACAGCAGAAAATACCCAGGCTGAAAAACCCATCACCGATGGGAAGGAAAGATCAATTTCTCCTAAAATAATAATGGGTGTTAATGATAAAGCCAGAATTGCCGAAAATGGAATGGTTGACATAAATGCATAATATATTCTGTAGCTGAGGAATGTTCTTGGATTCCCGATAATAAATATTACAAATACAATTACAAGCACTGCCAGTATACTTAACTGTAACTTTGACTCACTTATCTTTAATTTTATTTTTTCTAGCATTTCCTCCGTTCCTCTTTTATCACAGTTTTATTTTTTTCCTCCTGTACTTTTCAGTCAAAACAGCATAAATTAAAACTTTAAATTTTTATACTCAAATGCTAATGAAATTTGCCCAGCTTAATTTTTTAATACCAGGGCAAATTCCATTTTATGGTGCAGCCATCATTTTAAGCCAGTGCTCCATGTTTGGCCACATATTCCAGTTTCTCAACAAGCTCGTCCATTGACAGGTCTTTCTTTAGAAATTCGCCTATGATATTGCCCCTGTCCATAATCACAAATCTTTCTGCCACCGAGTAAACGTGATAAATGCTATGAGTTATAAAAATACAGGACTTACCATTCTTTTTTATCCACCTAACAAATTCCAGCACTTTATTTGTTTCGGAAAGCGACAGGTTATTGGTGGGTTCATCAAGAATGATTAACTGGGCATCAAAATAAAGAGCTCTTGCGATGGCTATACCCTGTTTTTCTCCACCGGACAGCCCCATAACACCGAGATTTGGACTGAGGCCCGACTGGGTGAGCCCAACCATCTTCCTTAATAGATTAATTGCTTCCTTTTGCGATTTACCAATTTTTATAAATCCTGACCGTCCATAGGTTAATTCTCTCCCCATAAAAAGATTCCGCCATATATTCTGCTTCTCTGCAAGGGCTCTGTCCTGAAAAACAGTTTCAATTCCTATATTACGCGAATTTTCAACTGTGTGCTTCTTTATTTCTTCACCCTTCCAATAAATCTTCCCTCTGTCCTGTTTTTCCACTCCTGTCAGCACCTTGATAAGGGTAGACTTGCCCGCACCGTTATCTCCTATCAGTCCTACAATTTCATTTCTCCCAACTGTAAAACCCACTCCATTTAACGCAGTAACTGCCCCATAGGATTTGTGTATGTCTACCATTTTCACCAGAGGCGAAGTTACTGATGGAGATGGTGTTGGAGAAATTACTGCGTTATTTTCCATAAGTTATCTGATTCCTTTCTCTGCAAGCTCCGTCAGAAGGTCCACATTTTCCGCATTCACAAAACCGCTTCCGGTATCAATATGAAGGCCTGCAAAATAGTATTCCTTGGTCAGGCAAACCTGCAGAATCGGCAGATACCCCTGCAGCCATGGCTGCTGGTCAATTATAAGCCCCAGGTATCCGGACTTAATAGCTTCAACAGAAGCTGCCGATAGGTCAAAACCTGCAAAATTCACTTCGCCGGGTTCAAGTCCCGCGCCCTGGCCATAAGTTGCAACTGTTGAAGTGAGAGCTCCGTGGTCAGTTATTATCAGCTTAACGTCCGGATTCGCAGATATATACCCGCTTATTACAGGTGTACCGAGAGTTGCATCTGCGTTCACTTCATCACTTATTTCCATGTAATCAACTACCAGTCCTGCCTCTTCCAGGCCGTCTACACAGCCCTCTGACCTCAGTCCGCGGGTTTCCTGTGCCAGAAGCCCCCAGACTAAAGCTTTATCTCCTTCGGAAAGACCAAATTCCATCACTGCCTGTCTTGCCAGAGCAAGTCCAGCAGAATAATTAGAAGCACCGACATAACCAAAACCATTGGCACCATATTTTGCCTCGGACTCCGGAAGTTCTGTATTCTGGCTCGTTACTATGATCCCTTTTGATACGGCATCATCTATCAGCGGACCAAATGCATCATCTCCCGGATGCCCCATAACACAAATGCCGTCAGGCTGTGCCGCAACAGCTTCTTTAAACTGAGAAATCATTTTTTCAACATTCCAGTCAGACCACACATATGTCACGTTAGGACCCAGGTCATTTTCCGCTGCCTTTGCTCCATTATAAACAACGCTTGCGAATGGACCACCTTCCGGTCCACCCGGGAAGAACCATATGTCTATTCCTTCAAAGTGTTTTCCTCCGGCAACTTCTTCCCCTTCAGCCGGAGTCGCTTTCTGTCCACATCCATACAGTGATAATGACAGAACCATTATCACACTTACAGCAATAACTGTCAGCAATAAAAACATCTTTTTCATTTTTTACAACTCCTTTTTTAATTTTTTCTGGACTCTTTAGTAAAACTGCCTCGGGACATGCTTCCTGTGATAACTGCGATTATTCTTCTTGTATGCAAGCCCCTTTTTTTGTTAACCGGCACATCACCTCCTGTCTTTTTTTAATATTTCTTACGGACTCTGACTATGTGTGTAGCGCTATAAATGTCTTTGTTTCTGGTGCTTTCTGAGTGTCTAAATAATTAATATTATTTTATCCCTGATTAAAATTTTGGATTTGAAGTTATTAACAATGTTATTGTTAATAATTTTAACTAACTATTAAAATTTTGTCAACTCCAGGACCAGGGCCTTTTTTGCTTTTTTGATCCACCTCTCTAACCAGTCTTTTTTTGCATTTTTACCTGTCTCTTGTTCTCTATTAATCTCTGGATACTACTCTACCGGTGCCGTCCGATAACTTGCACTCTATAAAATCAGGAACAACACCGAATTCTTTTGAGAACCCTTTACCTGTTATTCCTGTAATATCATCAGTTTTATCTTTACTAACAATGCTTATAACGCTTCCGCCAAAACCTGCCCCCATTAATCTTGCGCCGTAGACACCTTTAATTTTTCCCAGTTTATTTACCAGGTAATCAAGTCTTTTTGTTGATACTTCATAATCAATTTTTAAACTGTTATGTGATTCAAATAATATCTGGCCCAGCTTTTTAATATCGCCTTTAAGAATATTCTCTTTTGCCCGTAGAACCCTGTTATTTTCTGTTATTACATGCCTTGCCCTTTTAAAAAGTTTTTCAGGTATCCAGCCTTCCAGCCTGCCAAGCATTTCCGGTTTAACATCTGATAGGGACGTGATCTTTTTCCCTTTTATCATGCTGGATATTATTTTAACTGCTTCATTGCATTCTTTTCTTCTCTTATTGTATTCTGTATCTGCAAGATTTCTCTCCTCTTTCGAGTTAATAATTAAAATCAGGTTATCCCCGAGGTTAAACGGGATATATTCATAGGAAAGGTCTCTAAAATTTAGAAAAATTACACAATCCTTTTTTCCATATGCAACCGAGAACTGATCCATAAATCCGCAGTTTACTCCCACGAAATCGTTCTCTGCGCTGTTGCACAATTTTACCATTGTCTTCCTGGTAACTTTTAAATCAAAAAGCTCCTCAATGAATTTTGCAACCCCGACCTCAAGAGAGGCAGATGAGCTGATGCCGGCACCTATCGGGAGGTTACTGTCTATAACTATGTTGAAACCGGAGATTTTGTGACCTTTTTGAATATATTCCTTTAAAACACCCTTTATATAGTTTATCCAGTGCCTGTTCTTATCAAATTCAATATTATCTAAAGAAAATCTGCCGGAATCATTTAAGTATCTGGAAAAAACTTCAATGTAATTAGAATTGTTTTTATAGCCTGTTATAAATATCTGTTTATCTATCGCTGCATTTATAGATAGGCCTAAATTATAATCTGTATGTTCTCCAATTATATTTACTCTTCCAGGGGATAGAATATTTACAGGGCTTTTATTTTTTAATATATCTGTTCTTTCTTTCTTATTTCTTACAAACCTATCCAGATATAAATTCTGCAATTCTTTAAAATAATTATCAGTTTCTGATTTTTCCATTGGATATTATTCTTATACTTATTTTAAAATTTTAAAATCAAAGAAATCCATTACCAAGCACTTGCGCAAGTGCTTTTTTATAATATAAAAAATTAAATTACCTGTCAAGTTTCCATTTTCCTATTTACTCGAGATTAATTTAATATTAAGTTCTAAACTTTCAATAATTTCATGTCTGTTAATGAGCTATCCTGCTCTTCCCGTACTTCCTCTTATAATTAATCTGGTTTTAAAAATGCATGTCTGTTTGGGCAATTCTCTTTCCTTCATTCTGTTTAGCAGCATCTCCATCGCAGTTTTACCTATTTCATATCTCTCAAGCTCTATAGTTGTCAGCGCAGGTGAAACTATTTCAGTCAGCGCTATATTATCCAGACCGATAATAGATATATCATCCGGAATTTTAATACCCCTGGCCTGAAAAGCTTTCATGGCTCCTAAAGCCATAAGGTCATTTGAGCAGATAATTGCTGTGGGGAGTTTCTTTTCTTTTATTATTTTAGCGGCAGCTTCATAACCCCCGTCTATTTTATGATTGCTTTCCAGTATCTTATATTTTATTTTTTCCTTTTTATGGCTTTTTACTGTATCTATAAAATTTCTCATTCTTATTTCCGCTGTTTTCAATTTTTTTGGGCCGCTTATAAAAAAAATATTTCTGTGCCCGAGGGAATATAAATGAGAAATAGCTTCTTTTATTCCAACCTTGTAATCAAAGTAGAGGCTGTCCACTTTTATATTTCTCTTACACCAGTCTACCAGTACAAAATTAACATCAGTATCAACAAGCTGGTCTATCACAGAACTGTCCACCTGGCTGGAGGCAACAATTATGCCGTCTATTTTTCTTTTTATTAAAGCCCCTATGGATTTTAATCCCTTGTCAATGTCATAATCGGTATTACATAAGAACACGTTATACTCATTTTTTACCGCGAGTTCTTCCACGCCCTGGATAAGCTCCGGATAGAATGGGTTCCTTATATCCGAAATAACCAGTCCAACAGTATGCGTTTTGCCTGTAGCAAGACTTCTTGCAAGAAGATTGGGCTGGTACTTTAGTTTCCTCATTGCCTTAAAAACTCTTTCTTTTGTTTCAGGCATGACAAACCTGGTTTCATTGATTACATGTGATACTGTCGTAGGGGAAACTTTTGCCAGTTTTGCTATATCATTATAGTTTACCATCACGTACTTACTGAAAATTATAAAATATTATGAAAGCGCTTGCGCAATATAATACTAACATAATGGTTTTAAAAAATAAATAAAAATCCTTTATTTTTATAATTTTTTATATATCCGGACAGGTCCTGTTACTTTTACTATATATTAAATTACTCTATAATATAAAAATTGTATTTCTGTTAAATTTTTACCGGGTTTAAATATGGCTTATTCAATTAAAACGCTTCTTTTTTCGGATGACAGAGCGCTTGCGGGCGTAATAAAAAATGCTCTAAATGCAGGTAATTTCAATATACAGATACCGGACAGCCCTGAAAAATTCGCTGCCGGCCTTAAAGGTGTAAGATTGGTAGTTTTACATATTGCCGCAAAAAATACTGCGGATATTGCTTCTATCAAAAATGAACTGAAAAGCAAAGGAAAAACGGATATCGCAAAGATTGCATTGCTGGATTTTAGCTGCGCTGATCTCCTGTTTGAAAATGGAATTAAATTTGATGATTTTTGCTTTATTTCAAATATTAGAAAAGAGCTTGCCATCAGAGTAAAAGCTGTTCTTATCAGAAGGGGTATTTATCCTCCGGTAAATGCTATTATTGTAAATGGTCTTGTACTAAATCCTGATAAATATGAACTAACCGTCAATGACGCTCCAATTGAACTGACTTTTAAAGAGTTTGAGCTTCTAAAGCTCCTTCTTAAGAACCGCGACAGGGTTTTCACGAGAAAAAAGCTTCTTTCATTAGTCTGGGAATATGATTTTTATGGCGGCAGCAGAACTGTTGATGTTCATATTAGAAGACTCCGTTCCAAGATTCCGCCTCCGTACAGTCTTATGTTAAAAACAATCCGTAATGTCGGCTATATGTTCTCCCCCGGTAATTCCAGCTCCGATAAATTTTAGCGCCTGTTTTATACCACGGTAGATGCGCCCCGGCTTTTAATATTTAACAAACTTTTAACAGAGCTGTAACCTGAAGGTAAAGTTAAAGCGGTACAATTTTCTTCATTATTTATAACAGAAAACGTATGGAGGAAAAATGGAACAGCTCGCAACTAACCTTGATACTCTCTGGATTCTTATCACGGCATTTATGGTATTTTTTATGCAGGCTGGTTTTGCAATGGTTGAAACCGGTTTTACCCGCGCAAAAAACTCTGTAAATATTCTCATGAAGAACCTGATTGATTTTTGCATCGGAAGTGTTTTGTTTCTTCTAATTGGTTTCGGGTTTATGTTTGGCAGGGATGCAGGGGGTTTTATCGGAACCAGCGGTTTCACTCTCCAGATAACCGGAGAGGCTTCTGCTTCAATCTTTGCATTCTGGATTTTTCAGGCTGTATTCGCTGCCACTGCAGCTACAATTGTTTCTGGAGCCGTTGCAGAAAGAATCAAATTCAAAAATTACCTTATTTACTCTATTTTTATTACCGGGCTTGTCTATCCTGTAGCAGGCCACTGGATATGGGGAGGCGGCTGGCTGGCAGATATGGGTATGGTTGATTTCGCCGGTTCCACTGTTGTTCATTCAGTAGGAGGATGGGCAGGTCTTGCCGGTGCTATTGTGCTTGGCCCGAGATTAGGCAAATATAACAGCGATGGAAGCTCAAACGCAATTCCCGGCCATAATATCCCGCTTGCGACACTCGGTGTTTTTATTTTATGGTTTGGCTGGTACGGCTTTAATCCGGGAAGCACTCTGTCCGCAGGCAGTCCGGCTATTGCTACCATAGCCGTTGCTACCACTCTTGCTGCTGCTGCCGGAGCACTGGCAACCATGTTCTATACATGGGTAAAGTATAAAAAGCCGGATGCATCCATGACATTAAACGGAGCACTGGCAGGGCTGGTGGGCATTACTGCGGGGTGTGCGGTGGTATCACCGTACAGCGCCATTATTATAGGGCTGTTATGCGGAATAATTGTAAGCATATCGGTTGAACTGCTTGATAAAAAATTCAGAATAGATGATCCCGTGGGGGCTGTATCTGTTCACGGTGTCTGCGGTTTCTTTGGAACTCTGTTTGTTGGTTTTTTTGCACAGTCGGAATATTCAGAACTCGCCGGGTTTGAAAATTTAAATGGCCTTCTTTACGGAGGCGGCCCGGGACTGCTTCTCACACAGCTTACCGGTGCTGTCAGCGTGTTTGCTTGGACTTTTGGAATAATGCTTCTGGTATTCTTTACAATTAAAAAGACGATAGGGTTGAGGGTTTCCAGAGATACCGAGTTAAAAGGACTTGATATTGATGAACACGGTATGGAAGCTTACAGCGGCTTCCAGATTTTCCAGAATGACTAGAATATTAATTTTTAAAGGAAAGGAGATTAAATATGAAATTAATCATTGCCATGATTCAGCCGCATAAATTACCCGATGTTAAAAAAGCATTATTCGATAATGAGATATATAAGATGACAGTTACCAATGTGCTTGGATGCGGCCAGCAAAAGGGCTATACAGAAACATACAGAGGGATTATACACGAAGTTAATCTTATTAAAAAAATAAGGCTTGAAATAGCGGTAAATGAAAAATTCGTGGAACCCACCATCAGTGCAATAAAAAAAGGCGCATATACAGGTAATATCGGCGATGGAAAAATTTTTGTTATCGACCTTGCAAGATGCATTAGGATAAGGACCGGCGAAGAAGGGAAGGAAGCAATAGGTTAGCAGCAGAATTAAAGATTTAACATAGATTTAACACGATTTATATAAATTTTTATTTAAATTTAAGTTATAATTTTATGGAATTTTTAAACCTGTCAACAACCTGAAGGTTTCATTATTATTTGCTAATTTTTATAAACAGTGAAGGGAGCTATTATTATGGATAAAAACGAAGAGATGAAACAATACGTCTTAAAAAAGGCCCACGACAACGATATAAAGTTTATAAGACTCTGGTTTACAGATGTTCAGGGGTTCTTAAAAAGCTTTGCAATTACCGTAGAGGAGCTTGAAAATGCATTAACTGAAGGTATGGGTTTTGATGGTTCTTCTATTGAAGGTTTTTCCAGAATAGAGGAAAGCGATGTTATTGCGATGCCCGACCCGGCTACCTTTCAGATACTCCCCTGGAGTCCGGAAGAGAATGGAGTCGCGAGGATGTTCTGTGACATACTTGAGCCGGACAGGTCGAATTTTAAAGGCGACCCGAGGTGGGTTCTTAAAAGAATGTTAAAAAAAGCAAAAGATATGGGCTATACTTTCTATGTTGGCCCGGAGCTTGAATTCTTTTATTTTAAAGATGATAGCGGGAACCCTGAGATACTTGACAGGGGGGGGTATTTCGACCTGACAACCCTGGATGTGGCAACTGAGTTAAGAAGGACCACAATACTATTTTTAGAATCAATGGGCATAGGAGTGGAATACTCACATCATGAAGTTGCCCCCTCACAGCATGAAATAGATTTAAGATATGCCGATGCTCTTACAATGGCTGATAATGCTATGACATACAGACTTATTGTGAAGGAGGTTGCAACACAAAAGGGTGTATACGCCACTTTTATGCCCAAGCCTTTATTCGGGGAAAATGGAAGTGGAATGCATACGCATCAATCTCTTTTCAGGGGAGACAAAAATTCTTTTCATGATCCTGACGATAAATACCATCTATCTAATACGGGCAAGTATTATATTGCAGGTATACTCAAACACTGCAAAGAGATAGTGGCAATCACAAATCAATGGGTTAACTCTTATAAAAGACTGGTACCTGGATTTGAAGCACCAGTTTATATCTCATGGGCAAGAAGGAACAGGTCAACACTTGTAAGGGTCCCCCTATATAAACCTGATAAAGAAACATCAACAAGGGTTGAATTCAGGTGCCCGGATCCTGCCTGTAATCCTTATCTTGCCTTCAGTGTTATGCTCGCAGCGGGCCTTGAAGGCATAAAGAACAAATACCCTCTTCCAGAGCCAATTGAGGAAAATATCTTTGAAATGGATATTCAGAAGAGAGAAGAGGCGGGGATAGAGACTCTTCCGGATAATCTCCTTGAAGCATTAAAATTCATGGAAAAAAGCGACCTGGTAAGAGAGACCCTGGGTGATCATATTTTTTATAAGTTTATAGAAAATAAAAAAATTGAGTGGGATAGATATAGAACCCATGTTTCTAAATATGAGCTGGATTCTTATCTCCACCTTTTATAGGCTTAATAAATTTTCAAAAATTTGTCATTTTTTTTGATGTTAATTAAAAGGTTCCGCTTTTTTATATTTTAATATCACTCAATAAGTGTTAATAGCAGGCTCAGGCCGATGCAAAAACCGCCTGCTATTAGCATTTTTATACCACTGACAATAAGGTTGCCTCTGGAAATTTTACCCAGAAATAAACCTATGCCGAACAATATTAAGAATGCAAGAATAAATCCGCTGTAATAACATATGCTGATGGGGAGAATTCCTCCAAAAATAAAAGGAACCAGGGGTATAAATGCTGTTATAACCGGTGAAAGTCCGTTTACCGCAGCAAGTACACCCACGGCAAATTTTTGCGCTTTTGATATTATTGTTTCATCTAAATTATGAAGAATAGATTTCTCGAGGTCATATATTTCTTTTTTTCTTTCTGCGGCCTCACTGTTATAGGCACTCCACACTCCAGAAACTCCTAAAGATATGCATACAGCTGCACCGGCTATTATTACATGTTTGTAATCTTTTACTCCGATAATATAGTTCCCGACCAGGACACCTATTATAGTAATTACTCCGTCGAAACCGTTTATTGCAAAATATCTTCTTACAATTTTAGAAATACTGGCGATTCTATTGTATGTTTTTATCCGTTCTATATAAGAAAGAAAGCTATCTTTTACTCTGTTCACTTAAACCCTGGTTTTTAAAATATACAATACCTAATAAATATCTGTTTATTTATCAACTAAATAAACAATATAATATTAACATATGGGATTTATAAATTGTATTTTTTTAAGGCAGTTAGCTTTTATCTAATTTAACATTTACATTTTCATCTTTAAAGAGAATAAGCTCATCCTCTGGAATATACCAGCTCTTCCCTATTTTTTTTGCTTTTAGCATTCCGGATTTACACCATCTTCTTATAGTTATTGGCTTAACCTTTAATATTTTTGCCGCTTCCCGTACCTTATATAGATTTGATATCAATTGTCTTCCCCCGCAAAAATGTTTTAAAAAGTTATAGAAAGTTATAAAAAGTTTAAATAATTTATTTAAAAATGTCAATAAGAAACTATATATAATTCTGATAATATAATAAACATAAAATCTATTAAAATAAGCAGGCTTTCATTATTTATCTTTATTTTTAACTGCATTTTTCCTGATGTTAAAAACCTCATCCAGTACAGCAGCCGCGTTATACGAAGACCTTACAAATACTCCACTGACAACCGCCTTAAAACCATAACTTTCCGCGAGTTTTCCTATTTTTTTAAATTCTGCCGGACTGTAAAGTTTTTTTACCGGTATATTCAGGCTTGAAGGTCTGAGATACTGCCCTATTGTAACAATATCGCAATCTACTTTCTTTAAATCAGAGAGCAGTCCAATTATTTCTCTTTCATCTTCACCGGGCCCGAGCATAAATCCTGATTTTGTAAAAATATCCGGCCTCAATAATTTTGCATATTTTAATATTTTAAGTGAATGTTCGTAGTTTGATTTATTTCTGAATTCTTTATAGTTTTTTTTTGTTGTTTCAATATTGTGGTTTAATACTCTCAGCTCCTGGCGTAATACTGTTTCAAGATTCTTTATGTTTCCTTTAAAATCCGGAATCAAACATTCTATTTCTATATCCTGATTTATCCTTTTTATCTCCCTTATAGTTTGTGCAAAATGATTACTTCCCCCATCGGGGAGGTCATCTCTTGTTACCGATGTTATAACAACATATTTTAGCCCCAGCTTTTTTACGGCTCTGGCAATTTTTAGTGGTTCGTCTTCATCAAGCGCCTCCGGTTTTCCGGTCTTTATCCCGCAGAATCCGCAGTTTCTGGTACAGATATCCCCCATAAGCATAAAAGTTGCAGTTTTTTTACTAAAACACTCATAAATATTGGGACACTGTGCGCTCTGGCAGACTGTGTTTAATTGCAGATTATCAATAAGAGATTTAATTTCATTAACTTTTGAGTTATTAAGTCTTACTCTTTTCTTGAGCCAATCCGGGTTTTTATTGGACAATTTTATTCACTATTCTTTCTAAATCATTAACGGAGCCAAATTCTATTAAAATCTTTCCCTTTTTTTTGCTCATGGTTATTTTAATCGGAGCATTAAGAAATTCGGATAGCTTATCTGATATTTTGGGAAACTTGCTAAATTGTAAAACTTTCCGGGTTTTTGCTTTTGATTCTTGTTCTTTATTCCGGCTTACAATTTTTTCTGCGTCTCTAACACTTAAATCATTTTTTATAATTAGGCCTGCAAATTTTATCTGGTCTTTTTCTTTATCCAGTGCAAGAATAGCTCTTGCGTGGCCCTCGCTTATCTTTTCGTCATTTATCAGTTTCTGTATATCTATCGGAAGGGCAAGTAATCTTAGAGAGTTTGTTATTGATGTTCTGCTTTTTCCTATTTTTTTTGAAAGCTTATCATGTGTGATTTTAAACTCGTCGATGAGATGTTTGAAAGTATGGGCTTTCTCCATGGGGCTTAGATTATCCCTGTGAATGTTCTCAATAAGGGCCATTTCAATAGAGGAAATATCGTCAACATCCCTTACCACAATTGTGGGAATTGTTCCGATACCTATTTTTTTGGTTGCCCGGTACCTTCTTTCCCCGGTAACGATTTCATATTTTTCAACATCATCAATTTTTCTTACCACTATAGGTTGAATAACACCGAATTCCTTTATAGATTCTGCCAGCTCAGCCAGTGACTCTTCATCAAATCTGTTTCTTGGCTGGTTTTTATTTGGGATAATTTTTTCTAACGGCAGCTCCACTACTGCATTTAGTTCATTTTCAGAAGGCTTTTCTGCAGCTGGTATTAATGCGCTCAACCCTCTCCCTAAACCCCTTCTAGCCATTTTCTATCACTTCCTTTGTAAAATTATTATAAGCTTCCGCACCCTTGCACGCCGGGTCATACTCCATTATGGGTTTTCCGTAACTGGGTGCTTCACTAAGCCTCACATTTCTTGGAATAATTGTTTTATATACTTTTTCAGAAAAATAATTTTTAACTTCTTCAATTACCTGGCCTGAGAGTTTTATCCTCGGGTCATACATTGTCATTATTGCTCCTTTTATTTTTAAATCATCATTAAGATTCTTTTTTACCATATTTATTGTGTTTAAAAGCTGACCCAGCCCTTCAAGTGCGTAGTATTCACACTGAATCGGTATAATTACTTCTTTTGCCACTGTCAGTGCATTTATTGTCAGAAGCCCCAGCGCAGGAGGACAGTCAATTATTATAAAATCATATTCACCTTTAATCCTGCTTACTGCTTCTTTCAGTTTATATTCTCTTTTCAGGCTTGAAACTAGCTCTACTTCTGCTCCTGCAAGCTGTATTGACGATGGTATTATTTCAAGGTTTTTGTATTCTGTCTTTAAAATCACCTCATTCGGCTCATTTTCACGGATTAAAATATCATAAATTGATTCCTTTATATCTGTCGGGTTTATCCCCAGACCGCTTGTGGAGTTGCTCTGGGGATCAAGGTCTATCAATAATGTCTTATACCCATAAGAGCTTAAATAAGCCGATACGTTAACAGCTGTGGTACTTTTACCAACGCCGCCTTTCTGGTTTGTAATCGCAATTATTCTTTCAAGGCATCCTTTTTTCATTAACCTGTCTTCATCTCTTTTTTTAATTATTTTGCTTAGAAATCTCATAAGTAAAGCCGGTCACCGCTTAATTTCCCTGATATATTATGTGCATTTAGCCATATGACCAATTGCAGATACCTCTTCGCCCGCTTCACAGAGGGTTCTTTTTTATTTTATTAAAACTTCTGGGGTATATATCAGGCGACTCTTTCACTTTGCTTATTACTAAAAAGACTCTGTATTCATTTATATAAGGAACCCTGACTTCTAATAATTTATCTATTGCTCCTCCTAATTTTAAGATAGACTCTTTTGATTCTCTTATATCAATATTTATTTTTCTGCTTTTATAAAATATAATTTTACCATTTATTTTGCAAAATGGAATTGCTAATTCATTCAGAATATTGATTTTTGCAACCGCCCTCGCCATTATAATGTCAAAATCTCCCCTGTAATTTCTTTCTCTCCCCAGCTCTTCTGCCCTTCCCCTGATTATTCTTACATTTTTAAGATTAAGCTCTCTCGCGGCAGCATTTAAAAAGTTAATTTTTTTCAGGGAGTTTTCAAGCAGATAGAGCGTGCTTTCACTTAAAAAAATCGACAGAGGTATCCCTGGAAGACCCGCCCCTGTTCCCAGGTCCAGAATTTTTTGTTTTCTGCAATTATCCTTAAAAAACTCACTTCTGTGCCTCAGCAGCGATAGAGAATCCAGGATATGTCTCTTTAATATATCCTCTTTACCCTTTGTCCCGGTTAAATTAATTTTTTTATTGTATTTATAGAGGATTTCCAGATACGCTTTCAGGGCATTTATCTGGTTATATGAATACCCCACACCAAGCTCTTCAAGCGATAATTCTATAGAATTATCAATATCCAAATTTTTGAACCTTATTTATTTTCCCTTTCAGGTTTAACATTAATATTGAAATGTCAGCCGGCGATATTCCTGCTATTCTTGATGCCTGACCAAGAGTATTCGGCCTTATTTCTGAAAGTTTTTCCCGGGCTTCATAGGTAATGCCTTTTATATCAAAATAATTTATATCAGCCGGTATGTAGTATTTCTCCAGCTCTTCCATTTTTTTAATCTCGCTCAGCTGCCTGTTTATATATCCCTCATATTTTATTATTGTTTCGGCCTGTTTTAAAATATTTTTATCGTATTTACCTGCATTTTCATCAAGAAACCCCGCCACATCTTCTATATCAACACCGGGCCTTTTTAAAAATTTATAAATAGTTGATGATGTCTCTACCTGCTTTGTTTCTCCGCCTTCTGTAATAAAACCTCTGTCCTCAGCAGAACTTATCCTGCTTTTTTTTGCTATATCTATAACTTTTTTTATTATTTTTTCTCTGCCGGTGACCTTACTGTACTGTTTTTCTGTTATAAGGCCTATTTCGTTTCCGTACCTGCTCAGCCTTATATCAGCATTGTCACATCTTAATATAAGCCTGTATTCCGCTCTCGAAGTATACATTCTATATGGTTCTATTAACTCTTTTGTTATAAGGTCGTCTATAAGAACGCCTGTATAACTGTTATCCCTCGTTAATATCAGGGGCGGCCCTTTTTTTATCCTCTGCACTGCATTCACACCGCTTACAAATCCCTGAACTGCAGCTTCTTCATATCCAGAAGTTCCATTTATCTGCCCTGCGAAATACAAATTCCTTATTTTTTTTGATTCAAGCGTTATATTTAGCTGATTTGGTATTATGTAGTCATATTCTACGGCATAACCCGGTCTTATTATCTTTGCATTTTCAAGCCCTTCAACTGTATTTATTATCTTTTGCTGTATTTCTGCGGGCATGCTTGTTGTTAATCCCTGCAGATACATTTCATCTGTAAATGCGCCTTCGGGCTCAATAAAAACAGGGTGTCTTGCCTTTTCTGGAAAATTAATCACTTTTCTATCTATAGACGGGCAGTGTCTGGGCCCGTGGGTGTTTATCATCCCGGATTTTATTGGTGACTGTTTTATATATTTTCTAATAATTTCATGTGTTTTTTTATTTGTATAAGTTAGATAGCAATCTACCTGCTTCCGGGCCTTTCCTTCATTCCAGAAAGAAAAACTCAAATTTTCTTCTTCTCCGCGCTGAACTTCTGTTTTTGACAGGTCAAGGGTTTTTTTATCAACTCTTGGAGGGGTTGCTGTTTGAAATCTCGCAATTTCAAATCCATGTAAAATTAGATTATCCGTTAAGTTCATAGCAGGGTATTCTCCCATTCTACCGGCATGATAATCTTTTTTGCCTATAATTATTCTTCCCCTTAAAAAGGTACCTGTGGTTACTATTACAGCTTTCCCTTCAAACACAGGGCCGCTGTCTATCATAACGCCTGTTACAGTGCCGTCTTTTACCAGTATTTTATCCACTGTACCCTGCCTGAGGGTTAAATTTTTTGTTGTTTCAAGAATTTTTTTCATCTCGGTTTCATACTCTTTCTTATCTATCTGTGCTCTCAGGGCCTGGACTGCGGGTCCTTTCTTTTTATTTAAAATTTTTATCTGTATATATGTCTTATCAGCAATTCTTGCCATCTGACCGCCCATTGCATCTAATTCACTTACAAGCTGGCTTTTACCAACCCCTCCAATTGAAGGATTACAGGGCATTAAAGCAATTTTATCCGAATTTATTGTAAGAACTAATGTTTTCAGGCCCAATCGTGCCGTTGCCAGGGCAGCTTCACAGCCCGCATGCCCTGCTCCTATAACTATAACATCATATTCCATAATGCCTTTACCTTATATAATAAAAAGATTGAAATATTGTTTCACGTGAAACATTTTATATAAGTTTAAAAATTCCTTCTGCTCCTGCTCTTTAAGATTTATAAATCTTTAACGATCTTTTTTCTATTATCCCTGCTGTCTGTCCGCGATATCTTAAATATTCTTCTACAGTCGTGATTGTACTGTATGGCACACTTCCCTTTTTTCTCATTGTAATACTATTTATTAACATTCCTGTACAGCTTTCCTCTCTATTTAACAAAATGCTTCTCAGCCCTCTCGCTCTTCTTGATGCATTTATTCCGGCTATTATCCCCTGCGCTGCTGATTCCTCATACCCGTGTGTTCTGTTTATACGGCCTGCAAAATAAACACCTCTCATTTTTTTACTCTGCAGGCCCTTATCCAATTCTGATGAACCAAGACAATTGTATTCTATTCCGTAGCCCGGCCTGGTCATTTCAGCTTCATTCAGCCCGCTGACCATTTTTAGCATTTCTTCCTGTAATTCTTCCGGCAGTGCATTTTCAAGACCCATTAAATACCTTTCACCTGTTTTTCTCCCTAACGGCAGGATGAATATTTCTCTTTCTGCTTCATTTTTACGGTCTAATATTCTTTCTTCTATGGGAAGAAAATTTATTTCGTAATTATAATCATGTTCATATTTTGTTCTTTTATTCCCTTTGTATTTTAGTATGCAGCTGATAAAATTATCATTTATATAAGTCTTATAATAGTTCATCTGTTTTTTGTTTTTAAAGCCATTTTCCAGTAAAAACATTTTCTTTTCTTCCTTTTGCCCCTCTTTTTCAAGATTTGATATTTTTATCGTTTTTTCATCTACTGCCGGGGCGATGTAGCTTTTTATTTTGCTAAATTTTAAGCCTTCTTTCTTTAAGTTCTCTAAAAATCTTTTAGAGCATATCTCTCCCTGTCTGCCGGCTTCTATTCTATGTCTGCCCCAGAATATTCTTGCACCAAGAAAAGTTCCCGTACATATCACCAGACAATTACATGAATATATAATTCCATCACTTGTCCTTAATCTATATACTTTTCCTTTTTTTGAAACTTCTACTGCAAGACCCTGTCTTAAATCAAGATTTTCTTTGTTTTCAAGCACCCTTTTCATTGATAGTGAATAATTTCTTCTGTCTACCAGCACTCTTGTGGTTATGGTCTGCGGGTTTTCCTTATTTTTTTCGAGTCTCGAGCAGATATAATTTCTTTTTACATTCTTATATATTTCTCCTCCCATATAATCTGCTTCCTTTAGAAGCAGATCTTTCCCAAAACCTCCCAGCTCGTTTCCAAAAGGCATTAACTCTACAGTGTCCATATTGATTGATATCAGCAGCGTTTTTGCACTACTCCCTGCCGAAGCCAGCGCTGCTTCACAGCCTGCATGCCCTGCTCCTATAACTATAACGTCGTATTTATTCTTACCTTTCATATTAAATTCAAATTGGTTTTATTTATGTTTCACGTGAAACATTTCGCCAAATATTCTCTTTATATTACTTTTTGGCATTTTTAGATCCCTTATTTCCCAACACAGAATTGACTGAATATTTTCCCCAGAATATCATCCTTTACTGTTTCTCCTGCTATTTCACCAAGCAGCCCGTATGCTTCTCTTAAATCAGCACACGGGAATTCTTCGGACATTTTTCTTTTTATTGCCCTCTCTGCATTTTCCAGCAAAACTTTTGCTTTTATTAATATATTTCTGTGTCTTCTGTTAACAATTATTTTTTCTTCCAGGTTAATATCGCCGTTTCTTAGTGCCAGCTTCTTTATTGTATTTTCAAGTTCTTCAATTCCAGAGCCCTTTAACGCAGAAATTTTAATAATTTCCCCTTCATCAAAATAGTCTTTTACTCTGCTTAATTGAATATTTTGGCTCAGATCTATTTTATTTATGCAGCATATAGTTGTTTTTTTTCTTACCTTTTTAATTATATCCAGGTCTCCTTTTTCAAGTTTTTTGTTACCATCCAGTACCAGTATTACCAGCTCCGCTTCTCCTATATGTTTTAAACTTCTTTCCACGCCAATTTTCTCAATTACATTTTTTGATTTTCTTATTCCCGCTGTATCCACCAGGATAAGCGGTATCCCCTCCACATAAAGTATTTCTTCTACTGCATCTCTTGTTGTCCCGGGTATGGATGTTACTATTGCCTTTTCCTTCTTAGATAATAGATTGAGCAGGCTTGATTTACCAACATTTGGTCTTCCTACAATTGCTATCTTTAATCCATTTTTTAATATTTCTCCCCTTTTTTCATCTTCAATCATTTCTTCAAGTTCTTTTTTTATTTTATTTATTTTATTTCCAATCTTCCCGTATGGCGTTATTTCAAGGTCTTCCTCTATAAAATCTACCGAAACTTCAAGCTGAGCAATAATTTCAAGGATTTTCTCTCTTATCTTCTTTATCTCATTTTTTATTGTGCCCTGTAGATTTTTTACTGCTATTTTTAAACTCTGCTCGGTTCTTGATTTTACGATATCAATTACAGCTTCTGCCTGTGACAGGTCAATTCTTCCGTTTAGAAATGCTCTTTTTGTAAATTCACCCGGTTCTGCTATTCTTGCACCATTTTCAACGCAAAGATCCAGTACTTTTTCCGTGGCAACAAGTCCTCCGTGGCAATTTATTTCAACAACATCCTCTTTTGTGTAAGAGCGAGGGGACCTCATTATAGAAACCACAACTTCGTCTACAACCTTCCCGTTCCTATCAAAAATATGACCGTATACCATGTTATACGTTCCTATGGCGGAGAGCTTCTTTTTTCTTTTTGACCTGAATATTTTTTCTGCAACAGCTATTGAAGCATAGCCGCTTATTTTAACGATCCCTATAGCAGCTTCCCCCGGTTTTGTTCCTATTGCAACAATTGTTTCGCTATTATTCATCTCTTTTTATAGTTTAATAATTATAAATTGCTCTTTTTATAGACTAATTATATTTAATGTTTTTTAATATGTAAAAATACCATAAAAAAATGGCGCCGGGGCGCCATATTTTATTTTCATTTTTTTCCTCTTCTCTATTTGCTGTCTTTTACCGGATATATAATTATCTTTCTGTTTGGCTCTTCGTATATACTTCTTGTATTCACTTCTTTTAATTTTGCAAGTGCATTGTGTATTATTTTTCGCTCATAGGAACACATTGGCTGTAATGCAATTTTTCTTCCTTCATTAATAGCTTTTTTTGCCATAGATAGCGCATTTTTCTTTATTTTCTCTATTCTTTTCTGTCGATAGTCTTTGATGTCTATAATTATATTTCTACTAACCAGATTTTTTCTTTTACTAATTAAATTGATTATATATTCCAATGCCTGCATGTTCTTCCCATTTCTTCCTATAGCAATACCCAGATCATCTCCATACACTGAAAGCTTTAGTTCTTTTGAGTCGGCGTTTATTTTAACTTTCTCGCCCACACATATAAGCTCTATTGATTTTTTCAATATCTTTCTTATTTTCTCCAGCCCGGTAATTTCTTCTTCTCTATTCTCTTCCCTTTTTTTAATTTTATTATCATTTTCTATCAGTTGATTGTCCTTCTGTTCTTTTTCCAGGGATTCTACATATATATCAAGAGCATCTTCAAGGTCTCTATCTCCGGTCACTTATATCACCTCCTGCAATACAAGTTTTACCTTTTCTTTTTTTTCTTTTTCTTCTTTATCTTCCTTCTTATTATTTTTTTATCCTCTTCGCTTAGTTCCTTTTCGCCTTCCACACCTTTGTCTTTTTGTTCCAGTTCTTTCTTTACTCTGTCTTTGGTAATAAGTTTGTTTATTATCCACTGCTGTCCTATAGACCATATATTTGTTGTTACCCAGTATACAAGTATTCCCGCAGGAAAACTGAACGATATAAAACCAAAAGCTAAAGGCATAAGATACATAATCTTTGATTGTTTTGGGTCTGTAGTTGTCATCCTGGTGGATAAAAACATCGTTGCAACCATTAATATAACAAGAATGTAATAAGGGTCTTGTTCGTTTAAATTCATCCATAAAAAATTAAAATTTGGATTCTGGGCTCCTTCCAATATGAATTCCTCTCCGCTCATTATTCCCATTATGCTCATATTTATTCCACTGGTTATTCCGTTAAACGTAGAATTTCCGAGTACATTTGTTACAATTTCTGACGGGTTTCTCAGTGCCTGGAACAGTGCAAAAAATACAGGCATCTGCAAAAGAAGGGGCAGGCATCCAGCAAGGGGGTTGACATTATTCTTCTGGTAAAATTCCATAGTTTCCTGTTGCAGTTTTTGTTTATCGTCCTTATATTTTTTCTGCAGCTCTTTAAGCTCAGGCTGGAGTTTTTGCATTTTTGCAACAGACCTTGTCTGAGTTATAGTAAGCGGAATTAATACTATTCTTACTATAATTGTTAAGAGTATTATTACTATACCATAATTTTCAACCACATTGTTATAAAGAAAAACTACTATATATTCCAGAACGTTCTGAATCGGCCTGAGCAGCTGTAATAATTGGGTCAACTTACCATACCTTCTTTCTTATCACTTAACAGGGTCATATCCGCCTCTGTTAAAAGGATTACATCTCAAAATTCTATATATTGATTTAATACTACCTTTTAATACACCATGCTTTCTTATTGCTTGTATTGCATATTCTGAGCAGGTCGGGTAAAACCTGCAGCTCTGCGGCAACACTGGTGAGATAAATTTCTTATACGCTTTTAATAAAAATATTAATAGTCGTTTCACTTTATAAAATATAAAATTTGTTACTCTATTGCCTTGAGCAGCTGGCGATGTAGGGAATTATATAGTTATCCAGTCTTTCTCTTAGCTTTTTAAAATCTATATCCCGGATATTACTGTTTATTTTAAACAAAATATCAAAACTGCTGCAAATCTCTATACCTGTTTCCCTCAGAGTCTCTTTTATAACTCTTTTAATCTTGTTTCTTAAAACCGCTCCGCCTTTTTTTTTACTAATTATAAAACCTATTCTGATATTACAATCTTCGTCTGGTTTTTTAATTAAAAATATCACCAGGCCGCTGTCTCTTTTTTGTTTTCCTTCTTTTAATAATCTTAAAAAATCGCCTTTTCTTTTAAGAGTTTGAAATTTAATTACCGCCGTCCTTTTTGCTTTTTAAGCCGAGAGCTTCTTTCTTCCTTTTCTTCTTCTAGCAGAAATTATAGCCCTTCCGGCACGGGTTTTCATCCTGGCTATAAAACCATGGTTTTTCTTTCTCTTTCTAACGTTTGGCTGATATGTTCTTTTCATCTTTTACCTGACTGGTATTATTTTTCATTGTAACAATTCGGTAGTTGATTATACATTTTAATCTTTTTAATATCAAGGTTATGCTTTTAGCTGTAACAGGCTCTTTCTCGCTTATTTTATACCCGGTCCGGTGCGGTTTTATGCTTTTTCTCAAACAAGTGTTCTTATTAAAACCACTTTTGAAAAACTTATGGTTTTTATATTTTATATAGTGAGCTTTTATAAACCTATTTCAGTTTTTTATACATTTTTCCACAGCTGTTGAAAAAAATGTTGATAACCTAAAAAAAACCACTATACTGCATGTCATAAGGGCGCTGGGTTGTTGTCCCGGCATAGAATCTAGTAGCTTTTTCCTTATTAAAATATTATTATTTTTATGTTGAAAACTTATGCCTGCTGGAAAGATTATGAAAAGTGCCATACTTTTATGAATATTTATTTTGCAGTAAATAGAAATACCTTTATAATTTAATTAATTATGGTTGATGATAATATTAAATTAGATAACAATTCCGACACTAAAAACAAAAGCAATCCTGGCATATCTGTTAGAATTGCCGTTTACGATAACATGCGCAGCATTCCCAGAGTCATTAATCTGGATTTTGACGATATTAATAATCTTATAAATGAAACGTCTCAAAAAACCTATAACATTTCGCATGAAGCGGGGGGCAGCATTCCCTACACCATAATAAGAGAAATAATAGAAAATCTCATACATGCCGATTTTAAAGAAGTTGTTGTTACGATTCTTGAAAACGGAAACCATATAATTATATCAGACCAGGGACCCGGGATTGAAGATAAAGAGAAGGCTTTCCTTCCCGGGTATACTTCTGCTACCAGCAAAATGAAAGAATTTATCAGAGGTGTTGGTTCCGGCTTTCCGATAGTTAAGGAAACCATTACCTTTTCCGGCGGAACAATCAATGTCAAAGATAACATAAAAAGAGGGACTGTCATATCCTTAAGGCTTGGCCGGCCAGTCAATGGTAGCGGCCCTCCTGATTTAAATCAGGAGTCCGGAGAAAGCATTCCCGGACCTTCTGCTCTTAAAGAACAAGACCAGACCGGTGACACCGGTAAATTTGAAAATATAATACTTTCAGACAGGCAGAATAAAATCCTTTTTATAATACTGGAACTTGACGAAGCCGGCCCCTCTACTATAGCAAAGGAGCTTGGCCTCAGTCTTTCAACTTCTTACAGGGAGCTTACCTATCTTGAAAAGCACAAACTTTTAATATCTGGCAATAACGGTAAAAGAAAATTGTCTAAAAAAGGGATAAAATACCTTGAATATTATTCAAATAAAATTTAATATAAGATTATTATGGCGGAACTACAGGATATCTGGAAAAATACTCTTGAAGACATTAAAAACAAGATTAATCTTCCTACATACAAGGCCTGGTTTGAACATATAACACCGGTGTCTTTTAAAAAAAACTGCGTAACTGTTTCGGTAGGCAGTTCTTTTGCAAAAGAGTGGCTTGAGTCGAGATATTTAAATCTTTTATCAGAATCATTAAAAAAGGTCACAAATAATTCATACAAAATAAAGATAATCACGGTCCCTTCCGATAATAAGAGCACTGATTATGTCTATGAAGAATATCCCCCCGGGGAAACCGCTAACAACACAAGCACTGTTTTAAAACCGCGGGTTTCATCATTCAACTCTAAATATACATTTGATACTTTCATTGTGGGGAACAGTAATAGGTTTGCATGTACGGCTTCTCTCGCGGTCAGTGAAAAGCCCGGCAAAACATATAACCCTCTTTTTATCTATGGCGGCGTTGGCCTGGGGAAAACACACCTCCTTCATGCAATAGGGCAGTACACACACCAGCTTTTTCCTGAAAAAACAATAAAATACGTCTCTGCCGAAAGATTTCTCAATGACTTCATCAATGCCTTAAGATACAAAAATATTTTCACATTTAAGGAAAATTACAGGAATAACGATGTACTTCTTGTTGATGACATACAGTTCCTTGAAGACAAAGAAGCAAGCCAGGAAGAGTTCTTTCACACATTTAACGCTCTCCATGACACAAACCGGCAGATAGTTCTTTCAAGCGACAGGCCCCCGAGAAATATTTCCACCCTTGAAGAGAGACTGAGGTCAAGATTTGAATGGGGTCTTGTAACAGATATCAAGCCCCCCGACTTCGAAACGCGCCTTGCTATTCTTAAAAAATACTCTGAAAGAGAGGGGATTGCTGTTTCAGATGACATATTAAACCTTATAGCAGAAAAAATAACATCAAATATTAGAGAGCTTGAGGGCTGCCTCACAAGAATTGTTGCTTTTGCTTCTTTAACAAAATCAAAACCCGATCTTGAGATATCAAAAAATATTTTAAAAGACATACTTCCCGAAGACGGCGAACATAAAACAAGCACCCAGACTATTATAAAAGAGGTCTCAAAATATTTCTCAATCCCCATCAATGATATTGTAGGCTCCAAAAGAAATAAATTTATATCGCACGCCCGGCAGCTTGCTATGTACCTGTCCAGAGAATTAACCAGCAGCTCTCTCCCCAGAATTGGAAAATCTTTTGGCAACCGGGACCATTCCACAGTTATTTATGCTGTGTCAAAAATAGCAGATTCGATCAAAACAGATAGAAATGTATATATGCAGATTCAGGAGATTACAAACAAAATCAAAAATTCTCAATAGTCCTGTTTGAAATACTGTTAATAAGTTGTTTAAAACTACATCTTTTTCTCAACGTGGTGGTTTTTTATTGTTTAAAAATCTGTAATATATACATAGTATTTATTTTTTGTTTAAAGTGTCTTTTTTTTAAACAGGATAAATTTACTTTATCAACATTTTATTTGTGTTTTTTTGTTATAAACAGACCCTGCTGTTAATTATTAACATTCTTAACAGCCTTTACAGTTACTACTTGCTATTTAAATTAAAGATTATATGTAATAAAATATAAATTAATTTTAAATTCGTCTGGAGAGGCTAAAATGAAGTTTCAAACAACAAAAAGCAGTCTTCTTAATACAGTGCTATTTGTAAGCAGGGTAATAAATCCCAAAACATCTTCACTTATTCTAAACGGAATAATGATTGACGCAGACAGTCAGCTGACACTTTACAGCACAGACCTTGAGACCAGCATAAAAAGTTCTGTACCGGTTAAAGTATTTGAGAAAGGAAAAGCTGTTGTTCCAGCAAGAATTTTTACAAATATTTTAAAAAGCTTTAAAGAGTCAAAAATAAACCTTGAGCTTGATAAATCTTCAAGCCAGATAAAAATAACCTGTGAGAATGCTGTGTTTACATTAAACACACTCCCTCTTGGAGAATACCCGGGTTTTCCAGAAATTGAAAAAGAAAGGCAGCTGAGAATTAGTCTAAAAAAATTTAAAAACCTTGTCTCAAAAGTGCAAAAAGCCGCCTCTGTTGATGAAAGCAGGGCAATTTTAACAGGTATATATATAGGTATAAACGAAGGAGTATTAAGCATGGTAGCAACAGATAGCTACAGACTCGCGCTTGCAAGAGACGAGATAGATAAAGGAATATCTGCCAGAGGTGTGGTGGCACCATCTAAAGTGCTCGACAGTATTGCAAAAAGCGAGTACAAAGAAAGCGATATCGAGGTAAACATTGAAGAAAACCAGATAAGTTTTTTTCTTGGAGAAAAGAACAGGGAAAAAGATGTTATAGTTGCAAGACTGCTGTCGGGAAAATTTCCTGAATATAACCAGCTTATACCACAAAAACTAAAACATAATATAGTTATAGACAGAGAAAAAATTCTTGATGTTGTAAGAAGGATTTCGTCAATATCCCAGGATAATATACCGGTTAAACTAACCATAGAAAAAGGCAGCATTAGTGTTTCTATGAATGTAAGAGAGATCGGAAGCTCCAGCGAGGATTTTGAGGTTCCGTATGGGGAAGATAAATTAGAAATAGCTTTCAACCCGGAGTATCTGCTGGATGGAATAAATATAATAGACAGCAAGAATATAGTAATGTCAATAGATGAGCCGCTCAAACCCATTTTAATAAAACCAGAGAACAAAGATAACCTTATTTACCTTTTAATGCCAATAAGGGTTACTTAACTTAAAGGTAACAGGCCTGGATATATAAAACAATAAGGAAGCGAAACAATGAAAAAAATAACACCCATAAAACTGTGTATTATTGGCGTTGGAAGACTGGGTGCAACAATGTGCCGCGCTTTTTCAGAAGGAGAGAGTAATGATGTAAAATTAGTTGCTGTATCATCGAGAACAAAGGAATCGCTTGAAAAAGCAAAAAAAGCAATGGGGGGAAAAACAGCCGGGGTTTTTTTTACAAAAAACAACAGGGAAGCAGCAATCAAGGCAGACTGCATTCTTATATGTACGCCTGATGATATTATAAAAAAAGTCTGTGATGAAATATTTAAAGATATAAAAAGCGGCAGTACCGGGAAATATTGCGTGGTTCATTTTAGCGGCTCCAAAACACTTGACGTTATAAAAACTGCAGGAGATGCAGGTGCCGGGACGGCATCAATTCATCCGCTTAAATCATTTGCATCAGTCGATGAGGCAATAAAGACGCTGCCGGGAACGGTTTATGGAATAACTTATTCAGGTAAAAGATCAAAGGGTATCGCAGAAAAACTTGTAGGGCATCTCGGCGGTGAGATAATATTAATTGATGATAAAAAAAAGCCGCTTTATCATGCGGGGGCATGCGTGGCCTCAAACTACATGGTGACGATGTTAAACTATGCGGCCTTCTTACATCAAAAAATAGGAATAAATCCGGAGGATTCACTTAAAGGATTAATAAATCTGTCAGAAGGGACGCTGAAAAATATTAAAAAAATGGGCACAAAAAAATCACTGACCGGCCCTATTGCAAGGGGGGACACGGGCACAATAAAGGAACACATGGTTGGGTTTAACAAACTTTTTACAGAAGAAGAAAAGCTTATATATAAAATAATGGGCAGGGAAACAGCAAAAATAGCCTATCAGAATAAATGGATAAAGAGCGATACATTAAAGAAATTAAAAAAAATACTCGAGGAATAAAGAGAACCAGAAAGGGGCACCATGGCAGCAAAGAAAATAACCACAAAAGAATTTGTTGAAATGAAAAAGAGAAAAGAAAAAATAACAATGCTGACAGCGTACGATTATTTAATGGCTTCCCAGCTGGACGAATGCGGAATAGACGCAATTCTTGTAGGGGATTCAGTAGGAAATGTTCTGCTTGGTTACGAAAATACAATACCGGTTACAATGGAAGAAATGATACACCACTGCAGGGCAGTAAGAAGAGGAGTAAAGAGGGCTATGGTAATTGGGGATATGCCCTTCATGTCTTATCAGGCAGGTGTGGAAGAAGCGGTAAGAAATGCAGGCAGGTTTCTAAAAGAGGCAGGCGCTGAAGCCGTAAAGCTTGAAGGGGGAGAAGAGGTACAGGAAGTGATAGAGAGAATGGTTGCTTCAGGAATCCCTGTAATGGGCCATCTGGGGTTCACCCCGCAATCGGTCTATAAGTTTGGAGGATACGGAGTCAGGGGAAAGGACGAGGAGCAGGCTTTAAGAATGCTGGAAGACGCAAAAGGGCTGGAGGAAGCCGGTGTGTTTTCTATAGTTCTGGAAAAAGTGCCGGCAGTGCTTGCAAAGAAAATAACAGAAGAAATAAAAATACCAACGATTGGGATAGGTGCAGGGGTAGAATGTGACGGACAGGTGCTGGTAGCACATGACATGCTTGGACTATTTGAAGATTTTACACCAAAATTTTCCAGAAGGTATTCGGAAATTGGTAAAGAAACTAAAAGATGCTTTAAAAAATATATAGAAGAGGTAAAGAATAAAAAGTTTCCGGCAAGGGAACACTCTTATTGAAAAATATTAAAAAATTGAAGCAGCAGGAAGCGCTTAATTATTCCACGGACTGATGAATTAATACTATATATATAGATATAATAAAATAATTGTTAACAGGCATATAAAAGTTCAAGATTTAACCAGTGAAAGCAATAAAGAAAATAAACGAATGCAAGTATACCGTAAACAGACTCAGGGGAAAAGGGTACATAATCGGGTTCGTTCCAACAATGGGCTTTCTGCATGAGGGGCATCTGAGCCTTATAAGACTTGCAAAGAAAGGCTGCGATAAAACAATCATAAGTATTTTTGTTAACCCTGCACAATTTGGACCCGGCGAGGATTTTAAAAAATATCCCAGGAACATAAAAAGAGACAGCACGCTAGCGGAAAAAGAAGGGGTGGATTATATTTTTTATCCATCTGAAAAAGAAATGTACAGCCCGGACCATAAAACAACGGTTGAGGTAGAAGGAATTGACAATATTATGTGCGGAAGGCACAGACCCGGGCATTTTGCAGGAGTGGCAACTGTAGTTTTAAAGCTTTTTAATATAATAAATGCTCATAAGGCATATTTTGGTGAAAAAGATTACCAGCAGCTTGTAGTGATAAAAAAGATGGTAGAAGACCTGAATCTCGATGTAAAAATTATTGGCGGACCTACGGTAAGAGAGGAAAACGGGCTTGCTATGAGCTCAAGAAACATGTATCTTTCAGGGGAAGAGAGAAAAAATGCTACAATTTTATATAAATGCCTGAGTACTGCGGGAAAAATGGTCCTGGGTGGCAGGGAAGACCTTGAAGAGATAAGAAAAAAAATGCTAAAAGAATTAAAGGAAAATGAATTTGTAAAAAAAGTGGACTATTTTGATTTCAGGGACCCTCTTACATTATGTGAAAAAAAAGTGATAAAAAAAACAACCGGAAAGCTTCTGGTAGCAGGTGCTATCTGGATAGGGAAGACAAGGCTTATTGACAATATAATAATAAAGATATAAAAGTATAGAGTCAGTTATAGAAATTATAAAATATGAAAAGGATGATAATAAATGCTAGTCTGCATTTTAAAGAGCAAAATTCATAGAGCAACCGTAACAGGAGCAGAGATAGATTATATGGGCAGCATCAGCATAGATAGAAAATTAATGGAGCATGCAAAAATACTGCCGTATGAAAAAGTGCTTGTGGTAAGCCTTGACAGCGGTGAAAGGCTTGAAACATATGCAATAGAAGGGGAAAAAGATAGTGGAGAAATTTGCATGAGGGGTGCTGCTGCGAGGAAGATATTAAAAGGAGAGAAAGTTATTATTCTATCATTTATTCATATGGAGAATAAGGAAGCACCGGAATACCGCCCTAAAATTGTATACGTAAACGGGAGGAACGAGATTATAAGCGAAGAAGACCACGTAGGGCAAGATGACCAATGCTAGCGCTGGAAAGACTGAATTAAATACCCGGATAATTTATGCAATACTACTGCCCCCGATTCTATTTTTTACTCTTTTGCTATTATTATCCTGCGGTACGCGGGATAATAGCATTGAAACCACTGCAAACACCCACAGTGAGAAAATAATTGAAGATGGCAGTCTTTTTTTATTTGACCATGATAAAATCGTAATTGATGAGACAGACACAGCCGGTATAAGGATAAAAAACAGCAACCTTTACCTGGATATTTATGAAGACATGGTAATAATGGGAGAAGTGGAAAATAATTCAAAGGGAAACAAAACAGACATTGAGATAACCCTTGATTTCTACAATAAGAATGGTGAAAAGATTATATCCCGGACAATACCGGCATTTGCTAATTATATGAGGTCAGGCAGCAGACTGCCCTTTTGTTATTATCTTGATAAAAAAGAAAAATATATAGAAATATCTCTGGTAAAAATAGGCGTTAATTACAAAGACTACAATGAGGCATTCAGAGGAAATCCAATAGTAAAGACTGAAAACTATTATTATGGTAATAGCGGAGAATATCTGGTTGTTGAAGGAAGAGTGTTTAATATCGGCTCTGGCAGGGTAAAGAACTTAAAACTTTTCTGCACTTTCTATGATAGCAAGGACCGCGTGGTGCTCATAAAAAAATGTTATCTTTTGAGAGAAGAAATGATTCCGGATGAAGAGCAGAAATTTAGCATCAAGATACCGTTTGATGAATATATCCCTGAATTTACTCATTACCGGTTTGGAATTTTTTTTGAGGACGAAATAAAAACACCGGGTTAATCTATAGCCAGTCTTTGTGTTTAAAATAAGCGAGCATACCTATTGATATTAAAACCATCAGGGTTAGTATTATAATAAAAATAAATGGGAAACCCTCCAGGGGCAATGATACATTCATGCCGTAGATTCCAGATATGAGAGTAAGCGGCAGGATAACCACAGAAAAAATAGTTAGTATGCGCATTATATCATTGATCTTATTTGAGAGAAGTGACTGGTGAGCATCGTGCACCCCTTCAATTAGCTCCTTATAGTTTTCAAGCGTGTCCCAGATTTTTTCAACGTGGTCAACCAGGTCGCCGAAATAAACCTCAAGAGCTTCTATTAAAAACTCCATATCTTTAATTTCCAGTGTTTTAAGAAGCTTTCTCTGGGGAAAAATTATATTTCTAAATGTTAGAATGTTGGTTCTTATAAGAAGTATATCCCTGACATTTTTGTTACTGGCTTTTTTAAAAATAGCATCCTCGACGTTCTGTATATTTCTGTAGATTTTATTGAGTATGGGAAAATTATAGTCAACAAGTGAGTCAATTACTTTGTGTAAAAGGTAGCCAGAGCCCTTGTCTAATATTTTTTGGTTATCTGAAAGATAATCCAGAGCGTCCTGAATTGGTTTGCATAACCCGCGGTGAATGGTTACAAGAAAATTGTTGCCAATAAAAATATTAACGGTAAACGGCACCAGTCTCCCGGTTTGTTTTATAAAATAAGGGATGTGTAAAACAAGGAAAAAATAGTCTTCGTATTCATCCAGTTTCGGCCTCTCAATAATACTGAGACAATCTTCTATATCCAGCGGGTGGAAATTAAAATGATTCTTAAGAAACTGCATATTTTCCTTGCTGGGGCTTTCTATATCAATCCATATAAGATAATCGGGGTCATTAATAAAAGAAGCGATACCTTCAGGAGTGGGTTTTTCAAGTATTTTTTTATCATTTTTATTTTTCAAGGTAGTTGTTTTTTTGGTAAGATTTCACAACTGCAGTGCGGTGTGCCGGACTAGACCCGCACACCGCACTGCAGTTAATTATAGTAACAGTAAGGAGGTCTTTAGTTGGTGTCAGAAAATATACTCCTCAAAATGGAGGGTATCAGCAAATCCTTTCCAGGTGTTAAAGCTCTGGATAACGTAGACTTCGCGCTCCGAAAAGGTGAGATTCATGCAGTTGTGGGTGAAAACGGAGCGGGCAAGTCCACATTAATAAAGGTCATAACCGGGGTTTACGAAGAGGACGCCGGTCGGATTGCTTTAAATGGAAGGCCGATCCACTTCAAGTCGCCGAAGGAAGCGCAAGACATGGGAATCGGTACGGTCTATCAGGAAATGGCGCTTTGCCACAATCTGACCGTGGCGGAGAATATGTTTATAGGTCGCGGCCAATACACTTTCGTT
>CAZTUA010000011.1:0-4960 GCA_964616545.1 uncultured Actinomycetota bacterium | reverse complement strand
ATGGCGGAGAGGGAGGGATTCGAACCCTCGAGGCAAGCTTACACTCGCCTAACCGCTTAGCAGGCGGCCCTTTTCGACCACTCAAGCACCTCTCCGCATCTTACGGCAAACAATATAATAACAGATTTTATAAAAAAATCATCAGTGCTGGTAAAATAAATCCGTTTTATCTTCATAGAAACTATAAAATATTTTAGTTTAGTCATCAAATCCAGTATTTTTATGCGTTCTCTGGTTAATTCATTAAATATAATAAAATATTCACCAGATACAGAATATTATTATGCTAAAACAATTTAACCGGCGTTTAAATTAAAAATATTAAAAATATTGTTATACTATTAATAAATTAAAAAAATATCAGCTTATATAAAAATGAACAAATTAAAACAAATAATTTCAACTATTGACCGTAAGGGATACAGGGCATATAAAAAGCTCAAGGGAAGCTATAGCTTTGATGATTTTACTCTTTTTATAGACCATGTACAGGGGGACCCTTTTGCTTCTCCATCCAGATTAAGGGTTAGAGTCAATCAATCAATAGCTTCTTTTAGCAGGGAATTATTCTCCAGCAAATCAAGAAAAACCGCCCTTGAAGATTATATTTCCAGGGCATTTGCTGGAGCTGCCAAAAAAATTTCCAGGGGAAACAGGGGTACGGGAAAATCAGGATTGATAATCATAGATAGCGGGAAACAGGAAATATTACAGAGGACCTCCTGTAAAGTAAATACGGAATTTGTCGAGATTAGATTTTATGCCGGACTTCCTGCAAGAGGACGGACCATACTTGGAAATCAATGCATGGAAATGCTTGCAGCAGAAATTCCTGAAATAGTAAAGCTATCCCTTATTTCAGATAACCTGTACTACGGAGAAATAAAAAAACACGTTGAGGTATGCGAGGACCAGGACCATATCAGGAGTATATTAAGCAAATACAGGCTTGTATCATTTATTAAAAACGGCTCCATTCTTCCCCGAAGAAGCGGTATCAGCGACTGCCCTCTTCCAGAATCAGAAGCTGTTGCTTTTAAATCTCCTCCTGAGCTTGAAGTTACACTTGAAACTCCCAATTCAGGAGAAATTACCGGAATGGGGGTACCGGAAGGGGTAACACTCATTATCGGTGGCGGTTTTCACGGAAAATCTACCCTGCTTAAAGCCATTGAAAGAAGCATGTATAATCATATACCGGGAGATGGCAGAGAATATGTGGTTACTGTTAATTCTGCATTTAAAATAAGAGCAGAAGAAGGAAGAAATATTCAGAAGGTAAATATTTCATCTTTTATATCAAATCTTCCCTTCGGCAGGGATACTGTTAAGTTTTCAACTTCAAATGCAAGCGGAAGCACTTCACAGGCGGCAAATATAATTGAAGCACTTGAATGCGGTGCAAAATTATTACTTATTGATGAAGATACTTCAGCTACTAATTTTTTGATAAGAGATGAAATAATGCAAAAAGTTGTGCCAAAAGATAAAGAGCCGATTACACCTTTTATTGACAGGGTAAGAGAAATATACCAGAGATTTAATACGTCTTCCATAATGGTTATGGGCGGTTCAGGAGACTACTTCGGAGTTGCAGATAATATTATTATGATGGACTGTTACGCTCCCTTTCTTATCACCAAAAAGGCGAAAAAGATAATGAAAGAAAGAAAAGACGTAAGAGCTGCTGAAGCTCCTTCTCCCTTTGGTAGTATAACCAGCAGAATTCCGCTGCCATCAAGCATTAACCCATTTAAAGGCAATAAAAAGAAAATAAAATCAAAAGGACTTGATAATATAATATTCGGTTTTCACAACATTGACCTATCTGCCGTTGAACAGATAGTTGATCCCAGCCAGGTGAATGCTATATCCAGTATACTTCTTTATGCGCTGGATAAAAAATATATTAATGGAAAAAGAACGCTTTCCTCAATTTTAGATATGGTTTTTAACGATATTGAATTATACGGCCTTGATACAATCTCAGTCTTTGAAAAGGGGCAGCATCCGGGAAGCTATGCACTGCCGAGAAAACTTGAAGCAGCGGCCGCCATAAACAGGCTCCGGATCTTAAAGGTTTTACAAAAAACTTAAAATCTGGCACGCCTGGAGGGATTCGAACCCCCAACCTTCGGATTCGTAGTCCACTGCTCTATCCAATTGAGCTACAGGCGCACACTTATAAATAATAATATACCTTAATGATAATAAGGAAGCAAAAAAAACCTTTACTTTACGCTAATTGACATATCAGCATAATAAAAGTTTAATATTGAAATATAACAGATATAAAAACATCAGGAAATTTCGTTTAATTCTTTCAGCATGCCATCTATGTCTATCCCGTAAATTTTAGAAACCTGACCCAATGTTAATATTTCTGCCTCATATGCAGCCATTGCACAATGCATACAGGGAAGCTTATACCTGGCAATAATTTTACTGGCTTCGGGTGAATTCAATACCTCTGATAACTTTGTATTTTCGGTATATTTTTTAGACATAATTTCCTTCCTGTACTATAAAACTAAAATATATTTTAAGCCGGCACAAACATACATATAAAATTTTATACTTACACCCGTAAAAGTATATCTTTTTTAACCAGTTTTGTATACTCCGCAGCAGGATGAACTCGAAGTAATTTTGGCTTAAAAGGTATACATTAAATTTTTTATATAATGCTTTTATATATATACAAAAAGTTAAAGAGATGGTCTATAATGTTTATAATATTTTTTTATAGAAAAGGTAAGCAGAAAATTACAATAAAATAAATTTCATGCATACAAAAGGAGTCAAATGGCCAGTAAAAAATCAAATAAGGCCGATATTAATAAAATTCTCACCAGCAATAAAAATAATAATATTTTTTATAATACCATGGAACAGTCTGATTTATTTCAGAGCCTTATAAACAATATCCCGGATCATATTTATATAAAGGACAGAGAAAATAGGTTCATAATGGTAAATAAAGCCAAGGCTGAATTTTCAGAGAAAGAGCCAGAAGATTTTATAGGAAAGACAGATTTTGATTTTTTCCCGCAGGATAAATCAGAAAATTATTTTAAAGATGAAAAAAAAGTAATGGAAACCGGCAAGCCCATTATTGATAAGGTTGAAAAGGTATTATACAGAGGTAAAGAATACTGGATGAGTACCAGTAAAATACCATGGTACGGCAAAAACGGGAAGATAATGGGGACCATGGGCATATCAAGAGATATAACCAGAAGGAAGCAGGAGGAAAATGGTGTTCTGGGAAGAGAGAGAAATTTCTTTAGTGCTTTAATGAATAATATTTCAGAAAGCATATTCTTCAAAGATAGAGAGAGCAGATTTGTAAGAATTAATAAAGCATGTGCAGAAAAATTTGGAATGGACATACCGGAAGATGCTGTAGGCAAGACTGATTTTGATATTTTCAGTGAAGAACACGCAAAACAGGCATATGAGGACGAGCAAAACATTATAAAGACAGGTAATTCAATACTAGATTTTGAAGAAAAAGAAACTTTCGAGGATAAAGCTGACAGATGGGCATCAACTTCAAAAATGCCCTGGTACGATGAAAACGGTAACATAATTGGAACGTTCGGTATAACAAGAGACGTAACAGATAAAAAGAAGGCAGAAGAAAAAGTAAAATACCTATCCTTCCATGATACCCTTACAGGCCTTTACAACAGAGCATATTTTGAGGAAGAGATAAACAGGCTTGACACGCCAAGACAGTTTCCCCTTACAATTGTAATGGGAGATGTGAATGGGCTGAAGGTAGTAAATGATGCATACGGACATCTAAAGGGAGACGAATTTTTAAAGAAGATAGCCGGTATTCTAAAAGATTCATTCAGAGAAGAGGATATATTATCAAGATGGGGAGGAGATGAGTTTATAGCAATCCTGCCCAAAACAACAGGCACAGATGCCCGGAATATTGTAAAAAGAATAAAAAAGTTATGCAGGGAAAGAAGCACTGCAGATATACCTCTGAGCATTTCGCTTGGTATTGCAACAAAAAGAACTCATTCAAAAGATATAGATGATATATTAAAAGATGCTGAAGATAAAATGTACAAGAATAAAATGGCGGAAAGCAAAACCACCAATGAAATTATCATAAGTTCACTCAAAGAGAACTTGAAGAAGTCAGAATATAACAGTAACGAACACAGTGTCAAACTGAGAAAATTTGCGTTACTTATTGGAAAGAGACTTAATCTTTCAACCACAAAACTGGAAGAGTTAAAATTGCTCATGGATGTTTACAATATAGGAAAGCTTGCACTTGCCGATGAGATAATGGCAAAACCTGGAAGATTAACCAAAGATGAGTGGGCTCTGGTTAAAAAGCTTCCTGAATTGGGATATCGGATCGCAGAATCGTCAAATGTCCTCAAGCCTATATCTGAAGCCGTACTTTCTCATTATGAATGGTATAATGGTAGCGGCTACCCGAGAGGAATAAAGGGTGAAGACATACCCATACTCTCAAGAATATCATTTCTTGTTAATTCTTATGACGCTATGACAAAAGATAGGCCTTACAGAAAAAGAAAGACAAAAAAAGAAATAATAAGAGAATTAAAAAAATACCGGGGCACTCAATTTGACCCTGATATCGTCAATATCTTTCTTGAGTTACTGGAGAAGAATAATATCTAATAATCTGTCCAGTAGATTCACTATATGGCAGTGGTGTAATCTTCCTGATTTAGGACCGCACAAACCTGTAACTTCATCCAGACATGCAGTCTTTATTGACTTTATGGCGGAGAGGGAGGGATTTGGTCTTCCGTCTCGCTTCGCTCGCTGCAGAGCCGCGGACTCCCTCGTCTTCGACTCAGTCCGTCTATTCAAATCCCGTAAAATATGCACTTATGGCATATTTTACATAGCATAACTTCATCCAGACATGCAGGCTTTATTGATTTTATGGCGGAGAGGGAGG
>CAZTUA010000010.1:0-6870 GCA_964616545.1 uncultured Actinomycetota bacterium | reverse complement strand
AAGATTAAATCTGAGATTTAAGTTATTAATTAAATTGATATCTTTAACAATCATTTGTATAATCTAAGAATAGAGTGAAACGGGACGTGGCGCAGTTTGGCTAGCGCACCAGTATGGGGTACTGGGGGTCGGAGGTTCAAATCCTCTCGTCCCGACCATTAAATATATATTTTATTAATTAAAACATTAAAATATAATAATTTAATTAAAAAATAGGACAATGGAATCCAGATATAAAGAAAATAAAACAGAATCAATAAAGGAAAGGGCAATTGAATATACTGAAGATATATCTTCAGATATACTTGAAGAGATAAAGAAAATACCCCCGGGGAAGAGCGGTCTTGTTATAATAAAAGGTCCAAATGTCGGGGATAAATTCTTTATAAACAAGTCTGAGCTTACCATAGGAAGGAATCCTGAATCAGATATATTTCTTGACGATATAACTGTTTCCAGGAAGCATGCAGTGATTGTGAAATCAGGTGAAGATTTCAGGGTAAAAGACTCTGAAAGCCTGAACGGAAGTTATCTAAATGGTAAAATAGTTGAAAACGCGGTACTGAAAAATATGGATAGAGTTCAGATAGGAAAGTATATATTTCTATTCTTCAATACAGGTCCAGCTAATTAATAATAATTAATAAATAATAAGTAAAGATTGAATGAAAGATAGAACCTCTGGAAAAACTTCAGAAAAGAAATATCTTACAATAGGCAGGGTGGTAAAAAACTTAAAGAAAATGTACCCTGACCTGAGCAGCAGCAAGCTAAGGTTCCTGGAATCCGAGGGGCTGATTAAGCCTAAAAGAGAGGAAAATAAATACAGGGTTTATTATGGAGAGGACATAGAAAAGTTAAATTTTATATTAAAAATGCAGAAAGATTATTATATGCCTCTTGGTATTATAAAAGAAAAGTTAAAATCCAGGGATTATAAAAAATTTCTGAGTGAAAGATATTATTCAATTGAAAATCTTCAGCTTAAATTAGGGGTGGAATATAAGGCTGACCATGAACAGAAATTATATTCAACTAGTGATATAAGCAAAAAATTTAAATTACCCCAGACCTTTATCACTGAATTAATTGAGAATGATATTGTTGACTGGCAGGAAGAAAATGGTAAGTACCTCATTGATGCACACGAGGTTGAAGTTCTAAAAATTGTAAGCGAACTTTCAAAATATGGAATTCATGTAAAACACCTTAAATTATTTGAAAATTTTGCAAACCGTCAATCGGCTTTTATACAACAAATTACTATTCCTTTAATTATGTCAGGTAAAAAAGACGCTCATGCAAGGGCAGTTAAGAGCATAAACAAACTTGAAAGATTGCTCTGCGATTTTCAAGAACTTTTGGTAAAAAAAGAGAACAGGAAGTTTCTGGAAAAACATAAATGATAACTGGAATTTCGTCTATCCCAACAAAAAGAAAATTAAAAATATACCGTTTAATTTTATATTTTTTAATTTTCTTTTTTTTGTCTGCTATTTTTCTTTTTATAATACCCGGAAAAATTTTCTGTGAAACCTATAATGCTATATATAATGAAGAAATTGATATATCGGCAGAGTCTGCGGTTATTGTTAATTATGAAACAGGTGATATTTTATGGGAAAAAAATTCATCCGAAAAATTATATCCGGCAAGTCTAACAAAGATGCTTTCATCAATTGTTGCCATTGAAAATATAGATGACCTTGAAGAGGTTGTCAGGATACCTGCAAATGCTTCAGGGAGAAACCATTCTGCTTTCAGATTTAGAACGGGTGATAGAGTCACTCTTTTAGATCTCATTAAGTCATCCCTTATATGTTCGCATAATAATGCCATAGTTGCGCTGGCAGAATATATTTCAGGAAGCGAAGAAGAATTTATAAAACTGATGAATGAAAAATCTATGGAAATAGGTGCATATGAAACGTTTTTCCGGAACACAAACGGTCTGGACAGCGAATTCCCGGACCATAAATCTACCGCTGCGGACCTGGCAAAAATAGCGGCTTACTGCATGAAAAATGATTTATTCAGTGAAATAGTTGGGACAAAAACCGATATTATTAAAAGGAATGAAGAAGAAATTGAAATTCAGAATACCAATAATCTTCTGGAATATAATTATGTAAAAGGAATAAAAACCGGCTATACAAACAATGCAGGCTGTTGCATAGCGCTTTTTTCGGAAAAAGATGGTTTAAAGCTCGTAACTGTGATTCTGAAAGATGAAACACTGGAAGAAAGAAATGATGACGCATTAAAATTGCTGAGCTGGGCTTACGATAATCTAAAATATACAAAAGTTGTGGACTCCGGGAAACCGGCAGTTACAGTTATTGCAGGAAGCCATACGGTGCTTGATATAGATTTATACCCTGAAACTGATTATGTTGACCTTATAAATATAAGCAGTGACGTAGTAGATACCAGGAACAGAGTAGTAAAAGATATAACACTGCCTGTTAGGAAAAATGAAGCAATAGGTTCCATGGATATATTGATAAATGGGAAAAAAATAAAGGAAATTGATTTAATATCACATGAAAATATAGAGAGTGGATATATTTACCAGGAACTTTCAGAAGAAGAATCCGGAAAAACCATTTATATAATAATATCCGTGATAGTATTTTATTTTTTAATATTTCTAACTATAATAGTTAGAAATTTAATATTAAGAAAAAAGCTTTAAAGTTTTATGGAGGTAATAAAATTGAATTTTAAAAAAAATATAACCCGCAATGTTTCACTTTTATTTATAACCATGCTGCTGGCTGTAACTACTTTATCATTTTTCATTTTTACTGGCTGCATGGGCGGAGAAGTTACTGATGAACAGCCTGTTATTTCAGAAACTGAGGAAGAGGGGGAAGATATTGAAGAAGAACCCGGAGAGGATGAAGAAGATAAAATTGCAGGCGTAGAAATAACGGGAAATATTAATATTTTGAGCGGACTTGAAATCTCGGACATAGTAGCTAACAGTAGACCATTAGCATTTATGGTAGACAATAATATACCTGCAAGACCTCAATCTGGTTTACATCTTGCTGATATAGTTTTTGAAGTAGTGGATGAGGCAGGAATCACAAGATATGTGGCTATATATTCTTCTTACGATGCAGAAATAGTTGGACCTATGAGAAGTGCAAGAATTTATTATGCAGAAATAGCAAGGGGCTTTGACCCTGTATATACATTCTGGGGTACATACACCGATGCTTATGAAACTCTAAAACTTATGCATATGGATCTTCTTGACGGGAACAGTGATGCTTATGTTCCATACACCGATTCGGGCTGGAGAGACTACAGCAGAATTGAACCTGGTGAAGATACAGCGCATACTGCTTTTATGTCCACTGTTAAAATAAAAGAAGATGCAGTCAAACACGGATATTCTCTTGATGGCGGTCAGTCTCCTTTAAGATTTAAAGCGGATGCTGTTGAATCGGAAAGGGGAGACGTTTCGGATATAACAATTGATTTTTCAGATAATAGATTTAAAGTTGACTTCAAGTATAACGAAAATGAAAATAATTACCAAAGATATCTTGCTGGTTCTCTTCATACGGACCATGAAACGGGCAGGCATATAGCTGTAAACAACGTCATAGTCATGATAACAGATATAGAGGGTCCGATTGATGAAGCAGGACATATGGTAGTAAGGACTACAGGAACAGGTGATATAGGAAAAGCATTTTACTTTATTGACGGTAATGTAATAGAAGGGACCTGGGAAAGGACTTCTATTTTAGACCCCTTTAAATATAAGGATAACAACGGAAATCTAATGTTATTTAACAGAGGCTCAACCTGGGTGGCAATGATACAGAGCACGTCAAGACTGATGTACTGATCCAGAGGATACAGATACATAAAGTAATTATTTATAAAAATTTTTTAGACGGCTGTCTATCCGGAAGTGTTTTTTAGGTAATTTTATTTACTCAGATAATAAATTGAATAAGAAAACAGAAAAAGAACTTGTAAAAAATCCAGTAATAGGAAAAGAGCTGTTTCCTGAAGAAGTTTTAAGAAAAAGAGTTTCCGAACTGGGAAAAGAAATAACAGGAGACTATAAAGATAAAAGTCTTCTCCTGGTCTGTATTTTAAGAGGGGGAGTCATTTTTCTTGTTGATTTAATCAAAGAGATTGAACTGCCTCTCAGCATTGATTTTATGGGTATTTCTGCCTATGGTATAAGCGATACTTCTACAGGTGTGGTAAGAATCACAAAAGACCTTGATGAATCCGTAGAGGGCAAGGATGTGCTTATTGTTGAAGATATTATTGATACAGGATTAACCATAAGTTATCTTCTGAGAAATTTAAAATCAAGGTTTCCGAAAAGCCTTGAAGTATGCACACTGCTGGACAGGGATATAAGAAGAATAGCAGATATAGATATTAAATATATAGGTTATAAAATAGGGGAGCAGTATATAGTCGGGTATGGTCTTGATTATAAACAAAAATTCAGGAACCTGAAATCTATATATGAATTAAAGTTTGATGCGGTAAAAAAAGATATAGAATCTCTTAAAAGCAGCTCCACTGTATAAGTTTTTTAAAAATTATACAAATTATTAAATTTTTACCTTATTGCTTATAAAGCATAAATCGAGTTTTGCAGGAAATTAATAAATCGCTATATACCCGGTAAATAGTTCTATGATATCGATTTATGTTTTCATGTATTATATAATGAATCTTAGTGACAGATATTTTAACCTGGAATAAATTTTATTAAGGTTTTTTATGGGTAACAGAAAAGATTCTGATTTAATAAAAATGAATCTTGAAGGTGTAAGAATAGAGCTTCCTTCTCAAAAGCCAATTCTGCTTCTTAAAGAAGAGAAAGGAAACAGATACCTGCCTATATGGATCGGCCCGTATGAAGCATCAGCCATAGCTCTTGAATTGTCAAATATAAAAACACCAAGGCCCATGACGCATGATTTGATAATAAATATAATTAATAATTTAAATATAAGCATTGATAATATAGAAATAACCGATATAAAAGACAATACATTTTATGCCATAATAAATATTAAGGGCGAAGATAAGAAGATTATAAGAATAGATTCAAGGCCGTCCGATGCAATTGCCACAGCTGTAAGGATAAAATGTGATATTTTTGTTTCAAAACATGTCCTGGAATCCGGCGGTCTCAGGATACAGTCAATAGACGAAGAAGTGAAAAAGTTTAAAGATTTTCTCAATCATATAGAGCCGGAAGATTTTAAATTTAATAAGTAAAATATCAAACATATTATAATGGTAAGATAAGAACCGCATTTATCATTCTATTTCCGGTTAATCCTTTTTATTCTCTTTTTCTTCTTAATGGAACTCTATGGCTGTTTTGTGAATATAATTATATAACGGGGATAAAATAAACCGGCTATTTATATTACATATTGACTTTGGTGTATTTAAATCTTAAAATTACATTGATGTAATTACAATGATGTAATTAAAATTATAATAGTGCAATATGCAAAATATAATTACTAGAGGTGTTTGAGCCGTAAATGCAGGATGACGTAATAAAGAAAATTTATAGTTCCAGCCAGGTCTGTAAAATAATCGGAATTACATACAAGCAGCTTGACTACTATGACAGAACAGACTTCATAAAACCTTCCATAAATGGAGCAGAAGGATGCGGAAGCAGGAGAATGTACAGCTTCGATGATTTAATGAAACTCAAGGTTATAAAAAAATTAATAGAGGCCGGAATAAGCCTTCAGAAGCTCAGGAAAACAAAAAAATATCTTGATGAATATGATAACAACACCCATTCCGGTAATAACGGTTTTCTTAAGCTTACATTAATATCTGATGGCAATACGGTTTACGCATGTAATTCTGACAGAGAAATAATAGACACATTAAAAAGCGGGCAGGGTGTGTTTGGAATTGCCCTGGGCAGGGTATATCTGGACCTTAGCGGGGATATAGAAAAACATTTATTTAAAAATGATGGTGAAAAAAAGAAAGATAAAAAAGCCGGTGAATTATATTAATCGGGAATATTTTAATAATTAAACGGAGGGATAAAGGGTATTTATGGGAAAAAATCTATTAAAAGACAGGGAAAATCTGAAGTATGATTTTAAGAAAAGCGGGAAAAAAGGAAATATAAAATTTGCCCATAAAAGTGAAAAAGAATTTTCAAAAATACTGGATTTTTATAGAATAAAGTGGGAGTACGAGCCAACAACTTTTGTTCTCGAGTTTAACAGTACAGGCAATCCCGATGTATGTTTTACTCCCGATTTCTACCTTCCGGATATGGATCTTTATATTGAATTGACAACACTGAATCAGAAACTTGTAACTAAAAAAAATTACAAGATAAAAAAATTAAAAGAAATATATCCGGATATAAATGTAAAATTATTCTATAAAAAGGATTATCACAGTTTATTATTTAAATATTTAAATAAGTAATTGCGTAAATATACATGTAATTGCTACAGATTATATCTGCTATTCTAATCTCTATTTTCCATATAAATTAAATTTCCATATTTTTTTAATGATTATTCATAATCTAATATGAATAATATATCAGATGAAAAGGGCAGGGGAGAAGCGGTCAAAGTGATTATATGAAATATTAATTCAAGCCCGTATGGTGCGATTAGAGGCAAACTTATATGGTATCCGGGGAGCTTACTTCAGGTGTTGTAATCTGCAGTGAAGTTAAGATTATAAATAATTGTAAGCATTTTTTCAAATGCATTACTGGCTTGTGCATGGGCAATCCTATCTTTAATTATAAAGAGCCAGGTTACCCTGATATTTAAGATAATTTTATTCTTTATTATGTATTTTATTAAAAATAATTTA
>CAZTUA010000009.1:0-45025 GCA_964616545.1 uncultured Actinomycetota bacterium | reverse complement strand
GCAAAGCATTTTTATTGCAATCTGTTATCAATACCTGTGGAAATAGATATGGGCAAAAATGTTATTTTAAAATCCGGAATAACACTCTGGGAAATAGATGAAAATAATATAATAGTAAAAAGTATCGGTAAAGAAGAAATAATCAGTGGAAACAGGTCGGAATTATATTTTGAAACTGATAATATGGCAGGAATTGAGCAGATTATAAAAGAAAATAATATAAAGAAATTGCACGATACACATGAAGAGCCATGGGGGCAGAGGACAATAAGGTTTTATGACTATGATTCCAATATCATTGAAGTCGGGGAGAGACTAAACACTTTTCTTAACAGGCTAGTTGAATCGGGGTTAAGTAAGGAGGAATTACACAGAAAAACCGGAATGAAGATAGAAGATATAGAAAAGAGTATCGGGCATAAAATTTAAAGAAAAATATTACTGGGGGAAAAGGTTATCGTATTATTGCCAGAGGAAGAAAAATTTAGACGGTATACAGTACTGATGCATTATATTAGTAATTTTTTAAGTTCAAATAATTGTAAAAAATGAATTCCTGTAATTATAATTAATTGATTTTTTTGAATATTGGAATTCTTCTTGCAGAATTAAAAAAATAAGGATAAAAAATGAAAAAGAAGAAGTGGTTAATTCTGGCTAAATCAATAATATTTCTGCTTCTTTTAAGTATTTTAATTTTTGGTATTTTTATTGTCAGTAAAAGGATAGAACCTCTTACTGACTTAACTCATCTTTCGGGAGATATAAACAAATTAGAACCACGGTTAGTATGCATAGAAGGAGTAAAAATTTATACCCAGCCCGATGATTCAACCTGTGGAATTACAGCAATAAGTACGGTCGTTTCATATTTAAAGGGAGGGGAAGTATCCCCGGAAGAATTAATTATAAAGTACAGCATTCCGGAAAAAGGCGGGATGAATTATGACGGATTTCTTAAGTATCTAACTCTTGAGTTACCGGAATACAAGATAGAGTACGCAGGCGGACTGGATGATTCTGAACTGATTAAAGCAATTCATGAGCAGCTTGTAAGGAATATTCCGGTACCGGTTTTTTTAGGTTCCCTGAATCCTTACAATGAGCCCTTCTATGATTTTCATGCTTCTGTGGTTACAGGAATCGATCTTGAGAAAAACAGGGTTAATATTGCCAATGCATATGGATACGAGGAAGTGATTCCTCTTTTAGAATTTCTAAACCGGATGTCATACCGTGAAATAGATAAGTACCCCTTCATGCAGAAACTTATAATTAAAATGGAACTTATTGATAACAATTCTATATTTTATATAAAATAGAAGTAAACATTAAATCAGAACTTTAAGGAGGTAGAGATGTTTATACCGGAAGAAATCAATGAACTTTATGCTAAGTTTGCTGATGCTGTTTACAGGCCCAGTGTCCTGGGCAGCAAAATTAAGGAACTCATCGCCCTGTCTGATTCAGTAATGGCCGACTGTATTCCCTGCATTGAATATCATTACCGGAAAGCAGTTGAAGCCGGAGCTTCAGGAGAAGAGATAGCCGAAGCCCTGGCCATTGCCATGTCTGTGAGTGCTGGAAGCAAACAGGCAAAGTACACATCTTTAATAGAAAGACTGGAAAAAGAGTAAAAAAGAAAGAAGTGCATATATAAAATAGTAAATATTTTTAGATGATCTCTGAATTTAGTAAAGATAATCTCATATTAATGATTAAAATACGTGAAATAAAGGCAAAGTCAATAATAGCAAAATCAAATCTGCCCGGTACGGAGTATGTTATAAACCCGTATGTTGGGTGTATTCATTCCTGCCTGTACTGTTATGCCAGATTTATGAAAAGATTTACAAATCATACGGAATCCTGGGGGAAATTTATTGATGTAAAGATAAATGCACCCGGGCTCATTCCGGAAGAAACGCAGAAGTACAAAGGAAAGACAATCTACCTGTCATCGGTTACGGACCCATACAATCCACTGGAGGGAAAATACAGGCTGACCCGCAGAATACTGGAAAAGCTAGCTCCCCTGCAGCCGGACCTCGGAATACAGACCAAATCAGATTTAATCCTGCGGGATATAGACCTGCTGGGGCAGTTTAAAAAGTGCCAGGCAGGCTTAACGATAACCACAATGGATGATAGCCTGAGAAAAGAAATTGAACCTTCTGCTTCACCGGTTCAAAAAAGAATAGACGCACTAAAAAAATTAAAAGAAGCAGGAATAGAAACCTATGTTTTCATCGGTCCAATTCTTCCGTTTCTTACTGATTGGAAAGATATTGTGCTCAGCACTAAAGGTTTTACAGACTTTTATATGTTTGAAAATCTCAATATAAAAGGCACGATATGGAATTCTGTAAAAAACTGGCTCAAAGAAAAACATTGGCGTTTACTGCCAGAATACGAACGTATATACTTTTCCGGAAGCGGGTACTGGGATGAGGTTGAACACGATATAAGAAAATTTTGCCTGGAGAAAAAAGTAGATTTTAAGATATATTTCCATCACGGGAAGAACTATTAATGAACTGGTATAATCGCTATAATGAATAAACAGATAAATTTAAAATTTGTTAATAACTGGATGCAATAAGAGTTTTATATTATATAAAATTGATTATTTTACGAAAATAATTATCTTATTACCAGATGGAGGCGAGATGGAGAACTTTGTATATAGCAGTCCCACGAAAATAATTTTTGGGAAAGGCACAGAAAATAAGGTTGGAAGTGAAACGGCTAAGTACGGTAAAAAAGTTTTGCTTCATTATGGCGGAGGAAGCATAAAAAAATATGGCCTTTATGACAGGGTCTTAAAATCATTAAAGGATGAGGGGCTTGAGGTAATTGAGCTTGGAGGTGTCAGGCCCAATCCAAGGCTATCTCTGGTTAGAGAAGGAATTGATATATGCCGGAAAGAAAAAATAGATATAATTCTTGCAGTAGGCGGGGGGAGTGCAATTGATTCAGCAAAGACAATAGCATCCGGAGTACCCTACAGCGGAGACGTCTGGGACTTTTTTATTGAAAAAGCTGAAATGAAAGAAAAAATTCCTGTGGGTGTGATCCTTACAATTCCTGCATCAGGAAGTGAATCAAGTAATAGCTCGGTAGTCACAAATGAGGACGGTATGTATAAGAAAGGATTTACCTCCGAACTGCTGCGGCCGGAGTTTGCCATATTGAATCCCGAAATTACCTTTACCCTGCCTCCTTACCAGACAGCATGCGGGTCAACTGATATGATGGCTCATATAATGGAAAGGTATTTCACCAGGGTAAAGAATGCTGAGCTTACTGACAGGTTGTGTGAGGCTGCATTAAAAACTGTTGTAAATAATACTTATGAAGCGTTAAAAGAACCCGAAAATTATGCAGCCCGGGCAGAACTGATGTACGCGGGGACAATAGCCCATAATGGCTCACTTGGAACCGGAAGGATTGGCGACTGGGCTTCACACAAAATAGAAATGGAGATAAGCGGGATATACGATCTTGCTCATGGTGCAGGTCTGGCCGTAATTTTTCCTGCCTGGATGAAATATGTGTATAAAAATGATATTGAAAGGTTTGCACAATTTGCGGTCAGGGTATGGAACGTAGAACCGGATTTTAATGATATGGAAAAGGCAGCTCTTGCCGGAATTAAAAGAATGGAAGACTTTTTTAGAGAAACCGGTCTGCCTGTTACATTAAAAGAAGCAAGTATCCCTTATGACAGGCTGGAAGAGATGGCTGAGAAATGCACTGAAATGGGACCCGTGGGCAATTTTGTGGAACTGGGTAAAGACGAAGTGCTTAAAATACTGGAGATAGCAAAATAGATAATTATAAACTTAACGTTTGCAAACGATTCTTATTTATACCGGGTCTTAATGATGAAAATTGTGACAAAGGTAAGGATACTGCTATCGGCAGTCTAAAAATACAGCCGATAATTTTTCGGAAAAATTCTAGTATTTTAAATTAAATCTTCAACAATTGCTTTTATTTTAAATACTGCATAACAGCCGGTTTTATTTTTTTGATTAATTTTATATAATCAAATTGGCCGTGCCAGGCGGGGAGCCAGCGGTGCCCTGTAACTCACAATCCGCTATAGTGAGGCCGATTAACAGATATGAGGTTTATAATGGTAAGGATTAGCGCCTGTATAAGTAGCGATGAAGGCCGGGTCCTGTGCGGCGGATGGTTATAAACCCCGTCAGATCCGAAAGGAAGCAGCGGTAAGTAACATTTTCCGGGTGCCATAGGGAAACCTGGCTGGAGCCAGCTGTACCGGCAGCACTTATTATTATGAATCGAAATCTGCGGCACGGTCATTTATTAGTGATTGAAAGAATTTTACTACTATGAGCTATATTTCGTTTTACAGAAAATGGAGACCGCAAAATTTTAAAGAAATAATCGGCCAGGAACATAATATACAGACCATCAGGAATGCTATATCTAATAATAGACTATCGCACTGTTATATTTTCTGCGGCCCCAGGGGCACAGGCAAGACATCAACCGCGCGCATACTGGCAAAAGCTCTAAACTGTGTAAAAGGCGCTACGCCTGATCCCTGTAATAAGTGTGATAACTGCGTGAGTATTTCCAACGGCTCCAGCGTGGATGTAGTTGAAATTGATGCTGCTTCGAATCGCGGAATAAATGAGATAAGGGAACTGAGAGAGAAAGTAAAGTATCTTCCCAATGTGCTCCGCAAAAAGATTTATATTATTGATGAGGTTCATATGCTTACGACAGAAGCATTCAATGCTCTTCTTAAAGTTCTGGAAGAACCTCCAGAGCATGCGCTTTTTATAATGGCAACCACGGAACCAAACAAAGTAATCCCAACAATATTATCAAGGTGTCAGAGATTTGATTTCCTGCCCATACCGATGGATAAAATAAAGGAAAGGCTGCGAAGCATCGCCAGAAGTGAAAAAGTTACAATAAGTGATGCAGCTATAGGATTGATTTCTAAGTATGCCGATGGAAGCCTGAGAGATGCCGATAGCATCCTTGAGCAGCTAGCGGCATTTGGCGAGGATAAAATTGATGCTAAGGATGTAATATCGCTTCTGGGCATTACAGATCTGGATCTGCTATTTAAATTTACAGATATTTTAATTAAGAAGAGTTTAAAAGAAGGATTGCTTCTGGTAAATAAAATTATAGGCACTAATCAGAATCTTAGAATATTCATATCAGAGTTAATAGACCATCTCTATGATTTATATGTCATTAAAAACTATTCCAGTCCCTTTGAAATTGTTAATATAGGAGAAGACTACAGGGAAAAATATTTAAAACAGGCCGGAGAAATGGACAAAGAGGAGATAGAATTTTATATGGAACTTTTTACGGATTTGCTCAAACAGGCCAGATGGGGTGAGGATTTAAAAGTGTTTTTTAAATCCTCGGTGGTTAAAGCTATTAATCATAAAATTGAAGATAAGACAGAAATGGGAGGGAGAACACCGGCTATTGAGGCACAGATTAAATCTCTAAAAAGAGAGGTTGAAAAAATTAATTCAATAAAAAATGATATAAAAGAATTTTATATCAGCCGAAATAAAACCAGTAAGGAAGCTTATAAAGGAGAGGAAGAGGATTTTGATATAATCAATACTGATGAAATTGATAAAATGGTAAATGAGGTTGAAGTTAGCAGCAAACACAGGGTAGATAGCGGCAGAGTTGAGAAAAATTATAAGGAAAAAGATACAGAAGGTGCTGATAAAGATGAGAAAGATAATGAAACTGGCGGTGATGAAGATAGCGGGATTGATTTGATTAACGACAATATAGAAAAAATTTCCCAGAGCTTAAAAAAGAAAAAAATTTCAGTTTACGCTATGTTTGCTGAAGCCAGGCCTGATAGAATAGAAAATAATGTACTCTACTTTAGTCTGGGCGAAAAAAAAGAATGGCACAAAGATAACCTTAATAAAAATAGCAATTCAGAGCTGATATCGAATGTTATAAAAGAAATAACGGGTAAAAGTTTTAAAATTAAATTTGAAATTAAAAAGAAAAACAATAAAAGCAATATAAAAAATGATACCGGAAACAGCACCGGTAAAAAAGCAGCTGAAAGCAGAAAGTATAAAAAGGGCAATGATAAGGATCCAGAGAATCCAGAGCCTGTAAAAGTAAATACCGGGGAAAGTGACGGAGCTGCATCCGGAGATGATGTTCTCGGCTATTTTGAAAAAAAATTTAATATAAAGGAGTAAAAATTGAGTTTTAACTATGGGAATATGATGAAGCAGGCAAAGATCATGCAGCAAAAACTGGCAGAGATACAGAAGGAGCTAAAGGAGATGGAATTTGAAGCTTCTGCAGGCGGAGGTGCAGTAAAAGTAAAAGTAAACGGTGAGCAGGAAGTTTTAGAGATAAAAATAAATAAAGAAATGGTTGGTTCGGATGATATGGAAATGGTTGAGGATATGGCTATGGTTGCTGTTAATGATGCTATAAAACAATCCAGAAACGAAGCCAAAAATAAAATGGCGGCGTTAACCGGAGGGCTTGGCATACCGGGATTGTTTTAGTCCGGTATAAAAATTTTAGTGGATTTTAATTTATTTATTTATCAAAAAATTTATATTAATAATCAGGCCTGGTTTAATAGATGATTGGTTTTGGATTATAAATGGCGTTATATATTAAGAGTGTTGAAAATTTAATAAAAGAATTCAAAAAACTTCCGGGAATTGGTCCCAAATCAGCAAAAAGAATTGTATTTTTTTTACTTAAACTCTCCCGGAGTGATATTTTAAAATTTTCACAGAGCCTTGTTGAAATGAAGGAAAAGGTCAGGTTCTGCACTGAATGCTATGGCCTGACTGAAGAAGATGTCTGTTATATTTGCAGGGATGAGTCCAGAGACAGGAAAAAGATATGCGTGGTAGAAGAAGCAAGCGATATTGTTATTATTGAAAAAACGGGGGAGTACAGAGGGCTCTATCATGTTCTTGGAGGGTTGTTATCCCCTATAGAAAATATCGGTCCTGAAGAAATCAGGATACCTAAATTACTGGAACGTATAAAAACAAATAATATTGATGAAATAATAATAGCATTAAATCCTACTGTTGAAGGTGAAAGTACTGCAGTATATCTAAAAAAGATATTATTGCCTCTCGGAATTAAAGTTACAAGACTTGCAAGCGGGCTGCCTGTGGGTGGCGATCTCGAATATGCGGATGAAGTAACAATAGGAAGGGCAATATCTGATAGAAGAGAGCTTTAACCCTTACGGGGTCGCAATAACACCGGATTATGTATCTAATCTTATTAAAAAAAGAAAACAAATGTGCTATAATTCAGTGATTTTATTGTTGTTTGAAAAGATAATTCAATGTAGCGGTTAAATCTTTAATTTAATTTTATTATTAAGCATAAATAAATCCGGAAAATTTATTTTTAAACTTTTAAATACAGAGAAAATATAGGAAATTTAAACTTAAAGGAGTAGATTAACAATGAAGAAAATGAAAACAATGGATGGAAATATGGCAGCTGCATACGTTGCATATGCCTTTACTGAGGTAGCTGCAATCTACCCAATTACTCCATCATCTCCAATGGGCGAATATGTTGATGAATGGGCAGCCCATGGGAAAAAGAACATGTTCGGTCAGGTGGTAAGTGTAAGCGAACTTCAATCTGAAGGAGGTGCATCAGGAGCGGTGCATGGCTCACTTGCAGCCGGTTCTCTAACTTCAACTTTTACGGCATCACAGGGGCTTCTTTTGATGGTTCCAAATATGTATAAAATTTCAGGAGAGCTTCTTCCTGGTGTATTCCACGTGAGTGCGAGAACTCTTGCCACGCATGCCCTTTCTATTTTTGGTGACCACTCTGATATTATGGCAGTAAGGCAAACAGGTTTTGGGATTATTGCATCAGGTTCAATACAGGAAATTATGGATCTTGGCGGTGTGGCGCACCTGAGTGCAATAAAATCAAGAGTGCCTTTCCTTCATTTCTTTGACGGCTTTAGAAGTTCACATGAGATCCAGAAAATAGAGGTAATCGAATATGAAGATTTTAAAAAACTTCTTGACGAGGATGCATTGAAGCAGTTCAGAGAAAGAGCTTTGAGCCCAGAGCATCCGGTTACAAGAGGTACGGCGCAAAATCCTGATATATTCTTCCAGGCAAGAGAATCTTCAAGCAGGTTTTATGAAAAAGTTCCGCAAACAGTTGTTGAGTATATGGATAAAATAAGCAAGCTAACAGGAAGGGAATACAGGCCGTTTAATTATGTGGGTCCTAAAGATGCAGAATATATAATAGTAGCCATGGGGTCTGTTACCGATACAATAGATGAAACTGTGCAGTATTTGAATAAAGCAGGAGAAAAGGTGGGAGTGGTTAAAGTACACCTTTACAGACCTTTCTATAAAGAGTTTTTCCTGAATTCAATCCCGGAAACTGTTAAAAAAATTGCGGTTCTTGATAGAACAAAAGAACCGGGTGCCGGTGGTGAGCCCCTCTACATTGATGTTAAAAATGCATTTTTTAATGCCGGGAAAAGACCTGTTATTGTTGGCGGAAGATATGGTCTTGGTTCAAAAGACACTACTCCGGGCCAGATAAAAGCTGTATTTGATAACCTGAAATCTAAAGACCCCAGAGACGGGTTTACCATAGGCATAAATGACGATGTTACACACACCTCGCTTGAGGTAAAAGAAGAGACTGAGACTACTCCGGAAGGAACAATAAGGTGTAAATTCTGGGGGCTGGGCTCTGACGGTACGGTTGGAGCCAATAAGAATGCCATAAAAATAATTGGTGATAATACCGATTTATATGCGCAGGGTTACTTTGCATATGACTCCAAAAAATCCGGGGGGCTTACTGTATCGCATCTCAGGTTTGGAAAGCACCCCATTAAATCCACGTATCTTATAACCAGTGCAGATTTTGTAGCCTGTCATAACCAGGCTTATGTCAGACAGTATGATCTGCTTAAAGGGCTAAAGAAAGGTGGTACATTTCTTATGAACTGTCAGTGGAGCGCAGAAGAGTTAAACGAAAGACTGCCGGCTGGTATGAAAAGATATCTGTCACGGAACAATATAAAATTCTATATCATTGATGCAACCGATATAGCTGCCGAGATAGGGCTGGGCAGCAGGATAAACATGATTATGCAGGCGGCTTTCTTTAAACTAGCAGAGGTTATACCCATTGATGACGCGATAAAATATATTAAAGAGGCAATAGAGAAAACATACGGCGCCAAAGGTGAAAAAATTGTGAAGATGAATTACCAGGCTGTGGACAAGGGTATAGAAATGCTTGAGAAAGTTAAAATTCCTGATGACTGGAAGGATGCTTTAGAAGATGAAGATACTGCCGGTGCCCAGGAACCTGATTTTATAAAGAATATTCTAAGAGTGATGAACAGACAGGAAGGTGATAGCATTCCTGTAAGTGCGTTTATAGGAGCAGAGGATGGGACTTTCCCGCCAGGAACTGCGGCATATGAAAAGAGAGGGATTGCAGTAAATGTCCCTGAATGGCAGAAAGATAAATGTATACAGTGTAACCAGTGTTCATATGTATGTCCGCATGCAGTTATAAGGCCGATACTTCTTACAGAGGATGAGTTAAAGGATGCACCCGGAGATTTTGAAACTGTGGAGGCAAAGGGTAAGGATCTTAAACAGTTTGCCTACAGAATGCAGATAAGTCCGCTTGATTGCACAGGGTGCGGCAACTGTGTCAATGTCTGTCCGGCAAAAGAAAAGGCTCTTATCATGAAACCGCTTGATTCACAGATGAAACAGGTAGAAAACTGGGATTTCGCATCGAAAATTCCTGTCAAGGAAAATGTTATGTCTATAGAAACAGTAAAGGGAAGCCAGTTCAGAAAACCACTGTTTGAATTCTCAGGTGCATGCGGCGGGTGCGGAGAGACTCCATATGCAAAGCTTGCCACACAGTTATTCGGCGATAGAATGCTTATAGCCAATGCCACAGGATGCTCGTCTATCTGGGGAGGTTCAGCCCCTACAACGCCATATACTGTTAATTCGAAAGGTAAAGGGCCGGCATGGGCAAATTCACTATTTGAGGATAATGCCGAGTATGGTTATGGCATGGCCCTTGCAATAAAACAGATGAGAGCAAGAATTGAAGATTATATGAAACAATTATACGAGCTGAATGTTGACACTAAAATAAAGGAGGCTTTAAAAGAATGGATTGATGGGAAAAATGAAGAGGGGGCAAGCAGGGAGTCTACTGCTAAAATATTAAAATTATTCGAGAAAGATCTCAATGGCAGCAAAGCCAATGAGCTAAAAAACAGAATACTCGAACTAAAGGATTATCTGATTAAAAAGTCGGTATGGATCCTGGGCGGCGATGGCTGGGCTTATGATATTGGATATGGCGGGCTGGACCATGTGATTGCATCAGGAGAGGGTATAAATATTCTGGTATTTGATACAGAAGTGTACTCCAACACGGGTGGCCAGTCATCAAAGGCAACTCCTCTGGGAGCGGTCGCAAAATTTGCGGCTTCGGGTAAAAAAATTAAGAAAAAGGATCTGGGCCTTATGGCTGTAACATATGGTTATGTATATGTTGCGCAGATTGCGATGGGGGCCAGCCAGAAGCAAACATTAAAGGCATTTATTGAGGCAGAGAAATATAATGGGCCGTCGCTTATCATAGCTTACTCTCCGTGTATTAATCATGGTATTTATATGGGGATGGGCTGTTCGCAATTAAGAGAAAAACAGGCAGTAGATGCAGGATACTGGCATCTTTACAGATATAATCCCGAGCTTAAGAAGAACGGCGAGAACCCATTTATCCTGGATTCAAAAGAACCAAAAGAATCATTCAGAGAATTTCTGATGGGTGAAGTAAGATATGCATCTCTAACCAAAACTTTTCCTGAAATAGCAGAAGAGCTTTTCACCAGAGCAGAAAAAGAAGCCGGAGAAAAATACAATAAATATAAGGCAATGGCTGAGTCAGAATAAGAGATTCACATTAAAAAAATATAAATAGAGTAATGTAAAATGCGGATTAAAAAAGATACCGTAGTTCTGAAATTTGGCGGTACTTCGGTTGGTAGTATAAATAAAATAAAAAATGCTGCTGACAGGATTATAAATGCAAGCGGTAAAGACAACAAGAAGGTAGTGGTTGTTATTTCGGCCATGGGGGATACTACAGACAGATTGATCGACCTTGCACATGAGATAACTTCAAATCCATCACGGCGTGAACTGGATATGTTAATGTCAACCGGTGAGAGGGTATCAGGCGCTCTTCTCGCAATGGCAATTCAGAACAGGGGTTACAGATCTATTTCTCTTACCGGTGGACAGGCAGGAATTATAACCGATGAATTCTATTCAAATGCCAAGATCCTAAATATCAGAACAGAAAGAGTATTAAAAGAATTAAAAAAAGATAAAATAGTAATTGTGGCAGGTTTTCAGGGTATTAATCCGAGAAGTGATATTACAACTCTGGGCAGGGGAGGCTCTGATACAACCGCTGTTGCACTTGCTTCAGCGCTAAAAGCAGAGTATTGTGAGATTTATACAGATGTTGAAGGTGTATACTCGACTGACCCAAATGTTGTAAGCGGGGCCAGAAAGCTGGGGTCAGTATCATATGATGAAATGCTGGAGCTGGCATCCTCGGGTGCGAAAGTTATTCACCTGAGAGCAGTAGAATTTGCTAAAAAACATAATGTAATATTACATATCAGGTCAAGTTTTAATAACACTGAAGGGACATGGGTTATGGATGAGTCTAAAAAAGATACGAGAATGGAAAAGCCGGTAATTACAGGTGTTACCTACGATTTAGGAGAAGTAAAGGTATCAATTTTTGGTCTGAAGGATAAGCCGGGGGTTGCTTCGGAGCTGTTTGGAAAGCTCGCTGAGAGAAATATAAATGTTGATTTAATTGTTCAAAATGTCAGCGAGGATAATCTTGCTGCGATATCTTTTACAATAAAAAACGAAGATGTGTCCCTGGCAAAAAATGTTTTAGAAAAAATAAAGAATATCCGTGTAGAGATGGATGCCGATGTAGGGAAAGTATCGATAGTGGGTGCAGGAATGCAGTCACATCCCGGTGTAGCTGCAAAAATGTTTAAGATTCTTGCAGAAAAAAGTATCAATATTGAGATGATAAGCACTTCTCCTATAAGAGTTTCCTGTGTAATTGAAAAAAGCAGAATAAAAGAAGCTGTCAGAGCGCTGCACAGCGGCTTTGAACTTGAAAAATAAAATAGAAGATATTTTATAATTCTACTGATTTTAAAGCCTGGATATCTCTTTAGATTACTGTTGTGTTTATTTCTATATTGTTTTAATATATCCTTCACGAATTTACAGTTACAGCTGACTATTTAAATCTGTAATCAGGGAGATTAAAATCTGGTTTTAAAAGAGCGGGGTGAATAATATGGGTAACAGAGAATATAATGTAGCTATAGCAGGAGTAACAGGTGCAGTAGGCAGAGTATTCCTGTCAATACTTAAAGAGAGAAAATTCCCGGTAAAAAATCTGGTTCCGCTTGCTTCACACAGGTCCAGAGGAAAAAAAATAAAATTTAGCGGCGAAGAACTGGAAGTAAAAGAATTAAATAAAGGTTCTTTTAGTGATATTGATATAGCACTTTTTTCGGCAGGCGCTTCAACTTCAAGAGAATATGCAAAATATGCAGTTGATAGCGGTGCCGTGGTTATAGACAACAGCAGTGCGTTCAGAATGGAAGAGGATGTACCGCTGGTTGTTCCTGAAGTAAACAGAGACGATATATTTAAAAATAACGGCATTATTGCAAATCCCAATTGTTCTACAATTATTATGGTTATGGCACTTAAGCCAATTTATGATATATCGCCGATAAAAAGGATAATCGTATCCACTTACCAGTCTGTTTCCGGTGCGGGCGCCAGGGCTATAAAAGAGCTTGAAAACCAGTCGAGGGAAATAATATGCGAGGGAAAAAAAGCTGTTAGATGCGAAGTCTTCCCGGTACAGATAGCATTCAATGTAATTCCACATGTGGATATATTCCTTGATAACGGCTATACAAAAGAAGAAATGAAAATGGTTCATGAAACCCGTAAGATTTTTAATGATAGTGAAATCATGGTTACGGCAACAACAGTAAGGGTTCCCGTTTTTACTTCACATTCCGAAGCGGTATGGGTTGAAACAAGAGACAAAATAGAGCTGGATGCAGTAATAGGCGCGCTGGCCAGCGGCAATGGACTGGTTTTAAAAGATGATTTTAAAAATGCAGTATACCCAACAACTCTTGATTCCTCTGATAAGAATAATGTATTTGTCGGCAGGGTAAGGAAAGACATATCCGTAAAAAATGGTATCAGTATGTGGGTAGTGGGAGATCAGCTCAGAAAAGGTGCTGCTCTGAATGCGATTCAGATTGCAGAAGAACTGATAGCCCGCAAATAAATAATGACTGGTTAAAAATCATATCCATAAAGCAGAATAAGAATCCTTTGTAGAAAATAGTTTGAATTAAACAGGAGATCTTATATGGATTAATATTTATTATTTCTGTTTCTTCTTTAAAATGTTGATATTTTTGAGCCTTTCGGCCAGCTCCTTTTCAAAGCCCCTTCCGGAAGGCTGGTAATATTTTCTTTCCAGAAGACTGTCAGGAAGGTGGGTCTGCTTAACCACTGCTTCTCTGTAATTGTGGGCATACTTGTACCCCTTACTGTATCCTATTTCTTTCATGAGGCGGGTAGGAGCATTTCTTATATGATAGGGAACAGGCAGTGATCCAAATTCTTCAACGTCAGATTTAACCTTTTTATAAGTGAGATAGAGTGAATTGCTCTTGGGGGCCAGGGCAAGGTAAATCACTGCCTCGAGAACCGCAAGGTATCCTTCCGGAGGTCCGATGAAATCAAAGCTTTCCCTGGCTGAGATTGCTACCTGCAGGGCACGGGGGTCTGCGAGACCGACATCTTCGGAAGCAAATCTTACCATTCTTCTTATTATATACAGCGGGTCCTCTCCGCCTTCAAGCATCCTTACCGTCCAGTAAACTGCTGCATCAGGGTCGCTGTCTCTCAGGCTTTTATGAAGGGCAGAAATGAGATTATAATGTTCTTCTCCGCTTTTATCGTAAAGTAATGCCTTTTTTTGTATTATATTTTCAATCATTGAAATATTTATTTTCAGTGTTTTCTGCCTGTTCTCTCCGGAATATGCGTTTACTGCTAGCTCAAGTATATTATAGGCGATTCTTGAATCGCCGTCAGAAAACCTGGCAATAAAATCAATCGTGCTTTCATCTATTTTTATATTATATTTTCCGAGGCCTCTTTCACTGTCTGAAAGTGCCCTGTTAAGTAAAATTTTTATATCTTCAGGAGAGAGTTTATACAGCACAAAAGTTTTAGTTCTTGAAAGCAGGGCAGAGTTTACCTCAAAAGACGGATTCTCGGTAGTAGCACCAATTAAGATTATGGTACCTTTTTCAACAAAAGGAAGGAAGGCATCCTGCTGGGCTTTGTTAAAACGATGTATTTCATCTACAAATAATATTGTTCTTATATTATGCTCGCGCCTGTTGTATCTGGCTATTTCCATAACTTCCTTTATCTGTTTTATTCCCGAAGTCACAGCAGAAAAAGAGATGAATCTGCTTTTGGTCTTTTCGGCAATGATTTTAGCAAGTGTGGTTTTCCCCGAACCGGGGGGGCCCCAGAAAATTATTGAATATAACCTGTCGTTTTCAATGATTTCACTTAAAATCTTTCCCTTCCCCACAAGGTGTTTCTGACCCACGAATTCATCCAGGGTTCTGGGCCGCATTCTATCGGCAAGAGGAATAACGTGAGTGTTGTCTACAGTCTGGTCCTCTTTTATATGTTCAAATAAATTCATGGTGGATATATTTATGGAAACAAACTGTTAATAATGTAAGTAATATGCATATAGATATAATAACTTATATAAATTTGTCTTTTATCCTAGCCTTTAATAAGTTTGACAAAAAGTTTTCTGTTTCTGGGTCCGTCAAATTCACAGAAGTATATACCCTGCCAGGTTCCGAGTACGGGCCTGCCTCTGTCAATAATTATATTTAAAGACTGGCCGACAAGTGTTGATTTAATATGTGAATCAGAGTTTCCTTCAAGATGGGAATAGCTCTCGCTCATTGGAATTACTTCGCTTAATTTTGAATTGATATCCTCCTGTACCGTAAAGTCTGCATTTTCATTTATGGTAATGCCGGCAGTTGTATGTGGGACAAATAAAAAGCATATACCTTTATCTATGTTTTTTTTGTCAATAATATCTTCAATAATTTTTGTAATATCAATCATTTCAACTCTTCTTGAAGTTTTAACAACGAGACTCTCAAACATTTTTATCCTTTCTTTTTATGGACCTGTTTACTAAATAATCATTAAGATTATAGTTAAAAATGTGTTTTTTATAAAGACGATGTTATTCAGGGCAGAATAATAATATTGTAAATCAATAAGAATTGACATAATTTTTAATATTCTATTAAATGTTATCGGAAGGTAGAGCTTATTTTTATAAGAATTTTTACTATAATTAAGGAAACAGCAGGATAGAAAGACAACACCTTATGCACACAAAGAAATACAAAGTAGTGGGGATCGGCAATGCCATAGTAGATGTTATGGTAAATATAGAAGATACCTTTCTTAAAAAGCACAATCTCTGTAAGGGAGCAATGAGGATAGTAGATGAATTTGAAATGGAGAAGCTGTACTCAAGTGTTAAAGCCATAAAGCAGGTATCCGGCGGGTCAGCTGCAAATACTATTGCGGCTCTTGCATCTCTCGGTAATCCGGTAGCTTTTATAGGAAGAGTGGGAGATGATATGCTGGGCAGGCTTTTTGAAGAAGATTTAAAGAGCCTGGGTGTTGATTATTGCATGCTGAAGAAGGACAGCGGAAGACCAACTGCATGCTGTATTGTTCTGACCACCCCGGATGCCCAGAGAACTATGAATACTTTTCTTGGTGTTTCCGGATATCTGGGCCCCGATGATATTGACGGTAATGTTATTTCGCAATCTGAAATTATCTATCTTGAAGGTTATCTCTGGGACAGCGAAGAAGCCAGAAAAGCGTTTGAGAAAGCGATAAGAATAGCATTAAAAACCGGAGGTAAAATTTCCCTGAGCCTTTCGGATTCTTTTTGCGTTGAGCGCCACAGGGAGGGGTTTTTGAACCTTATAAGGAATCATGTGGACATTCTTTTTGCCAACGAAGAAGAGATTAAATCATTATTTGAAGTCAAAAGTCTAAATTCTGCGCTCAGGAGATGTGCAGAATTGAAAAAAATATGTGTTATAACCAGGTCAGAGAAAGGGTCTATTATTTTATTTAATGGAAAGGAAAACATGGTTCCTGCTAAAAAAAATGTAAAAGTAATTGATACCACAGGAGCAGGAGATCTTTATGCAGCAGGATTTCTTCACGGTCTTGCAAGAGGAATGAGCCCTGAAAAATGCGGAAGAATGGGAAGTGTGATTGCAGCTGAAATAATAGGTCAATTTGGTGCCCGTCTGGAGATGTCTCTTATTAAATTTTTAAATAAAAGAGGCTTTTAATTCTTATTTCAGATACATAAAAAAGATAATGTGCAGATATTTAAAATTTATTATATAAAATAGGAACAATATGAAAGGGAAAACATGAGCAGCAATCAAAAAGCTACTATAGGTGTTTTCGGGGGTTCGGGATTTTATTCTTTTTTGAAAGAGGCAGAAGAATATAATATTGATACGCCATATGGTCCCCCTTCGGATAAAGTAGTAATAGGCTCAATTGAAGGGAAAAGAATTGCCTTTATCCCGCGCCACGGGAAAAAACATAACCTGCCGCCGCACAAAATTAATTACAGGGCTAATATTTATGCAATGAAAAAACTGGGTGTTAAACGCATTTTTGCCCCCAGTGCTTCAGGAAGCCTCCAGCCGCATGTGAAACCGGGAGATTTTGTAGTATGCGACCAGTTTATTGACAGAACGAAAGGGAGAATCGACACTTTTTACGACGGCCCCAAAACGGTTCATATAGCAATGGCTGAACCATACTGTCCAACAATGAGAAAGATTGTTATTGAGTGCGCAGAAGAGCTTGGGATTAATTGTCATCCGGAAGGTACGGTTGTTGTCATACAGGGCCCGAGATTCAGCACCAGAGCGGAGAGCAGATGGTACTCATCACAGGGATGGGAAGTTGTAAATATGACACAGTATCCCGAAATGTATCTTGCAAGGGAGCAGGAAATATGTTATGTAAATATTTCCCTTATTACTGATTATGACGCAGGACTTGAGGGACGTCCTGAGGTAAAACCGGTAACCATAGGAGAAGTAGTCAGGGTTTTTGAAGAAAACAATGAAAGAGTGAAAAATCTTCTTTTCAGGGCAATATCAAAAATTCCAGAAGAGCGGGATTGCATATGTTCCCGCGCGTTAAAAGATGCAGCCATGGGCTAGCAGCGGGACGCTGTAGTAATAATATTTATTTTATTAAATAACAAGGATGATACAAAAATCTTGATTATGTAGTATGGAGGGATTAAGCATGAAACTGATCGGGGATGTAGAAATTGAAGGACTGGAGAAATTGAGAAGCGGCAAGGTAAGAGAAATGTTTTCGTTTGACGGTAAAATTTTGATAGTAACTACGGACAGAATTTCTGCTTTTGATTTTATTCTGCCTTCTTTAATTCCGTTAAAGGGGATGATCTTAAATAAAATATCAAATTTCTGGTTTAGATACTTAAAAGACGTAATTGGAAATCATTTAATAGAAACGGACTTTGGAAAATTCCCCAGATTTTTAAAGAGATATAAAGATATATTAAACGGCAGGTCTGTTATAGTAAAAAAAGTAAATATTTACCCGATTGAATGTGTTGTCCGGGGTTATATAACAGGATCCGCCTGGAAAGAGTATGAAGAGACTTCAATGATTGGTGAACTGGAACTTCCGCCTGGATTATCAAAATGTGACAGGCTTCCCGAAGTGATATTTACTCCAACCACTAAAGAAATATCCGGTCATGATATGGCTCTGACTATAAATAAAGCGAAGAGAATATTCGGCAGGGAAACTGTAGAATTTTTAGAAGAAAAAAGCATAGAGCTTTACCTGAAAGCTTCCGAGTATGCAATGCGCCAGGGGATAATAATTGCAGATACAAAGTTTGAATTCGGAGTTACCGATGAAGGAATAATACTGGCAGACGAGGTTTTAACACCGGATTCATCAAGATTCTGGCCGCTGGATGATTATGAACCAGGCCGGGAACAGAAGAGCTTTGATAAACAGTATGTAAGAGACTATCTTCTGGGCACAGAATGGGATGGAAAGACTGTACCGCCTGAATTGCCTCCGGACATCATAAAGAAAACATCTGAAAAGTACATCGAAGCATATGAAAAAATAACAGGTGAAAAATTTAAATAATTAATCGGTACAAGAGCCAAAGTATGTTCTGCCCTGCAGCATGGGAACATCTTTTGAAGAGAACCAGAAATGTCCTTCCAGAACAGGGTCAATCTGTACCACATATAAACCGTCATTGGTTATATCGTTTATCAAAACTTCCACAGTAGCAGTTTCACCCGGCTCTAAATTATCGGGGAGAGGCGTTCTTGTTGTGCTATCATAATCGGAATAATCAACATCCTGCCCATAATAATGGTACCCGATTCTTACCATATCACCACTACTGCTCCTCCAGGTGAAATCGGAAGTATTTGTAATATCAATTTTTATATAATTATCGGCATCCGTACAGAGTAAAAATGGTATATATCCTTTTATATCAGCACCTATTTGGGCATTGTCATAATCTACAAACTCGAATACTTCTTCAAATTCTTCCATTTCTTCTTCAGCAATAGCTCCCGCTGCTTCATTATCCGTGGTTTTTTCTTTGCCGGTATCAACATCTATTTTTTCAATTGATTCCGGGGTGCAGGATACAAAACCAAAAACAAGGATTATTAATACTGTAGATGCTAGCAAGAATTTAATTTTTGATGTTCTGGTTATCATATTATCTTTTCCTCACTTTTTAATAATTATTATCAGATGGTTTACTGGTAGAATATTATAGTTTAAATCTTTTATTTTTTGAATAAAAGAAACAAAATATATATAATGATAATTAATTATTTTTATAAAAAGCAAAAGAGGTTATTATGACATCATTAGAAATAGTAGGCCTGGTTGCAATAATTTTGATTTCTGCTTTTGCGGTAGTTGCGATAATAGTTGCCATACCTTTATTCAAATTGATAAATAAAATTAAATTTCTGGCAGGAAAGTTGAACGAAAGCCTGATTCCCATGGTTGAAAAGTTAAATGAGACTGTGACCAACCTGAACACAGAAGTGAGTTCGCTTACAGACCTAACACAGAGTGTAAGCTCAATTGTGGAGCAGCTTGAAAAGGTTATAAGGCTTGCAAGAGTTTTACTTACCAGTCCTATAATAAAGATAATAAGTACTTCAGCGGGATTGATAAGCGGTCTTACAAAAACCGATACTGAAAAAATGAGCGAGGAGGAGGATAAAAATGAATGAGGATAAAAATGAAAACAATGTAAAAAGTTATTTTTCTGGAATACTGACCACACTTTTAATTGGTCTTTCAGCGGGTTTTGTACTGGGAATTTTATTTGCTCCCAAATCCGGAAAAGAGACGAGAAAGGAAATAAAAGACAAAAGTGAAGAGCTGGTAAAGAAAAGCAAAGACAGTCTTGATGAAATTGCAGGGAAAACTAAAGATTATGTTGATAAAAGCAAAAGTAAACTGGCGGAACTTAAAAGCAGGGGAGAAGACTTTGTTGGAAAAAGTAAAAAGACAATAAGCGGTATATCTAAAGTTATTGGTTCTGAGGCCAAAGAGACAGGCAAAAAGATCAGAAAAGTGGTTAAAAAAGGAAAAAATACTGCAAAGAAAGTAGAGGAAGAGCTGTCTTAGATGGGAAATATAGATTCTATTGATTGAGCATAAAACTACTAAAAAAATTTTAAATACTTTACTTGGAAACGGTGCGGATTTTTCAGAAATTTTTGTTCAAAAAAGAGCTTTCAATAATATAAGGCTGGAAGACGGCAAAATTGAAAATTCTACAAGCGGTGATGAGCTTGGCTGTGGTTTGAGAGTATGGGCCGGGGACAGTACTTTTTATGCATACGTTGACTCGCTTAACGAAGATAAACTCCTGAATGCAGCAAAGATCTTAAGCTCGGCGGTAAATGGAAGCAGCCAGATTAAAGTCTTAAATCTTACGGAAAATGAGAGTTCCTATAATGTTTGCATAAAAGAATTACCTGCTTACATCCATCCGGATAGGAAAAAAAACATTCTGAATATTGTTGACAGAGAATCAAGAAATTTCAGCTCTTCTATAATCCAGGTCACATCCGTTCTTTCTGATATAGAAGAAGAAACATTTATTGCAAATTCTTTCGGAAATTTTTCCTCTGAAAAAACAGTGAAAACATTTCTGGGTGTAAGTGTTGTAGCGAAAAAGGGGAAGAATACAGGAACCGGTTATAAATCAATTGGCTGGACGGGCGGATACGAGTTGTTTAAAGCCAAGAGCCCTGAAACACTGGCTTTGAACGCATCTAAAATTGCTGTTAACATGCTTGATGCAGTGGAAGCCCCTGCCGGGGAACTTCCTGTAGTTATCGGACCCGGGTTTGGCGGGGTTATTTTTCATGAGGCCTGCGGTCATGGACTGGAAGCTGATTCAGTAATAAAAGGCGCCTCTGTTTTTAAGGATAAGGTAGGAAAGAAAATTGCAAATGATATAGTTACTGCCATAGATGATTCCTCTATTAAATATCACTGGGGTTCATATAAATTTGATGGCGAAGGATCCCCTTCAGGTAGAACGGTATTATTAAAAGATGGTGTTCTCCAGAGCTATATCAGTGACCTTAAAACTTCAGGAAGGATGGGGAAGAAACCGACAGGAAACGGCAGGAGGCAATCCTACAGGCACATCCCCTTCCCGAGAATGAGCAATACTTATATAGACACCGGAAGTGAAGACCCTGGATCAATTATAAAATCTGTAGATAAAGGTATATATGCCAGGGAATTTGCCGGCGGTCAGGTTGACCCCGTAACGGGAGATTTTGTATTTGGAATAAGCGAAGGCTATCTAATAGAAGGAGGAAAAATAGGTTCCCCTATAAAGGATGCTACTCTGATTGGTAATGGTCCGGATATTCTTAAGAAGATAGAAGCAGTTGGCAATGATCTTGATTTTGCACCCGGCTTTTGCGGTAAAAATGGGCAATCAGTTTCAAATGAGGTAGGGCAGCCGACTATAAAAGTAAGTAAAATAACTGTAGGGGGAACAAAAAACTAAGATGAATAGCGGTAAGAGATACGAAATAAGAGAAAATCAGTTGTTAAAAATATGTAAAAATGCTGCTTCCATGATAAGTAAATATAACGTGGATGAATTTGAAATATTTACTGCGAGTTCTGTGGAAAATGAGATAGAAATTTTTAAAGGAAGTGTAGAATCACTGTCATTTTCGGATTCCATAGGCATAGGAATAAGAGTTTTTAAGGATAAATCAATAGGATATGCATATACAACAGTGCTTGAAGATGAAAGCATCGAGTCCTGTATATTAAAAGCTGTATCAAACAGTAAAATTACCGGGAGAGAAGAATACAATTATCTGCCGACAGAAAGAGAAATGATTTTTAAAAACAGACTTGTAGACGACAGGCTACTGTTTCACGAGGAATTTTTAGAATACAGTATAGAAAATAAAGTTGATCTTTCAAAAGAACTGGAAGTTTTAACCCGGAAAAAAGATAAGAGAATTATTGATATAGAGAATGTTATATATAATGACAGCATCCATGAAACGGCTATTTTAAATTCAGCGGGATTTTGTGACAGATATAAAACAACTTCATGTATGATTTATGTTAATGCAATCTCAAAAGAAGGAGCTGATACTTCTACAGGAGACTTTTATGGATGTGGCCGCACCCCGGCAGATCTTAACCTGGAAGAGGTTGCAGATAAGGCAGCCAGCAGGTCTGTTTCAATTCTTGGCGGAAAAAAAATAAAATCAAAGAAAGTAAATCTTCTTCTGGATCCTGTTGTTTCAACACAATTCCTGGGCATTATAGCCGGTTGCATAACTGCAGATTCAATACAGAAAAAGAAATCACTTTTTGAGGGTAAAATAGGAGAGGAGATATTTCTGGCTGATATAGATATATTTGACGACGGAACATTGCGTGATGGGCTTTCTTCAAGACCTTTTGATGGAGAAGGTGTAATTAAGGGCAGAACATGTGTATTTGAAAAAGGATACCTGAAAACTTATCTCTATAACACATATACTGCAAGAAAGGATAAAACTATATCAACAGGTAATGCTGTAAGAGCTTCTTACCGTTCAACACCCGGAGTAGGTGTCTCAAACTTTTATATGGAACCTTCCGGTACCGGTTTTGATGAGCTTCTCAAAGAAATGGGAAGCGGTTTTTACGTAATGGATATAATAGGCCTGCATTCAGGAGTTAACCCGATTTCCGGGCAGATAAGTGTGGGAGCTGAAGGGTTATGGGTAGAAAATGGCCGCCCGGGACACCCGGTTAAGGAAGTAACCATCGCCACCGATATTTTAAGTTTTTGCAGAAGTATAAAAAAAACCGGAAGTGACCTTAGATTTACCCCGGCAGAAGGATATATAGGATGTCCTTCATTGCTTGTAGAAAATGTAATGCTAAGCGGGAAATAAGCCTGTTCATATATATAGAGAAAATCTTCGGATGTGTTATAAATATGTAGATTTATATATTCATTTTGAAAGTAAGAATAATTAACCAGTAGTTCTTTTATGAAGATTCAGAGAGATTTTTAGGAATATTTAAAAAGTTATACTTCAACCGGCTATAATAAACCTTACATAACCAACAGTCTCATATACCGTGGTTACAATTATTCCTGCAATCAGTACACCTATTAGAATATGAAGAAGTGCTCTTCTGGGAGGTATTCCAAAAATAAAAGCGATAAGCCCTCCTGTCCAAACTCCCGTTATAGGAAGCGGTATTCCTACAAACGAAACCAGCGCAAAGCCTTCATATTTCTCAAATCTTTTTGAATGGCGCCTCCTGGTACGGTTGAAGAGCCAGGTGAAAAACCTGTTAAACAATCTGAACCTTTTCATCAGAAATCTGGATACAGGTTCTAAAATCCACAATATCGCAACTGCGGGTACCATATTTCCCAGTACCGATACTACGTAAGTTTCAAAAATATTCATATGGTAAGTAGAAAGCGCAATGGGAATCGATGCCCTGAGTTCCCCAATAGGAATCATGGCTATAAAGAAGGTAGCTATTCTTGGTGATATAAATTCAAGGAAGCCTGAAAAATCCATATGTATTTAAGTAATCAATTTTTTATTTTTACCCTTTTTATGCTATATTTAAAAGCTAATTATGAATTATTAAAAAGAATTTTAACTATTATATAAGTTGAATATAGTACAGTCAATTATTTTAGGAATAATTCAGGGTATTACCGAATTTTTCCCTATAAGCAGCTCCGGTCACCTTGTTATTTTACCCTATTTTTCCAGCTGGGATTATCCGCCACTTTATTTTACCATAATGGTACATTTCGCCACGCTGGCTGCTGTGGTGACTGTTTTTTACAGGGAAATATACAGAATAATAAAAGCAGTAATTCTGGGTATTTTCATAAGAGCACATAGAGGATCAAATAACTTTAAAGTAGGAATATTTTTAATTGTTGCAAGCATACCGGCAGCAATTGCCGGCCTTTTTCTTGATGATTATATAGAAGTCCTGTTTAAAAGGCCTGTGTACGCAGCTGTATTTCTGGTTGTAACTGCAATATTTTTGCTGCTGGGAGAATTCAGAGGGAAAAGGGTTGAAGCTGCAGTTCTTAAAAGGACACAGTATTCTAACGAACCGGGAGAAGCCCTGGATAAAGATGGAGAAAAAGAAGAAGGACCGCTTATAGGTGAGATAAATATTGATAAAAATGGTAAAGGGAAAATAAATTTTAATATAATTATAGCAATAATAACCGGAATAGGGCAGGCTCTGGCTATTTTACCCGGAATTTCAAGATCAGGCGCAACAATATCCTTTGCAAGATTTTTTGGAATCAGAAGAAGCGAGGCGGTTACATTCTCGTTTTTGCTCTCGGTGCCTGTCATTTTTGGGTCTTTCATCTTTGAAACGTATCGGTCTTCAGGTATTATTTTTAAAGGCGGAGCGGGTGTAGCACAAAACCTTATTGTTGGTTTTGTTTCATCATATCTTGCAGGATTGTTTGCGATAAAATTTATTGTCAGCATCGTTAAAAAGAGAAGCCTGAGTATGTTTGCTGTATACTGTATATGCCTGGCTATAATAGTTTTTATTTTTTATATTGTAAATAGATTTATGTAAAGGAGAGTGAATATCAGGACATGAAAGGAGTTATACTGGCAGGGGGACTGGGAACACGTCTTTTGCCCTGCACTAAAGTTACCAATAAGCACCTTTTACCGGTTTATAATGAACCGATGATATATTATCCCCTGAGGACCCTTGTGAAAGCGGGGTTGGAGGATATAATGATAGTTACCGGAGGTAATAATGCAGGAGACTTTTTGAGACTTCTGGGAAACGGCCGTGAGTTTGGTCTGAAAGATATAAGTTACACCTATCAGGAAGGCGAAGGCGGTATTGCCGACGCACTAAGGCTGGCTGAGAATTTTGTTGATAAAGATAAAATGGTAGTTATGCTCGGGGACAACATCATAGAAGATGACATTACCGGCGCAGTTAAAGAGTTTGAAGAACAAAAGGAAGGAGCAAGAATATTTTTAAAAGAAGTTAATGACCCCGAAAGATTCGGTGTTGCAGAGCTTAAAGATGAAAAGGTAGTAAATATTGAAGAAAAACCCGAAAAACCCGGGAGCAGTTATGCTGTTACAGGACTCTATATGTATGATAGCGATGTTTTTGAAATAGTCAGTACTCTCAAGCCTTCGGGCAGGGGCGAACTCGAAATAACGGATGTCAATAATGAGTACATCAAAAGAGGTATGATGAAATATTCCATTCTTAAGGGGTGGTGGACCGATGCCGGAACATTTGAGTCATTATTTAAAGCAAGCCATCTGGCAAGGGAAATATTAAAAAGGGACAATCCATTATCTTAATGTTTTTTTAAGCTAAACAATAGGTGAGTATGTCACAGGAATATTTTCCATCTAGTATTCAGTTATTTTTGTTGATTTACAGTAAAAACATCTGGTTATATCATGTGTGCTCTGCCAGTTACTGTGTCCGGTTAAAAAGGCCCAGGTAAGAGATTCCTTTTCATCCTTTGTATCGGGATTCTGATATATATAAGCATTTCCCTCTTCTTTTACTCTTCCGATAAACTTGTGTGTGTTTCCACAATTCTCACATTTATACATCCGACCTCCTTAAAAATAAATTAAACTAAAAATTAGTTATTATAGGTTATTATAGTATATTAAAGGTAAATATCAATACATTATCTATACAAATTTAATAAATCTATTAGAAATTTTTACCCGAGGAATATACTTTACTGATATTATTTTAATTGATTGATTTTATTTGACTAAAAAAAACACCTCTGATAATATCAACAAATAATAAAAAAAATTTTTTGTGATGCCATGCAAATGAAAATTGATAAACAGAAAATAAAGGTAAAGATTAAAACCGAATCCACCATAGTCAGGGGGATAGTCCATACTCTGGTTAACGGTAGATTGAGCGATTATATAACCTCCCAGAAAAATAAGTTTATACCGGTAACAGATGCGGAAGTTATTTATATTGATAGAAGCGGAAAGATAATGGACGAAAACAAAACCAGAAGAGAGATAGTCTTTATAAATGTAGAAAAAATTGAAATGATAGAATATCTGTAATTACAGATATTTAAAATAAAATTAATTTTAGAAATATCAATTAAGAGGATAATATCTATTAGAAGGGACATGTAATGTCGGAACTCATTAAACAGTTTACAGAATCAAATTTTGACAGCGAAGTAATTAATTCGGAAAAACCGGTGCTTATAGATTTTTGGGCCGTCTGGTGCGGGCCATGTAAGCTAATCACTCCTGAAATTGAAAAGCTGGCAGAAGAAAAGCAAAACGAATTAAAAGTTGGAAAACTGAACGTAGATGAAAACAGGGATATTGCGATAAAATATGGCATAAATAGCATTCCGACCTTACTTTTGTTTAAGAATGGTGAAGTTGTTAAGACTCTTATAGGAGCTATGCCTAAAAATAAGATATTATCCGAAATTTCTCAATTTTTATAAATTAATGCGCGGCATTTTTATTGGAACTTCAGGATACAGTTATGATGATTGGAATATAAGTTTTTACCCTGCAGCGCTAGATAAAAAGGATCAGCTAAAGCATTACAGTACGGTATTTAACACGGTTGAGATAAATTTTACTTACTACACTCTTCCTTATCCCAGGATATTTGAAAGCATGTCAGAAAAAGTTGGGAAAGATTTTATTTTTTCAGTAAAGGCTCATAGCGGGGTTACGCATACAAGGGATTTCAAAGCAGCGGATGTTAAAAAATTTATTTTTGCAATCCAGCCTTTAATTGAAGAAGATAAGATGGGACAGGTACTGCTGCAGTTTCCATGGGCTTTTAAGTTTAGTGAAAATAATCTGGATTATTTAAGCCGGATAAGGGATAGCTTTGAAGGACTTGAACTCTGTGCAGAATTCAGGAATATAAGCTGGCTAAGAGAAGAAACTGTAGAGCATTTAAAAAAACTGGGTATCGGATTCTGTAATGTTGATGAGCCCCGGCTTAAAGGGTTGCTGCCACCAACAGGTATTAATACCACTGATACCGGGTATATAAGATTTCATGGCAGAAATAGTCTTAACTGGTGGAAGCCGGAACATTCTTATCAGAGATATGATTATCTTTACACAGAAAAAGAGTTAAGCGAATGGGTACCCCGGATAAAAAAAATAGCGTCAAATACCCGTAAGACTCATGTGTATTTTAATAATCATTATAAAGCTCAGGCTGTAAGGTCCGCAAAGATTCTCCAGGGTCTTATTGATAGCAGCAATATTCCTACTTCACAAAATTAGACTAATTATATAAAATCTATAAAATAGTTTTTAGGGCAATTATTCAAAAACAACAGTCGAAAGTTATAAAGGTGTGGTAATGTTTGAAAGAGTTGACAGCAAAGTAAATTTAGTAGAGCTTGAGGAAAAAATTCTCGATTTCTGGAAGAAAAGAGATATTTTCAAAAAAAGCCTCAATAAAAATAATAAGAATAAAAGATTTGTTTTCTATGAAGGTCCTCCGACCGCAAATGGCGTACCCGGTGTGCATCATGTACTCTCACGTGTTTATAAGGATATTTTTCCAAGATATAAAACTATGAAGGGTTACCATGTGCCAAGAAAAGCTGGCTGGGATACTCACGGGCTCCCGGTTGAGCTGGAAGTGGAAAAAGAATTGAATATTAATTCAAAAAAAGAGATTGAAGAAATAGGTATTGAGAAATTTAACAGACTCTGCAAGCAGAGTGTCATGAAATATGAAGAAGACTGGCAGAAATTAACCGAGCGTATTGGATTCTGGCTTGATATGGACAATGCATACCTGACTTTTAAAAACAGCTATATTGAAACTGTATGGTGGATATTAAAAACTATATGGGATAAAAACTTATTATATGAGGATTATAAAATTGTTCCATACTGTCCGCGCTGCGGAACCGCACTCTCATCCCATGAGCTGGCTCTGGGTTACAGCGAAGTGGAGGATAGTTCCATAATAGTTAAATTTCCCCATGCCGGAAGAGAAAATACTTATTTCCTTGTATGGACCACAACTCCCTGGACTCTTATTTCCAATGTGGCGGGAGCCATCAGTAAGAATTCTGATTATGTGGAGGTTAGTTTCAAAGGTGAGAATTTAATACTGGCAAAGAACCTGGTAAAAGAAGTCTTTGGAGAAAATAAAGACTATAATATCTGCGATAGCTTTAAGGGGAGCGAGATTATCTCTTCGGGTTATAAGCCGCTTTATGATTATACAGATAACGGAAGAAATGCATTTAAAATCGTAGGCGGTGATTTTGTTTCGGTTGGGGAAGGTACAGGAATTGTTCATATAGCTCCTGCTTTTGGCGAGGACGACATGAATGCTGGAAGAGAAAATAACCTGCCTGTTGTACAGATGGTGGATGAAGAAGGCAGGTTTAAAAAGAAGGTTAAAAAATTTGCCGGTATGAATATTGAAAAAGCCAATCCGGAAATAATAAAAGACCTTGAAGAAAGAAAGTTGCTATTCAGTATAAAAAAAATAAAGCATTCATATCCTTTCTGCTGGAGATGCGATAGCAGACTGATGTATTATGCCAAAAAAAGCTGGTATATAAAAACTTCCGCCATAAGGGATAATCTTTTAAAATCCAATGAAAAAGTCAGATGGTATCCCGGGCACATAAAGCATGGAAGATTTGGGAAATGGCTCGAAAATAATGTAGACTGGGCTCTTACGCGTGAAAGATACTGGGGTACTCCTCTCCCTGTGTGGGTTGACGATAAAGGTCACAAAATTTGTATAGGGAGTATAGAAGAATTAAAGGAAAAAGCTGTGGATATGCCTCCGGAGCTGGATCTGCACAGGCCTTATGTGGATAATATTATTTTAAAATGTCCTGAGTGCGGGAGTGATATGAGAAGGGTACCCGAGGTAATAGATGTGTGGTTTGATTCAGGTTCAATGCCCTATGCGCAGTTTCATTACCCATTTAAAAATGCAGAATTGTTCAGGAAGAGCTTCCCCGCTGATTTTATATGTGAAGCGATAGACCAGACCAGGGGATGGTTCTATACACTCCTTGCTATTTCAACACTGCTGTTTGAAAAATCGTGTTTTAAAAATGTACTCTGCCTCGGGCTCATAAATGATGAGAAAGGACAGAAAATGTCCAAATCAAGGGGTAATGTTGTAAATCCGTGGGATATTTTAAATAAACAGGGGGCTGATTCGCTGAGATGGTACTTTTTTACCGGAGTGTCTCCCTGGCTGCCAAAAAATTTTTCAATAAAAGCTATTGATGAAGTAATTAGAAAATTTATACTTACCCTGTGGAACACTTACTCTTTCTTTGTAATATATGCAAATATAGATAATTTTAATCCTTATGACCATAATCTGGAAATAAAAGATAGGATTGAGATAGACCGGTGGATAATTTCGGAGCTCAATCAGACAACAAAAAAAGTAAATAAACTTATGGATAATTTCAATGTTACTGAAAGCGGCAGGGCGATTCAGAGTTTTGTCGATGTTCTCTCAAACTGGTATGTTAGAAGAAGCAGGAGGAGATTCTGGAAAAGTGAGGAAGACAGGGACAAAATAAGCGCATACAAGACTCTTTATGAATGTCTTGTAGCCGTTTCAAAATTATGCGCTCCTTTTGTACCTTTTCTGAGTGAAGAAATTTACAGAAACCTTACCGGAAGCACGGGCAGGGGTAAAGAAAGCGTACATCTTGAGAGTTACCCCGAAGCTGATGAAAATCTTATAGATGATGATTTAAGTTTTAAAATGAATGCGGCCCGTAAAATAGTCAATCTTGGAAGAGCGGTAAGAAGTAAAATCAACATAAAAGTCAGGCAGCCGGTTGAGAAGGTGCTGGTGTATTTTGACCCTGATAAAAGAAAAAAAGAAGCTATAAATCACTTTAAGGACATTATAATAAACGAGCTTAATGTTAAGGAAATAGAATTTGTAAAAGATATTAATGAACTGATTTCATATGACATAAAACCCAATCTTTTAATACTGGGGAAAAAATACGGAAGCCTGGTTCCGAAAATAAGAGAAGCGCTGCTTTCTGAGAATTCAATCCGTACGGCACTCAAGGTGAAAAATAATAAAAATGTAAGTTTAATTATAAATGGTAGACAGATAGAGATCTTACCCGAAGAGATACTGATTGATATAAATAACAGAGAAGGCCTCGGGGTAGAAAGTGACGGAGAATTTACTGTTGGCATTTCCAGTATTATACCGGAAGAGCTTCTGGAAGAGGGATTCTGCAGGGAACTTGTGCACAGGATACAGAATCTGAGAAAGGAAGCCGGCTTTAAAATTGAAAATACCATTGAACTTGCTATTGAATCCGGATTAGAGGAAAAAATTTTATCTAAATTCAAAGACTATATAATGAAAGAGACGCTGAGCAAATCCTTAAGTTCTGATATTAAAAAAGATATGTATACAAAGGAAATTGAAATAGATGGCAAAAAAATAAAAATCGGGGTAAAGGTTACCGGGAGTATTGTCTGAGATGGTAAAAAGAAGAACAAGAATTATTTTAATGAATATATATTTTATAATCAGTGCAGCCTTCGTGCTTGTACTTGACCAGATAACAAAATATATTGTAATTCAGAGAATACCAATCAATCAATCAGTTAAAATAATAGATGATTTCTTTTATATTACGCATGTAAACAATACAGGTGCAGCTTTTGGACTATTTCAGGATTATACGAGAGTCTTAACCATAATATCAGTTATTGCCATTTTTTTAATTGTTCTCCTGAAAACAATCCTTAAAATTAATTCTGCTTTATATAATGTTTCACTGGGTTTTATTCTTGGCGGAGCACTTGGTAACCTTGTAGACAGATATTTTGTAGGAAGAGTTACAGACTTTCTAAATTTTACTTTTTTTGGTGCGGTTTTCAATGTGGCTGATCTCTTTATTAATATAGGGTTTTGCCTTACCATAATAATCGTAATTAGAGAGTATTTAAGAGGAAAGAAGCTTAGCAGGGGTTGATTAAAAAAGCAGATAACATTTTAATTTTTCTTGTTGGCGCTGAAAGCCCGGGACAGAGAATAGATAAGTTTTTAACCTGTAAAATAAAAGATACATCAAGAAACCATATCCAGGATTTGATTGGCAGGGGGAAAGTAAAGGTAAACGGCAGGGGTGTAAACAAGCATTACAGGGTTGCAGAAAGTGACAGAGTAATTGTTGAACTTGATGATAGGGAAAAACCCGGGACTTCACTTGAACCGCAAAAAATAAATCTTAAAGTTATATATGAAGATAAATATCTTCTGGTAATATCCAAAGAACCCGGAATGCTCACGCACCCTGTACCGGGTTTTAATAAGAACACACTGGTAAATGCCCTGCTCCATTACTGCAACACCCTGTCTAATTTTTCAGGTAAGGATAGAGCGGGGATTGTACACAGACTGGATAAAGACACTTCCGGGCTATTGATAGTGGCAAAGGATGATAGAACCCACCGATTGTTGTTAGGAAAATTTAAAAACAGAGAAATAAAGAAGACTTATCGTGCGCTGGTATGGGGCAGTTTTACTGAAAAAAGAGGGGAGATAATACTTCCAATAGGCCGTTCCCGGCTTGATAGAAAAAAAATGAGTATCTCTGCTGACAGGGGGAAAAGTGCGGTAACCAGATTTGAAGTTGCAGAAGAATTTAAAGATACAGCTTTGCTGTGTGTATCCCCTGAGACTGGAAGAACACATCAGATTAGAGTACACTTAAGCTATATCGATCATCCTGTGATAGGGGACAGTATATATGGTAATAGAGAGTCAAAAAGGAGGAGCAGAGAACTGGGAGTGAACAGGCAGTTACTTCATGCAGAGAGACTGGAATTTTTCCACCCTGTAACCCGTGAGAAGATGAAAATCGAAGATGAATTGCCGGATGACCTGTCTGGATGTCTCAGGCTTTTAAGGGAGGAGATATAAAATGAAGGATTGATATTTATCCTTTTTATCCGTTAAAATTTTTTATTAATTTTTTTTAAAGGGAGATAATAAATTGGCTAATATAAGAAGAATAGTACTGGATGTACTTAAACCTCATTCGCCGGGCATTGTAGAGCTTGCAATAAAGCTTGCGGACCTTTCCGGAGTATATGGTGTTGATATAACGCTGATTGAAATGGACCAGAAAGTTGAGAATGTTAAGATAACCTGCGAAGGTGATTCAATAAACTACAGTAATGTAGAACAGGTTATAAAAGAGAGCGGTGCCTCAATACACAGCCTGGATAAGGTATCGGTGGGCACAAGTCTTATCGAAGAGGCCACGACTCACCAGGATTAGTTTAAAATGGTTGAATTAATCTTTTAATGTGACCTCCGGACAACTAATAATATATAATATTAAAAATGTGCTGTCAGGGTATACAGAAAAAGCCTCCGGCAGATTACCGGCAGTGTTAATTCCTGGCCATGAAGGTGCATGGTTTATTTTTTTATCAACAACCCTGTAATATTCTGATAAAAACCAGTAACGGCAATTGATAATGATTGGATAAATCCAGATATAAAGCAAAGAGGATGGAGTGGTAAGAGAAAAATCAAAAAAAAGAATAGGGATTGCTATAAGGATACTGATAAGTGTTTCCCTCCTTTCTTTTTTAATAATTAGAAACCTGGATAATTTAAAAGAAATTAATAAGGTACTGAGTGAATTAAATATACCCCTGGCTATACTGGCAGCCTTTTTTTATTTTTTAAGTATATTTGCCATAGTGTTCAGATGGGATTCACTGCTAAAGGCGCAGAAAGTAAGTATATCTAAAAAATTTTTATTGCAGACAGTTCTTATAGGTTTTTTTTATAACAACTTACTTCCCACAAGTGTGGCAGGAGATGCTTTCAGGGTATATGATATCCGCAGTAATAAGAATGTTCCGGCAAGCAGGGGTATGGCCAGCGTTACACTGGAAAGATTTGGCAGTTTTATAGTTGGAACGATTTTTGTACTGATTTTTATAACACTGGACCTTGCCGGTTATTTTAATCATGAGTTCCTGAGCAGGTCTCTGGTAATAGCGATTCTGGCTGTAACCGTAGGGATGTCTTTTTTGTTTTTTGCCCTGATAAAACCTTCTGTATTTAAAATAGATGTGTTATTTAAAAAAATTAAGTTCTTATCAAAAATTGAGCTCCGGCTCGGAAAGTATCAGAGCATATTTGCCGACTACTGGAGGAGGAGGAAAAAAGCACTGTTCGCATGCCTGTTATACAGTATTATTATTCATTTTCTTGTAACTATAAGTTATTATATTGCTTTAAGATCGGTAGGACCGGCTTTAAGATTCCTTTATTTCCTTTTTATCATCCCTTTTTCCAGTACAGCAGCAAACCTTCCCATATCCATCGGAGGAATAGGCGTAAGAGAAAATACACTGGTGCTCATACTTATACTCATGGGTATTCAAGAAGGAGAGGCATTTATTTTCTCTTTTATAATTTTATTTATTATTCTGTTTAACGCACTGATAGGCGGAATAATCTATCTTTTCAGAAGTATCTGTTTTTTAAAACCTGCATAACGCACTGTAACAGGATTTATAAAAAATCGGGGAAGCATCCCCTGGCTTCTGTAAAACGCATCCGTGGTGCAGCGCCACTGTGTTCTTTTTTAAATCAGGTTGACCTTATTTCCTGTCTCATAAATATAATATATGATGCAGCAAAGCATATAATTGCCAGTGCAATAATGACTACAAGCTGCGGCCAGACCTGGATTATGCTCTGTCCCAGAGAGAGCGGATTGAGTATCATCTCGCCCGATTGTATTAATTCATAAGATTGCAGATATCCCACAGCGTTGTACAGTATGTTTCCCCCCACCGGTACAAGTAGTACAACAATAGCTTCGCTAAAGAGAGTAGACGGCGATATTCTCGAAATGGCACTCTCAATGCTGTAATTTCTTATCTGGTCAGCCGCAGAAGCTCCCTCAAGAGGAACCATGGCGTTGGCTATTGCATCGGCAATTATTGGAAGGAAGAACATAAGGAATATCCATATTGCGATTGAGGTAAGTATCGATCCAGAGGTTTTCTCCATAATAACTGAAAATAACATGGAAAGACCCATCCAGAAACCGCCGTAAAAAATACATAAAAATATAAAGAAAAATATCCTCAGTATTTCTTCAGTGCCGGGTGCTACACCTATTGAAAAAAGACCCACACCCGAGATGATAAAAACAATACTTGCTATAATAATGCTCAAAGTGGTGAGGCCGGCCAAAAATTTACCGTTTATAAGGCTGTCCCTGTAAATTGGCTGCGATAGAATTCTGCTTAAATTTCCGCTGTTTTTTTCACTGTTTATTGCATCAAAACCAAAAATTATACCTATTATGGGTATAAAAAAACTAATAAAGGTTATAAAAGAGGGAAGCACATCGCCTCCTGTAGTAAAAAGGTAAAGGAATACATGCTTATCCAGTGAACTTGCGGCTTCCCTTATGCTGGTAAGGGCGACATAAGTTGATGACAGACCTGCTATGTATATTAATGCTAAAAGAACTAAAAATTTATTACTGCTGAAATGGTCAGAAAGCTCTTTTCTAAATACGGTTAAAATGCTTCTCATTTTACTCCTCTTTAAAATATTTTAGATAAATCTCTTCAAGTGCATCCTGCTTCATATCTATTCTTGTTAATAACATACCTTCACCCGTAATGAGTTTTGATATATCCTGTCTTATATCACTATCACATGTAACCTGAAGCTGGTTACCGTCGTGGGTTACATTTACGACCTTATCAAGTCTTTTTAACTTTTCTATTATTTCTCTGGATACCTTTTCAAGTTCCAGCTCAATTCTATATTTACCACCGCCAAACATGCTTCTACCCAGGCTTTCCACACTTCCTTCACTGATTAACTTACCCTTTGATAATATTCCTACTCTCGGGCATATTTTCTGAACAAGGTTTAACTGATGGGAAGATAGGAGAAAAGTAATGTTTTTTTGCTTATTGAGGTCAAGTATGGTCTGGAGAATCTGATTTGCTACTTTAACATCCAGACCTTCGGTCGGTTCGTCAAAAATAATCAGCTCAGGGTCTTTTATAAGCACATCTGCAATCCCCAGCCTCTGTCTCATCCCTTTAGAGAATGTTTTTACCAGGTGGGTTTTTTCATTGCTTAAACCCACTATTTCTAAAACCTCGTCAATTTTTTCGGGGATTTTCCTGTAGGGAATATTATTTAATTCTGCTGTATAGGCCAGATTTCCCATAGTAGTCATATCATCGTAAAATCCGACTCTTTCAGGTAAGTATCCTGTTATTTTCTTAACCCTGAGGGGTTCCCTGGTTGAATTAAATCCTGCGATAGAGATACTGCCTGATGTGGGTTCTGTAAGTCCAAGAATCATAAGAATAATAGTAGACTTACCGGCACCATTGGGACCGAGCAGACCAAAAATTTCCCCTTTTTTTACAGAAAGGTTAAGATTATCTACTACAAGATGCTCGTTATATTTTTTGCTTAAATTTTTGGAAATTATTAAATTATTATTTTCACTCATAATTTATCTTCTTCCCAATCTTGTAAAGATTATTGCAACACCAACTATAACTATAACAATGATTCCGATTCCTACAATTCCCCAGATTGTGGGTGTCTCAACCGTTACCCTTAATTCTATCTCATCTGTACTGTTCTCGCTTTCTGCTTTAAATGTCAGCATGTAATCGCCGGCAATGGTTTTTTCAGGAGGATTTATGGTTACATCAATTTCCTTTTTTTCTCCTGCTTCAATTGTATCAATTTCTTTCTTATCGAAACTAACCTGCCAGCCTTCAGGTTCTGTTGAGCTTAAAGTTATATTCTCAACAGATGTGGAACTATTGTTTGTTACAATAAGCTTGTAAAGATTATCTTTTCCGGATTTAAGTTCTGTGCTTAATCTTCCTGTTTTTGTGGTAAGGGAAATATCGTAAGTTGCGGTTATAACTGCCGTAAACTCTATTGACCCTTCCAGCGTGTCTCCTTCTACGGAAGATTTAAAAGCAACCTTAAAATCGTATTCACCCGGCTCCTGTTTTATACGGGGAGCTGCAAGAAGTTTCAGGCTTTCCCTGCTGCCCGCTTTTAAATTAATGGCAGTAGCTTCCGTATTTCCGCTTGCGACTCCGGCAGCCCAGCCGGTGGGATAATCGACACTGATATCAAAGGTTTTAACCTGAGAGTCTTCTTCAAGACCAAACGGCTCATCACCGGGTGAGTAAGTTACATAAAAATCAAAAGTAAATGTTTCTCCCTCTTCTGCCTGTATTTTGGGGAGAGTGGTCTCAAATATTAATTCTTCCGGCTCTGGCTCGGGCTCCGGAATAGCCTCTTCTTCTATTGCTTCTTCTTCCTGCGCAAATAATGCAGCAGGCATTGCCAGAATTATGGATAAGGCAAGGGTTAAGATGATTAAAAATACCGGTAATTTTCTTTTTGCATTTTCCACTTTATATTTCTCCTTTGTCATGCTTTATTAATTTTGCATAAAATTATTATGATTTTTATAATTTTTTGTCCCGGATATACTGTCCCGGACTTATCGTTACAACAATATTATCCCAGCTATATTAAAACTTTTTAATCGCAGCTAAGTGAAAATTCTAATAATTTAGAGCTCTGTTGTCAAGAAGGTATACCAATTTATGTTGTAATTGCATGTATGTATAAAAAAGATTTTACAGGCTGTCAATATAAATTTTATAATTATTTATATACGGGTTGCTATTTAAAACATCTGGCCTTACAATATGTCCTGGCTGGAGGCGGTGATTTTATGAGGAATATGGAAGAAAAAATCAAACAGGTAATAGAAAATACAAAGACTATAAAACAGCCGGAGAAACTTCTGGCGTCATTTGATTCTACTACCATTCATTACTATATGCTTACTGTGCCCATGTATCTGGAATTTGAAGGGAAAAATCCTGACAGTGAAACCATTATAAGGGAAGGCAGCATAACATGGAAGAAACCAAAAGTTATAACCCCTTCGTATATGCTGAGAGTAGAAGGTTTCAGCGGAGAAGCCAGAAAAGCTTTTGAAATGCTGGCTGAAGAGGATGCTGACCTGGCGATGATTCTCTACGGCCTGAAACTCAGCAGGGATTTTGAGAAGATGGATATAGTGTCCAGTTCATTAAGCTCGGTGGCAAAAAAAATATCAGACAGTATTGAAATAAAAAAGGATCCTTTCAGTGCGATTATTAAAGGAGTAGATGAATTCTGGGATGTTTCTCTTTCAAAGTTCATCCAGGAAATAGTAAATAAGAGTGCTTTTTACTCACAGCTTCCGGATTTGCTTAAAAATAGCACGGTCAGGGTAGGCAATTCGGGGTTTCCCGTAATTACAAGAGATGGAACGGGTAACCCGATTATAGCGAAAAACGAGATAGAAATTCTTTTTAAATTATTTGAAAAAGGCGAGATTGAACCTGCGGACTTAAAACAGGAGCTGGATAGATGGGGAATGTTTGAGCAGTACCAGGATAGATTTTTTAAATATTTTAAAAAAAGGAATTAAAAATTTAGTAATTACGATATCACAAGTATCCCGTCCGGTTCGAGAATAGAAATTCCTGCATCGTTCCCAACAATCTCAACTTTTATAATCTTCTGTGGTTTCATTAAGTCAATTTTTTCGCGGTCAACTACATCAGTAAGCTTTATTATAAGTTCATTAAAGTCAAGTTTGTCGTAATATCTCTTTTCAAGGTCCATCATCCATTTTTCATCTTTTTTAATTCCGGGTAAAAGTGATTTTATTGCTTCTTGCATATCGGGTATTCTGGATTTAACCCATTTGTCTACCGGAATATAGCGATGAGTTTTACCGAATAATTCTTTATTCTTTTTTGATATCCCTTTTAGTTTCCTTACTGTTTCTTTTGGTTTTGGAATATTAATAAGAAAAATACCGCTGTATTTTGATTTTAAAAACTCTGGTTTTACGTTTATTTCTTTGAAAAGATTTTCAATGTTTTCTTTGCTGCTTTCAAGATGAGCAGGATCGTAAGTTATGAGAAGCTTTACATCCATGGTAAACCTCCTTAAAAAAAATATTAATAAAATTATACCATATAAACAGATAAGATTTATAAAAAGCAAGAATTATCCTATAATATCAAACTAATTATGTTTAAATAAATTTGTTTACAGAGGTATAGTTTTTGTGTTTCACAGACAATCACTTGAAAGCAGAGTAATCGAAGAAAGAAGAGATAATAATAAAACCAGCAGGCTAATTTCAGAATTCAAGCCATTTATTGCCAGCGTGGCCCAGAAAAGAGCAGGGAAATTTTTAAATTACGGCGTGGATGAGGAACTATCAATCGCTCTCTCTGCTTTTAAAGAAGCAATGGATTCTTTTGATATAAAAAAGGGAAAATTTCTAAGTTTTGCCAGAAGAGTAATAGATATGCGCCTTATTGATTACTATCGCAGGCAAAAGAGAAAAAAAACATATAGCTTTGATGCTGATAGTTATCAGAACACAGGCCTGATGGATGTTAGTTCAGCAGAGCAGTATAAAATAGATAATGAAAAAGAAAAAAGGATACTGGAGATAATAGAGTACAGAGCAGAACTGGAAAAATGGGGGATTGGCCTGGAAGAGCTGGCGGAGATATCTCCTAAAAATGATAGTTTAAGGAAAGAATATATTGAAATAGCCAGGGCTATTGTAAAAAAAAGCAATATTTTAAATACCCTGATGGAAACAAAAAGGCTCCCTCTAAAAGAAATTGAAGAAATTGCATGGGTACACCGTAAAAAACTGGAAAGGGGACGAATATATATAATAGCGATGGTTCTGGCAATAATAAACAATCTGAGCTGTGTGGATGCCGGCGGGGGTTACAAGAGATGAAAGCTGTGATAATAGATATAGGCAAAGACTACTGTATAGTTTTGTCAAGAGATGGGCAATTTCTCAAACAAAGAATACCGCATGGAATATTTGAGATTGGCGATGAGATTACAGTAAGCGAAGAGCATGCGGCAAGACCTGCAATCCTGAATATGAAAATGAGCCACGTCAGAAGTCTGGCAGCTGCAGCTTCAGTTATAATAATAGTGGCAATTGGTTCTATTTTTGGTGTGTGGTATATGAAAAATTCTTACCTGAGAGAAGCTGGTACTGCAGATTCAGCTTTGGAAGAAAAATTGATTGTTATGCCTGCACCGTCAGAAGAAGCCCGGGCAGATGAAGAGATGGAAAGTGCCGGGGAATCTCCCCTGGCTATGGTATCTGAAGAAGAAGCAGTGGCTTTTGAGAATACTTATTCCCTTGAAAGCCAGGAGGAGTTCGAAGAAGATATTAAAGAAATCATAAATTTCTCATACAAAATAGTAGATGATGTTAATTTAAGAATTCAATTGAGAAATATAAGCGATAAGCTAACATTCAATGGAACTTTTAAGCTGACTCTGCTTTCTGAAGGCGGAGGTGAATCCAGAGAAGATATAATCTCGCTTGATGATTTCGGCCCTGGAAAAATTAAGGAACATGTTCTGTTTTTAAAGACAGAAGAAAAAAGATTGAGATTGAAAGTAACAGGAACCTCTTACTAATTTTCTACTTCTGTGAAAAATACAGGATCCTTAACATTTTATTGCAGAAAATAATCTTTGGACAAATAACAAATATATTATATAATATCCTGGTAATACTTAGAAAGTATTGAATTTTAAAAAAGAGTAGTAGGGATTTTTATTAGAAGTAAGTAAATTAAACAGAAGTAAAATCTTCTTATCAACATCTTCTTATTTCAATTATTCCATATTTTAAATAATATAATTTCTACTTCTCGTTTAATATAAAAAAAGATAATTTAAAGAAAGGTATTTATAAGTGAACAAAAGAATGTATGTAGGAAATCTGGATTATGGAACTACGGACAAAGAACTGGAAGAGTTATTTGCACAGGAAGGCACAGTTACCTATGCCAAAGTAATCACAAGGATGGATGGAAAATCCAGGGGGTTCGGATTTGTTGAAATGGAAAACGAAGAGCAGGCAAAGGCTGCCATAGAGAAATTCAACAAGAGTGAGTTTAAGGGAAGAACCCTGATAGTAAACGAAGCCAGAACCCAGGATAAAGGAAATCCGAATTCCAGGGAAAGCGGTTATGGGTACAAAAGGGAAAGCGGTAAGGGAGACCTGAACTACAAGCTGAGACAGTTACGAAAAAACCTCGGGTGATTTTTAAAATTTATACTTGTATTTTTGCATGTAATCCCCTATAGTATCTCATGAACGGAGTACAAAATTAAATATTAATACCTTTAAAATAGTCCGGAGAGACTAAAAAGGAATGAAAAAGATAAATATATTTGAGAAAAATTCTAATATAAAGAATTTCCTGACCTTCTTACCTATCCGGTAAGGAGGTTTTTTATATGGAGAAAGAATATGAATGAAAAAGCGCATATATTAAGTGGCAATGACATAGCCAGGATAATAAGAAGAATCTCGCATGAAATTCTGGAGAGAAATAAAGGAGCGGAGAGCCTTGTTTTTATAGGGCTTCAAAAGAGGGGTGTACCGCTGGCAAAGAGAATAGCAGAGAACATTGAAAAGTTTGAAGGCTTAAAGATTGACACGGGTAAGCTGGATATTACTTTTTACCGTGATGATATAGGGCAGAATGTAAAGCCGACTGCCCAGATAACCGATATTTCATTTGAAATAGAGAATATGAATGTAATTCTGGTTGATGATGTTTTATATACCGGAAGAACAATAAGAGCTGCAATGGATGCCTTGATTGATTTTGGAAGGCCAAAATCAATACAGCTCGTGGTTTTAATTGATAGAGGGCACAGGGAGCTTCCAATAAGAGCTGATTATGTGGGCAAAAATCTCCCTACCTCGCACAATGAATTAGTTGAGGTTAAGCTAGAGGAAACCGATGGCGAGGATAGTGTTATAGTTGTGAAAAAGGAATAAATATGCTGAGAAAAAAAAGTATAATAGATACAGACAGCCTGAGCACAGAGGATATAGAGCTGATACTTTCAAATGCCGACTCTTTTCTTGAGATATCTGGAAGGGACGTAAAAAAAGTTCCTGCCTTAAGGGGCAAAACGGTAGTCAATCTGTTTTTTGAGCCAAGCACAAGAACAAAGACCTCATTTGAAATTGCTGCAAAAAGATTGAGCGCTGACATAATTAATTTTTCTTCATCGACAAGCAGTATTAAAAAAGGAGAGTCAGTTATCGATACTTTAAAAACCATACTATCGATGAAAGTGGATCTGATTGTTCTAAGACATAGCGATAGCGGAACGGTTAGATTAGTGGGCCGTTTTGTGGATATCCCGGTAATAAATGCAGGTGATGGGAAGTACCAGCATCCAACCCAGGCCTTGCTGGATTTATATACAATAAAAAAAAGGTTTGGAAAGCTTGAAGGATTGAAAGCGGCAATTGTTGGCGATTTTATTAACAGCAGGGTAGCAAAGTCTGATATAAATTTACTGGAAAAAATGGGTATAAGTGTAACGGTAGTATCACCGTCAATGATGCTTCCTGAAGATTTTTCAAAAATGAAGGTAAGGCACTGCATAGATGATGTTATAGAAGAATCTGATATCGTATACATTCTCAGAATGCAGTTTGAAAGGCAGGATAGGAAATTTTACCCTTCTATAATGGAATACAACAGATTTTTAAGTATGAATACCGAAAGGCTCTCAAGGATGAAACCCGGTTCTATCGTTATGCACCCCGGGCCTGTAAACAGGGGTATTGAAATTGCTGATGAGGTTATGGATACAGGGGGAGGACGGGGTGAAAAAATTGTAATTGACCGTCAGGTTACTTACGGGGTAGCCGTTAGAATGGCATTGCTTTATTTAATATTAAGTTAAATAAATGCCAGGATAAAAGATATTATGGATAAAGCTGAAAATAAAAGAATAAAAAATGTGCTGATAAAATCAGGGAAAATAATTGATCCTGTAAAGGGCAGAGAATTTGTTTCCGATATTTACATCAAAGACGGAATTATTGCAGAAATTAAAGAAAAAATTGATATTCAGGAAAATAATGTGGTTAAAATTGATGCCGGGGGATGCATTGTCTCACCGGGTTTTGTGGATATGCATACCCACCTCAGGGAACCGGGTTTTGAAGACGAGGAAACAATTGAAACAGGAACCCGTGCTGCTGTAAAGGGAGGAGTGACAACTGTTGCGTGTATGCCCAATACAGAGCCTGTTATAGACCGGCAGCATCTGGTCCGGTATATCCGTGAAAAATCAAAGCAGTCAGTATGTAACGTTTTGCCGGTTGCTGCAATGACTGCTGGACTTAACGGCACAGCTATTACTGAAATGGGAATCCTGACAGAGGCAGGCGCAGCTGGTTTTTCAGATGATGGAAAAGGTGTGCAGGATAGTAAACTCATGTATGAAATCATGAGGTATTCTACACAGTTTAATATACCTCTTATACTGCACGAGGAAGATGACTACATATCAAAGGGAGGGCTTGTTCACGAAGGACACTACTCAACAATGCTGGGTCTGGAGGGGATATCATGCCTGAGTGATGATTTAATGATAGCCAGGGATATAATGCTTGCTGCAAGAAGCAGGGCCAGGATTCACATTACGCACCTGAGTACAAAAACCAGTGTGGAGATGATAAAAAAAGCCAGGGAAGAGGGCGTGAACATAACCTGTGACGTAACACCGCACCACCTGTACTTCAATGACAGCTGTCTGGAGTCCTTTAATACCAACTTCAAGGTTAAACCGCCCATAAGAAGCGAGGAGGATAGGCTTGCACTGGTAGGCGGCGTAAAGGATGGCACAATAGATGCCATAGCAAGTGACCATGCGCCGCACCTGGATACAGAAAAAAATACAACCTTCAGGCTTGCCAGTTTTGGAACTATAGGCCTGGAGACTTTATTCAGCGCTATTTATAGTAAGTTATGCGTGGAAGAAAAAATGAGCCTTACGGAATTAATAAAACTGATGACCATATCGCCTGCAGAAATCCTGGGTTTTAATGCCGGTAAAATTGAAGCAGGAAAAATTGCCAGCATTACGGTTATAGATACCGGAGCTGAGGAGGAAATCAAAAGGGAAAGTTTTATATCAAAGAGCAAGAATAGCGCCTTTATCGGGCAGAAGCTAAAAGGAAAAATAATATACACCATCAGTAAAGGCGCCCTTGTTTACAGAGATAAAAGTATAGTGGAGGGTTAAAGTCTTGAAGGCAGTTTTAATGTTAGAAGACGGAATGTTATTTAGAGGTACAAATATTGGATGCAGCGGCGAAACAATTGGTGAGGTTGTGTTTAACACTTCAATGATTGGCTATCAGGAGATATTAACCGACCCTTCCTATTGCGAGCAAATAGTTACCATGACATATACGCAGATAGGAAATTATGGCGTAAACAGTGAGGACATAGAATCAAATAGGATTCAGGCAAAGGGTCTTATTGTAAAAGAATACTTTGATTATTATAGCAACTGGAGAGCGGAAGGCAGCCTGCAGGATTATCTGAAAAAATACAATATTGTGGGGCTGGAGGGGATAGACACAAGGCAGTTGACCAGGTATATTCGGCTTGAAGGTTCAATGAAAGGAATAATTTCAACAGAGACCGATAATAAAGCTAAATTAAAAGAAAAGCTCGACAGTTACCCATCAATTGTAAACAGGGACCTTGTAAAGCATGTTACCTGTGATAAGCCTTATATTTATAACACGCAAAGAAATGATTGCAGGTATGTGGTCCTGGTTCTGGACTTTGGAATAAAAATGGGAATCTTAAAATGCCTGGACTGGGAAGGTTTTAAATTGATTATAGTTCCGGCGTCGACGGGCCCCGAAGAAATTTTAAATTATAATCCAGACGGTATTTTTCTTTCCAATGGCCCCGGCGACCCTTCAGCTGTAGATTATGCAGTTCAGACCATTAAAAAACTGATTGGCAAAAAACCTATTTTCGGGATCTGCCTGGGGCACCAGCTCCTTGCAATTGCCCTGGGAGCGAGGACCTATAAATTAAAATTTGGTCATCACGGCGGCAATCACCCGATTAAAAATCTGGAAACGGGAAAGGTTGAAATAACATCTCAAAATCACGGTTTCGCTGTAGATAGAGAGTCTTTAAAAGATATCAGTGGTACAGGATACAAAATCACGCACATAAATCTAAATGATAATACAATTGAAGGACTAAAGTATGAAGGTATAGATGCATTTACCGTACAGCATCACCCGGAAGGAAAACCCGGTCCGCATGATTCAAGGTATATTTTTAGCAGGTTTGCCGAATTAATTAAAAATAAAATAAATAATAAAGAATTTTAATACCAAAATACAGGAAAAAGAGTATATATGCCAAAAAGGAAAGATTTGAAAAAGATTCTACTGATAGGGTCTGGACCTATAGTAATAGGTCAGGCATGCGAGTTTGACTATTCGGGAACCCAGGCATGCAAGGTTTTAAAACAGGAAGGTTTTAAGGTGATACTTGTAAACAGTAACCCTGCAACTATTATGACGGACCCCGAGTTTGCTGATAAAACTTACATTGAACCATTAACACCGGAATTTGTGGAAAAGATAATAAAGAAAGAAAGACCGGATGCTATGCTTCCTGCGCTCGGAGGGCAGACGGGACTGAATATGGCTGCAGCTTTATCAAAAGAGAAAATTCTGGATAAATACGGTGTGGAGCTAATAGGTGTGGACATTGATGTTATTGATAAAGCTGAGGACAGGGAGCGTTTTAAAGAATCCATGAACAGGATAGGTCTTTATGTACCGCCCAGCGGGTATGCGCACAGCTTAAAAGAAGCTTTGAGTTTTAGCAGAAGATTAAAGTTCCCGCTTGTGGTGAGGCCGAGCTTTACACTCGGGGGACTGGGAGGGGGAGTTGCCTTCAACAAGGAGGAATTTATTGAAATAGTTACAAGAGGGCTTGATATTTCACCGGAGTCCGAAGTTCTTGTGGAAAAATCAGTTGCAGGCTGGAAAGAAATTGAGATGGAAATGATGAGGGACAAAAACGATA
>CAZTUA010000008.1:0-10206 GCA_964616545.1 uncultured Actinomycetota bacterium | reverse complement strand
TTCAAATCCCGTAAAATATGCACTTATGGCATATTTTACATAGCATAACTTCATCCAGACATGCAGGCTTTATTGATTTTATGGCGGAGAGGGAGGGATTTGAACCCCCGGAAGGTATAAACCTTCAACGGTTTTCAAGACCGCCGCATTCAACCAGACTCTGCCACCTCTCCGGACAAAGAAAAATTATAACATAAAAGCAGGATTTATAAATGAAAATTTCACGTTCCGTAATCTCTGTTCTACTGTATAATGCAGAGAATAGATTCTTACAGAATATAACCTGGTTATAAAAAGTATAGTATAAACTATTCTGGTATCTTATATTTATTTTTTTATGCTATTTTTTAGAAATTATCTTTATTCCGCCCATATAGGGAACCAGCACTTCCGGGACTCTTATATTCCCTTCCCTGTCCTGAAAATTTTCGAATATTCCTATTAAAGTCCTGCCAATAGCACATGCAGTGCTGTTCATTGTGTGAACATAGTTCTTCTTTTTACCGTCTCTGTATTTTATATTCAATCTTCTGGCCTGAAAATCAGTATCATGGCTGCATGAAGCAAGTTCTCTATATTTCTCCTGACCCGGGAGCCAGGCTTCCAGATCATATTTCTTTGCATTTGGATTTCCAATATCACCGGTACACATGTTTGTAATTTGATAATGAAACCCGAGTCCCTGCATAATTTCTTCAAGTGTTTCCCTAAGGCTCTCATATTCTTCCCAGGAATTTTCTGGATGGGAAAAAATAAACATTTCAATCTTATCAAACTGGTGAACTCTAAAAAGCCCACCCATATCTTTTCCGTAACTTCCTGCTTCTCTTCTGAAACAGGTAGAAAAAGCAGTATATTTTAGAGGAAGAACGCTCTCGTCAAGAAACTCATCGCAGTGGTAAGCACAGAGAGGTACTTCCGAAGTTCCTATTAAGAATAAATCATCAAGCTCAGTTTTATAATACTGTGTCCTCTCCACAGGAAAAAATCCTGTGCCATACATCGCCATCTCCTTTACCAGAAATGGGGGTATCAAAGGTGAGAAACCTTTGCCAATCAAAACATTTAGGACATATTGTATTAACGCAAACTCCAGTAAAACTGCTTCATTTTTTAAAAAGACGAATCTTGAACCTGAAATTTTTCTTGCTCTCTTCTCATCAAGTATATCCAGGTTTACTCCAAGTTCAATGTGGTTTCTGGGTTCAAAATCAAATTCAGGTTTACTGCCATAATGTGAAAGAACCACATTCCCGCTTTCATCTTTGCCCACCGGCGTTGTATTGTGGGATAAGTTGGGATACATTGAAAAGTGTTCAAAGAATTTACGTTCCAGGTCCTTTAGTTCTACCTCCATCTCACCCAGGTTCTTATTTATCTTTTTCATCAGACCAATTTTTTTATTCTTTTCTTCATCTTCCAGTACGGGTATTTCTTTTGAGGCCGTATTTTTTTCAGATCTCAATTGGTCAATTTTAGATATCAACTCTCTTCTTCTTTTATCGAGCTCAATCCCTGTAGAAACATCAATTTTTAAGCCCCTTTTTTCTATCTCCAATTTAAAGATATCCGGGTTTTTTCTGAATAACTCTATATCAATCATGCGCCTCTCCGCTATTGCTATTTACTTTTAGGGTATGAGCCCAAAATTTTTACGATATATACACTTTTTCTTAAAACTTCTATCGTTTCAAAAACATTCTCATCGTGCAGATGACCGTCAAGGTCTATCATAAATACATAATCTCCAATGTTTTTTTTGGCCGGCCTGGATTCGAGCCTTGTTAAATTTATATTTCTGCTCGCAAATTCTCTTAAAATTTTATACAGACTCCCCGGCCTGTCTTCCCTGAGAAAGCAGACTATTGAAGTCTTATCATTGCCTGTTTTAGGCGGTATTTTATTTCCTATAAAAACAAATCTTGTTTTATTATCTTTATTGTCCTCTATGTCACTTTCAATTATTTTAAGGCCGTAAATTTTTGCCGCTGTCTTTGTCCCTATTGCAGCTATGTCATCATTTTCTTTTCTCAATATCTTAACAGCCTCAGCTGTACTATTGGCTGCTATTATTTCAACACCCTTTAAATTTGTTGAGATGAACCTCCTGCACTGTGCAGTAGCATGAGGATGCGAGATTATCTTCTTTATATTTTGGAGTTTGATTTTCTTTTTACCAATAAGGCTGTGTTTTACCGGAATGGTCACTTCACCTATTATTTTTGCTTCGCTTTCAAAGGTAAGAATATCCTGGGTAATATTTACCGAACCCTCAAGAGAGTTTTCAATGGGTACCAATCCTTCGTCAGCCTCACCTCTGTCTACGCTTTTAATTACTTCTACGACAGTTGCATAAGGTGACTTTTCAATATTACCGGTATCTTTTACATATTTATCAAGAGCCTCTTCTGTAAACGTTCCAGGCGGGCCAAGATATGCTATTTTCTTTTTGATATTCATACTATTATTTTTATTAAATTAAGACTCATCATATATAAAAATATTAAATATATATTTTATAGATTAAAAATGGCGTAAAAAACAGGCTCTATAAATTTGAATATTTCTTATGGAAGAAAATTCATAGGATCCTGGGGGATACCATCTACAAGGACTTCATAATGTAGATGTGTTCCGGTGCTGTTTCCGCTACTTCCCATAGTTCCTATTATATCATCCTTTGCTACCTCATCGCCGACATCAACATATATCCTGCTTAGATGAGCATAAACCGTTGTATACCCAAATCCATGATAAATCATAACTTTCCTGCCGTAACCACCGTGCCAGCCTGAAAAAATTACTACCCCGCTTGCAGTCGCATGTATGTTTATGCCTGTCTTATTGGCAATATCCAGACCCTTATGTCTGTAGCCGCCTCTCCTTTCGCCAAAGAGAGATGTGATCTTGCCCCATGTTGGCCAGATATTGGGCGTGTGTTCCATCAGGTATATATGGTCTTCCATATCCTGTTTGTCCTGAGAAAGTACCACTGATAACTCGGGGGCAACACTTAGAAGGTCATCAAGAAGTGCATCTATATCATCCAGTCCTTCTTCCTGGTCGCTTATATAATAATAAATCTCATTGGGATCTTCCTCAAACTCAATATTTGAACTTAAATCTGCAGTATAGACAGTTACTTCTTGTTCATATCCGCCTTTACCTGTTATATCTCTTACCATGCGGTCAAGGTCTTCAACTTCCTTTAAATAGCTTTCTAAAATTTTTGTTTTCGTTTCTATCTCTTCGGTCTTTTTCTCCAGGTTTGCCATCTCCACTTCTTTATAGCTAATCTTGTATTTAGCCCTTTCAAGTTCGGCAACCTTCTCGTTTAACTCCTGGCGCATGATAATCAAATCAGAAACTAAAATAACCGCAGATGCTACTATTATGATTACAAAAATGAATAACAATCTTAGCAAATTATGGGAAATTCTTATCTTTCTTATACCTGATCTTACATCTGATAAAACCAGCAAAGTAAAAAATTTGTTTTTCTTATTTTCCATAAATGGAATTCTCTAAATTTTAAAATTAATTATAGTATTATAACCGATAATCTTGATATAGAAAACCTTTTTATGTCACTACCCCAAGCACAGCCAGGATTACAGCAAGGTTAAAAATAGAGCTATGTCCTGGCTCAATCAGGTTTTACTCTAATCCTCCATAATAAATTTAAAAGTTGCTTTATTGTTTCCCAGAAACACTTCATCCGGTACAGGACCTGCATTTATTTCCAACTCACATTTTCTCCCGGGGTAAGCGGCAAAATCAGATATTGTTACTATCTTCTCCTCTGAAGGGTTAATTATTTCTATTGTGAATTCTTTCTCTTCCGAAACATTATCTTCGGTCATATACTTCATGGTTACATCCACATTATTTTCTATTACATTGCCCTGGTTTTGTATGGCAATTGCTACGCTGATTGAATTTCCGCTGGCCAGTACCCAGTAGTCCCCATGTTTGTTAAGAACCTGCGGATTAAATTCAACTGTATCTTCAATAACAGCCACTCCCCTTCTCTGCTGAAGTTCAGATACAGTTTTTATTTCTGAAATAAAAGTTGCTACATTCTGAGTATTTGTAAGATTTTTATCCATGAGAATAGTTGAGTCAATAATGGTCAGGTTGTATACACCCAGTTCTTCACCCGACTCTTTTAATTCGTTCTGAAAATACAGATATATTTCATCGCTCATAAACATATACAGAAAAGTTTTTGTTATCTGAGCAGTAGATATATCCAGGTCCAGATCCTGCAATGCATTAAACAGGGCCGGCCTGAAATCCTCATAAGCCTTGTTCCTGGTTTCAAATACTAGTTCCAGATATCCGTGTGCAACTTCAAAAAAATCAGGAGGTGAAAGTTCCCTGCATCTCTCTAAAACTATTTTACTTTCCTCTATTATATCAAGCAGTTCATCATCCAGGTTCTCCCTGGTGGTTTCACTGGCTCTGTCAAGAATAGTAAAGAATTTGTATGAAACTTTATTGGATTGCTGAACGAGAACTGAAATAGAGTTTATATAATCAGAAATGGTCAGTCTTTCAATATCGGTTAATTCTTTTCTTCCGGTGTCGCAGCTCCACAAACCAGAAAGCCAGCTTACAATTACTGCAGCAATTATAAGCATTATTATTAAAGTTATGATTGATTCTTTTCTGCCCCTTCCCTCCAAGAAATTCCTTTCTGACTTATAGAAATTTACAGAAATATAGACTTTAGTGCCCTTAAAAATCAGATTACATTATACAAACGAATATTGCAAAACTCAATTTATACATTGAATTTAAACAGGGCAATATCTCCGTCTTTTATTATATAGTCCTTCCCTTCACGGCGGACAAGCCCTTTCTCCTTTGCTTCTGTAAATGACCCTGCGCTTATAAGAGTATCGTAGTCAATAATTTCAACGCATATAAAACCTCTTTGAAAGTCTGTGTGTATTTTACCTGCTGCCTCGTGTGCCCTGGTTCCACTTTTAACTGTCCATGCTCTAATCTCCGGAAGCTTTATGGTTATAAAACTGACGAGTCCGAGCAGGCTGTAGCAGGTTTTTATCAATCTATCTATACTCGACGTGGATATACCCAGCTCTTTCATGAACAGCTCTCTCTCACCTGCATCAAGCCGTAAAATTTCTTCCTCAATTTTGGCACTTACAGTAATTACTCCGGAACCTTCTCCGGAGGCATAGCTAAGTAGCTCCCTTACGGCAGGCACACTCTCCATATCTTTTCCAATATCATCTTCATCTATATTCGCAGCATACAAAACGGGCTTACCGGAAATTAGAGATAGTTGATTTACCACTGCTTTTTCTTCATTGTCTAATTTCATGTTTTTCATCGGAATTCCCTTTAGCAGGTCTTCTCTAATTTTTTTCAACAATTCATACTCATATACATACTTCTTTTCCCCGCTTTTTGCCATTCTATGAACTTTCTCGACCCTTTTTTCGATGCTTTCGATATCTGAGAGTATCAATTCTGTACTTACCGCTTCAATATCCCTTACAGGTTCTATGTCGGAATATGCATGTGAGATATTTTCATCCCTAAAACACCTCACAACATGAATGATAGCATCCACTTCACGGATATGAGAGAGGAATTTATTCCCAAGACCTTCACCTTTGCTGGCTCCTTTTACCAGACCTGCAATATCTACAAATTCAATTACCGCAGGTGTAACTTTCTCCGGTTTTATTATTTTTGCAAGTTCTCCGAGTTTTCTATCAGGAACAGGCACCGTAGCTATATTGGGTTCTACTGTACAGAAAGGATAGTTTGAGACTGTTGCTCCGGCGGCAGTTATTGCATTAAAAAGTGTGCTTTTGCCTACATTAGGAAGGCCTATTATTCCAAGTTTAATCTTAATCTCCCGTTATCTATTTTATTATCTACTATAATAAAATATTTATCTAAAAAGTGCAGTATTTATTCTCCTATTATTTTAATCAGCACCCTTTTTTTTCTTTTTCCGTCAAATTCACCATAAAATATCTGCTCCCACGGTCCCAGATCCAGCTTACCGCCGGTTACTGCCACTACCACTTCCCTTCCCATTATTGTCCGTTTCAGGTGCGCATCAGCGTTATCTTCAAACCCGTTGTGCATGTACTGGCTGTAGGGCTTCTCCGGAGCAAGTTTCTCGAGCCAATTCTCAAAGTCATGATGCAGACCGCTTTCATCATCATTTATAAAGACACCTGCAGTAATATGCATGGCATTGCATAAAAGCAGGCCCTCCTTAATCCCGCTCTGCTTCAGGGAATTTTTCACTTCACCTGTAATATTAATAAACTCTCTTCTACCTGCTGTCTGAAACCATAGCTCTTTTCTATAACTTTTCATTTACATTCTCACCTGGGTAATTTTTAGTTATCCTGCCTTTTACCGAGCAGTATTTTTATTTCTTTAAGCTCTTTTAAAATATCTTCAAACACAGATTCACTGTCTGAAACAGTTACCTTTTCTCTTTTTGTAACCTCGCCGCCCTTAGTATACGTCAGGCCTTTTACTTCTTTAACGATAATATCCCTGATTCTCTCAAGCTCTCTTATTCCATTCATCTTTAGTTCAGCCTTTTGCCCCTGCTGGCCGCCGGCTCCTGCGGTCTGCACATGTATCGTTCCAATATTGAACCATCTCTGCACCGGTCCCTGTGTAATGTCAACATTGGTTATTTTGGAATATGGTACTGTAACATGTTTTTTCCATACCACTCCGCCCTTCATTTTTACTCCCTCATCATCAATTTGGTATTCAAGTACTCTGAAAGCAGCAGGAATCCATATAATTATCGGTATTGAAATCAGAATCCAGATAGAAATTGTTGCTACTATAAGCCATGGCTGTGCTACAAACATAAAACCAACTGTTATAAGTATGAATATTATTAGAAGAATAGCCCATGAAATGTACCATAGTGCTTTTAGCTCTTTTTCAGGTTTAATTTTTAATACATCCATTGTTGCTCCTCTCTTTTATAAAATGAATTAGATAAAATGTTAATAACAATTAAATAATCCTGCTATAAATTATGCAAGCATAACTCACTAACCGGTAATTAAAGCGCAATATTAATTGATTTAATATTTTTCTGCTTCAAGAAGCGCTTTAATGTTTCTTGATAACACTCCTGCGTAATCTTCCAGTCCCAGACAATTTATTTTGTCAATAACCGCAGAAGGCATCTTTTCAACAGGTGCATTATTAAGTATGATATCTGTTTCTTCCCTGGTAAACTCTTCTGCATTTTCAATCCATTTAGTAAATGGTCTGTTATGAGGACAGACAATCTGGCATTTCATACAACCAACAAGACAGTTGTGCGCTCCGGGTGTAACCCATTCAGGAAACTCTCCAGGTTTTTCGTTAAAGAAGGTGAGACAGTTTTCTGCCTGAATTAAAAAATGCCTTGCTGTAATGGCTCCTGTCGGACAATTTTCCATACAGATATTGCATTCCCTGCAGCCTTCCAGCTCTTTTTTTTCATGCCAGTTTTCGTAATCACATTTAATATCCGAAAAAAATGTAGCAAGGCAAAAAAAACTGCCAAATTCATCCATATAAGAAATATTATTTTTTCCATACATTGTTAATCCACTATGCGCCGCTATCAACTTTTCAGGTATGTATGTTTGTGTATGCAGAACATTGTATCCTGTACCCTCAAAATAGCATTTGAGGATTTCTTCTATTTTCTGATTTGTCTCTCTCTGACCTATATAGGCAGGAGGCACTATAACGGCAAAACGTTTACTCTTGATATTAAAATATATACGACTCTGTGGTCTGGGGACAGCAACAATTATTACTGACTGAGGCCTGAAGGGATATTTATTTTCTTCATCAATATTATATGAAAAGTTATACAGATATAATTTATATATGTTCTCATTTATGTATTTATCTCTATAAAGGCATGTTATCTCATCTTTCAGCTCTCTTAATCTGCTGAAAGATATAATCCCTGCTTTGTAATTGTATTTCTTTAAAAAGTTATTTAAATTTTCAATCAAATTAATTGCTTTTTTACTTATAAAATAATAAAGCTATAAAGGATTTTATCCAAAAGTAATAAAAATATGTATGGTGGAGATGAGCGGAGTTGAACCGCCGACCTCTTGTCTGCCAGACAAGCGTTCTCCCACTGAACTACATCCCCACTTATATTAAACCTGTATTTAATTTAACCCATTTTTGGCACTAATGGAAATAATTGATTAATTATATTACCAAAATGTTTATAATTTCCAAATCATAACCTTAATAAAAAAGGTTATCATTTATAAAATTCTATATAACTTTTTTGATGGCTACTCTTTTTAGCAATAGATAATATACATAAATCCTGGATTTACAATTTATATACCCTAATCTCCAAACACTACAGTTAGTGTAATATCCTGTTTCCTGTATTCTCTTCCGTCTATTTGATTATCCCAATCAGTGTGATTAAACCCCAAACAATGTATCACAAAGTCAGCTCTTCTTCCCTCATCTATTTTATTCTTAATTGCATTTTTTAAAGAAGTGCCTGACCATACTAATGGTTCCTCAGTAATGGCAAACCTTTTTTCTGTTTCTCCAAATGGAAGCCACCAGTCTCCTGCATCTAAAGGGAAAACTTCATCTCTACTTAGGATAATACAAACACCATCACAAATATCAGAAGTCAGATTACCCCATAATTTATAAGTATTTAGAGTCAGCGTCACCGATTCTATTTCCCTCCCGGAAAGTGAACTTAAATTAGACCAGCCAAAATAACCATGTTCAAACTCATTACTGATAGAATCACCAATTATCATAGTGCTTGTATTTATTCCGTTAGGACGTACGATATAACCAATATCAGTAGGATTAATTACCATACTGTTTACAGTAAGGGTAGCACCTTTTTCAAAACCTTCAAAAACTACTCCTTCTTCCTCCTCCTCTTCCGATACTTCAGGGCAGCCCCATGAAATTTCTATAGAATCAGTAGCAGTTCCTTCAGAGTTGGTAGCGGTAGCTGTTAGAAAGTAAGTACCAGCAGGGTCATGAAGATTTACCTGGCATATATTAGAGCCCCAGGACCCACCGCTATCATCTTTTGAAAAATCTATTTCTGGCAATGGAGTACCTGTAACTGTAGCCTTCACCCTGTAGTAGCACACGCTGTCAGCAGGTGAAAATGCAGGACCGGAATATATCTCAAGAGAGATAGTAGGTGCTACTGCTTCCTTTGTTTCTTCGGTGGTTTCTTCCTCCGCCGTTTCCCCTTCTTCCTCTTCTACTGTTGCTCCTTCAGTAGTTTCTTCTTCCTTGCCTTCTTCTGCCTCTTCTTTACCCTCGGATGCAGCTTCATTCTCAGATGTCTCTCCGGTTTTTTCTACTACCTTTACGTCATCTCCGGTTTTTCCTTCCACACCTATCTTTTCTTCTTCTGGAGTTTCTTTCTCACACCTGGTAGTAAATACAGAGGTTCCAAAAAGTAAAACTATAGCTACAATAATTATCAATACTGCAGCCGGTATTGAAATTAAGGCATAAAGCTTATTTTTTTTCATGATGTTTCTCCAAGATAATAAAATTTTTCAAAGATAATTTACAGGCATATAATTTTTAATACTATAATTATAATATTTTTTATACGACTGTTAGAAAAATATTACAACCTTGTAAAAATTATCTTATAAAATTCTAAATTTTATATAAATAGTGAAATTATAATTAGAATAAATCATTGTACTTATGCTTTAGAGGTTGTTAGTTAAAATACTATGCTGTTAGAGAGAAGGTTGCCCCTATTGTTGGTGTAGGGCCAGTTTAGTGTTGGTGGGCGAAGGGGGACTTGAACCCCCATGTCCTTGCGGACACTAGACCCTGAACCTAGCGCGTCTGCCAATTCCGCCATTCGCCCGGCAGTGATAAATTTTAACAAAAATATATTTAAAAAGATATCTGCTGTATTATATAAAATTAAGATTGTTTTACCAATATCTTAATGGCAATTTTTCTGTAATTAATTTTAGCCGGTATTGTATTCTCGTAACTTGATATTTTGTAACCTTACATATTTACCAATTATTTTTCCTTTATAAGATTTAACATCTACTATTTGGCAAAACACACAAGAGAATATATAAAAAACTCAAAAAGCTTTAAAATAAAATCAAAGTGAAAGGATTGATTGACGATGAAAAG
>CAZTUA010000007.1:0-27243 GCA_964616545.1 uncultured Actinomycetota bacterium | reverse complement strand
TCTGTCGGCCACGCCAATCCTGTCCAGCCGGTCCTTTAAATAATCAAGCGCTTCTTCATTTTCAATGTCTGTCATGGCCACGATTCTTTCCAGTTTCTTATTTTTTACGACATACTCGCCGTTTATGTTTTTAACTTCAAATTCGTCCCATTCCCGGTCTTTGGTGCTTAATCTATAGACCTTTGATTCAGCGGACCTTTTCGATTTCACAGTCTTTATATCAGCAGTTTTCCCCCTGTATGCAGCTAATTTTTCATATAAATTCCGGACCATCACATCAAGGCCCTGTCCCGTAACCGCTGATACCGGCAGAACGCTCTTTCCGCTCCTTAGCTCCAGAGCTTTTTTTATTTTATTTAACTTATCATTATCTGCAATTAAGTCAATCTTATTAATAAGCACAATATAATCTCTTTTATATAAATCAATATTATATAATCTTATTTCTTTCCTTAAAACATCGAAGGTCTTTATAATATCTTCCCTCTTATCTATAATTCTCTGCCCGTCAAGAACCACTGCCAGCAAAACAGACCTTGTTATATGTCTTAAAAACTTATCCCCGAGACCCGTACCCTTATGCGCTCCTTCTACGAGACCCGGGATGTCGGCCACCACGAAATTTTCATCATCAACTGTAACCACGCCCAGATTCGGGGTCAATGTTGTAAATGGATAATCGGCTATTTTGGGCTTTGCAGCTGATATACGGCTTATTATTGTTGATTTCCCGCAATTAGGAAAGCCCACGAGCGCAACATCGGCAACAAGTCTCAGCTCAAGATTAATCCAGAAATCTTCCGTCCTTTCACCTATTTCAGCAAACGCCGGAAATCTTCTTCTGGAGGATGCAAAACTTGCATTTCCCCTGCCTCCGGTTCCGCCTTCAGCTACGAGTATTTCATCACCTGCTCTGTCAAGGTCTGCAATCATTTCCCCGCTGCTGCTCCTGACTATTGTACCAACCGGGACTTTTATGATTAAGTCTGCAGCATTTTCCCCTTTTTTGTTATTTGGCCCCCCTCTTTTACCGTTTTCCGCTTTGAAGTGTATTTTCTTTTTAAATCCATACAGAGTGCTGAGGTTCTCATAGGCTTTTATTACTACATCGCCGCCTTTTCCTCCGCTCCCTCCGCTCGGGATTTTCTTTCTGCCATCTTTTAATTTGAAAAAGGAAACCAGGCCATCTCCGCCGTTACCGGCCTTTATATTGATTTTCGCCTCATCTAAAAACATATTTTATTAGAAAAATAATTACGGGATTTCAAAAATAGCTTTATATATTTTTTTCTGCAGCATTAGGTCCATGCCCTTTTTAAAATCCGAAAGCGGCATTACTTCTGATATCAGTGGTAATAACTTTATCTGTTTTTTAATTATCATATTATATGCCCTTTTAAGCGTTTCGGGAGTGGACGAATAAGAACTTAATATTGCAAGCTCCCTCCTGTATACATTTTCAAGGTCGATTTCTATTCTGCTATCGTCCCCCGAAGCTCCGAAGATAATAACCTTTCCTCCATCTCTCAGATACTGAAGAGCCCCGCCCAGAGTATTCTTATTTGTAACAGAAAGCACCGCCGCATCAACACCTTCAGGAGATACTTCTTTAATTCTGTCCTGCATATTGCATTTTGCCGGATTTATTGTGTATTCCGCCCCGAGCTTCCCTGCCATGGATAATCTGTATCTGTCAGGGTCAATGGCCACCGCTTTCCCTCCGGCAAGGGTTATGAGCTGTATAAACAGCATTCCGATAACTCCTGTCCCCACCACTGCAATATTATCATTTTTTAATATCTTTATTTTATCCAGCGCCCTTATGCAGCATGCCAGCGGTTCCACAAACAATAATTCCAGAAGATTTGAACCGGCCTTGATTTTAAAAGCGGTATGCTCTATATGCTCTTTTGACAGTCTTATATATTGGCAGAACGAACCCGGATATATATTTGATTCCCTGAAATGCCTGCACATTGAATGGCTTCCGTGCAGGCAGTAACGGCACCGGTAACATGGTATGTGATGAGCAGCAACAACTGTATCCCCCGGTTTAAACCCGGTTACCTTTTCTCCTGTTTCAACTACTCTTCCCACAACCTCGTGTCCGAAAACTGCCGGTTTTTTTACTCCCGGATCAAATATTTTAACAATATCCGAGCCGCACAGACCAGTATAAATCATTTCTATAAGCATTTCGTCTTTTTTAATTTCCGGCTTATCGATTTCCTCCATCCTGAAATCATCACAGCCGTAACACATCAGAGCTTTCATATTAATAATAACCTGATAATAGTTTTAAAAATCTTTCAATCTATAATAATTGTATAATAAAAATAAATGTATAATAATTATGCAAGAATATTATACTTTATGCCTTTTTGCTGCTCCATAAGCTCCAGTGCATCTATCAGTTTTTCAAGGGGCATGTCTGCAGTTATAAATCTGGATGCATCAATACGGCGTGAGGTTATAAGGTCAAATGCTTCTTTTACATAACGCGGGGTGTGGTGATATACTCCTTTTATTGTAAGCTCCGAGTAATGGAGCAGAGCAGTATCTATTTTAATTGAGGTACCCGGCATGCAGCCTCCGAAAAGGTTTATAAGGGAGCCTTTTCTTCCCATAAGAATGGCCATCTCCCATACTTCCGGGATTCCTGTGGCATCAACCACAATATCGGCCCCTCTTCCCATTTCCGTCAGATTCTTTACAGCCTGTACTCCGTCATTTACCACAGAGCCGTTGACAAGACGGTCGGCCCCGAACGCTTCTGCATACTCCAGCCTTTCACTGGATAAATCCACCGATATTACAACTGCACCCTTTAATTTTGCACAAACTACAAACATAAGCCCCACAGGGCCTGCTCCGTTAATTACAACCGTATCCCCGGCATTAATATTTGACTCTTCTATGCCGTGCACCACGCATGCAAGAGGTTCCAGAAGAGCAGCCTCCCTGTACTCTATCCCTTCAGGTATCCTGAAAGTGTTTTTCTCCAGAATATTGCCCGGCACTTTTATATACTCTGCGTAAGCGCCATTATTATACTCAAGGTTTTCGCAGAGGGAATACCTTCCAATTCTGCAGTAATAGCAGCTGCTGCAGGGCGCAGTATTTGCTGAAACAATTCTGTCCCCCTTTTTAAACTGGCCTGCCCTGGTGCCTGCTTCAACAATTTCCCCGGCCCATTCGTGACCAAAGACTGAAGCTTCCTTTATCATTGTAGGATGCCCTCTTCTGTATGTTTTAAGATCCGAGCCGCAGGTAAGAGCGCTTTTCACTCTGACCAGTACCTCATTATTTTTTATTTCCGGTATATCTGTAGATTCAAACCTTACGTCGCCGGGACCGTAAAACAACTGTGCCTTCATTTTACCTTTCATGGACAATCTCCGTTTTTTTAAGTTTAAGACCACTACTAAATGAATATTTTATCTAAATATTGCAGAAAGAACCTTTATAGTCAAGCAAATATAAGCGGCTCTATTCTATTCTGGTGCAGCCCTGTAAAATATTTACACCTGTATAAAATTACCGCAGATTTTATAACTAATGGCCTCATATATGATAAAATTGTTAAAAATTAGTATATTGCGCCTTTTTGAGTATTTATAATGTCCGCCCTGAGGAGATTGCAGAATCAGCATTGAACTTAAGGTTCCGGCAGAGGGGAAATGTAAATTATGAAAAAAAAGTTAATTCTGTTCTGGACTTTCTTTAAGATAGGCAGCTTCACATTCGGTGGAGGTTTTGCGATGATACCCCTTATTGAAAGGGAGATAGTGGACAAAAAAGGGTGGATCTCGCAGGATGAAATGGTTGATATCCTGATTATCTCCCAGTCTTTTCCAGGAGCCGTTGCTATAAATTCGGCGATATTCATTGGTAAAAAAATCGGGGGATACACAGGTGCGCTGATAACCCTGCTTGGAGCAACACTTCCGTCCTTTATGATTATTACTGTGATAGCGCGGGTATTTGCGCATTTCAGCGACATTGATATAGTAAGGGCAGCTTTCTACGGAATAAGTTCCGCCGTGGTGGCTCTATTAATTACTGTGGTAATCCGTGTGGCAAAAACAGTCATAAGACCAGGAGATATAATAAGCCCTCTTATAGCCATTGCGGCCCTTGTGCTGCTCCTTGTAATCGGGATACACCCGATTTACGTAATTATTTTAGGAGTTGCAATGGGCCTGATAATTTATTTTATAAAATTCGCAGGAAAAAAATCAAAATGATTTATTTAGAATTACTGGTTACCTTTTTAAAAATAGGATTATTCAGCTTTGGCGGCGGATACGGCATGATCCCAATCATCGAAAGAGAAATAGCGGCCCGCAGCTGGCTTACCGGCCAGGAATTTATAGATATAATCTCAATTTCTGAAATGACTCCGGGACCGATTGCCGTAAATATGGCAACATTTGTTGGATATAGGATGGGGGGAATTCCAGGAGGAGCCGTGGCAACATTTGGTGTTGTGCTTCCATCGCTTGTTTTAATCCTTGCAGTATCATATTTTTTATCAAAATTCCGCCAGAATCATATTATTGGCGAGGTTATTTATGGAATCAGGCCGGTCGTGCTGGCATTAATTATACAGGCAGCATTACTAGTGGCCGGGAACGTATTTATAAGGAAAGGGGCACATATTAGCTTTATTTTCAGTCAGAACCAGGGCATGCATCTGCTGGAAATAATAAACCTGCCGGCCGTATTGATATCTGCGGCAAGTCTTCTGGCACTGCTTCTATCCAGAATACATCCTGTATTTGTAATTCTTGCTGCAGGTATAACAGGAGTTGCCCTTCACTATCTTGGAGTGTTATAAAAGCTACCGGGCTGCCGATAAACGTAAAGTGAAATATTATTTTCATTTTTAATTTTTCATCACTGCGTTCCACCACTCTATTCAATCGCTCTATTCCATTACCCGGCTCCCCTATCTTCTATGTATAACCTTTCTATAGCCGGAGGAAATTTTTCTACTCACATAAACAGACCCTGGTTACAGATCTGCCATGCAGATGTTTATAAAATTGACAAATTAAATATATTATTATATAAAGTAACATAGTAAGAAATTAAAAAAGAACCTGTTATAAGAGATGCATCGTTGCATTTCTTTGAAGGCGGGGAAGTCTTCAGGTTTCTGCATAGAATAGCAGATGCTTGAAGATTTTTTTATATAAGGAGGAAAAGACTTTAACAAAAAATAATTTTTAGATTCTTTAACTTTAGATTTTTAGAAATATACAGGCAGCATTGTCGCTCCTGGCGAAGGCAACGGGGTCTTCTATTTTATGTACATTAAAATAGAATACCCCGTTTTTTTTAAGTAACATAAGTTATAAATAAAACATATTAATTAAAAAAGAGGAGGCAAAATGAGCTACAGCAAAGTAAATGCCAGCGCAGCTACCAATACAAAACTGAGAACAGGCAAAGATTACAGCCCATTCAGCGGGATGTGTGTTACATGCCTGGACGGATGCATAGGATTATGTGAAATTGGCAAGTCAGCAATCAGGGGAAGAGAGTACATATACCCGCAGCCATACGGAAAAGTAACATCGGGCAGCCAGAAAGACTACCCGGTAGATTTTTCACATTTCAATATTATGGGTAGTGTAATCGGGGCAGAGGGAATAGAGGCAAACCCGGATGTGGCCACCTTCCCCAATGTTAACATTAAAACACATATTGGCAATAAGAACGGGAAAATCAAATTAGAGGTTCCTTTCTTTACCACCGGGCTGGGCTCCACTGATATTGCACGGGAAAACTGGGAAGGAGTTGCTATCGGCAGTGCAATTTCCGGAACAATAGTTGGTATTGGAGAAAATGTCTGCGGAGTCGACCCTGACTTAAAAATTAAAGATGGGCACGTAATAAGATCCCCCGAGATGGAGCGCCGGGTAAAACTCTTTCAGGATTGGAAATCGGATGGCCTGGGATCGGTAATTGTTCAGGAGAACGTTGAAGATAATCGATTGGGCGTTCTGGAATATGCAGTTGAGGAACTGGGCGTGGAATTTGTGGAGCTCAAGTGGGGACAGGGCGCAAAAGATATTGGCGGTGAGATAAAGCTGCCTACTATAGAAAGAGCCCTGGAGCTTAAAAAACGGGGTTATATCGTTTACCCTGACCCTGAGGAACCAATGGTGCAGGAGGAATACAGAAAGGGCGGCTTTAAGGAATTTGAGCGCCATTCACGGCTGGGCATGGTTGATAAAGAGTCATTTATGAAACGTGTTGAAGAATTGAGAAAGAAAGGGGCAAAATACATTTCTTTAAAGACAGGCGCTTATCGCCCCGCAGATTTAGCCCGTGCGTTGAGCTATGCTTCAGAAGCTGGATTAGACCTTTTAATTATCGACGGTGCCGGCGGCGGGACAGGGATGAGCCCCTGGAGAATGATGAATGAATGGGGAATCCCAACAGTTTACCTGGAGTGCCTGACCTATCAATATTGCGAGAATTTAGCAAAGAGGAAAAAGTTTATCCCCGCTATTGCTATAGCCGGAGGATTCAGTTTAGAAGACCACATTTTTAAAGGACTGGCTCTTGGCGCCCCTTATGTCAGGTTAATCGCAATGGGTCGGGCTCCGATAACGGCAGCCATGGTTGGAAAGACTCTGGGAGATCTCATAAAAAAGGGAAAGGTACCGACAGAATATAAGAATTTTGGGGATGAAATGGAGCAAATTTTTATCGCTTCTGCAGAGTTAAAAAAGAGATTCGGCAAAGATTTTGACCGAATACCGCCAGCGGCAATTGGTTTATACACTTATCTGGACCGCCTTGCAACAGGATTAAAACAATTTATGGCCGGAGCAAGAAAATTCACACTGAATCATATAGACCGCAATCAGTTATGCGCTCTTACAAAAGAGGCTGCTGAAATAAGCGGAATTCCCTATGTTATGGATATTGACCGCCGGGAAGCAGAAAAATTACTGGAATAAGATATATAAAAGGAGAAGAATAAGTGAAAAATAAAGGATTATGCATTACGTGTGCAAATGATAAAAAATGCACCTTCAGCAGAGATTTTCCTGTTTTATATTGTGAAGAATTTAACAATTGTGAACGCGAACCAGAAGCTGTGGAAAGAGAAAAATATAAAAAGATAAAATCCGATTGAGAAATACAGATACCGGAATTGATAAAGGAACTATTCAGGGCTCATTAAGTATCAGGAAATAATATTTATTATTTTGCCTTCTCTGCTGTTTTTTATAAATTCAACTTTTCCGTCAGTCAGAGCATAAAGGGTATAGTCGCGTCCCACGCCCACATTGGTACCGGGCTTATACTTTGTTCCCCTCTGCCTGACAATTATATTTCCGGCAATTACTGACTGGCCTCCGTATTTTTTTATTCCTAAAAATTTTGGGTTGCTGTCTCTGCCGTTTCTGCTGCTCCCAACACCTTTTTTACTGGACATAACCTGCTCCTGTTATATTAAAATATGTTTACATTAAATCTTTTTTATTATGCTTTTATTTTATCAAGATGAATTATAGTAAGCAGCTGCCTGTGCCCTATTTTTCTTCTATATCTTTTCTTGGGCTTATATTTAAAAGCAATTACTTTATCCTGCTTTAACTGTTTTTTTATGGTAGCTTCTACGCTTGCTTTTGGTAAAAAAGGCTCTCCTATCTTTACTTTGCCGCCGTCACTTATAAGATTAACCTCCGAAAGGGTAATCTTATCTCCCTCTTTACCTTCTATTCTTTCAACTACTATATCTTTATTTTCTTCTACTTTATACTGTTTTCCGCCACTTGTGATTATCGCGTAAATTTTAAGCCTCCTGCTCACTTCCAATTACAGACTGCAATATTAACACAGATAATATTAGTCTGTCAATTTGAACATCTATTATTTTTTAATAACGTAACTCCGCCGTTGCGCTTGTTTTTGATACAGATTTAATTTCAACTTCAACCCTCTGACCCATGTGCTTTTTGCCATCAACAATCTGGACAACATATCCATCAACTCTTGAAATAGCATCATTTTTATTATGCAGGTACGGCTCTTCCACTACCAGATTTAAAATATCCCCTGCTTTAAACGGGCGCGTTGCTTCCTTTATCTGGCCAATTGAACCCTCTGCAACAACTATAAAAGCGTCCATGGGCAACTTTGAGTCTCCTTTAATATTGATATATTTTTTGGTTATATTTTCAAGATGCTTTAAATTTCTACCGTCAGCGCCGATAATATGTGCCGCTATAGAAGAGTTGAGCTGTATCAGGAAACCTCTGGCGCTGCTCTCCCTGGCAAGTTTTCTCAGTTTTCTTTCAATTTCAAGCCTTATCGTTTCCTGAGACTTTACAAATCCTGAGCCCCCGCAATTGGGGCATATCCTGCACATAGTCCCCAGAATTCCATCAGATACATTTTTTCTTGTCATCTCAAGCAGCCCTAATTTTGAGAACTGGAGTATCTCGGTTTTTGTTTTATCGTTTTCAAGGCAGCGCGAAAATCTATCATGAACTTTTCTTCTGTCCTTCTCACCTGCCATATCAATAAAGTCAATCACTATAATACCGCCGATATCCCGGAGCCTTAGCTGGCTGGCAATAGTTTCGGCTGCTTCAAGATTCGTTCTAAGTATGGTCTGGGCCGAGCTTTTACTTGAAGTATATTTGCCGGTATTCACATCAATTGTTGTCATGGCCTCTCCATGGTCTATCACTATAAAACCGCCGGATTTCAGCCAGACTTTCCTTTCCAGGGCACTCTCTATCACTTCATTTACATTGAAAGTCTCAAATAAATCTTCTCTCCCATGGTGGACTATTATATTTTGGTACCTGATTCCAATTGACCTTAAGTAACGGCTTATTTCCCTTTTAATTATTTTTTTATCCACATATATTGCATCAAAATCCTCCGAAAATACATCCCTCATCAGTCTCATAATTAATGAGTACTCATTTGAAATCAGTACAGGGCATTTTGATTCAGATGCCTTCTTGTTTATATATTTCCATTTCTTTATCAGCTGTTTTAAATCCTTTTTTAGCCTGGCACTGTCTGCCTCTTTTGCGGCAGTTCTTACAATCAGTCCATGATCTTCCCCGCCCCTGATTTCTTCTACAATTTTTTTTAGATTATTCTTTTCCTTTACATTAATCTTCCTTGAAACGCCTATACCGCTATTAAAGGGTGCAAGAACCAGATATCTCCCGGGAATTGATATAAAAGTAGTAAGCCTGGCTCCTTTTGTTTTCATAGGATCTTTTGTCACCTGAACAAGTATTTTTTGATTTGGCTTGAGAATATGCTGTATTTTCTTTGGGATTTCTTCACCATTTTCAACATCGATGTCAAGACTTACTTCATTTACATATAAAAATGCGTTTTTCTCTTCACCAATATCCACAAAAGCTGCATCCAGCCCGGGGAGAATATTTTTTACGCGCCCGAGGTATATATTCCCCACCAGTGATTTCTTGCTCTTTCTTTCAAAAAACAGCTGCGCAACCTGCCTCGATTCCAGTATGGCTGCCCTGGTTTCATTCATATCCGAGCTTATTAACATTTCCTTATTCAATTTTTTTGCTCTCCTTTACCGCCAGCCTGAATTATCTCCAGGGGTGTTTTAATCTTATCCCCGGCTATTATAAATAATTCTTCCTTCTTAACACTGGTTATATTAATTTTATATTCCTTTAACCGTTCCTTAAAAAACGGATAAAAATTATTAAATTTAAAAAATTCATTACTCTCTTCCTTAAAAATTTTAGCATATCCATATAATTTTAGAAAAATAATATCAGAAGACTCCTTTGAGTGTAAAATTTCCATGTCGTATATGGAATTTAAAAAACCTGACTTCTCAAACAGGCCGCCTTTTATATCGCGTTTTAGTTTATCCATCATGCCTTTGCCGGAAGAAGAAGCATCAAGTGTAAAAGCATAGAGGCTTACACCTACCTCATTCATCAGGCTGCCGGCCTTCAAAAATATATTTTTTGCTCCGGTAACCTGCATTTCTTCCTTTAATTCTCTATTAATTCGTCTTTTAAATTCATCGCCACCTATATTATCGTCAATAATCACATCAGCATATTCGGCAAGACTCTCTACACCAAGGGGAGTGGGAGGGCTAAAACCTATCTTTGGTTTTGGATTGTAACCCCTGCTGTATAACACCCTGAACCCGGCCCTTCCCAGGGCGCGCTTGATTATTCTTGATATATCCAGATGCGACAGGTATTTGAATTCATTCTTTTTACAAAATTTAAACCTTATTCTGGTGTCCTGCATATTTTTTTGATTTCTCATACTCTCTTAATAAAAATTTTTTACCGGTCCCTATATCAATTACGTCCCACGGCAGCACTTCGTCTTCTGCAAAAACCCTTGTGGTAAAGAAACCGATATCCAGACCGGTTTTTCTAAATGCTTTCTCCCAGATGCCAAAATTAAAAAAGTCTGACCAGTTATCAAATTTTGCGCCATTTTTCCACGCATGCTCCACCGCATCACATACCAGTTCATTGCCCCTTGAAAGGGCGCATTCTACCATGCTTCTGTACGGATCGGACCATCTGATATCTGCATATCTTCCCGGCACATTTTTTAAAATATGGCTAAACTTTCCATTCAGACTTTCAGGATGATTCTGGCCCACCCACTGAAATGGGGTAAAAGGCTTGGGGCAAAAAGCATTTATGCTTACATTAATCTTTAACCTTGGCAGCTTCTTCCGGGGAAGCTTTACCTTTGCAGCATATATTATTTTTTTAATAAGCTCCACTATTGCCTGGATATCTTCATTCTCTTCAAAAGGCAGGCCTATCATAAAATAAAGTTTTATTTTATCCCAGCCCATGCCGAAAGCCATTTTTATGCATTCAATCATTTCATCTTCTTTTATATTTTTATTTATTATATCCCTCATTCTCTGACTTCCCGCTTCCGGGGCAAAAGTAAGCCCGGTTTTTCTGCCGCTCTGTATAAGTTCCAGTAATCTTAATTTAAAGCTGTCCAGACGCAGCGAAGGCATTGAAATTGAAAGTCTTCCCATTTTTTGGGAGTTCACCGTACTGTAAATCAGATGCTCTATCTCTCTGTAATCAGATGAAGAGAGCGATAGAAAAGAAATTTCATCATAGCCTGTATTTTTTAATCCCTCTGAACTCTGTTTTATTAAAGACTCTACTTCTCTTTTGCGCACCGGCCTGTAAATAATGCCTGCCTGGCAGAACCTGCAGCCCCTGCCGCAACCTCTCATAATCTCCACTATATATCTGTCATGCACTGTTTTGATATTCGGTATTACAGGATTCTGGACTATCCCAAACTTATCAAGATCCCTGACTATCGCTTTTTTTACTTTTTTCTCCGGTTTAATTTTCTCAATCAACCCTGAAGGAGAATAATAGAACCTGTAGAAACCCGGGACATATATGCCTTCAAGCTTTCTTACTTCACCCAGGAACCATTTTTTTTCTTTTCTGTGTTCTTTATAAGCTTTTACCACTTCCAGAATGCGGATTATTATATCTTCTCCGTCTCCTATAACAAAAAAATCCATAAATCTGGAAATTGGCTGGGGATTTACAACCGCGGGTCCTCCCGCGCATATTATCGGCGATTTTTCATCTCTTTGCTCCGCATGGATATTTATCCCCCCAAGGTCAAGTATATTCAATATGTTGGTATATAAAAGCTCATGCTGGACCGTAAACCCGACAATATCAAAACAGTCAAGAAATATCCTGTTTTCAAGAGAAAAAATCTTTGTATCAAGTTCCCTTAATTTTTTCTCAAAATCTATCCATGGTGAAAAAACTCTCTCTGCTGAAAAATCCCTGTGCTTATTTATAATATCATAAAGAATCTGGAGACCGAGGTTTGACATCCCGACTTCATATACATCGGGAAATACAAGGGCCATTAAAACTCTGGCGCAAGAACTATCCGTTTCCGTGAGACTCTTACTCTTTGCCCCTATTTCCCTGTTTATGTATCTGCCGGGTTTTTCTATGTTCTCCAGCAATTTTTCCAGCATATCAAAATTTATTTTTTTAATTTCTTTCATGTTATTTCTGCCAGCAGGTTTATTTAAATTGCTGATAGGCTATTTCATGCTCTTTTCTTGCTTCCCGCCATATATAAATATTTTCCACAAGACCGATGCCGAGAAGTATGCTGATGAGACTGGAGCCCCCGGAGCTCAGGAAAGGAAGTGGAATTCCTATAATGGGCATAATACCTATGGTCATGCCGATATTTATAATCATCTGGGATAAAATAATAAAGCCCACCCCGGAACCGATTAGCATTGCAAAAGCGTCGGAGGAATTTAATGCAAGGTAAAAACATCTCCATACAATAATACCAAGAACCAGTAACACGATAACAGCACCAAAAAAGCCCATTTCTTCTCCAACAACGGAAAATATAAAATCGGTATGATGCTCCGGAACGTAATTCAGATTTGTCTGCCTCCCAAGAAAAAGTCCTTTCCCGAAAATTCCTCCCGAGCCTATTGCCAGCTTTGACTGAAATAGATTATAGCCCGCACCTTCAGCCGGGTATGCATCCGGTTTTAAAAAAACAAGTATTCTGTCCAGCTGATATTGCTTTACCAGGTTGGCGTTCAGGGCAAATATAATTCCCCCTGCTGCTGCTCCCAGTATTGCCAGGAAATATAAAAAGTTGGCCCCGGATAAAAATAACAGACCCATATATACAATAAAATATATCAGCGCAGTTCCGTAATCCGGCTCCAGCAATACAAATGTTATGAATGACAGCGCTATAACCAGCGACAGGGCAACCTTTTTAAACGTTATCCGCGGCACCTTTTCGCCGCGCCACTTTGAAAGAACCGCAGCCAGGCTTATCACCATAAAAATTTTTGAAAATTCCGAAGGCTGGATAGTTGTAAACCCGAAATCTATCCAGCTTTTGCATCCGTATACTTCAAAGCCAAAGAACTGTACTGCAAGAAGGAGCAAAATGCCTGCACCCAGAAACAGCCACCAGAATCTCTTAATTATCCTGTAATTAACAAACTGAATAGCAATACATAGAAAAATTCCTATTGCCAGGTTTATTAGCTGTCTTTTCAAATAATACTGGGGGTCGGTTACTCCCCCGGGCAGAGTCTCCCTGGTTGCACTGTAAATAATAAGAAGGCCAAAAGATGCAATGGCCAGCACCAAAAAAAATAACACAAAATCAAATACCAGTATTTTTTTCTCTTTACCGTAATTTTCCAGATCGTCCAGGCCTTTTTTCCTATTTTTTATCATTGCATTTCCTTATTTATCCTCAGTTAACATTAAATAAGTATTTATATATTTCCTTTACAAGAGGAGCAACATTGCTGCCTCCTCCTCCACCTTCTTCAAGCATTGCAGCAACAATATATTCCGGGTCATCTACGGGTGCATAGGATGCAAACCAGGCATAGTCCTGCTTCCCAAAAAATTCTGCAGTACCGGTTTTCCCGGCGACCGGAATACTGTCCGTCGGAAAATCCCTGAATGCGCTGTAACCTGTTCCGCCGGGTTTAATTACTTCTACAAGGCCTTCCTCTATTGTTTCTATGAAATTTTTATCCAGTTCCAGATCCTCGTAATTTTCCAGTGAGCTGTCGGTAAACACAATGTCTTCGTTATTCCTTATCTCTTTATTCAGATGGGGCCTGTATTTTATACCGCTGTTAGCAATAATTGAAAAAGCCTGTGCTACCTGAAGAGGAGTTACCATTAAATCACCCTGGCCTATGGACATGTTAACGGTATCGCCCGGGAACCATACGGAGTATCCCTCCTGGTCCTTAAAATAATCACTTTTCCATTCTCTATCAGGGACCAGGCCTGCATCCTCGTCAGGCAGAGCGCTGCCGGTTAAAGAGCCGAATCCAAAAATCCTGTAATATTTCTGGAGAAGTTCTTCTGCATTATTGTTTTTTGAATAAAGACCATATCCCACATTGTAGAAATAAATATCGCAAGAATGCCTTATTCCCCCTATTACATTAAGACTGCCATGGCCCGATTTCAGCCAGCAGTATTTTGGGTAGTCTTTCCCCAGTACCGTCCATGTTCCCGCACAGTTAAACCTGCTGCTCTCCGTTATTATTCCCTCTGCAAGACCTGCGTAGGCCGGAACTATTTTAACTACCGAACCTGCCGGAAAAGATTTAACCGCTCTGTTAAGCAGGGGATTACAGTTTTCCGGGTCCAGCAGATAATTCCAGTTTTCCGTTGATATCCCGCCTGTAAAAATTCCGGGTTCATATGTGGGATAACTTGCCATAGCCAGTATCTGCCCATTGTCCGGATCAAGCACCACCGCAGCACCTCCCGGAACATTGTAATATTCATCTGTTCCCGAAACTTTTTTCTCCCTTACTTCCTGTATGGCCTGATACAGCGTTTTCTCCACAACCCTCTGCAAATCAATATCAATTGTCAAATAAAGGTCGCTTCCCCTGATTGGCTCAACTTCTTCCAGTATATTAACAGGTCTTCCGAGAGGGTCGACTTCATATACTACTTTTCCCTTTCTGCCCCTCAGTATGCCCTCATATGTTTCTTCCAGACCTGCCAATCCTATCTGGTCACCGCCTTCATAATTATATTCATACTTTTCCGATTTTAACTTTTCTTCATCAATCTCTCCGGTATACCCCAGTATATGTGATGCAAGAGCACCATAACTGTATTCCCTCAGATACACATCAATTATTTCCACCCCGGGAAGTTTGGAGCTGTTTTCCTCAATATAAATCATCTCAGATGCATCAATATCCTGTTTTACAATAACTCTCTCTATATAAGATACATTGCTCTTTTCCACTTTTGTCTTTATCCTGTAATACGGTATATTAAGGCAATCGCTTAGAATCCGCATGACTTCCTCATTATTTAGAATGATATGTGGCTGTACTGCTACAGCTTTAACCGGGACACTTTTAACCAGCAGTTTTCCATTGCGGTCATAAATATTGCCGCGCGAAGCAGGAGTGGTCTTTTCCCTGCTAACATTCTGAGTGGCAAGTTCAGCGTAAAGGTCTCCGCTCATTACCTGTAAAAAGTAGAGCCTTAATATCATAACAATCAATATTATTATCAGCAGATAGAATAAAATTCTAAATCTTATCTTCTTGTTTGAATACAAATTCAATCTCCCTGCCCCTGCCAGAACTAATTCTTATAAGGGGAAAAATCATAAACATTAAAATAATATTACAGGCCGGTCCAATCATCATTTCCAGAGATACACCAAACAGGTTAATATTATAATTAAATAAATAACGCATCAAATTTGTCAGCAATATATTAATCTCCGTGACTAAAAAAACAATAAAAGCAAAAGTTCGCCAGACTGATTTAAAACCTGCGGTCACCATTTTTCTTACGATAAACGCATTAATTGTATAAATAAAAGCACTTATTCCCACAACATTTCCTACCATAAGGTCAAGCATCATGCCGGCTGCAAATCCGGATAATATGCCCCAGAGTGTGCCGTCAAACAGGGCTATAGCTATTACAACCACCATAATTAAATCAAAACTTATCGAAAACATCTTCAGGTATTCAAAAAAAGCTATCTGCACCAGCAAGCATATTATTAATATAAAAAAATGTAATATCTTAGAAAAAATTTTCATGGTTCCCGCTGTTATCTGGTTCTTTACTAATATCTGTACTTACATTTTTATTTCTTCAGCACCATAACATATTCCATTTTCCTGTAATCGGCAAAAGGCTCTATTTCAATTATCTTATAAAGTTCATCTGCATTTTCGGTGACCCTGCTTACGCGCCCTATTAAAATCTCGCCGGGTAAATTACTGTATTCGGATGTGATTATTATATCCCCCTTAAATACTGGTTCATCCGCCGGAATATAATCCAGCATGATTTCTTTATCATAACTTCCTTTTACAATACCTGGTTCCCTTGAGGATAATATCCTGGCTCCGATAGAGCTCTGTGGGTCGTTTATAAGCCTTACGTTGCATGAGCTGTCGCCAACCTGTATAACAACTCCAACCAGCCCCTCTTCACTAATTACTGCCATCCCTTCCCTTATACCCTCGCCGCTTCCTGTATTTAAGATAACTTCTGACTGCCAGCTGCTCTCGTAAAAGCCTATCACTCTTGCTGTGATGATTTCATAGTCTTCTCTGAGTTTTACATCAAGCAGTTTTCGTAAAGAATCGTTTTCAACCCTGAGGTTTATATTATCCGCATATTCTTTTCTTAATCTGGAATTTTCTGCCTGAAGCTCCATATACTTCTCCCTCAGGTTTATATAGTCTCTTATGTAATTAATAAAGCGTATAAACGGACTTACAGCAGAGTGAAGCTTTTCCTGCACCGGTTTAAAAAAATCAACGGTTTCAACTTTGATTTTTTTTATTAATCCGGATTCTCTGAAGCTTACCGTAATAACTATCAGGCAGAGAATAATTATTAAGCCGAGAACGATAAAGTTTCTGAATCTTCTATTTAATGTAACCATTGGCTATTATTATAGATTGAATGCAAAAAAGCTATTTTGGGAGTCTTAGATATTTTTTTAAGGTACTGAAATTTTCAACACATTTTCCCGCTCCTATAGCCACCGCTCCAAGCGGGTCATCGGCCAGATGCACAGGACAATGCGTTTCCCTGCTTATTCTTTCGGTCAATCCTTTAAGCAATGAACCTCCTCCCGCCATCATAATGCCTCTTTTCATAATGTCTGAAGAAAGTTCCGGAGGTGTAATGTCAAGCACTTCAACAACAGAATTTACAATATCGCCCAGTACTTTTTCAAGTGCTTTCCTTATCTGCTGGCTTGTAATAATAATTGTCTTCGGGAGGCCCGTTACAAGGTCTCTTCCGTTTATCTCCATCTTTTCCTCATTTTCGAGAGGGAACGCAGAACCAATTTCCATTTTTACCTTCTCCGCTGTCCTTTCTCCGAGGAAAAGGTTATGCTCCTTTTTTAAATAAAAAGTTATTGCTTCATCCATTTCATCCCCTCCAATACGCAGTGACTGGCTGACAACTATTCCTCCCAGAGATATAACAGCTACCTCGGAAGTTCCGCCGCCTATATCTATAATCATGCTGCCTATGGGTTCATCTATGGGAAGACCCGCACCTATTGCTGCAGCCAGGGGCTCTTCAATTATATGAGCTGCTCTTGCCCCGGCCTGTTCGGTAGTTTCAACCACTGCTTTTTTCTCAACCGGTGTAATTCCTGACGGTACACAGATAACTATTCTGGGTCTGGCAAAACCTATATTTTTATGAACTTTCTGGATAAAATACCTTAGCATTTTTTCTGTTGTTTCAAAATCTGCAATTACTCCGTCCTTTAAGGGCCTTATTGCCACTATGTTATCAGGAGTCCTGCCTACCATGGTCTTTGCCTCTTTGCCAACGGCAAGTATTTTTTTCTTCTCCCTGTCAATTGCCACAATAGAAGGCTCCTCCAGAACTATTCCACTCGCCTTGACATATACAAGAGTATTGGCCGTTCCCAGGTCAATACCCATATCCCTTCCTATTACATTTAAGAAAAAATCAAACATCTGTATTATCAACTCCTTTAGTTAATCAATAACATTAAACCCGAATTCCTTTAATAAATCCACAAATTTTGCTACAGGAACTCCTGCTATATTATAAAAACAGCCATTTATTTTCTCCACCAGTAAACTGCCGTATCCAAGAACATTATATGCTCCGGCTTTATCAAGCACATTTTCCCTTTCTGTGTAACTTTCAATCTCACCTGCCGCCAGCTTCCGGAACTTAACACCGGTGGATACAGTATCAAAAATATACTTTCCTGAAAAACTTTCCAAAACACAGACTCCCGTTATAACCTTATGAACTCTTCCAGATAGAAGGTTTAAAAAATCAATTGCCTGCTGTCTGTCAGCCGGTTTTCCCAGAGATTTTCCCTTTATATATACCAGAGTGTCAAAACCGGCAATTAGAAATCTGCTGCTGACCGATTTCCCTTTTTCAGGCCCCTTTTTCTTTAAACAGCTATATACATTTTTAGCCTTGGCGATACTGTTCCGGTTAACCGTTGTATAGGGATTCCCGTACTGCTTCTCTTTAAAATCCTCCGGCCTGATTATCCTGAAATCCAGCCCGCAGAGCTTGAGTATTTCCTTTCTTCTTGGAGAAGCAGAAGCCAGAATTAGTTCTTTTTTATTGTCTTCTTCTTCCAACATCAGCCAGCAAAAAAGCAATAAGTATTCCTATTATAGCACCAAGGGTAACGTTTATATGTATGCCGAAATTTATATCTATTAAATACATATTAAAACTCAGGGAATCAGTACCAACTTTTAACCCCTCGTCCAGAATCGGAACCACGTCTCTTAATATATGGCCCAGAACAGCTCCAAGTATACCTCCGGCCAGCACTATAAAAAAAATTATTTTACCTCTTCTTTTGCCCATTAATCACCTTCTAAATTATGTATCGTCCATTCCCTCAGGCGCACGTTCACGGAGTTAATGTTCTTTTATTAAAAAAATAATTCAATTTCTCTTTCGGCACTTTCCGGAGAATCCGACCCGTGAATCACATTCACGGTGATATCTACACCAAAATCGCCTCTTATCGTTCCCCTGATTGCTTTTCTTGAATCAGTGGGGCCCATAAGTTTTCTTATCCTGAATATCGCATTTTCTCCGCTCAGAACCATAATTACCGAAGGTCCGGAAGTTATATAATCAATTAATATATCAAAAAAATCTTTTTCCCTGTGTTCGTGATAATGCCGGCACGCAAGCTCCCGGCTTATTTTTTCCATTTTTAATTTCTCTATGGTTAAATTTTCTTTTTCAAAACGGGATATTATCTCTCCAACAACCTTTTTCTTTACGCCATCAGGCTTTATTATAATAAGACTTTTCTCTATACCGCTATTAATATCCCCGGCTCCGTTTTCTTCCGGGTTAATTCTGAATTTTTCCATTAAAAACTGCTTCCTTTCTGTTGATAACTTTACTGAGCGCTCTTGCAATACGGGCATACTTTCCAGTTTATATCCAGAGGTTTACCGCAGCTTATACATGAATTTTTTAGCTTTTTCCTGCAATAAGGACAGATTAGAAACTCCTCCTTTACGGGACTGCTGCAGGCAGGGCACTTATAGGATTGCCTGCTGTCAAGCAGCGTCTCCATTCTTTCAATTTCCAGGTCCCTCTCAACTACATCATCTATGTACTCCGGGGGTCTTAATATCAGATACAGGATCAATCCCAGAAAGTTCAGCACCAGAACAACGAAGGCCCAGAAAAAAGCCGGAGTCATTGTTTCGCTCCTGAGCCTGGCATCCCTGTAGGTCCAGTAAATAAAAGCAAGCCAGACAATAATCAGAACAAAAATTATACTGTATAGCAGATATTTCCATGCAGGATGTGTAAAGAAAGCCATAATACCTTCAACATATTCAAATAAATCCATCAATCCTCCAAGTTAACTTTATATATTATTAATTTATACGCGTCCATTTGAAATAATTTTATTTTACAATATTCTCCAGATTGGTTATTGAACCGGTAATGCATATAATATCATTTATACCCGAAATTTTTAAAGCAAATTTTATAGATTTTTCTATATCCTCAATTCTGTGTAACTCAATCCCGCGGCCGCTGTTTCCCGGAGTTTCTCTTATCTTTTCTTTTACCACTTCCTCCAGCCTGCCGGTATCCAGGCTCCTTTCATTCATGCTGGAAGTCAGAATCAATACATCACTTACGCCAATTATTTTTTCGACCATGCTTTCATAGTCCTTATCCTTTAAAACTGCTAATATTATTATTTTCCTTCTGCTCCCAAAATAATCATTAACGGTTCTTGTAAAGTTTTCTATCCCTTCGGGATTATGCCCTGCATCCGCTATTATAACCGGTCTCTTTCTGATAATCTCAAATCTTCCTCTTGTCTTCAGACACTTAAGGCTTTCCCTTACTTTTTTTTCGTCTAATTCTTTGTTTCTGGTTTTCAGATACAGCTCTGCAAGTACTGTGGCCAGCATAAGATTTAATATCTGGTAATTACCGGGGAGCGGAAGTTTTAAATCTCTGTATGTTCCTTTCAATCCCTTAATATCAAGCAGCCACCCGCCGGTTCCCAGATTCTTTTTTTTCTGCATATAGAAATCCCTGCCGGACATAAAAAGCGTAGAATCAGTATCTTTTACTTTCCGGATAAGAATTTTAAGAACTTCTTTATTGCAGCATGTCGTTGCAACCATTGCGTTTTTCTTTATAACCTCCACTTTTTCAGAGGCAATTTTCTCCAGGGTGTCGCCAAGCAGCTCTGTGTGCTCCAGACTCACCCCGGTGAGCCCGGCTATTTTTGAATCAGCAGCATTTGTTGCATCCCATCTTCCGCCCATTCCTGCTTCAAGCACCATTGCCTCAATACCCTCATCTTCTGCCTGCATAAACGCCATCACCGTGATTATCTCAAACTGGGTAAGCGGTCCTTCCAGATTCATTTTATTTACCTGCTCAATGTATGGATATATCCGGTTAAATGTTTTTGAAAATTTTTTTTCCGGAATATCTTTTCCGTTTATCCAGATTCTTTCGGTGTACCTTTTAATATGGGGGGAAATATAATAGCCGGTTTTAATTCCATGATATTTTAATATTCCGGCAGTGATCCTTGTTGTAGACGTTTTTCCGTTTGTTCCTACAACATGAATAAATTCTACCTTTTTTTGAGGATTATCCAGCAGTTCAAGAATCTTTTTTACTCTTACAAGACCCGGTTTTATTCCAAAGATAAGGCAATCATCTAAATATTTACATACCTGCCCGTATTCCATCCGCAGTTTCTCGCATTTCTCGCTTTAATTTTAATTGTTATTTATTCAATAACCCTGCTTACCCGGTACTTATGTTTTTAATTCTTACAAGCTGTTCTTCCAGTACGCCTGAAATTTTATCTGCCGCCTCAAGTTTTTCTTTTTCCTTTTTTACTATTCCAGCAGGCGCTTTTTTTATAAAGCCGGTGTTTGAAAGTTTTTTCCTGCTTTTTTCTGCATCAAGACTTATCTTTTTTATCCTGTCTTTTATTCTGCGGATTTCAAGCTCTATATCAATTGCATCGAGAACGTATACGAATATATCCACATCGCAGGTGGTGGTTTTTATGTAACCTTTTTTGCTGCTGCAGTCCTCAAATTCCACTCCGTCTGTCTTTGCCAGGCCGCATATGTATCTTATATTATCTTCAAGTAATCCTTTTTTATTTTTATCACCGGTGTTAAGGCTGATTCTTACCTTTTTTGCAGGATTTATCCTGAGTTCAGACCTTATCTTTCTGACTTCGCTTATAACATCAAAAAGCACTTTGATTTCATCTTCAGCTGCTTTATCTGCAAGAGCAGGGTCAAACCCCGGGAAATCAGCCGCTACTATACTATCTCTCTCATGGGGGATATTCTGCCATATCTTTTCGGTAATAAAAGGCATAAAGGGGTGAAGGGCGCTGAGATACCTTTCCAGAACATACCATAACACAAACAATGCATTGTCTCTGTCCCCGCTGTCTTTATCTGAATAAATCCTGACTTTTGCCGATTCAATGTACCAGTCACAATAATCATTCCAGAAAAAGTTTTCAAGAAGTTTGGAGGCAAAAGAAAAATTATACTTTGCCATGTATTTTTCAATTTTCTTTACCATTCCGTTTAATTTTGATAATATCCATCTATCCCATATGTTTAAATCCTGCTTTTCCGGAAGCATGCTTTTAAAATCTACGCTTTCACCCAGATTTGATATAACAAATTTTGACCCGTTCCATAACTTATTTGCAAAATTCCTTGCTCCCTCGATTTTCTCATTACCCAGCATCAGATTTCTGCCCGGTGTTGTCAGTGATGCAAGAGTAAACCTTAAAACATCTGCTCCCTTCTCTTCAATTATATCCATAGGATCCACTACATTACCCCTGGATTTAGACATTTTCTGGCCATGCTCATCAGTTAAGAGGGGGTTTATAAATACTTCCCTGAAAGGAATGTCTTTCATAAAATACAGACTCATCATAATCATTCTGGCTACCCAGAAGAAAATAATATCATGACTTGTCACAAGGGTATCTGTCGGGAAAAAATATTTTAAATCTTCGGTTTCTTCAGGCCAGCCCAGAGATGCAAAAGGCCACAGGCATGAACTGAACCATGTGTCAAGAACATCTTCATCCTGCTCAAGATTATTTCCCGAACACCCCGGGCATTTTAAGGGCTCCTCTTCGCTGACTATCATTTCTCCGCAATCCCTGCAATACCACACAGGGATCCTGTGCCCCCACCATAACTGCCGGGATATGCACCAGTCTCTTATATTTTCCATCCAGTTAAAATAAATCTTTTCCCATTTTCCGGGTATTATCTTTACTCTACCTTCTTTTACCGCTTCAATAGCAGGACCGGCCAGCTTTTTCATGGATATGAACCATTGCATTGAAATTCTCGGCTCCACTATCGTGGCGCATCTTGAACATGTCCCTATTGAAGATTTGTGCGTACTCTTACCCGCAAGGTAACCCTGCTTTTCAAGGTCTTTTAGAACTTGCTCTCTTGCCGCAAAACGGTCCATGCCCTCATATCTTCCTGCATTGGAATTAAGTGTTGCATCTGCTTCAAATATATTTATTTCCTCTAAATTATGTCTTTTACCTATTTCAAAATCATTTGGGTCATGGGCTGGAGTAACTTTTACCGCGCCGCTCCCGAATTCCATATCCACAAAATCATCCTCCACAACCGGTATCTTCCGTTCCATCAGAGGAAGGAATAAATGCCTGCCCTTATATTTCCTGTATCTCTTATCACGGGGATTAACGGCTACCGCTGTATCTCCGAGCATGGTTTCAGGCCTGGTTGTGGAAACAATTATATGCTCATCACTATCAGGCTCGCCTGTTTCAGGATTGATTAACTGGTATTTGATATCCCAGAGATTTCCCTCTTTTTCTATATGTTCAACTTCAATATCTGAAATAGCAGTCTGGCATCTGGGGCACCAGTTAATCATGTAATTCCCCTTATAAATCAATCCGTTTTCATAAAGTGCAACAAATTCTTTTGTAACCGCTTTTACATATCTTTTATCAAAGGTGAATCTCTGCCTTTCCCAGTCACAGGAACATCCGAGTGATTTTAACTGATTTATGATACGGCTGCCGTATTTATCCTTCCATTTCCATACCTCTTCAACAAATTTTTCCCTGCCCAGCTGAAATCTATTTATATTTCTCTTTTCGAGGGCTCTTTCAACTACATTCTGGGTGGCTATCCCGGCGTGATCAGTGCCGGGTATCCAGGTTGCAGCATACCCTTTCATTCTTCTGTATCTTATAATTATATCCTGAAGTGTGTTATTCAGGGCATGGCCAACATGAAGATAACCGGTTACATTGGGAGGAGGTATTACCATACTGAATGGAGTTTTTGACTTATCTATTTTTGCAGAAAAATAATTTTTTTTTAGCCAGTATTTATAAATTTCCTCTTCAAATAAAGAGGGGTCGTACTTACCTTCGATTCCATCAAACATTTTAGGCTGATTTTTCCTCATCTTTTAAAAATACTTTTTTATTCGACCTGCTTAAAACCTCGGGTTCTATTTTATTTTCAACAACTTCTCTGGTTATGGTACACTTGCCGATATCACTGCGCTCTGGTATTTCAAACATTATATTCAGCATAATTTCCTCCATAATCGCGCGCAGGCCCCTTGCTCCTGTACCTCTCTGCATAGCACGCTTTGAAATCTCTCTTAAAGCATCCCCGGTGAATTCCAGTTCAACATTATCCATTTTAAACATTTTTCTGTACTGCTTTATCAGGGAATTTTTCGGCTCAATAAGGATCCTTATTAAATCATCTTCAGTAAGATTGGATAGCGTGCTTACAACCGGCAATCTGCCTATAAGCTCCGGAATCAAGCCGTACCTTAATAAGTCTTCCGGCATAACCTGCGGGAGGAGCTTATCAACCTTTTCTGCTTTCGTTGTAATTTTTCTTGAGATGAAGCCAACACTGCCCTCATTTATCCTTTTTTCAATTATTTGCTCGAGCCCGCTGAAAGAGCCTCCGCAGATAAAAAGGATATTGCTTGTGTTAATCTGTATAAAATCCTGATGGGGGTGTTTCCTGCCGCCCTGGGGAGGAACGTTGGCTTCTGTTCCTTCCAGGATTTTCAGCAGTGCCTGCTGCACCCCTTCTCCGGATACATCTCTCGTAATGGACGGGTTTTCCGACTTACGGCCGATTTTATCTATCTCGTCCAGATAGATAATACCGGTTTCTGCTCTTTTTATATCAAAATCCGCCGCCTGTATTAATTTTAATAATATATTCTCAACATCTTCCCCGACATACCCTGCTTCTGTAAGGGAAGTTGCATCAGCAATGCAGAACGGGACATTCAATATTTTTGCCAGGGTCTGGGCAAGCAGAGTTTTACCGCAGCCTGTGGGTCCTATCAGCAGAATATTGCTTTTCTGTATCTCTGTGTCATCCTGTGCCAGTCTGTCCTCATATTTAATTCTCTTGTAATGATTGTATACTGCCACAGACAGCACTTTTTTCGCACTTTCCTGACCTATGACATACTCATTTAAAATCGAGTATATCTCCTTTGGCCTGGGAAGATTTTTAAAATCAACTTTCCTCTGTTCCTTCAATTCTTCATCAATAATCTCATTGCACAGGTCCACGCATTCATTGCAGACATAAACCCCGGGTCCGGCAATCAGCTTTTTTACCTGATTCTGAGATTTACCGCAAAAGGAACACTTTAAAAAATCACTTTTTTTCCTTTCATCCGAAGACAAATTTATACACACTCCTTATCAATACTATTATCGTTAATATTATATTTTTATAATCAATACGCCGTTAGCTTACCGCGGGTATTAATTTATTATTACCCCTTATGATACCACTATGTTTATTCTTATATATTCCTGAATATATAATATTTTCAAACACTTCCTGCGGGGGTTATTCATCATTATTTCTTATAAATGACTTCGTCCACTATTCCGTATTTTTTTGCTTCCTCCGCACTTAATATGAAATCCCTTTCCGTATCCTTCTCAACTCTCTTTACATCCTGGCCTGTATGCTTTGCGATTATTTCATTTAGAAGAGCCCTGATTCTTACCATCTCTTTTGCATGTATCTCAACATCAATTGTGGTTCCCGACACTCCTCCAGATGGCTGGTGCAGCATGACTCTTGAATTTGGCAGTGTAAGCCTCTTGCCCTTTTCACCTGCAAGAAGCAGAACCGCGGCTGCGCTTGCAGCCTGTCCGATACAGATGGTGGATACGGGCGATTTTATAAACTGCATGGTATCATATACTGCAAGAGCAGAAGTTACCACTCCGCCGGGACTGTTTATATACAGCTGAATATCCTTTTCAGGGTCTTCGGCTTCAAGATGGAGCATCTGCGCCATGACTAGATTTGCAACATTATCATCTATGGCTACCCCCAGAAAAATTATCCTTTCCTTAAGCAGACGGGAATAAATATCAAAGGAGCGCTCACCCCTATTGGTCTGCTCTATTACCATTGGAATTAAATAATTATTATTCATTTTTATCATCTCACCTTTTTATTTATTTTGAGCCCGGAGTCCAGAGCTTCTTTCCCTCTTTTTCGGACTGTTCCTTATTTTTTTCGGGCTTCCATATCTTTTTTTTGTCTTTGCCGCCCGCATCTTTTTCTTCTACCACCTTTACGCTGTTAATAAGTAGATCAACTATTTTCCTTCTCCTGATGCTCTGAAGCAGCGTTTTCTTCCCATTTTCATCTTTAAGAAATTCTCTAACTCTTGAAACATCCTCTTCACTGCTATAGCTGTTTATAATATTCTCTTTCTCCTTATTTATTTCATCTTCCGAAGGTTCTATATTCTTTTTTTCTGCTTTTTCAAGCGCTTTAAATATCAGATATTCTTTAACTTCTTTTTCTGCTTTCTCCTTTATTTCTCCATTAAACTGGTCTTCTGTAATATTTATCATCTTGAGGTAATTTTCTTTCGTTATCTTCTGCTTTTTTAAATTCTCATTAATCTCTTCATTAACCTGTTTTATTCTCCTGGTTATCATTGCCTCAGGAACTTTAGACTTCATATTACTTATAATATGATTCAAAACTTCTTCTATTATTCTGGATTTTCTCATGTTTTTCTTCTGTTCAGCCAGTTTTTCCTTTACACTGTTCTTAAAATCATCCACATCTTTATAATCGCCGATATTCTTTAAGAAATCTTCATTCAGCTCCGGGAGCACTTTTCTCTTTATTTCCTTTATAAAAACTTTAAAATCTGCTTTCCTTCCAGCAAGTTCCCTGTTTCTGATATTTTCCGGCAATACAAGCGTTATATCTTTACCGGTACCTTTTTTCATCCCGACAAGTGAATCTTCAAATTCCGGAAACAGAGTATTTGAGCCAACTTCCAGAAGGTAATCTTCGGCACTGCCGCCTTCAAATTCTTCCCCGTCAATTTTGCCGTTGAAATCCAGTGTAACGTAATCGCCTTTTGACACCGGCCTGTCATCTACAACAGGCTCGAGGGAGGCAAAATTATTTCTTATATTATCTATCTGGCGGTCCAGTTCTTCCCCGGATACGTCTGTGGAGTAGCCCGTGACCTTTATTCCTCTGTATGAAGGCAGTTCTATTTCTGGCTCCAGCTCCAGCTCAACCTCAAACCCGAGAGGAAGCTCCTCTTTTAGCTGCGTTATTTTTATCCTCGGATAATCTATAGGGTCCAGGCTGGATTCTGTTAGTATGTCGGAATACAGTTCCGAAATGGAAATGCTTGCAGCTTCATTCAAAACATACTGTTTGCCAAAATTTACGTCTATTACCTGCTGCGGCACCTTCCCTTTTCTAAAACCGGGAATATTTGCCTTCTCGGATATATTTTTATAAGCTTTGCCAATGTTTTTCTTTAAAAAATTATTGGATATCTCCACATCCAGCTTAACCTTATTCAGATCTATCTTTTTTCTGCTTTTTATCTTATAACTCAAAAAAACTCCCCCTTAAATTAAGGTAACATATATATTTTCACATAAGCATTAAGAAACATATTATAATAGAAAATCAATAAATTACAAACCGGCCCGTATGGGATTTTTGAAATTGAGTATGGTGCGAGAGAGGGGACTTGAACCCCTACA
>CAZTUA010000006.1:0-52693 GCA_964616545.1 uncultured Actinomycetota bacterium | reverse complement strand
GACCCGTCGCTTTCACAGGCTTCAGCAATTATATACTCGCCTTTTCCATATCTGGCGTTTGACCCCAGCTCATTCAGCTCTCCGCCAACCATTATTACAGGATCAAGGCCCAGACCCCTGAAAATCAAAGAAACCATTGAGGTCGTCGTTGTCTTTCCATGGGTTCCCGAAATAGCTATTCCCTTTCTTTTATTCAGTATCCAGGCAAGTATATCAGACCGGGCAAATACCGGAATTTTCTTCTCTCCGGCAGCAATTAATTCTACATTGTTATCAGGTATGGCAGCAGAATAAATAATAACATCCGCATCTTTAATATTTTCTCTGCTATGACCAATAAAGATTTTTACTCCCTTTTTTCTTAAAACGCCGGTGTACCTTGATTCCTTGATATCCGAACCGGATATTTCAAAGCCCATACCATAAAGCACCTGTGCAATTGCGCTCATTCCCGCCCCGCCTATACCGACCAGAAAAATTTTTTTACTTTTCTCTAAAATATCATATTGGCTATTCATTTAATTCTCCATTAATTTTGATGCAATCAGGCCTGCACTATCTGTTAAAACATCGTTAATTCTTATGCTCTTCATTTCTTTATACTTTTTCCTATCTGCTTCAGCAAGCCTTTTTATTACTTTAATTATTCTCTCTTCACACAGATCCCTGTCCTCAATCATAATAGCCTTACCCTTTTTAACCAGAAACTCTGCATTGTAAAACTGGTGGTTTGCCACTGCTTGAGGATAAGGCACAAGTATTGAAGGTATATTATATTCCATTATCTCGGATATTGTATTTGCCCCCGCTCTTGAAATTAATAGATCTGATATATGGTATATTTCATTAATTTCGCTTATATAATCAAAAATTCTAAAAATAATCTTATCTTCCGGGTTAATAATACCACTTTTATTCTCCATCAACCTGTCGTAAAAACGTTTCCCTGAAATAAGCAAAATCTGTATTTTGTTGTCATTTTTAAAATAATCATACAGGCTGATAACCGTATTATTTATTTTTTCTGCACCCAGGCTTCCTCCAAAAGCAGTTATGGTAAATCTTCCTTTCTCAAGGCCCCATTTCTCATATTCAGGAACAGAATTTTCTATTGTTTTTATTGTTTTTCTTAACGGATTTCCTGTAAAAATAACCCTGTCACTCCCGGCTTTCAGATATCTGGCCGTATCATTAAAACTTATAAAATTAAATTTTGCAAATCTTGAAAAAAAACTGTTTAGCCTTCCGGGAATATAATTCTGTTCATGCAGAGCAGTCTTTGTACCTGTGAAAATACCGGCCGTAAGCACCGGGGCACATACATAACCGCCCATACCAAGTATTATATCAGGTTTAAACTTCAGTACTATCGCCAGAGATTGGAAAAAACCAATAATATAAAAATAAAAAAATTTTATTATATTTAAAATTTTTCTAAATATATTCACATCCGTAACCAGCCCGCAGGATTTTACTGTTCTATAGCTTATATTATGCTGCGGTACAAGCTCGGCTCCGAGGCCTCTCTCACTGCTGATAAAAAGAATTTCGCAAAACTTATAATTATCTTTTATGTACTCTGCTACTGCCAGGGCAGGATAAATATGCCCGCCGGTTCCGCCGGCGCATATTACTATCTTCTTTTTTATCTCATTTTTCTTCTTCATTTTAATGCCGCACCGCCGTCATTCTTTCCTAACATTATTGATTTCTTACCGGTGTTTCGCTGCTTCTTCTTGATATATTCAGCAGTATACCTACCACTATCATATTAACAAATAATGATGAACCGCCTGAACTGATAAAAGGCAGCGTAAGTCCTGTTACCGGAGCCAGGCCGGTAACAACAAAAATATTAATTATTGCCGGAACTATTATAATGCTGGTAAGGCCCGCTGCAAGTATCCTGCCAAAATAGTCTCTCGTTTTAATGCAGATTCTTATTCCAAAAAATAAAAAAAGCATAAATAATACTACTGTAATAATAGTACCCGCCAGGCCCAGCTCTTCGCCAATAATTGCAAAAATAAAATCAGTATGCGCTTCCGGAAGATAGGAATATTTTTGCATGCTGTTACCCAGCCCAAGACCGGTTAAATTACCCGAACCCAGTGCAATCAGAGACTGGGTTACCTGAAAATTTGCTCCTTCTGTTTCTCCTGATCTGTTTAAAAAGGCAAATAGTCTTTCTCTTCTATAATCTTCCAAAAATAAGTAGCTTATTGTTATTACAAGCCCCATAAATCCCAATCCGAATAGATGTTTGAATCTTACTTCTCCTACGAACATGATTATAAAAGCAATTATCCAGATAACGATTGCAGAGCTCAGATCCGGCTCAAGAAAAATTAAAATAGTTATAATGCATAAAGCCATAAAAGGAGGGAGAATAATATTTCTTAACCGGTTATCATGCCTGTATTTACGGTCAATGCTATCGCAGAACACCAGGGCCACGGCAATTTTTGCAAACTCTGAAGGCTGCACGTTAAAAAACCATAAATCAAGCCATCTTTTTGAGCCGCCAACTTCTATACCCATTCCCGGAATAAGAATCAGTGCAAGCATCCCTATTATTATAAGTATAAAAAAATTGGAAAACTTCTGGTAGATACGGTAATTTATTTTTGAAGCCAGGATAAGAAAAGCAAAAGATATAACCCACCAGATTATCTGCCTTCTGATAAACCAGTACGGATCATTAAAATATCTTTCTCCCGCTGATATAGAGGAGCTTGTTATCATTATCAGGCCAATTATAGATAGTATCAGTGTTAGAATGAACAGAAAATAATATTCTATATTAACCTTTAAGAAATTATATTTTCTGATATTTCTCTCTCCTGCCATGCGCTTCCCTGCTTTTATTATTCTGCGTGTATCTTTTTTTAATTCTTTTTTTCTGCTCTCGCTTTTCCTGCCGAAAATACGAGACTTCTAAATTTATTTCCTCTCTCCCTGTAATCTTTAAACATATCCATGCTGGCACAGGCAGGAGAAAGCAATAATACTTCGCCGGGCTTTGCAGCCTCAAATCCCCTGTTTACCGCTTCTTCAAGAGTCCTGCACCTGAATACTTTATAGTTAAAATCATGCTCCGCTATTAATTTATAAATCTTTTCGGAAGATTCTCCTATTAAAATCAGGTTTTTAACTTTCTTATTTAAAATATTTATTAACTCCGAAAAATCCATATCCTTATCTTTTCCGCCCATAATCAATGTTACATCTTTTTCGAAGTCTCCAAGAGCAGCTGCAGTTGCATCCGGATTGGTTGATTTTGAGTCATTGAAGCATCTTACTTTTTTTACCGAACCAAGATATTCAAGCCTGTGGCCCAGTGGTTTAAAATTGTTTACTGTTCTCTCGATGTTTTTTTTATCTACGCCCAGCAGCAGAGAAGAAGCAGCTGAAGCCATGATATTATATATGTTATGTTTACCTCTGAGAGGAGAATCCTTTACATTTATTTTCCCTTTTTCTTTATCAATATTGTAAAAAATCTGTCCTTCTTTATAAAAAATATCCATTCCCTCTTCTTTTTTTATTCCATATCTGAGAAACACTGGCAGCTGTTTTTGTTTTTTAAGCATAGCAGCGACTCCCCGCGCAATATATGAGTCATCAGCATTAAAAACTGCCCGGCCGCTGCTATCCTGGTTTTCAAATAACTTTAATTTTAGTCTTCCATAATTATCAAGGGTTCTGTGCCTGTCCATATGATCACTGGTTACATTCAATATGACACCGATATAAGGTTTGAATCTATATACTCTCTCCATCTGGAAGCTGCTGACTTCTATCACTCTTATCAGTTTTTTATTTACAGTATTACTGGCTGCAATTTTATCTTCCCCGGTAATATTTACAGTGTCAATTAAAGGCAGCCCGACATTGCCGCATACAACACAATTTTTTCCTGAGCTGTTAAGAATCTCCCCGATTAGCTTTACAACAGTTGTTTTGCCATTTGTTCCCGTTACGGCTACCGTTCTTTTTTGTTCTCCGGCATCAAGCAGTCTCCATGCAAGCTCAAGCTCGCTCCAGACAGGAATTCCTCTTTCCCCGGCATATCTGACAAGCGGCATATCGCCGGGAACACCCGGGCTTACTATCATAAGATTTATTTCTTTTGAAATCTCCTTCTCATCCAGGTGTTCTTTCCCGATTATTGCTTTTAGATTATCATAACTCTTATAACAATTCCCCCCGAATGCAGTCTCAAGCTCCAGTTCTGGATTGCTGTCCACCGCAGTTATTGATGAACACACGTCATGCATTTTCTTTATTACCGAAATCCCTGTTTTCCCCAGACCGATAACCAGTAGATTGCAATTTTCTATAAAACCAGTTCTTTCTTCCATTTTATTTAATCAATAAATTTTAAGTAATAAATAAAGAATCCTACTCCTGCAAATAAAATACACACAATCCAGAATCTTATAATAATCTTTATTTCCGGCCATTCAAGAAGTTCAAAATGGTGATGGATGGGCGCCATCTTAAATACCCTTCTCTTAAACATCTTAAACCATAAAACCTGTATTATTACAGATAATGTTTCAATCACAAAGATTCCGCCGATTACAATCAGCAGAATTTCCTGATTTAAAATTATAGCAACTGCTGCGATTAATCCTCCCAGCCCAAAAGCGCCAGTATCGCCCATAAAAATTTCCGCAGGGGCCGTATTCCACCATAAAAATCCTATACATGCTGCAAGTGTCCCGCCGCTTACAACAGCAATATCCACGGCATAGGGAATATCCAGCACGGACCATTCCAGAAATGCAATAAAGCTAAATACGGCAAGAACGATTGAAGAAGCACCCGCTGCCAGACCATCAAGGCCGTCTGTCAGATTAACTGCATTGGTGGTACTTATTATAATAAGGACCACAATGGCATAATACCAGTTCCCCAGTTCAATATTTATACTGGTGAAAGGTATACTCAGATAAGTAGTACTATTAAGAATAAATTTTGAAAATAATATAAAGTAAACGCAAACTACAGCTAGAAGGGACATTTTTACCCACCATCTCAAACCGAGAGACCTCTGCATTTTAAGTGCAATATAATCATCGATAAATCCTATAAAACTGCACAGCAGCAGAACCGAAATAATAAAAATACCTTCTATGCTGTAATCTTCATGTCTGTAGTACTTAATCAGGCTCACTATTATAAAAGCAGCCATCGACGATAGTACAAAAACCAATCCGCCCATGGTTGGTGTTCCTGTTTTGGCAGAATGTGTTTTTGGGCCGTCTATCCTTATTCTTTCTCCAATTTGTTTGTTTTTTTGAAACTTTATAAAAAGAGGCGTCAACAGAAGCGACATTATGCCTCCAATTATGATAGATAGAAATATCCAGGTCATGTATCAACCCCTGCCTGTATCATATTTTATTAATAATATCTTCCATTTTATTTGCTCTTGAGCCTTTTATTAAAACCAGGTCCCCGTCCTTAAGCAAACCATCTATCTCCCCGGTTAATTCTTCCCTGTCTTTAAAATAATAATACTCTACCTTACTCTTATTATTAACAAAATTTATATTATCTTTAAAGCCTTCACATATGTTTTTGGCAAGACTGCCTACGGCAATCAATACATCTACTTTTCTTTCTGTTAAATAGCTGCCAATTTCACGGTGCAGGCCAGGCGAGTCATTCCCCAGTTCCAGCATATCTCCAATTACTGCGACGCTTCTCATTTTTCTTTTTTTTGAAATTAAGGCCAGAGTGTCAATCGCTCTCTTTACAGACAAAGGATTTGCATTATAGCAATCATCGATGATTATCCTGCCTTTCCTCTTTATTATTTCCATTCTGGAACTTTCAATAACCGCTTCTTCAATTCCCTCCTTAATTGTCCTGCTTTCCAGGCCGAGATATAAGGCTATTGCAGCAGCACAGCATGCATTATACATATTATGGTAGCCGGGAACATTTAATTCTATGTCTGTAATTTTTTTATTACCCATAAATAAGCTAAACATGAATCTGCCCATATCGTCAATATCGCATTCAATAAAATTGAAATCGATATTATTATCCCTTCCAAATTTTAAAATTCTGCATTTAACATTTTTTTCTATAAAATCGCTGTATTCGTCATCATTGTTTAAAAATAAAACTCCACCGTTTCTGTGCAGGATTTCTGCTATCTCAGCCTTTGCAAGTGCTATCTCTCTTATATCTTCAAAAAAAGCAAGGTGCGATTGTCCAACTGCAGTTATTGCTCCAACGTTTAAATTACATATATCCGACAGCAATTTTATCTGACCCCTGCCCCGCATGCCCAGTTCAGCAATAAAAAAATCGGTTTTGCTGTCAATTTCCAGAATTGATTTTGAAACCCCTATTTCAGTATTGTAATTGCCCAGGGTGTACCCTGCTCTATATTTTCTGCTCAATATGCTTACCAGTAAATTTTTTGCAGTAGTTTTGCCAGCGCTGCCTGTAATTCCTATCACGGTGGGCCTGAATTTACGGATGTAGTTATATGCAATGCTGTTAAGAAAATTTAAATTATTTTCTGATTTTAGAACCAGGGTATCCTTTAAGTTTTTATTCTTTATAATTTCATTCCATCGCTCTAAACTTTTACTGTGCTTTGATTCAAAAACAAAGCCGCATGCATTTTTTTCCAGCGCTGCTTCTATAAAATCATGGCCATCGTATTTTTCACCCATAATCGGGATAAAAAAATCTCCCTTTTTTATAGTTCTGGAATCCGTTGAGATGCTATGAATATATTTTTCCTTATTCCCTGAGACCAGCCTGCATCCCGTCCATGATATTATATCTTCTATTTTAAATTTCTCTTTCATTTTTACTGTCAGCCCATTCTTTTATAACTTCCTGGTCACTGAAGTGTATTTTATAACCTTTAAATTCCTGATAATTCTCATGACCCTTACCGGCAATTATAACTATATCATTTCCGGCTGCCATTTTAAGTGCTTTTAATATTGCCTTTTTCCTGTCAACCTCGACTGAGTACCTGTCATTTCCGCACTCAATCACACCCTCCTCTATCATATTAATTATTGAGGCAGGGTTCTCGGATCTCGGGTTATCCGATGTTATAATTGTATAATCAGCATACTGCCCCGAAAGATGACCCATTATTCTTCTTTTGCCTCTATCACGGTCGCCGCCGCACCCAAATACAGATATTATCCTGCCGCCCTGCTTTAATAATCCACGCGCGGTACCCAGTACATTCCTCAGCCCATCGGGTGTGTGAGCATAATCTACTATTACCGAAGTCCTCCCGTCAGTATATACTTTTTCAAATCTTCCCTTCACGCCACGCATTGAATTAATGCCTTTTATTATATGTTTTTTCTCTATTCCCGCATCAATGCATACAGCCATTGCTGCCAGTATATTGTAAATATTAAAGTATCCGCACAGAGGAGAGGAGATGTTAAGTTTTCCAACATCCGGGGTATTTACAGTCATTTTGATACCGGAAATAGAATTCTTTATATTTTCAGGCCATATATCTGCTCTCTTCGATTCAAGCGAGTAAGTAATATTTTTAAGGTCAGTAGCCTTTAAAATCTCTCTTCCATAGCTATCGTCTATATTAATAATAGCTTTTTCTCCGCCATAAATATGGCGGTTTACATTCAGGAATAATTTCTTTTTTACGCTAAAGTAGCTTTCCATGCTCTTATGGTAATCCAGATGGTCCTGTGAAAGATTGGTAAACACAAAATAATTAAATCCAAGATAATCGACTCTGTGAAGATCTATTGAATGAGAAGATACCTCCATGCAGGCGGTATCAATGTTTTCCTGTCTGCTCTTATCAAAAAAAACATTTAAGTCTGTTGATTCCGGAGTAGTTCGATCGAAAAATACCTCTCTTTTGTTAAGAAAAGATTCAACAGTGGTAATTAATGAAGTTTTAATCCCGGCACTCTTTAAAATAGAGTCTATCAAATAACATGTCGTAGTCTTGCCATTGGTCCCCGTAACTCCAATTAACCTGAATGCCCCGGTAGGATTTCCGTAAAAATTTCTGCATAGAAGAGGCAGCACTTTTCTGGTATCGCTAACGATAATCTGTGTAATATTTGAAGATATCTTTATTTTTTTTCGGGCCAATACTGCAGATGCACCACCTGATACAGCTTCTTTTATAAAATCATGCCCATCATGGCTGAAACCTTCAATCGCTACAAAAAGGTTACCCTTTTCCACCTTTTTTGAATTTATGGAAATATTATTAATCTCAACACTTTTATTTCCGTAAATTCCTCTGTAGTCTATTTCTTTTAATAAATCTTTTAATTTCATTTTTTATCAAAAAAAATTATAAAGTTCATAATCTTTTAATAATCCTTCAGTAATCCTGCACCGTTATTTTATTTTTAATTTTTTCAGGGAAAAATCCATTATTTCACTAAAAGCAGGTGCAGCCACCGTTCCGCCCCATACTGCATTTCCGCCTGCCTGTGGCTCATCTACCACAACAATTATCGCCACCTGAGGGTCTTCATAAGGAGCAAAACCAATAAAAGAAGTTATGCTCCTTCCTTCATCATAGCCAGCACCATTTCTGTTTGCTTTTTCACCGGTCCCTGTTTTACCACAGACTTTTATGCCTTCTACCTGCGCTTTTGTTCCCGTTCCTCCTTCTACTACGGCAAGCATCATATCCTTGACCGCATCTGCTGTTTCTTTACTGATTACTCTTCCCCTCTCTTCTTCAGTTGCATTATCATGTCCATTTTCCAATAATTCTACCTCCTTTACAATAGTAGGAGTAACAAGATAACCGCCGTTTGCAATGGCACATATTGCTCTTAGCAGCTGCAGAGGTGTCACCGATATGCTCTGGCCGATGGCAAGTGCTCCTATGGTTGATGAAGGCCAGGTTTTGTAATCATAAAATAGCCCTTTTTCTTCGCCGGGGAGTTCTATTCCCGTTACTTCGCCAAATCCAAAAGTTTTTATGCCTTCCCAGAACTTTTTCTCTCCCATGCTTAAAGCAATTGTAACAGCTCCGACATTGCTGGAATGTTTTATTATATCTTCAGTCGAGTATTCAATATTATAAGTTCTGAATATTTCTTTTATCACCCTGTCGCCGACTTTAATTGAGGGAGGAAGGTTAAATAATTGATATTTACCAACCGCATTATTCTCCAGTGCCGTTGCAACATTAACTATTTTAAAAGTTGAACCAGGCTCATATGTAAAAGATATACCCTGTACTTTATATAATTCTGAATCGGCTTCCTCGTAACTGTTCAAATTGAAGCCAGGGTAAGAAGCCATCGCATAAATCTCCCCATTTTTTGGATTCATCACTATAGAAATTGCGCCTGGCGCGTCATATTCCGTTACAAGTTCTTCAAGTTTTTGCTGGACTATATATTGAATCTGAGAATCAATGGTCAGGATGACATTTTTTCCGTTGATTGGTTCACTGTACTGGCTGTCTTTTACTGGAATTATATTCCCAAAAACATCTTTTTCGGCAGTTACCTTTATGTCAACGCCTCTCAGTACCTTTTCGTATTGCAATTCAATTCCGGAAAGACCGTTGTTATCCACACCGGTGAACCCTATTATTGGTGCTGCCACGTCATCCAGGGGATAATACCTTCTTGACTCATTCTGGATATGTATGCCCGGCAAATTTTGTCCGGCAATTTGTTCGGCTTTTTCCGTGGAAACTTTTCTCTGTATATATACAAATCCGAGGTCTTTATTATCAAGTTTTTCCTTTATTTCTCCGGCATCCATTTCCAGTATTTCCGATAGAACCTTAGCTTCATATGCCGGATCAACAACTAATTTTGGATTTGCATATATTGTTCTTTCATTAAGGCTTATTGCCAGCTCTACGCCATTCCTATCCAGTATCTCGCCTCTTTTTGAAATTATGGTAAACTCTCCGGTATGCTGGTATTCGGCATAACTTTTATATTCTGATGCATCCAGATACTGAATAGAAACCAGCCTGTAGATTATCAGGGAAAAAGCCATTAAAAATAAAATAAACAGGAAGTATATTCTTTTCCTGTTTATCTTATTATTATTATTTCTAAGCATTTTTTAAGGTAACATAATAATCATGGAATAAAAAATGTCAATACGCTCTCAGATACCACAAGAACTATATCCTGGATATAGTAAATTGTCCCCAGAAAGCCTTCATAATTTTCGGCAACACTGCCGGTATTTCTGGCAATATAGTTAAATATTTTTTCATTATTTTCAAGGCCTGTATTTGAAATCTCTATCATCATAGAATCATCTGCCATTTCCATGCTAAGGTCATTCTGTGCAACTTCGATAATTCTTGACGGTGATTTTAGCTCTGATATTTTTAATTGAAGACGGTCGCTTCTTTCATTTTCTATTGAAATCATTTCATTTATCCGGTATATGTCCTTCTCATAATTTACGCTCTGTATCCTCAGTCCTATGTTTAGCAGTATGCCCAGACATGAAAAAATTATTGCAATAACAAATATATAGAATAACCCGCTGCTTGTATATATAACACTTTCTCCTGACCCGTCTTTATCTTCTGTCTTAACCAGATACAGAAGCGGCTGGTTTTTTCTTCTATAAACTTCCTGTTTTTCTGCCAATCTTAGATTCATTTTTTTAGACTGTTTAATTTAATTAACAAATTATAAAATCCATAGCTTTTATAAATTTAAATCTTTTCCAGGACTCTCAGCCTGGCACTTTTTGAACGTGGGTTTTCTTTTATTTCTGCAGCTTCAGGCTTTACTGCTTTTCTGGTAATAACCGTTGCTCTTTTTTCCCTGCCGCACCTGCATACCGGAAGACCGGGAGGACATGTGCAAACACCTTCAAACTTTAAAAACTCTCTTTTAACCATTCTATCCTCCAGCGAATGGTATGATATTACGGCCATTCTTCCTCCGCTCTTCAATACTTCAAAACCCTTTTCAATTCCCATTTTTAGATTATCCAGCTCCCTGTTTACTTCCATTCTAATCGCCTGAAATACTCTTTTAGCCGGGTGGCCCTTTCTATGATATTTGCGGGGTATTGCATTCTTAATAATTTCCACAAGTTCTCCGGTCTTTTCTATTTCTTTTTCTTTCCTGTATTTAACAATACCCCTGGCAATACGCCCCGACCACCGTTCCTCTCCGTATTTTAAAAAAACCTCCTCCAGATCTTCTCTGGAATATTTATTCACCACATCAAAAGCTTTTATTTTATTATCACCAAATCTCATATCTAACTTCTCATCTTTGAGATAACTAAACCCTCTTTCCGAACCTTCAATCAGAAAAGAAGACAATCCCAGATCCAGTAATATCCCGTCAACGCTTCCTGTATTTAATTCCTTTAAAATTTCTTTAATATTTGCAAAATTATCATTTACCAGAGTTACCCTGCTGGAAAACTCTTTTAATTTACTGGCGGCGGTGCTTATAGCCTGGCTATGAAGATCGACTCCGATTACTTTGCCTGTGGGGGCAATGGCTTTAATAATTTCTACAGTATGACCAGCACCGCCAAGTGTCCCGTCAAAAATGATATTGCCATTCTTTAAATTTAAATAATTTAAAACCTCCTTTAGAAGAACCGGCCTGTGAAATTCTTCTGGATTCATTTATAACACTCTTTTAAAACTGTAACTTTTCAAATGCATTTTTATCTCCCATAAACTGGGAATCAGCTTTTTCATAATATTTCTGCCATATTTCTTTTGCCCATATTTCTGCTCTGTCTGAAACACCCACCATAACAATATCTTTTTTAAATCCTGCATAATCTATTAAGTTCTGTGGAATCCTGGTCCTTCCCTGCTGATCCATTGTTTCTTCACTCGCAGAAGAAAAGAACCATCGGGAAAAAGTCTGGGTATTTCTTTCGGCAATTTTATTGGCCATTATTTTTTCTTCCAATCTTTTCCAGCTTTCTTTTGAAAATAAAAAAAGGCACTTTTCATCAAATCCCTTTGATATTACAATGCCTTTTATTAAATCCTCTCTAAACTTTGCAGGGATGAAAATTCTTCCTTTATTATCAATTGTCCGGTGATACTCACCTAAAAACATTTTTACCCCATTCTCTTGCTAATTAAAGGGCTATCGCTCATTTTCTCTCCACTTTCCCCCACATCACACCAATAAGATAACATATTATTTTTAATTTGTAAACTATTATTTAAAAAAATATGGATTTAATTATGATTATTTAATTTATTATTTGTTTAATATTATTATATAACTATATATTGTTATTCTATGCGCAGTTCATGCCATATTACACAATATATAGTCAATAGGGGAAATACAAAAATTAATAGCGGAAAGTCTGCAAATTGTTATAATTTACTTTTTTTTGGGTAAATTTTAATTTTCTTTTTCCAGGTTCAGCTCTTTAGCTATTAATTTTCCATCTTCTGACCTGGTTAGTTCTTCAATTTTTTTCTCGGCTTCATTTAATTTATTAAGACAGTTAGATGAAATTTTTATGCCCGTTTCAAATTTCTTCATTGATTCTTCCAGGGATATATTTTCATCCTCAAGCTCCTTTACGATTTCCTCTAACTTCTTAATAGAATCTTCGAAACTCAGTTTTTCAATTTCCATTTTTAAGGCCCAATTCCAGTTTTTTATATATTTTATTCAGTACTTTCACATCAAGCAATCCATCTCTTAAGAGCACCCTTATTCTATGATTAATTTTAACTTCTTTTATATTTTTAATATACCTGTCCTCATCTGCCCTGTATATTAAAGCAAAACCGCGTTCCAGTACAGAAACAGGATTTTTATCACGTACCTTACCCAGCAGGTATTTTAACCTGTTTCTCTCCAGATTAATAAAATTTTTTACACATGAAACCATCCTGCTATCCATATTTACAATTGATATCCTATAATTATGAATCTTTTTTGATATATTTTTCCTGTCAATCAACCGGGACAGGCTGTGGGTTTTTTCTTTTCCTGCCTGTATGAGGTTTTTCATGTTTTCCCTTAAATTTACATGTAAATCAACGGCATTCTGGTTGAATCTATCAAGAAGTGTTGAAGGTTTTGCAAAGATTCTGCGTTTTATTAAGAAAGTTAGCTCTTTTTTAAAAATGTTTATTCTAAATTTAACAAGACTCTCCATCCTTTTTACCATTGATTTTATATTCACGGTTGTATCCTCTTTATTTAATATAACCAGTTCTCCTGCGACTGAAGGTGTGGCCGCTCTTTTATCTGACACAAAATCGGATATCGTATAATCTGTTTCGTGGCCGATTGCTGAAATCAGGGGCACAGGACAATTAAAGATTTTTTCCGCTATCTCCCCGGTATTAAAGGCCCACAGGTCTTCCAGAGAACCTCCCCCTCTCGCCAGTATTATCACATCCACGCCGTATTCGCATAGATCATCAATAGCCTCACAGATTTCTTTACTGGAAGTAATTCCCTGAACATTGACATTCCTTACTATAAGGTGGAAATTTTCAAACCTGTTTTTTAAAACCATAATAATATCTCTTAGCACCGCTCCGCCAATGGAAGTGGCAACACCTATTTTTTCCGGCAGAAGAGGTATTTGTCTTTTATGCAGACTATCAAAATAACCTTTTTTTTCTAATTTTATTTTTAATTGTTCAAATGCCAGAATCAGTGCACCTTTGCCTGCAGGGCGTGCACCGGTGGCAATTACCTGGTACTCTCCCCTCTTTTCGTAAACAGAAACATAACCATTTATCAGGATGTGCAGGCCTTCTTCAATATCAAAAACCAGGTTCCTGTTGCTGTGGTGAAACATAACAATTTTAATTTTGGATTCTTCGTCTTTTAAATCAAAGTACATATGTTTCTTATCATGGAAATAGAAATTACTTACTTCTCCTTCCAGCCATATATCCTGATAGTCTTTTTCAAGGTTTTTTCTGATTTCCTGATTTAGTTCACTAACCGTGTAGATTTTTGATTTTAAGATATCGCAGTCTGCCATCTAAAAAATTACTGAAGGTTCCAGTAAATGATCATTACCCGGGTCCTGTCTTCTTCGAGACCTTTAATAAGAACATTTACAACTTCGTCTTTATTATTGCTATTGTAAGTATATTTATAGATAGGAATATTTTTATCTTCTTCTTCAAGAAATTTATCTTCAATATCATCTGCACTCTTCTCGTATATTACTGCTCTGTTCCATATTGACTGTGCTTTTTTATTTTTGTAATGCTCCTCTACCTTTTGAGGATTTTCGTCAGTTTCCAGCAACATATAGAACGAGCTGTCATCGCCCCCTATATGCTTTATTTCCCGGATATCGGAATCTATGTAATAAAAGCTGTTAAATACCTCTATAAAACCTTTTGTTTCCAGAAGACTGTCAAAGTCTTCCTCTGCAGAAACATTTTTAGAACCATTATCAGATTCTGCGGGCTCTGCTGTCTCCTGCTCCGCCGGACTTTCTGTATCACTGACTGACGGGAAACATGATGTGGCAAATGCAGCAATCATAAAAAAACAAACAACCGGGAAAACCAGAAAAATAATACTTATTTTTTTTATTATCATATTTGTCTAACCTGTTAAAATAAAATTAATAAAAATCTTAAGCATCACATAAAGACAGAACAGTATCTCCAGAGATACCATAACCAGACTTAAAACTGCTTCAAAACCCCTGCTTTTTTCTTTCAGGTACGTCAAAGGCTTTTGTATGACCTTTTTTATCACCGGTAAAAATTGTATCATAGAATAAAGAGTATAACCAATAAGAATTGAACTTCCAACCGTAATCACAGTATCATTAAAAAAATAACTGCAATAGACAAAATAACCTATCTCTACCAGATTTAAAATCACTGCTATTACCAGAGAAAATACCAGGGAAAAAGAAACAGCCGAACCGCTTTCACTTTCATCGGGAATATGGCTTTCCAGTTTTTGAATCTCTTCCCGGATAACATAATTTTTACCGGTTTTAATAATAAATCTTAAACTTGAAATATACAATACTAATAATACTGTAGATAAAACCAATAGTAAAAACATTAATTATAAGAGTTAAATTTAATCAAAGATATTCTGATTTATTATTTTAGATAATATTTTACACTAAATAAATAATATTTAAGATTCAGTTGTTTTAACCGGAACGGTACCGGTTTCTTTTTTACCGGCTTCATTTTTACCCGGATTTCTGGTTTCAGGTTTTTTACTCTCCTGTTTTTTGCTCTCTTTATCTCTAATATTTGATGAACCGCCCTTATTTAAATTCATTGAACCTGATTTTGATTTATAATCCGTTGAATAAAAACCTGATCCCTTAAAAATTATTCCCACAGAAGAGAACAACCTGAGCGCATTAGAGCCACAGTAAATACATTTTGTATTACTGCTTCCATTATTCTCGTCAAGCTTTTTAAACTCATCAAATATCTTACCGCATTTTTCGCATTTATAACTATATATGGGCATCTATGTTAATTTCCTCCTTATTAAAAATCATTTTGAAAATATATATCAATTAAAGATTTTAGTCAAATATTAGCAATATCCTGTGGCCAATATAAAGAAATACTCTTATAATAAATTTTAATTGTAAAAGCGGTATTTCCCTGGCAACATGAAAATAAGAGACATAGTTATTATAGTTGTTCTTACACTGATTATAGCAATAGCCCTGACAACTACCCTGCATGAATATCCAGAAATTGAAAATATGTATTTAGGCTGCAGCAGGGATGCTGATTTTGAAGAACTCCAGCAAAGCGACAGTTTTAGTTTTAAAAGTAATGACCCCGGCATTTATCTTATAATCAAAGTAAAAAACCTTTCAACCAATGATGAGATAAAAATAGAATGGGAGAGAGTTGATAACAATGGCAGTGAAATAATACAGAAAAATAATTTAAATCCCGAGGGAGACGGTTCGGGAAAGATTGTGGTTCTATTTGTAAAAAGAAGCGATTCTTATGTTACTGGAGATTATATTGTAAAAGTCTATTTAAACGGGGAAGTAAAAATTTCTAAAAAATTTTTTATAGCAGATGTTTAAGAACTCTGATTTTTTAAAAGGCAATGCAGACACAATACAGGCATTTACCATCCTTTTTAAGCTGCGGTGCTCAGGGAGAAAGGATAAAGGTTCCTGGTAAACACGGCCGCTTATTTAACCTTTTCAGCCCCTATTTTAGTATACTCGGAACCCACCCTGCTGAATTCACTTTTTAATCTCTGAAGAATTAATTCAAGTATTACACCTACAACATTATCAAGATTATAATTCTCGATTATCGGGACGTCATTCTCATCTGCAAGCTTTTCTATATAACTCTGGATTTTTACAATTTTATCCAGATGCCTTATGTATTTACTCATCGGTCTTGAACCCTGAGTTTCTACCGTTCTTTTCGTAAAGTGCTCTTTATGTATATCTTTGTCCGGAACAGATATAACTATCTGCTGGATTATAGCTTTAGACAAATGCTCTTTAAGGTTAAGGTAACCGGGGACCACATGGGCGCCTTCTATGACGCTATCTGATTTTTCTTCAACATTTCTGCTGATTATTGCATCTATCCCCACGCTTACCGCAAGCACCTGTTCTCTAAAACCAAGAATAACTGGTTCCACACCTGACGGAGGCAGTGTTAAATTTTTATAAGCATTATAAGAGGAACCTCTGAGTGGCCTGATTAATTTATCAGACACAGAAGCCCTCATAACTTCTCTTATAGCATCTGTTGAGGCGACTCTTGTTATATTTAATCTATTTGCAATTATTGTAGCTATTGTAGATTTCCCTACTCCGGTTGATCCGCCAATAAGTATTATAAGTGGTTTTTCCAGTTTTCCAACAGACTGCCAGAGAAGATATTTTTCGGCATATTCAAGACTAACTTTTTCCTTTATAAACCTGAATGCTATGGCTCTTAAATCACTGAGGTGCAGCGAATTGATTTTATTTTTTAAAAAATATTCCTGTACTTCACTGGCAATTTCGTATGCGGTTAAAATATCAAGACCCGTTACCGATATGGAGGATGCAAGTATACCTTTTGAAAAAGGCAGCCCGCTCTTTTTATCAGAAATCATTACTATCCTGGAATCAACTTTGCTTTTATTATCCGGATTCATTATAATTTTTCTCCTTACGGAATAGTTTTTTTAATTCTTCCTTTAAAAAATCTTCACCGTTTAATATAACGGGAACATTATTCATATATACGACCTCTTTTTTCTTTTCATATACATACTCTGTTAAAACGTCTACAGAGGCTGCTTTGAGCTCTGTTAGTATTGTGTCATAATTCTTACTTTTTTCCAGATCATCTCTCAGCTTTTTCCTGTCACCAAGATTAAAACTCATCTGCTCGACCCTGCATTTAAAATTATTTTCAATATATTCCCTGATTTTATGCTCTATATTGTTACTGGCAGTCATAGCCATAAATATTCTCCTGCCTTTTATATCAGATAGCGGTTGCGGCCTGAAAATAGTTTTTATCACAGGAGCCTTTAAATTTATCTTTCTAATTTTATCTTCCATAAAACTTATTTTATCCCTGTCTGCCATTGGTTCCTCGCATAGAGTTAAAATTATTAGATCTGCTGATAATATCCTGTAAATACCCAGATAGCCAACTATGCTTTCCCAGCTCTGGGCTGCGCTTATAACACATATGCATGAATCTGTTTCTACATCCGGGATAGATGCTCCGCTGCCCTCAACAATTACCAGGTCGGGATTTAGTTTTTCAGCAATTTTTATTCCTTCTTTTACATTTGACATAAAAATTTTTCCGCCAAATCCTCCTCCGCATCTCCTGCACCCAACTGTAATTACTCCGCTTGTAAGAGCATCCTCAATATAATCGGAGCTTGCATGCATGCCTTTTCTGCTGATATCAAGCAGGTACTCAGGGGTTATATTTATCCTGTCTCCCCTGATCACCTGTGGTTCTCTCGGCCCGCCTCTGCCCATTGCAACAACACATACATTGATATTCTCACCTGTAAATATTTTTGATACATGGGAGCTAACTGCAGTTTTACCGATTCTTTTTCCTGTACCTATAATAGAGAGAGCTGGTTTTTTGCATTGTATTTTTTTTTCTTCATAGGAAAATAAAAAATCAGGACCCATATAGCTGCATTTACCGGCAAGGCAATATGAAGCTATTTTCATTCTGACAATATAGTTTACCACCGGTTCATCACTGAGGTCATAGGCAATATCCGGCCTGAAATGATTGAGTGCGTCCTTAAAGTCATTATCAATATCTTTGATTACGTAAACTTCCCCGCCAAAAAAATCCTCGATATTACCGTCAGGCAGTTTCTCTGTTCCGCCAAGAAATATAATACCTTTAAAATTACCCTTGTAAATTCTTCTTAGTTCTGAAATTGCATCATGGGTTACCTGAGGGTAATGCTCACCATCAATTAGCGCAACCAGGCCTTTATTCTTATTACTTTTTTTCTTCAATAAACTTATCACAAAGTTTGCTCTTTTTCTCTTTTCTTTCTACTCCTATGATTTTCTCAATTCTGTCAAAAGGCGACCTTCTGAATATATCTATTTCTTTTTCCCTTACGTAAATTATGTTATAGCTTGGCTCAATCTTTCCTCTGAGCCTCAAACAGGAAACTGTTCCCGCAGTCACTACAAGCAAATCCTCTACTCTCCATAAATAAGGGACGTGTTTGTGGCCGCACAGAACCATATCCACACCGGCATCAACCACCGTTTCCAGAACATCTCCGGCATCATTTACAATGTTTCTTTCTCTTCCTGTATTGGGGACTGATACCAGATGATGGTGCATAGCGAATATTTTAAAAGTGTCAGTCTCACATTTACTGAATTCTTTTTTTATCCATTCATAATGTTCTCTTCCTATCTGTCCGTTGTCCAGGTCAGGCTCACTAGAGTCTGCAGCAACAATTGTAATCTTACCATTGTTAAAGGAAACATATCTGCTGCCAAAAATATCTTCAAAATGCATATACCCGACATTTCTGGAATCATGATTTCCCAGCTGCACGATAAGATTTTTGCATTTAATTGGAGAAAGATAATTCTTGACTGTATCATATTCCATTCTAAAACCATTGGCAGTAAGGTCTCCCGTTATGATTACAACATCAGGTGCAAGCTCATTTATTTCATCAATGCACCTTGTCAGCAGACTTGGTACAAAATGTTTTTCGCCAACATGAATATCCGATATCTGTACTATAACTGTTTCTTTATTTTTACCTGCCATTAATTTCCTTTCCGGATTAGTTTTTAATTCCCATCATTAAATTATTTGTTCTGTTAATTTTATAAAAAGAAAAAGTAAAGTACAATATAATATAATTATCATCTATTTATTTCATTTATCCCTAGAATGCCTCCCTCTCTTTAACAGCCAGGACCTTTCATTTTTTTATATATTTTGTTCTGTAAAATGAATTCCAGCGTTTATAAATTCTTCTCTTGACTACAAAAAAAGCCTGTTGTAAAATATTGAACACGGGTTTATGTTTATAAAAAATAAATAAACACGATTCTACACTATATATGGAAGGAGGTGACATAATCAATTATTTGCTAAAGCCATTACTCCCAATACCAAAACCTTAAAAGGAGGCTAAGAGTGAAAAAAGTATTTTTATGGCTAATCGTAATATCAGTAATAACAGTTTTTTCTCTTGCAGGTTGTGCAGAAGCAGCAGAAGAACCTGTAGCAGAGGAACCGGCAGCTGAAGAACCGGCAGCTGAAGAACCGGCTGAGGAACCGGCAGCTGAAGAACCAGGGGAATACCCGCTGGCTTTCTATTATGACCCGGATATTGCCGCTCAAATTCTGGCTGATGCTGGATATGTTGATACAGACGGTGACGGTCTTGTAGAAGCTCCCGACGGCTCTAAAATTGAACTTGAAGTCACCTGTCCGTTCGGATGGACTGACTGGATGGAAGCAATTAGTGTAATTTCCCAGAGTGCACAGGCTGCAGGTATCAACCTTATCAATGAAACTCCGGATTATGGTGTCTGGAACGACGGTCTTGTTGATGGTTCATTCCAGTCAACACTTAATAACTGGGCATTAATGAGCAATACGCCCTGGACAGCATATAACCTTATGTTCAATCACCCGGTTAAAGAGATAATGGGCAGCGGTAATTTTGGCCGATATGATAATCAGGAAATATTTGACCTCGTAGACCAGCTTGCTGCAACTTCAATGTCTGATAAAGAAACCATGCTGTCTCTCTGTGAGGAAATCCAGACTATTCACCTGACAGATATGCCGATGATACCGCTATGGTATAACGGTGCCTGGGCACAATACAGCGACGCAGTATGGACAAACTGGCCAACTTCAGCAGCAGATACTCCCGATACACTCCCGGTTACCTGGAATGGATACTGGCAGATGGGTGGTCTGCTAACGCTGACTACTCTTGAACTTCAGGAAGATGTTGAACCAGGAACAGGTACCTATCCGCGGGATGAAACTCTCTATATCAGCGGAGCAGCATGGGGTCCCCCAAATGACTGGAACCCGTTTATAACCTGGAGTAAAGCAAACACCACTGGAACATGCGGACTTGTGTACGAAACACCATTCATGTATGATCCTCTGACCAATGAGCTTACACCATTCCTTGCAGAAAGCGGAGAATGGACCGATGACAGCACTTATTTAATGAAAATAAGAGAAGGAATCGAATGGACTGATGGACAGACACTGGATGCAAATGATGTTAAATTCACCTACGAAATAGCTCAGGAATTCCCGGCAATCTGGTTCGCTCCAACATGGAACTATCTTGATGAAATTGTACTTGTAGATGATTACACACTGGAATTTAAATTCACTGACCCGCTCTATCAGGAATGGGAAAATAACCTGTACAATATATTCATAGTTCCCGAGCATATCTGGGCAAGCAGATCAGAGGAAGATGTAACTTCAGGAATGAACGAAAATCCTGTAGGTTCTGGCTCATATATGTATGAAGGCACAGGCCCGGATAGAAATATATGGAAGAGAAACGAAAACTGGTGGGCAAAAGATGCTCTCGGACTTGAAGTTGCTCCTAAATATATAGTTGATATCCTTTTCTCAAGCAATAATGTTGCACTTGGTTCACTTGTAAAAGGTGAAGTTGACCTTTCCAACAACTTCCTCCCGGGTGTAGCTGAGCTTGTAGACAAGGGGTATGTTATGACTTATTATCCGGAAGCTCCATACATGATAGCTGCCAATACAGCCACACTGTTCCTGAATACCGAAGTAAAACCGATGGATGACCCGGCTTTCAGAAGAGCACTGGCATTTGCTATCAACACAGATGATATTGCCAACATAGCTTATGCAGGTCTGGTATCTCCATCTGACCCAACCGGTCTTATGCCGCATCTAAGCGATTTTGTTATGGTTAAATAAGATAGGTTGAGATGGCAGTATAAATTGTAGTATAATGAACGCCCCTCCCCCTGATACTGCGGGAGGGGCGAATTTTATAATTTAAAATTTTCTTATTAAAAGGAGGTAGCGTGGGGCGTTATTTCGGGAGAAAGATAATAATCTATCTCTCTACCTTTTTTTTAGCAGTGACAGTAGACTGGGCAATTCCACGATTAATGCCCGGAAACCCTATAGTAACTTTATTATCAAGAGTCGCCGTTCGTGCAGAAGCCGCAGACGTAATGTACGGCTACTATACAAAAGCTTTCGGGCTGGATATACCAATATGGAGGCAGTATATAAATTTCTGGATTGCTCTTTTTCACGGTGACCTCGGTACAAGCGTTTATTTATTCCCTCAGAAAGTATCGGATGTCATCATGAGATCTGTACCTTACAGTATAGCCATACTGGTTCCTGCAATACTTCTGAGTTTTTATGCAGGAAATAAATTTGGCGCTTTTGCGGCACGGACAAAATGGCTTGATAATACTGTATTGCCACTCGGGTATCTACTGACAGCCACTCCCTATATGTGGCTTGGAATATTACTCGCCTGGTCACTTGGAATAGTTGCGGGTATTTTTCCCGTTGCAGGCGCTTACGGTTTTAACCTGGCGCCCTCATTATCATGGACTTATATTTCCAGCCTTATCAGGCACTGGTTCCTGCCATTTGCCTCTCTTTTTATAGTACAATTCGGAGGCTGGGCAATTGGAATGAGAAATATGATTATTTACGAACTTGAAGCTGACTATTCCCACTATCTGGATGCTCTTGGAGCTCCAAGAAAATTAATCAGAAGATATGCATTCAGAAATGCACTGCTTCCCCAGATTACAGGACTGGCTCTTCAGCTTGGCGTAATTGTTGCCGGAGCACTGGTGACAGAAGTTGTCTTCTCCTATCCGGGACTCGGCAGTCTTATTCTTTCAGCCATTCAGAATAAAGATTACTTTCTTATACAGGGGTGCTTTCTGTTTATAATAATTGGAGTATTGATTGCTAATTTTATCATTGATATTGTTTATGTTATCATAGATCCGAGGACCCGATTGGGAATGGTAGGTGGGTCAGCATGATAGAACAGACACAGATTAAGAAATTAGAAAAGTCAAAAATTCCCTTCAAAAAAGAAAAGAAAATAAACGAATTTATCTATTTTGCCCTAAGAAACAACAAGCTTAAGATTGGATTATGTGTTGTTCTTTTCTTTATTTTACTCGCACTGATAGGACCGCTCTTTACTGATTATCAGTGGAATGCTTATATAGGTCCCATATCACAACCGCCATCTTTAGAGTACTGGTTTGGCACCACCACATTCGGGCAGGATGTTTATACACAATTTGTTCAGGGCCTGAGAGCTTCATTTATCGTTGGCATTGTAGGCGGAGGAATAGCAACCCTTATCGGGATTATTATAGGCTTTACCGCAGGCTATCGCGGGGGCATGGTTGATGAAAGCTTAAACATACTGACAAATATAATTCTTACTATACCTACATTCGCATTACTTCTCATAATAGCAGCCTATCTTAAAGTCAGGGGTATTCTCACAGAGAGCATTTTTATCGGGTTTACTGCCTGGCCCTGGGCTGCAAGGGCAATCAGATCCCAGACATTTTCACTGCGCTCAAGGGATTTTGTTGACCTGGCAAAAATGAGCGGTATGAAACCTTTGAAAATTATTTTTACAGAAATCGCTCCGAACATGATGTCTTATCTGCTTATGACATTTATCCTCCAGTTTGGAGGAGCAATACTTATTGCTGCTACCCTGGATTTTATCGGACTCGGCCCGACAAATGCAATTTCACTCGGTCTTATGATGAACTATGCAGTTATGTGGGGTGCATTGCAGTTTGGGAACTGGTGGTGGTTCGTACCGCCGGGGCTTGCTATAATGCTTATCGTAGGGGCCCTGTATATTATGAACGTCGGACTGGATGAAGTTTTTAACCCTAAACTGAGGGAGATGTGAGAAAATGAGTTTAGATATAAAAAATCTTAAAATTTATTACCAGACCCTCAGGGGTGATGTTAAAGCGCTTGACGGTGCAACATTTTCTATCAGTGACGGAGAAATAATGGGACTTGCAGGTGAATCCGGCTGCGGGAAAACAACACTTGGACACAGCCTTATCCGTCTTTATCCTCCCATGAAATATGTAGAAGGCAATGTTAAACTGGATAACCAAGAATTACCAATATGGAATACACGCAAAATGAATACATTCAGGTTCAAAAAAATTTCCATCATACCGCAGTATGCCATGAATGCCATGAATCCCACACGCAAGATAGGAAAAATGACATCAGAACTTTTAAATTCCAGAGGTGTTAGCTATAAAAAAACCAGACCTGAATTACAAAGAAGACTGGATCTTGTTGAATTAAACCATAATGTGCTCGGCATGTACCCTATAGAACTTTCAGGTGGTATGAAACAGAGGATGGTTCTTGTTCTATCTACCCTTCTAAATCCTTCGCTTCTAATAGCAGACGAAATTACTTCAGCTCTTGATGTTTCAACCCAGAAAGCTGTGGCAGAGATGCTTGTTGAATTCAGGAACAGAAAATTTGTTAAAAGCATGATAGTCATTACCCATGATATTTCAATACTTTACCAGATTGCAGATAGTATTCTTGTAATGTATGCAGGCAAACTTGCAGAAAAAGCATCTACCGGGACAATAATACATTCACCCAGGCATCCTTATACCAAACTCTTAATTTCATCACTTCCTAAAGTTGGAGTAAAATATTCAGAAAAAAAACTTAAAGGAATTCCCGGCAATACTCCCCAATTACTTAAACCTCCGGTTGGGTGCAGGTTTAGAGAAAGATGCCCTGTTGCATTTGATAAATGTGTTGAGGAACCGCCATTTATTGAAATCGAAAAAGATCACTATGTTGCCTGCTGGAAGGAGCGTGGATAAAATGCTTCAACTTGAAAAAGTGTCAAAAATTTATAAAACGGGAACATTCGGAGGAAAATTACTCCCGGCAGTGGTTGACGTAAGTTTTGAAATCGGAGAAGGAGAAGTTGTTTCATTAATTGGTGAAAGCGGAAGCGGTAAAAGTACTATAGGAAAAATGATTTTACGCCTGATAAGTATAAACTCCGGCAGGATAATGTTAGATGACGTTGATATATCTACTCTTAAAAAAGGAAAGCTTAAAAATTATTACCGGGATGTCCAGGGCGTATTTCAGGACCCATTCAGCTCTTATAACCCCATTTTTAAAGCTGACAGGATATTCACTATAATCAGGCAGGAATTTTTTCGAGGAATAAAGGATAGTGAATGGAATGAGAAGGTAAATAATTCACTCCGGGCTGTTGGCCTAAATCCAGATCAGGTTCTTAATAAATTTCCGCATCAGTTAAGCGGCGGCCAGCTTCAGCGATTTCTAATTGCCCGTGCCCTGCTTCTGGATATTAAGTTTCTGGTAGCAGATGAAATTATAAGCATGCTTGATGCATCCACCCGTGTAGATGTTTTAAATTTGCTTGCAGAATTGAAATCACGAGGCCTGTCCATTCTCTTTATAACTCATGACCTGTCGCTTGGCTATTATATTAGTGAGAGAGCAATTATCCTTTACAGAGGGTGTATTGTGGAAATGGGTGCTACTGAAAAAATATACTTTGACCCGGTTCATCCATATACACAAATGTTAATGTCCGCTGTACCGCGCCTGGATAAAAAATGGGAACAGGTAGAGATAGAACTGAAGGCAAAACAGGCCGAGCTCACCGAAGGGTGTGTATATTACGAAAGGTGCCAGTCTTCCCGTAAGAGTGAAAGATGTGCTTTAAAGAGACCCGAACTTAAAGAAGTGGCTCCTGACCATTTTGTGGCCTGCCACCGGTAAAATGAAAAGTAGTTTCCCAATAGGAACTCTATATAATAATAAGCTTAAAGTTGATTTAGATAATAACTGTTTTTATTAGAATTATAGCGCAAAAATATTTTTTAAAAATTATTTTTGCGCTATATTATTTAAACATATAAAAGTTACTGTACACTTCCATATAGAGAGACCGGGATTAATCAAAAGTGTATTTTTAATTCTTATTCCTTTTTTAACAGATTATCAATTTCAGCCATCTGTTCTTCAGTCAGTGGTCCGAACTCCATTGCTTTTGCATTTTCTTCTGCCTGTTTTACATTTTTAAAGCCCGGTATCGGTATTGTATTTTCACTCCTGCCCATAATCCATGCCAGGGCTCCCTGCGCCAGGGTCCTGCCACCAGAAGAAATCTTTACCTTTCTTCTATATCGTAAAGGCTCCGTATCTTTAATTGCCTTTTTATCTCCTTTAAATCTATTTCAGGCTGGAGATATAGCTTTTCTGCAGTTACTGTTTTCTTGTACCCGCCAGGAAGGTCAAAATAATTATCGCTGAATCTGCAATCTGCGTCTTCGAGGTCTATCTCGACAGATTTAGCAAAAGCTTTAGACTCCAGATTTATGATAAATTCTCTATCATCCTCGCTGACAGCCTCTTCTATTTCAGGGTTTATAAAATTGAAGTGCTTTGGTTTTATAAATAATACCGTTCCGTAACCGGCACACTTTTCATTAATTTTTAAGAAAAATTCCAGGTATGCCTCTCTAATATTATTCTCATTTACCATATCTTTAAAATTTAACTGCATGAATTTTTTTGCCTTTAAAGGAGCAGCTACTATGTTGCTCCTGCCGCTGTCTATTATACCGGATTTATTATCCCTTAACCTCCACCCAATTACTCCTTTTATGCTTTCCCGTGTGTCATTTGTTATATAAATATTTACCCTGGTTCCATTATCCTCAGCAGATATCAACACAGGCGCATAGAAACGCTTTGCATAGTAATGAAGGGCTTTCCACCGTCCATAATAATCTATGCTCGACCAGGATGCCACCGGCCAGCAATCATTAAGCTGCCAGTATACTGACCCCATGCAGCGACCCCTGTTTCTCCTCCAGTGCTCCACCCCGTATTTTATAGCTTCTGCCTGTAAAATCTGCGACACATAAATCAAGGATTCAAAATCCTTCGGGTATTTAAATGTCTCTGATAGATAGGCGAGTATTTTTCCGTTTGCCGATCCGTTCTTCTGGTGCTTCTCCATTACATAGGAGAATATATTCCTGTCTTCCGGAATGGTGAAACTCCTTATAGTCTTAATACCGGGAAAAGCCTGAAATCCGTATTCAGAAGTAAACCGAAAATAATAGTTGCGGTAATCATTGAAAGGCTTCATTCCATGCCACACGTCCCAGTAATGCACATCTCCCTTTGATTCATCATTTGGATTATTAAATTTACCTCCGGATGACGGAGAAGAAGGCCAGTAAAAACGTTCGGGGTCATATTTTTTTACAGTCTCCGGAATAATTTTTTCAAAAAGGTCCCTGTATTTCTTTTTTATTTGCTTTAGTTTTGTAGACATAATAACTTCCGGCACATGTAGCTCTACCGGCGGCTTTTTTTCGAGCATATATATCATCCACTCTATTTCGTTATTTCCGCACCATAGTCCAAGACAGGGGTGGTTTCTAATCCTTTTTATGTTATCTTCAAGCTCTTTTTTTATATTTTTTGTAATTCCCCTGCCCGCAGGATAAACAGAGCACGCAAACATAAAATCCTGCCAGACAATAAGGCCATATCTGTCACATAGTTCAAAAAAATAATCAGCGGGGTATATTCCTCCGCCCCACACCCTTATACAATTAAAATTTGCTTCAACACAATCCTTTAATAGTTTCTCTGTACGCTTTTTTGAATACCGGGACATCAGGTTATCTTCTATTATATAATTTGCACCTCTTGCAAAAACTGACACGCCGTTAACCACAAACTCAAACGATTCCCCCCATTTATCTTTTCTCTTTCTGATGTCAAGCGCCCTGAGGCCTATTCTGAATTCTTTTGAATCAATTATTTTCTTTTCATTCATTAAATTTACCTTAACTCCGTAAAGTGGCTGTTTTCCGTAGCCATTTGGCCACCAGAGTTCCGGGTCTTTTATTTTAAAATTGAAATTACAGTTATTTTCCAGGCAATCAATTTCATAGGTTTTTATTATTTCTCCTCCTCCGGGGCAGCTGATTAAAACTTCCAGACTGAGTCCTTTTTTAACCCACGTTTCAAAATTGACCTGTACGTTGATGATTACTTTATCTTTTCTGTGCTTCTGGGTAACATAAGTATCTTTTAGACGCCCGTAATCATAGGACTTCAGACCAATATCTCTCCATATGCCGGAGTCCGGGATTCTGGGCCCCCAGTCCCATCCAAACATGCTGTGGGCTTTACGCAGGTGGTAATATCCAGGCATTGCTATATCAAATGTCCTTTTCCACAGGGGATTCTTTTTCTGCATCTTTTTAATAAACTCTGCTGGAGAGTAAAACATAATATGAATATTATTCCTGCCTTTTTTTAAAAACTTCTTTACATCAAACTCATAGCAGCGGTGCATATTATCTGTCCTGGCTACCTTCTTACTATTAATTCTAATTTCTGTAAGAGTATCCAGCCCTTCACAATACAAAAAAATCTTATCTTTTTTAAACATATCGGGAGGAATATTGAATTCCCTCATGTATTCATAATCATGGTATGAAAGCTCAATAGCTTTATCTTCGTTGTCCCTGTAAAATGGGTCTTCCATTAAACCTTCACGCAATAAATCCGAAAACACCGACCCCGGGACCCGAGCTTTAATCCAGCACCCTTTACCGGTATCCTTCATTCTCCACTTACCATTCAGGCTGTAAATTTCCATAATATCTCCTGATTTTTTGTTCTGTAAATAAAAATCTTTCCGGTAAAATATTTTTTAATAGATGAAACTGGATGATCTCCTTCATCAATTATTCTGGTAAAAATACTAAACAGGAGCAACCAGTAATAAATATAAAATTTAAACAATCAATTGATAAATTCACTACCGCCTATAATAAACTAATCTAATTCTTTAATTATCCTGGACGGATTTCCCAGAGCCAGTACACCTGGGGGAATATCTTTTGTCACGATGCTGCCAGCACCTATTATTGAATTATCTCCAATTTTTATATCCGGAAGGATGACAGCACCTGAACCTATCCACACATTGCTACCTATTTCTATCGGAAGGCCGTATTCAAGTCCGGTATTTCTTTTATCGGGTTCAAGAGGATGAGAAGCTGTGCATATCTGGACATACGGTCCCAGAAGAACATTATTCCCAATTCTTACTCTATTTACATCAAGTATTACGCAACCATGATTGGCGTAAAAATTTTCACCAAATTCAATATTATACCCATAATCACAATAAAAAGGAGGTTCTATACAGCACTTTATATCTGTCCTGAATAATTTCTGTAAAATCCTGTTTCTTCTTATATGTCTTAATGGATTGCCGCTGTTAAATTCATAACATAATCTTTTTGCATAATTTCTTTCTGCTGTTAGTTCTTTATCGGTCGAAATATATAACTGACCGGATAACATTTTTTCTTTTTCTGTCATATCCCGGCATCAACTCCGTATTACTTTATAGTCCTGCTTTTTATTAAATCCCTGTACCAGAATGCACTGTTTTTAAATATTCTTTCCTGTGTTTTAAAATCCACATATATTATTCCGAACCTTTTTGAATACCCTTCCTGCCACTCAAAATTATCCATGAGCGTCCATAAAAAATAACCCCTTATATCCATCCTCTTTTTATTTAATTTTGCAACTTCCAGCAGGTGCCTTCTTAAATAATCTATTCGTTTTTTATCGCGGATTTCTCCTTTTTTCAATAACTTATCATCAAACGCAGCCCCGTTTTCTGTTATATAAATGGGTATTTTTGTGTATTCTTTTCTCAATTTAATTATAAGTTCATATAAAGCTGCAGGCACTATTTCCCAGTCCATTTCGGTCCTTGCGAATTTACCAGAAACTTTTTTATACTTTAATATAGAATCCGGTGAATATTTTACCAGGTCACGTGAATAATAATTTACCCCCAGAAAATCATTTCTAACTGATATTTCATGCAGGTCATCATCTTCTATAAAATTAAAATCTACATTAAGTTCCCTGTATATTTTTTCCATATCTTCCGGATATGAACCTTTAAAAATAGGGTCCAGGAACCATCTGTTAAAATAACCATCGCATATATTTGCTGCTTCCATGTCTTCTTTTGATTTTGTTGCCGGATACACCGGAATTTGGTTAAGAGTTATCCCGATTTCCCCGCTTTTAAGATTATGTTTTCTAAATTCTTTTACCACATGTCCGTGAGAAATCAAAATGTGGTGGGCGGCCATCAAAGCTTCCTGTAAATTTTTATGGCCCGGGGCATGCTTGCCCTCATAATAGCTAAAAATTGATGAACAGAGCGGCTCATTATGGGTTATCCACAATCTGACTGAATCGCCGAGTTCTTCGAATATTTTAACAGAATATTCTGTGAACCATTTAACTGAATCTCTATTCAGCCATCCTCCCATATTATATACCCACAGGGGTAAATCCCAGTGATACAGTGTAGCAGCAGGTTCTATATTCTTCCTGGCAAGTTCATCAACCAGATTTTTATAAAATTCCATGCCTTTTGGGTTGAACACTCCTTTTTCGGGGAAAATCCTTGACCAGGAAATTGAGAATCTATATGCCTCAATTCCTAATTCCTTCATCAACTCAATATCTTTCCTGAATCTATTGTAATGGTCACATGCAATATCTCCGGAATCACCTTTGTAAATTTTCCCGGGAGTTTTTGAAAAAATATCCCATATTGACGGAGTTCTTCCATCAGTGTTAACGGCACCTTCAATCTGGTAAGATGACGTTGCGGTGCCAAATAAAAAATCGCTTTTAAATCTAGTTGCCATTTTCTCACATTCCTTATTAAATGATGATTATGCTTAAATAATTATAATAGGTTTCTGGACTTATTTAAAACTCTAATATAGCAGGACTTATGAGCTGCCCAGGATTACATTAACCTGTATTTCTTTTTTACCTTTGCTTAAAGGAATTATATTTCCTTTTATAGATTTTCCGTCAACCGATATGCTTTTAATTCCACTGCTAACTCTCTCAGGATTTTTTATCGTAATATTATATTTTACTCCACGGAAAGAACGTTTTACTTTATATTCTTTCCAGTCCTCCGGTATACAGGGGTCTATCAGCAAACCATCATAGCCAGGTTTTATTCCCAGGATTGCCTGGGATATATTTACAAAACACCATGCAGCTGTACCTGTAAGCCAGGAATTTTTAGCTTCACCGGCAGAAGGTGCATCATGACCTGCAATCATCTGGGCATAGCAATAAGGTTCACACCGGTATACATCTATTACTTTTTCTTTTGTTCCCGGACAAATACGTAAATAATAATCCAGGGCTTTATTTCCGTTCCCCAGCATGGTTTCAGCAATGGATATCCACGGATTGTTATGGCAGAATATTCCAGCATTTTCTTTATACCCGGGAGGATAAGAAGAAATTTCCCCCAGGTTAAGATAATAACGCGAAAATGCAGGCTGATTCATTACTATTCCGTCAGGAGTTGCGAGATATTTTTCCACGCTATTAAGTGCTTTACGCGCCATTTCATTCTCCAGGCCGACGCCGCCCATAATACACCATCCCTGAGATTCAATAAATATCTTCCCCTCCCTGCATTCCTTCGAACCTACTTTATCACCGTAGTAATCATATGCTCTCAGGAACCATTCTCCATCCCAGCCGTATTTTTCAACAGCACTTTTCATTTGTTCATAATGTTTTTCCAGTTCTTTAATTCTCTTATCCTGATTAAATCTTCGCAGCAGCTGAATAAACTCCCGGCATGCATAAAGAAAGAGCCCTGCTATCATAACTGATTCGGCAACTCCTCCGGATTTATCTCCATAGGTCTGGAAACTCTGCCCGGGATATTTTGAAAAACAATTTAAATTAAGGCAGTCATTCCAGTCTGCATGTCCTATAAGAGGAAGTTTGTGAGGACCCAGGTTTTTCAGAGTATATTCTATAGAGAGAAAGAGATGCTCAAGCAGATTAGCCCTGCTATCATCGACATCAGGGTATCCGACAGCTTCTTTAAGTATTGAATAGTCCCCCGTTTCTTTTATATATGAACAGGTAGAAACTATAAGCCAGAGCGGGTCATCATTAAAACCGCTCCCCACATCCTTATTACCTTTCCCGGTAAGAGGCTGATACTGATGGTAGCAGCTTCCATCAGAAAGCTGTACTCCTGCTATGTCAAGTATTCTTCTTCTTGACCTCTCCGGAACCATATGAACAAATCCCAGCAAATCCTGGTTAGTATCCCTATATCCTATTCCCCGTCCAATACCTGATTCAAATAAGGATGCTGACCGCGATATGTTAAAAGTAACCATACACTGGTACTGGTTCCATATATTCACCATCCGGTTAACATGTTCATTTTCTGTTTCAACATTAAACCTATCAAGTAATTCATCCCAGTATTTCTTTAAATTTTTAAAAGATTTATCTATTACCCGGGAGTTTTTGTAGATTTTCATTTTTGAATAGAATAGCTCTTTATTTATAACATCGGGGGCAGAAAATTTTTCATTTTCTTTATTCTCCATATAACCAAGTATAAAATGCAAATTTTTCTTCTGGCCAGGCTCCAGAGCAATATTAACCTGATGGACACCTGCTGGATACCAGCCGTTAACAATGGAATTGGTACATTCCCCGCGTTCAACCGCTACAGGATTTGCAAATCCATTATAGCTCCCGATAAATGCATCCCGGCTTGTGTCAAATCCATTTATCTTCTGGCTGCAGGTGAAATATGCATAATGATTTCTTCTTTCCCTATATTCGGTTTTATGAAAAATAGTTTCATTCTCTACTTCTACTTCACCTGTATTAAGATTACGCTGAAAGTTGGTCATATCATCCATTGCATCCCAGAGGCAGAATTCTACAAATGAAAATATGGTTATATCTTTATTTTTATCCGTATCGTTTACCAGTGCAAGATTCCATATTTCCATGTTTTCCTCCGGGGGCACAAAATATGTCACTTCTGCTTCTACGCCATTTTTCTTACCCTTTATAGCCGTATACCCCAGTCCATGACGGCACGTATATTCATCGAGTGGTGTACAGACAGGTTTCCAGCCAGGATTCCAGACCGTATTATTGTCCTTTATATAAATATATCTTCCCCCCATATCCGCCGGAACATTATTGTATCTATAACGTGTCAGTCGCCTGAGGCGAGCGTCCTGATAAAAACTATACCCCCCGGCTGTATTTGAAATAATACCAAAGTATTTATTAAATCCTATATAATTTATCCATGGCAAAGGAGTGTCGGGCTTATTTATAACATACTCTTTGCTATTGTCATCAAAATAGCCATATTTATTCATTACCAGTTTCCCTTATATAGAATTTATAATTTTTAATAAATTTTCTTCTTTTCAATCATCTCTAATTAATTCTACCGTTTATGTCAGTACTTCTTTTTTATATTTTTTTATTCTCTTTATTTTAAAATTAATTATTAAATATGTAAACACGTGTTTATTTTTTATATTTTTTTACATTTTTAAGTTTTAACCGTATTTTTAATCCTGTCAGGCTAACTTTTTGGTAGATTCCCTTATTATTAATTCTGCCGGAATAGTATAATACTCAGCTAAATCAATACCATTTTCAATAAAATTAATCAGGTTCCCTGTTACGACAGATGACATCTCCAGTATAGGGCTCCTTACAGTCGTAAGAGCAGGAGAAATATAACTTGCAATCCTGATATCATCATAGCCTACAATAGAAATATCGTCGGGAATTCTAAGATTCATTTTTTTAATGGCTTTTATAGCACCCAGGGCCATTGTATCATTGGATGAAAAAATAGCTGTTATTTTATTTTTGCCCCCATTTTTTAAAAGCTGATTTACACATATAAATCCGCTATCTTCGGTAAAGTTTCCCGGGACTATATATCCTTTTCTGATTTTAAGCCCGGCTTCATGCATTGCTTTCTTATATCCTTCAAGACGTTTAAAACCAGAATATTTATTCATGTCCCCGCAGATATGCGCTATTTCCCTGTGGCCGTAGTCTATTAAATGCTTTGTTGCTTTGTACGCGCCGTTATAATTATCAGAGTTAACAATTATATGTTTGTTTATACCCTTTCTTGTTAATTTTTCCTGGTCAATTATTGCTATTTTATACCCGGACTTTATTAGCTCAAAAATTTCTTTTGAGTTATTGTTGGCTCCTAAAAATATTCCTCCGGATAATATCTTACTATTAAAAAGTTTTCTTATCTTTGTGAAATCATCATTATTGTTGATAATTAAAATCAGCACATTGTAACCATTTTTATCAGCATAATCTATTATCGCAGCCTCAAAAGGAGAAACATATACATTACGATATACCTTGAAATCTTCATCACCGAGTCTTATATTTGCTATAAAAACACCTATAATCTTGCTGACTTTACCGGCAAGTGCCTGTGCCGAAGCATGGGGTACATATCCATATTTTTTTATAATTTTTTCAACTTTTTCTTTTGTTTCAGGAGTTACGTTATCATAGTTGTTTATTACCCTTGATACGGTACTCCTTGAAACACCGGCTAATTTTGCTATTTCTTTACTGTGCATAACAATTTAAAATTTTCATGAACACGTGTTTAAATATTTATTCATTATTTTACAACATATTTTTACTTATAGTCAAGCATTCAAATTGTGTCCGGCCCTTTCCATTATATTTAAACAGGCGGCTTTTTCAGGTATCTGCTGCTTAATTAAAATCCGGGATTGATAAACTTCTTTTACATTAACTTACATTATAATAAAAAGATATCTTATTTATATAATATAACCCCGAACCCATCATCTAAATCAGCTGTCTGTTCCATTCAATCCCTGAAACTGCACATATCACCCCCGGGGTAAATATAACAAAATAACACTACCTTGATTTTTAAGACAGCCTATGTTGGTTAACCGCTGTCAACTAATTTCTGCTATTATAAGTGAGTATAGGCCTTTTCTGTATCCTTACCAAATATATGTATTTTATCAGTATCTACGTGCAATGTGGCTTTTTCTCCGCTGGTGTATCTGGACCTTGGATTTACCCTCGCAGTTACAAGAACTCCTTCAATATCTATATATAGATATATTTCAGCACCCATGGGCTCGGTTACTTCGACATTTGCAATGATAGTATTGCCTTTTGATGTATCCGGCACAAAATTACTGTCTTCCAGGTCTTCCGGTCTTATACCTATTATAACTTCCTTTCCTGCAAGATCACTGTCTTTGATTATCTTTTTAATCCTGTCTGTTGTTTCAAGCTCAAATAAATTGCTCTTGAAGGTCAGCCGGTCGGTTATAGTAGCATCCAGAAAATTCATTGCAGGGCTTCCTATGAAACCGGCAACAAACATATTAACAGGATTGTCATATACTTCCTGCGGCTGTCCGGTCTGCTGAACAATTCCGTCTTTCATAATAATAATCTTGTCAGCCATTGTCATTGCTTCTGTCTGGTCGTGGGTAACATAGATTATTGTAGCTTTAAGCCTCTCATGAAGCTTCGCAATTTCAGTTCTCATCTGTACCCTGAGTTTTGCGTCCAGGTTGGATAGCGGTTCGTCCATTAAAAACACTTTCGGGTCTCTTACGATAGCCCTGCCCAGAGCAACTCTCTGTCTCTGACCGCCGGAAAGCTGTTTGGGTTTTCTTTTGAGTAAATCCTCGATTTTTAATATTTTTGCTGCTTCCATCACTCTTTTTTCAATTTCTGCTTTCGGGGTCTTTCTTAGCTTTAATCCAAAAGCCATATTGTTGTAGACATCAAAATGAGGGTATAGAGCATAATTCTGGAAAACCATGGCTATGTCCCTGTCCTTGGGAGCAACGCCATTGACTAATCTGTCTCCAATGTAAATTTCACCTTCCGTTATGTCTTCCAGTCCTGCGATCATGCGCAGCGTAGTGGTTTTGCCACATCCCGAAGGTCCAACCAGCACTGCAAATTCTTTGTCCTCGACTATGTTGTTCATTTTGTTTACTGCAACAACATCTTCAAACTTCTTAGTCAGGTCTTTTAAAACAACCTTGGCCATTTTTTTCTCCTCTTTTAAATGATTAATAATTAGTAATTAATTATAAAACAAAAAATATTTACTTTCTATAAAAACAGGGCATATTATTTTTATTTTATACTCATAAATTTATTCTTTAAATCTGGTATTTCTTGTAAGTTCTATTAAATATCTTTATAAAGACTGCCAGAAATTTTTTATTTATCTCGGGCAGAGCTATGGTTACCCTTATATAGCCGGGAATACCCAGATTCTTACCGGGTCTCACAATAAACCCTGCTTTGAGCAGCTCCTCCACAATAATATCGCAGTTTTTGCCAGCATCAATTAAAATAAAATTTGCATATGACTTAATAAAACCTATTTTATTTTTGCTCAGAACCCTGTAATATTTATTTTTTTCTTCTCTTACAATATCTCTTATTTTATCTGAATAAGACCCGCTGTCCAGCGCCCTTGCGGCTGCTTTCTGCGCAACTGAATTCACATTAAAAGGAAGCCTTATTTTATTTAATGCTGAAATAATTGAAGGACTGGATATTCCGTATCCTATTCTGAGCCCGGCCAGTCCGAATATTTTTGAGAATGTCCTCAAGATTATAAGATTCTCATGTCTTAAAATATATCTAACAGTATCAACTCTTTCATCATCTGACATATATTCCCCGTAAGCTTCATCAATAACAAGCAGGACATTGCTTTTAATATTTTTTATCATATAATCAAATTCCTGCCGGGTGATATTGGTCCCCGTTGGATTATGGGGATTTGTAATAAAGACTATTCTTGTCTTTCCATTAATGGAACTTACTATCTTTTCTATATCCTGCCGGTACTCCTTCAGCGGAACCCTGACTACTGCTCCATTACGTTTTAAAGCTGATTTTTCATAAATTAAAAAAGTTGGATCCGGGGTTATAACATTTTCCCCGGGTTCAATAAAGCTATCGCATATCATTTCTATAATCTGGTCCGTACCATTGCCCATAATTATAGAATCAATATTTATATTATATTTCTCGCCGAGCCTCTGCCTTATATCCCAGCTCCCTCCGTCAGGATAATATTTAATATCATTTAAGCTTTTACGGATTTCTTTAATAACTCCTGAATGAGGGCCAAATAGATTTTCATTCGAAGCCAGCTTGTTAACTTCCTTTAAATTATATTCTTTTTTTATTTCTTCTATAGTTTTACCCGGTATGTATTCCGGCATATCTGATATCCATTTTTTAATCTCTATACCCATATCTCTTCTATTATTTTTTCTTAAATCTTATCTTTACAGAATATCCGTGTGCATAAAGTCTTTCATGTTCCGATATTGCCTCTATAGACCCGGCTTCTTTTTCTAAATTCTTTTTACCATAAAAAGCAACACTGCTTCTTTTTAAAAAGTCGCCAACACCAAGAGGCGAAGAAAACCTTGCATTACCGCCTGTTGGAATAATATGATTTGTCCCCGCCGAATAATCACCGGCTGCTACCGGGCAGTACTGCCCCAGAAATATAGCACCTGCGTTTTTTATTTTTTTCAGGATTCTCCCGTGGTTTTCCATTACAATTTCCAGATGCTCTGGTGCTATTGTGTTGCATATTTTTATAAGTGTATTTTCATCACTGTTATAAATAATTCTACAGTTTTTCTTTAGTGATTTTACAATAACTTCCCTGTTTGCCTTACTGCCATATTCATCTGCTAGTATATCTAAATGCCTGTAAATATTTTTTATTGTTTTTTCTGCTGTACCCATACTGTTTGTCAATAATATGCTCCTGGATTCAGGATCATGCTCGGCCTGTGCTATCAGGTCAGCTGCAATAAAAGAAGCATTAGAAGAATCATCTGCCAGTATAGTTATATCGCTTGGACCGGCAAGACTGTCAATTCCCACGTCACCAAATACTTTCTTCTTTGCTGCAGTAACATAAATATTTCCCGGTCCTACAATCTTATCCACTTTTCTTATACTCTCACTTCCGTAAGTCATAACAGCTATTGCATGCGCTCCTCCAATTTTATAAACTTCTTTGATTTTTAACCTGTCACACAGATACAGCAGAACCTTATTTAAATTACCGTCCGATTGCGGCGGCGTGCATATTACTATTTCATTCACTTTTGCTACCTGCGCCGGTACCGCAGCCATAAGCACTGAAGATGGGTATATGTATCTTCCGCCGGGAACATATAAGCCGGCCCTCCCCAGCGGGCGTATAACCTGCCCTGCTTCTTTCCCTTTTCCGGATTTTATGGACCAGGACACTGCTTCTCTTTTAAACTGGGCACTGTGAAACTTTTTAATATTTTTATAGCTCACCTCAAGCGCTTTCACCAGATCCGGTAAAGATTTTCTTACATCCAGCGCTGCAGATTTAATTTCTTCTTCTTTTACCCTTATATCATCAATATCTACAGCTTCCGGATAGTCAAACTCCCTGCAGAATTTTAAAACTGCCCTGTCCCCATCTCTTTTTACTTCTTTTAATATGCTGCTTACTGTCCTGTCTACTCCCGGGGGAATTTCAAAACCCTTCGGAATGTATATATCGATTTCTTCAACCTTTCCGGGATTTTCTACTTTTAAAAATTTATAATCCATAAAAAGAACCTTTGATACTTTTAAATGTTTTTATTAATATACCTAAAGAAAATAAAATTAGCAAAATAAAATTAGGGTGCAGGCAATATGCCGGAGAATCCATTCTTAAAACCTAAAATGCTTCTTCATGTCTGCTGCGGTACATGCTCGCTCTACCCTTATTTCTTCCTGAAGAAAAATTTCGATGTAACCTTTTTCTACTATAATCCCAATATACACCCCGGAAAAGAATATTTACTGAGACTTGACGGTGTAAAAACTGTTTCGAAAATTCACTCCATTCCACTAATAATAGGAAGATATGAGATAAAAAAATGGATGAACCTGACTTTAAAATTAAAGGATGAGCCGGAGAGCGGAAAGAGATGTGCCCTGTGTTTTAACATGCGTCTCGAAAAAACAGCTTTAACTGCAAAGAAGCTTGGTTTTGATTTTTTCGGAACCACACTTACCGTAAGCCCGCATAAAAACCAGAAAATAATAAATTCAGCCGGTAATAAAATAGGTCATTTAATAAAAATTAATTTTTACCAGGCAGATTTCAAGAAAAAAGACGGATTTAAAAAAACCATTGAATTAAGCAAGAATTCAGGTCTCTACAGGCAGAATTATTGCGGTTGCATATACAGCATGAGATAGAATAAAAGAACCGGCCCTATTACTTCTCTTCATGTTTTTCAATCTGCTTTTTTTCATTGAACTTTCTGGTTACATAATTAGCTATAAGCATCGCAGCTATTATGGTTATTAAATTTATAATATACACCACTTTTACCTCTCCAAAAGGCGTGCTGTAAGAAGTGCTGTCAATACGGTAATATTCAATAATTGTCCTGTAAACCGAGTATATTCCAAGATACATCGCCAGTATTATTCCATTGGGGGCTTTCCCCGGCCTGTTCCTGTAATACCGGTGCATGAACATAAGAACTGCAAACAACAAAAAGTTGGATATTGATTCATACAGAAAGGTCGGGTGAAAATATTCATAGCTCATGTAACCCTCAATCCTGTAAGCTTCCTCAATATAGATTTTCCATGGAAGGTCGGTTGGTCTTCCGTAAGCTTCCCGGTTAATGAAGTTGCCCCATCTTCCTATAGCCTGTCCAAGAATAAGTCCCGTAGAGGCTATATCAGCCCACAGCCAGAAATCAAGTTTTCGTATCCTGCAGAAAACGATTAAAGCTATTATTCCCCCGAGTATAACTCCCTGAATAGCAAGGCCGCCTCTCCTCAGCGCAAAAACAGAGACAGGATTCTGCGCGTAATAGGACCAGTTCACCAGAACATGTACAAGCCTTGCTCCGATAACCGAAAATACTACTGCGACCGGTGCAAAATTTAAAATCTCGTCTTTCTGCTCACCCCTGTATCCGGCTGTAAAATACGCAGCTGTAAAACCTACCAGGAGCGCCAGTGAAGTTATTATTCCATACCACGCTATATCAAATCCAAACAAGCTAAAAGCAATCGGGTCAATACTCAAAATATCCTCCTATTGTAAAATCTTATTAAGACAAATCTAACTGAATTAGAATTCATATATATATCAGACTTGTAGATATACCAGATTTATAAATATTTAAGATTTTAGCACAAATCAAAGTAAAAATTTATTTAAAAATTGATTTTATTTAAAAAGGGAAAATACCCGGATAAAAGACTGGTTATACGGTTCATTGAATTGGTAACAAAGACTATCCCGAGCGCTATAAGAAAAACACCTGATATAATAGCCACAATATTCATATGTCTGTTTATTTTCTTTAAAAATCCAGAAAAGAAACTTATAAATATACCTGTAATTATAAAAGGAAGACCCAGGCCAGATGAAAATACACCCAGAAGAAGCACTCCCTGAAGCAGGGTATCAAGCTGGCTTGCCAGAAGCAATATACCGGATAGTATCATACCAACGCATGGAACCCAGCCAAAAGAGAATATTATTCCCGTTACGAAAGAGCCCAGATATCCCGACTTTAAAGAGGAGGGAATATTAAATCTTTTTTCCATATTCAGGAAAGGTATTCTAAAAAGACCTGTATATTGCAAACCGAATATAATCAGTACAACTCCCCCTATTCTGGAAATAATACCGGAATATTCGCTCAGTGCCCTGCCTATAACAGTAGCAGTTGAACCGAGGGCTATAAACACCAGCGAAAAACCACATACAAAAAGCAGGCTGTTTAACAGCAGGTAGAGCCGCTCTGGAGCTTTTATATGCTTGCTTTTATAAATTGCTCTGCCTGACATTAAGCTTATATAAACAGGAACAACAGGCAGGATACAGGGAGACAAAAATGCGAGTAGACCCCCTATAAAAGCCGAGAATAAACTTACTTCCAGCATTTACAACTCATCTTCTAAGATATTTTCCAATTGTTCTTCGGTCATCATTCCTACATTTTTTAAAATAATCTTTCCTTTTCTATCAAGTATAAAAGTTGTGGGAATTGCCCTGATCTGCCACTTTTCCATAATACCTCTGTTGTCAACCAGAATAGGGTAATTTATACCGTAATCTTCGCTAAATTGTTTTAAAGTTTCAGCATCTTCATTAGAAACTCCTATAAACTGTATATCCATGTCCCTGTATTTGCTATATATTTTAATAAAATCAGGAATCTCCTGTCTGCATGGAGGGCACCAGGTTGCCCAGAAATTCAATACCACTATTTTCCCATTGAATTCCGATAATGATAATTCGTTCCCATTAAGATCCGTCAGGGTAAAATCTCCAGCAGAAGATTCAGATGTTCTGCAGCCTGTAAAAACCAGCAAGATCAGCATTACAAGTATTAATATATTTATAAAATAAAACTTTTTCATTTTCATCCTCTTTTATTTATAAAATTTTTTCTTTACCAAACCTGTATAAGGTCTCAAGAGCTTTCTTATCTTTAAGTATATCTCCGGGTTCATCCACGCTATTAAATACGAAATTACACAAATAATCAACATAAAGGACATCAAAAAAAGAGCGTATTACTTTCTGCGGACAGCTAAAAATCTTTTCTGAACCGGAACCTGCGGTACTTATAAAAATACCTTTCCTGTTTTTGGTTACTATCTTTTCTTTATGCTCGTATTTTAATGACCAGAATCTCTGGCACCTGTCAATCAGCGCTTTTAAATAACCGGATACCGTTGTGAAATAAACAGGTGATGTTACAGCAATAAAGTCAGCCCTGATTAAGTCATGGTATACCTGCTGCATATCATCATCTATCACACACTCTCCGGTTCTGGAACAATTGCCGCACCCCCTGCAGGGAGATATTTTTAGTCCGGCTGCCATAATTTTTTTTATCTCTATATTTCCTCCGCCACGGTTACCTGCCGCTGCAGCGCCCTCAAGAAGCTTATCAAGAAGCATGGCGGTATTACCTCTTTTATCCGGACTGCCGTATATTGCCACTATTGTAAATTTTTTATAACTATCGCTATTGTAATTATTCATATAGAAACATTTGATATCTTAAATAAAATAGGAATAAACATACTAATTGAATAACAGATAATTAATAGTATTTATTCAGTAACTTATTAATATCTATATCTGTTATGATATGGTCAACAAGCGGTTTTCTTTCTATCTGCTTCAAATTCTCTTCATATAATGGTTTGTCAACTTTATAAAATATCCCTATCGGTATTTTTTCTTCCTCAAGGGATTTTTTAATTGCTTCATTTAAATCTTTTTTATCATAACCTTTAATTTCATCCAGGTTATATATTCTCTCCCTGTAAAATCCATATGAGTTCTGCTTGTTAAACGTTACACAGGGCTGAAGAACGTCTATAAAAGAAAATCCTTTATGTTTTATGGCTTTTTTTATTATTTCAGTTAGCTGGCCCGTATCCCCGGAAAAGCCCCTTGCCACAAAAGATGCACCGGCTGCAAGAGCCAGCAAAACAGGATTAACAGGCTCTTCAATTACTCCGGAGGGCGTTGATTTTGTTTTAAGTCCTCTGGGACTTGTTGGGGCAACCTGTCCGGTTGTAAGTCCATAAATCCTGTTATCATGCATGATATAAGTCATATTAATATTTCTTCTGCAGGTATGTATTAAATGATTACCTCCTATACCGGCTCCGTCACCATCTCCTGCCATAATAATTACATTAAGTTTATGATTTGCCAGTTTTGCCCCGGTAGCCACCGGAAGCGCCCTACCGTGCAGAGCATGAAATGCATAAGTTTTAATAAAATTAGCCCCGTTTCCCGAACAGCCTATGCCGTATACAATAAGTATTTCATGAGGTTTCATGTTCAGGTTTACAAATGCTTTTTTTAAGGAATTCCATATCCCGAAATTACCACAGCCCGTACACCAGGTTGGTCTTCTTTTAGTATTAAAATCCTGCGGTGTTAGGTCATATTTCTTTTTTCTGGATTTACTCCCTGTTTTTTTCATTTTTTCTACCATTTATAATTATTGTAATATAATTTACCCGGACCAGCAGATATTTAAAGCTATCATTCAATTTTCTCTATACCGTTAATAATCTCTTCCGGTAAAAACTGTCTGCCGCTGTATTTTAATATCTTATTTTTTATTCTGTATCCTGTATTCATCATTATTAATTTTGACAGCTGTGATGTTTTATTATTCTCCACCACTATATTTTTATTATTTTCACCTATAATTCCGTTAATAACATCGCAATCAAACGGATACAAATAAGTAAAGTGTATAAGGTTTACTCTTTTTTCTTTCTGATTTAGTGTATCCATGGCCTCCAGAATGGGACCTTTGCAGGAGCCCCAGCTCCAGATTGTGATTTCAGCATCTGTGGGCCCGTATATTCTGGGAGGAGGGATTTCTTCAATTAGTTTCTTTATTTTCATAAATCTTTTATCAACCATTGTTTTTCTATTATGGGCACTGTCATCAGAGTATCCGTACTGGTCATGCTCATCACTGTTGGCAATATGGATTCCATCTTCCACGCCGGGTATAGTTCTGGGAGAGATACCGTCTCTGGTATCAGAATAACGCTTATACTCACTTTTTATCTCCCTGCCGGATGTTATCATTTTACCCCTGTTTACCGTGATGTTTTTGAAATCAAATCTATCAAATGAAAAATGACTTTCAGATAAGTACTTATCCAGTATGATAATAACAGGAATTTGATATTTATCAGCAATATTAAACGCCTTGCCGGTTAGATAAAAACATTCTTCAGGGTCACCAGGTGCCATTATTACCCTTAAAAACTCTCCATGTGATGCATGACTTGCAAACAATAAATCTTCCTGTCCTGTCCAGGTAGGCATCCCTGTAGCAGGAGCAGGCCTCTGGCATAATACAACGACTAGCGGGGTTTCAGTCATTGCAGCACTGCCTATTCCTTCATTCATGAGAGAGAATCCTCCTCCCGACGTTGCAGCCATAGCTCTCACGCCTGCATAAGAAGCACCTAGCACCATATTAATTACCGCTATCTCATCTTCTGCATGCTTTGTTACAATATTAAAGTCATTTTCTGCTGAAGCGAATGAATGCAATATCGAAGAAGAAGGGGTCATTGGATAGGCAGCATAAAATTTGCAGCCCGCTCTGACAGCACCTAAAAAAACTGCATCATTTCCTGTTACAAGGATTTTATTTACCGGCTTTACTATTTCAAGCTCGTAAGCATTTAATTTTAACTTCTCTTTTATATATTTATAGCCAAGTTCAGCTGATTTAATATTGAGGTTTGCGATTTCCTCCCCTTTTCCGCTAAAGACATCTCTTATTGTATCCTTCAGTATTTCAATATCGTAGTTTAAAAGAGCAGTTGATGATCCAAGCGAGATATTATTCATCATAATCTCAGGGACTTCCAGCTCTGAAATTATCCTGGAGAAAGGCACCATAACGTAATTGATATCTTTTCTATCTTTCTTAAAATCAGCAACGTCACCAATTTTATCATCATATACAATATACCCACCATATGAAACCTCTTCCTGGTGAAGTTTTATAGTTTCCTCATTTAATGCAACAAGAATATTTATACTCTTCTTAACAGAAAAAACTTTACCTGAGCTTATTCTCACCGTATAGGTGTTGTGGCCGCCTCTTATCAGCGATGGATATTCGTTGTAGTCAACTACTGAATAACCTTTCCTTGCAAATATCCTGGAAAAAATTAATCCGGTGGTCATTATTCCATAACCGGCTTCCCCGCCAATTTTCCAGCTGACACTTGAAACTTTCATTTGATTTTTCCTTCTATGTTGACTATTTAATATAATGATATTACCCTGATAACTTATTTGCAACTGTTTAAACGGCCACTTTTTTCATACAGTTAACTTTGCTGTTTATTTCAAACAGATCGCCGGGCGTTTGCTTTTCATTCGTAATAATTATTATTAAATCTTCCTTATCCAGCTTAAATATGAACCATTCAGGACTTTGACTTTTTTAAATCCGAGATTTTTAAGGATTTTAAACCCATGATAAGCTCTGGGGCCTACACTGCAGTAAATTATTATCTCACTGCCTGCATTTAGTCTATCTGCATTGTTTCCAAGTTCATCAATATTAATATTTATTGCCCCCTCTATATGGCCGCGGCTATATTCTTCTGCAGTCCTTACATCCAGTATAGTAATATTCTCAAATCTTTTAATTTTTTCTTTTAATCTCTCCACACTTAAAAAAACTATCTCGCCTATTTTAAGGTTTCCCGCTACCATCCCTATCATATTTATAGGATCCCTGGCTGAACCATAAGCGGGATGGTATCCAAGGTCAAGATTATCAAGCTCCCAGACCTTTAAGTTTCCTTTTAAAGCTGCGGAAATAACATCCGCTCTTTTATCCACTCCACTTTTTCCGATTGCCTGAAATCCGAGTATCTTTCCAGTTTTTTTGCTGAAAATTACTATCATGTGCATCATATCCGCTCCCGGATAGTAACCGGCATGGGAGCGATTATGAAACTCTATAAAATCAGTACCATTATACGATTCTTCCGCTTCTTTTAGCCCGAGACCAACTTTTGCCACAACAAGATCCAGCACCTTTATCAGTGTATTAACTGCACTGCCTGAAAACTTTTTTCTTTTTCCTATAGCGTTTAAACCTGCGGCTCTCCCCTGTGTCCCTGCAATACTGGCAAGATTATATGACCGGCTCTTACCGCTTATTAAATTCCTGCATTCACAGCAGTCCCCAGCAGCATATATATTCTTAAAATTGGTTCTCATAAATCTGTCAACAGCTATCAACCCCGATTTTCTTAATTTTATCCCGCACTTCTTCGCCATTTCTGTATCGGGTCTGGTGCCTACTCCTAAAAATATGATATCAGACTTTATGGTCCTGCCTTTTATGGTCTCCACAGATAGAGCATTCCCTTCTTTCTCTTTAATCAGGTTTATTACTTCATCTTCCTGGTATATATTTATTTCTTTATCCTTTAAATAATTTTCCAGATATTCAATAATCTCACCTTCAAAAGCTGGAAGAATGTGAGAAGTTTTCTCTATAATATTGACTCTATATCCCCTGTTAACAAACGCCTCAAGAAGCTCCAGCCCGATAAACCCTCCGCCTATTATTACTACGTTTTTTTCATCCTTTTTCTCCGCGTCCAGCTTATCCATATACTTTTTTAAAATTATGGCGTCATCAATTGTCTTTAAAACAAAAACATTCCCCGGAAGTTCTCCGTTAAATTTTAATTTTAAAGGAGCTGCTCCGGTAGTGATAATCAGCCTGTCGTAACCATCACTAAACTGCCGTCCTGTTCTTAGATTTCTTACATGTATTTTATTTCTCCCCGGTTCAATGCCCGTGACTTCATGTAAAACATTAACTTTTAAGTTAAACATTTTTTCAAAATTTTCTGCTGTATTTACTATTAAATTTTCTATCTTCTCTATCTCTCCTGATATAAAATAGGGCAGTCCGCAGGTTCCGTATGATATATATCTATCTTTTTCATAAAGAACAATTTCTGCTTCTTTATTCTCCCTTCTTATTTTAGCTGCAGCAGACGTACCTGCAGCTATTGCACCGATTATTATTATTTTTACTTTCTTTCTCAATTTAGCTCTCCCCGCTTAATTTAATGGCAGTCTTTTTAATCTCAGGGAATTTGCGACTACCGAAATGCTGCTTATAGACATAGCTGCTGCTGCATAAACAGGACTTATAAGTATTCCTGTGAAAGGATAAAGAACACCTGCTGCTACAGGAATTAATACTATGTTATAGAAAAATGCCCAGAAAAGATTTTGTTTTATTATTTTTATAGTTTTTCTGGATAATATTATTGCCTTCAGTACACCGTTCAGGTCTCCACTGATCAGAGTGATTTTGCTGGATTCTACAGCGACATCAGTCCCTGTTCCAATAGCTATTCCTATATCTGATTGGGCAAGCGCAGGAGCATCATTTATACCATCTCCAACCATTGCCACAGTTTTACCTTCTCTCTGCATTTTTTTTATCTCCTCTGCTTTCTGCCCCGGCAGAACCTCTGAAACTATATGATCAATTCCTGCTTCCCTGCCAATAGACCTGGCCGTTTTCCTGTTATCTCCTGTAATCATTACTACTTCCAGGCTCAGATTCCTTAAATCCGAAACAATTTCTGCCGCATTCTGCTTTAAGCTATCTGCAACAGCTATGATACCGGCTATTTTATTATTTATTGCAATATAGACCGGTGTTAATCCTTTCCCTGAAACCTCACGTTCTCCCCCTGTAATATCACTTAGTTCTATATCGTTTTCTTTCATTAGTTTCATGCTGCCCTTGATAATTTCCTTTCCGTCTACAATTGCTTTTATTCCTTTACCGGCTATACTTTTAAAATCCCCGGGAGCCTTTAATTCCAGACCGGTACTTTTTGCTTTAGCTACTATAGCCTTTCCTATAGGATGTTCGGAATATAGTTCTGAACTTGCCGCAATACCCAGTAAATCCTCTTCCGTACCCTTGAAATTATTTTTTTCTATTATTATTTCCCTTACTTCTGGTTTGCCTGCTGTGAGAGTGCCGGTTTTATCAAATACAACAGTATCCAGCTTATAGGCAATTTCCAGACTTGAGGCATCTTTTATTAATATCCCATTCTCTGCACCTCTGCCGGTTCCAACAATTATTGCAGTTGGAGTGGCAAGACCCAGTGCACACGGGCAGGCTATAATAAGTACAGATACAAAATTAATGATTGCAAGATTTAAGGAAGGCCCGGGAGCCCATATAAACCATATTATAAAGGTTGATAGTGCCACTGCTATAACCACAGGAACAAAATAAGCAGCAATTTTATCTACCAGTTTCTGGATAGGAGCTTTTGAAGCCTGGGCTTCTTCAACCATTTTTATAATCTGGCTTAAGAAAGTATCTTTTCCCACGCGCGTAGCCCTGAATTTTAAAAAACCTGTTAGATTTATAGTTGAACCTGTTACTTCATTCCCGGTCTCCTTATCCACCGGTATTGATTCTCCTGATACCATTGACTCATCTACAGTTGAATTTCCTTCTATTACTTCTCCGTCTACCGGAATTTTTTCTCCCGGCCTGACAATTACTATGTCATTAACTGCTACGTCATCTGCGTCTATCTTCTCTTCTCTTCCGTTTCTTATTACGTGCGCCACCGGTGTCTTTAACTTTAAAAGTTTTCTAATTGCGTCCGATGCACTGCTTTTGGATCTTGATTCAAAAAACCTTCCCAGTAATACAAGGACGATAATCATTGCTGCCGTATCAAAATATATGTGAGGCTCAATTCCCATTCTTGTAAAATAACCCGGGAAAAAAGTTACGGCTGTGCTGTAAAGAAAGGCCGACAATGTTCCTATGGAAACAAGAGTATTCATGTCAGCCATGCGATATTTAAAAACAGATACCAGCCCTTTATAGAACTGGGAGCCCGCCCATATCTGAACCGGACAGGTCAGTATGAAGATAATAATATATCTTGTTCTAATTGAAAGCGAATAAAATCCCGGGATTATATTCATAGAAAGTAAAAATATAAAGACGGTAAGGGAAGCTCCGACTACCAGTTTTTGTAAAAGTATTCTTTGATTCCTCTTTGCTATCAGTTCTTTTTTTTCTTCTAAGGAAAGCTTTTTTTCCGGGTCCATTATTTGTTTTATATATTTAAAAATAAAAAAAGACCAGCCTAGGTAATAAGCTCATAACCAATACTTTTAATTATCTCTTCTATCTTTTTCAGGTCAATTCTACTATTATCATATTCAATTGTTAATTTCTCTGTAGCAAAATTCACACTTGCTTCAATTACCCCTTCAGTTTTATTAAGAACAGTCTCTATTTTTCTCACACATGAAGCGCAGCTCATACCAATAACAGGATATGTTTCTTTAACTGATGGCATTTTATTATCCTTCCAAAGGATTATTTAATACACTAATTTATATTATTTTATATCTTTCAGTTTTAAAAAGTTCTATAAATTTAATTACGAAAACCCGTATCCTGCATAATTGAATTATGCTGTAGGTTATGTTTTAAGAGATGGGCAAACCTTAAAATAAATATTTTTAAGATATAATCTATTTCAGGCAAGATTACTGCTTTATTTTGAAATATCTTTTTGTTCGTCTATTACTTTTTTTAAGAACTCTATTTCTTTTTCCGTTAAGTCTTTTAACTTTTTATAACTTGCTATAACGTTGTTTGTAATCTCGTCATACTTTTCTTTTGTGATATTCTTTATCTTTCCTGCTTTTTCTTCAACTTTATTTACAGCTTCTTTTGCTATTCTTCTTATATCACTTCGCAGTTCTTCACCTGTTTTTGTGGTTAATAATAGCGCTGTCACTGCCCCGGTAACAAAACCAAGAGCAAATCCAATAAAAGCACTTTTTACGGCATCTGAACCGTTGTTGTTATTACTCATAATTCCTCCAAAATCCATCTGATAAATTGCAAATTATTAATATTCCTATTCTATTATACATATTATCAGGATTATTTTTAATATATTTCAAATAAATAATTTTTTTTGATATTATTTTAAGTTAAGCATTAAAAGGAGCCTTAATAAGTTCTAACAGCTCTGGATCCGTAACTTCTGCTAAATTAGCCAATTGAAAGAGCAGGGAAAAATGTTTCTATATGACTATGACCATAATACAACCGGCTACTGCCTGGAAGAGATAAATAAAGATAGTAATCCGGTTCAAAGATACAGTCTGACCTATGATTCACCATACCAGACAGGAATAGAAGTAAACGATAGAGTCCATGCACAGTTGTTTCTAAATATAAATAATATTAATAAAAATACTGATAATCCTTGCAATGACAGTAGAAACAATATACCCGGTATCAGTAATAGCAGTATTAATAATATCCTTATACTGATTCACGGCTTTTCAACCAGTGAAATAAAATTAAAAAATTACTACTCCTTTATCAATAAGATGAATTCAGGCAATATCTCATGCGCCTTCATAAACCTTCCTTTACATTTAAACAGAACCCCGGGAAATGAAAAAAGCGGTGAGAGATTAAAGAATTTTAATGATGTGGAAACACTCCGATTCTTCCACCAGAGCGTGGTGGATATCAGAAGGCTGATAGATATACTTACAGAGAAATGGAAAATCGGCAATATTAGTATATGCGGTATAAGCATGGGAAGCATGGTTTCGCTGATTACAATGGCAAATGATAATAGAATAAAAAAAGGCATTTTTTTAATAGGCGGGGGAAACTGGGAAGAAGTTCACTGGAAAGGTATATTAAGATTCTTTTTAAGAGGTAACTGTATTTATAAGGATAGCAAATATAAGAATAAGACAAGACGGGAAGCATGCAGGGAAATCTACTCTGGCTTCCCGGAATTTTTAGAAGAATTCAAAAAAATAAAATCAGAAAAAATTAAGTTTAACCTTGAAGGTTTGCCAGAATTAAAAAAAGCAGCACTTAAAAGGTGTTTCCTGTGCGACCCTCTTGCGTTTGCTCATAAAATCCAGCCAAGCAACGCTCTTATGATTAACTCCAGATATGATTTTTATTTCTCAAAGACATCAACCGGTCAATTATGGGAAGAACTGGGCCGTCCCGAAATTTACTGGTTAAATAAACTGCACACCAGTAAAATCCTGCGCAATGAAAAAATCGCGACCAAAATTAAAAACTTTATCCTGAAGACGTGATTTTTTTATTATTTTTTATTCTTCCAGGAAAAAAGACAATTATTTTGCTCTTAATGCCTCTGACTTTTTTAAAAGCTTTTCTTTCCTGTTTGGCCTGATTTTTTTATCCTGTTTAAAATAAAGCTTCCCAGATGAGTATATCTTATGCCGATTGCTCCCTGCGGGCACATCTCGCTGCAGCAGAAGCACCTGATACAGCTCTTATGATCGAACTTTATTTTATCATCAACTACCGAAATAGAATTCCGGGGGCAGATTTCACAGCATGTCATGCATAAATTGCATTTTTCATGGTCTACATACATATAAGGATTCAGTAAATTCCTTATCAAAGGGGTAACGTAAGTATTTATAAACTTATTTGTTATAATTTTATCCCGGTTAATATTCTCTGGAAGCCTGAAATCGTGAATTGTTACACTGGATAACTCTTCCCCAAGGACTTTTATGCTTCTATCGTCATATAATTTAATTCCCCGGCCATTTAAAACCTTCAACATAGGGTTTAAGTCATTTTTTATATTCATAATTTTACTCATGATAACATCCATTGAAACAGGATCCTCGCTTGCAAGCACAAGCCCGATATCCCTGACAGTACCTGACCTGCCCGGTCCTTCCCCTTCAATTCCTGTAATTCCGTCCATAATATTTAAAGCCGGCTTGATTAAGAATATTATATCAAGAAGCATTTCTGTAAAACTTTTAAAATCCTCAAATCTCAGATGATATCCAACCTTGGTAAACCCGGGTATTATACCGAACATATTTTTTACTGCTCCGGTAAAAACGACAAGGTTATGAGTTTTAAATTTGGGAAGATTTATTATTACATCAGCTTCCGTTACCGGTTTAATAACTTCTAATCTCTTTAATACACGGCCTTTTTCATTGGATAAAATTTTATATTCCGTAGAATAATTTAACCTGCATCCTGTTTTTTCCGCAACATCTATCATGCCGGTTACCCTGTATACTTTTTCTATGCCCTTCCTATCATAATTTTCAACAGGGCCAGAGCTATCAGCAATTGTAATATTTTTACTGTTTCCGGTAATAGCTGTAATGCTTTCAATTACGGCTTCAACAAATAAAGGGTGCGTTGTTATAGCTCTGTCAGGCTCTGCAGCCAGAAGTAAATTGGGCTTTATTAAAATTTTGCTTTTAGGGTTTAATAACTTTTGAAATCCGCCCAGGATATTAACGCTCTTTTTTATAGCTTCTACCAGAGCTTCTTTATCGTAATCCCGGCATTTTACTATGCTAACCTTATTGACTTTATCAATCATCTTTATTCTCTAAATATTTACTTCTATACAATATCTTTAATGCAATACAGGTAGCCCACTTACCGGATTTATTCTTTTTTTCTATATCTGCAAGCATCTTTCCATTGGGGAATATCTCATTTTCCACGTTCCGTCAGGCATACTTCTGGATAAAATAGGGTCATCCTTGATTCTGACTGTACTTACACCTGAGAGATTCTCTACAGACCATCTCATTTATAAAAACGATGGCTTTTTTTTCAAAATCATAATCAGCATAGCCGGGCCTTAAAAGCATTTCGATTGCTGGTTTCATAAACAAACTCAAATATTAAAGAAATAATAATTTTAATAAGTATCCGCTGAGCTAACAATTAATTTAATTAATCTGACTATCGTATCTACTCCGGTTCCGATTATAATCAGCACCAGGAACACTGTAACAACAGGGTTTAAAATTCCGGTTAAATCACCGGGAAACACTGTAAAATCAAAAGGAAATACAGTAAGCAGTGAAATAACTGCCATTATTCCAAATAGATTCAATACAATACGGATTAACTGTCTAAAAAACCTGCCGTCATAAATAACCAGTAGAATATTTCCTACTATGGAAGCAGCCAGCGCCACTGTGGCAATTGGAAGCCAGTGGCTAAAGCCCTCTGTCAGCAGGGGGAACCTGTTCCACTGCCCTACATCATACTGGTAATAGGCTATATATGAATTATAAAAATTTAAGAACACCAGAAGCACGATGCTCCACGCTATAGCAAAACTGTAGCCAGTTATTCTGCCGCCTCTCGTCTCCCTGAAATAATAATCTACCTTATCTCCCGTCACTTCCATCTTTTTTTCAATCTCTTTCCCCGCTTTTCCGGTTTTTTCTCCGAACTTTTTCATTTTTTCATTTAATTTTTTTTCCCACTCGTATTCCTTCTGGTCAATATTTCTCCTCTCTGCTTCATCTTCATCCTCTTGCCCGTCTTTGTCCTCTGTCTCTTCTTTATCACTTTTAAAATAATCTGATACACTGCTTCCAAAATCAGATACCGTCAAGTCTTTTGTGTAAATTCTTTTACTGGCTTATCCTTC
>CAZTUA010000005.1:0-36891 GCA_964616545.1 uncultured Actinomycetota bacterium | reverse complement strand
ATTTAAAGTTGAAAAAATTATAACTTTTATATTAAAATAATTATTAAAATAAAAGTTAATATAATTATATTTAAATTACCGGGGGAATGGTAATGGGAGCCACGAAAGAATCAAAAGAAGAAAAAGAGAATAAAGAATTTAATAAAGATGAAACAGATGAAATAATGCAAAAAATCGAGGACCTCGAACTTGTAAATTCAGTAAATATTGCACTGAACCGCGGCGAGAGCCTGGAAGAGATAATAAGGCTCATAACAGAAAATACAAAAAAAATATTTTCCGGCTCCGGTCTTGCCACATATTTACTTAGCGATGACGGAAAATATCTTGAGATGCAGAGGCTTAACATATCCCGGGACCGGATAAAAAAAATAGAGCAGCTAATAAAAATTAAAATACCCGATGTAAGACTGCCATTAAAAGAAGGGAGTCATTATCAAAGGGTAATTAAGGAAAGAAAGCCGTTAATTGTAAATGATGCTGCAGAAATAAAAAAAATAATTACCGATTTTGTAGATATCCTGCCGGAAAAACAGAAAACTTTAAAAAAAATAATAAAAAAGCTTGTTCCTAAAATTTACGGTATATTAAATATGAAATCAATGATGGCTGCGCCGCTTGTTTTAGAGGATGATGTTGTGGGACTGATAGACATCTCAGGAAAAAAATCCTTTACGGAATCTGACCTTGGAAGAATCAATATTATTTCACGGCAGCTGGTAAGTGCAATAAACAAAAAGAAGACAGAAAATAAACTTGAAGACTTATATGAAAAGATGAACCAGGTTTTTAATGCTTCGGTGGACGGGATGGTAATCATAGGCAGAGATTTTAGCATTCTGAAATCCAACAAAGTAATGGATGATTTATTCGGGCTTGAGAGTAAAGATACAAAGGGCAAAAAGTGCTATGAACTTTTTGGAGGTACTGAATGTAATACCGCAAACTGTGTACTGAAGAGAATTCTAAACGGGGAAGAATATATTACAATTGAGGAGGAAAGGGAAAACAGGCAGGGTGAAAATATTACATGCGTCGTTAGTGCAAATCCAGTAAGAAATCAAAAAGGGGAAATCATTGGAATTATTGAATGCTTTAAAGATGTAACAATGCAAAAAAAGGCCTACGAGGAGATTAAGGAGAACGAGGAAAGGTATAGAGAGCTTTTTGATAACATGAGCAGCGGCGTGGTTGTATATGAGGCTGTGGATAATGGGAAAGATTTTATTATAAAGAATTTTAACAAAGCCGCACAATCTATTGAAAAAATCAGTGAGGAAGAAGTTATCGGGAAAAGTGTCCTGAAAGTTTTCCCCGGATTAAAAGATTTAGGGCTTTTTGATGTTTTTAAAAGAGTATATAAAACCGGCAGGCCCGAAAAGCACCCTATTTCTTTTTACAGGGATGACAGGATTTCAGGCTGGAGGCGCAATTATGTATACCGGCTGCCATCAGGAGAATTAGTAGCAGTATATGACGATATGACCAGGCAGAAACAGGCAGAGAAATTATTAAAGGAAAGCGAAGAGTTCAGCTCAAGCCTGATGGAAAATTCTCCCAATCCGATTTATGTTTTAAACAATGATTTTTCCATAAAATATGCTAATCCGGCAATGCAAGAACTGGTTGGATTAAAATCAGATGAACTTCTGGGGAAAAAAGCCCCATTTCCCTGGTGGCCCGGAAGATTAAGATCCAGGTATATTAGAATTTTTAAAGAAGATATGAAACACGGTGTTATCGGCAGGGAGTTTATCATTACCAATAATAAGGGAGAAGAATCCTGGATAGAAACCTATAATAAATTAGTACTTGCCGATGGAAAATTAAAATATGTAATAATTAACTGGTTTGATATTACACACCGAAAACTGATGGAGGATAATTTAAAGGAAAGCTACAGGAAACTGGAAAAAGCCCTGCAGGGAACCATAAATGCACTGGGAAGTATAGTTGAAAAAAGGGACCCGTATACTTCCGGTCATCAGAAAAGAGTATCAAAACTGGCTGTAGCCATCTCAAAAGAGCTCGGACTGAGCAGTGAAGTAATTGAATGCATAAAAACTGCAGCGGATATTCATGATATAGGCAAGATAAATATACCTGTTTCAATTTTAACAAAACCAGGAAAATTAACTGATATCGAGTTTGATCTGATTAAAACCCACCCGGATGTAGGATATGAAATGGTGAAGGAAATTGAGTTCCCCAGGCCTGTTGCAGAGATTATTCTAGAACATCATGAAAAGCTTGACGGTTCGGGATATCCCAGGGGTTTAGAGGAAAAAGACATTATGTTTGAGGCAAAGATTTTAACGGTTTCCGACGTGGTGGAGGCCATGTCTTCTGACAGACCATACCGCCCAGCTCTGGGCCTAGAGATAGCGCTTAATGAAGTCAAGAGAAACAAAGGCAAATTATATGACCCGAGAGTTGTTGATGCATGTGTTAAAGTTGTAACAAAAAAGGGATTTAAATTTGACTGATTATTTTTACAGCTAATCCCTCGGGCAGTAAATCGATAAGTATTTCTTTATTTACCGCAGGCAATAATCTGATTTGCAAATCTTCGCTATTATACAATTGACATATTACACAATAGCACATATTATGTAATTATGTTATTCAAACTGGATAGTTTTACACTGCAGGGTATTGATGCAGTAAGGGTATCCATAGAGGTGCATCTCTCAAGGGGGCTTCCGGATTTTATAATCGTGGGTCTGCCTGGCAAAGCCGTAAATGAGTCAAGGCAGAGAGTAAGGTCTGCGGTAATTAATAGTGGATTTGATTTTCCAGTAAAAAAGATTATTGTAAATCTTTCACCGGCAGATATCAGAAAAGATGGCTCTTTTTACGATTTACCAATAGCCCTGTCTATACTTGCCGCAGGAGAACAGATTAAGAGCGGCATCTGCAGCGAGTCCTGTTTTGTTGGTGAACTGTCGCTGGATGGGAGCATAAATCCGGTAAAAGGCCTGGTTTCAATGGCGGAAGAAGCAAAAAATCTGGGGAAAACCTTTTTTTTCGTACCCTACCGGATAGCAAATCAGATCTCATTTATTTCGGATCTAAAAATAATCGCCTGTAAAAGCCTTCAGGAAGCTGCGGAAATTCTTTCAGGCAAAGAGAAAATAGAAAAGTTTGTATACAGAGGTAATAATACCGGGGAAAAACGTTTTTATTATAATTTTGACTTCAGTGATGTAAAGGGGCAGTTTAAAGCAAAAAGGGCTCTGGAAATAGCCGTGGCGGGAAGACATAATATTATGCTTGTTGGACCGCCGGGAAGCGGTAAAACTATGCTTGCAAAAAGAGGCATTAGCATCATGCCCGATTTAACCCTGCAGGAACGTATAGATGTTACAAAAATTTATAGTTTATATAAAAAAAATGTTAACGATCTTATACTGGAAAGGCCTTTCAGGAGTCCCCACCACACTATTAGCAGAATTGGCCTTATAGGAGGGGGAGCAAATCCCGGTCCTGGTGAAATCAGCCTTGCTCACAGGGGAATACTTTTTCTGGATGAATTTTCGCAGTTCCCAAAAAATTTTATAGAAGATTTAAGGCAGCCGCTGGAAAACAGGGAAGTTGTTATTACGCGGAATCATTTTTCATATACATTTCCCTGTAATTTCATGCTGATAGTTGCCACAAATCCCTGCTATTGCGGATATTTTGGGAATGATAACAAAAAATGTACCTGCAGTTCAAGAGAGGTAAAAAAGTTCTGGAAGAAAATGTCCGGTCCCGTTATGGATAGAATAGATATGAGGGTTGCCATTAATAGATTGCCCGAAGATAGTTTTATAAATACTGAGTGTGGAGAGACTTCCGAAAAGATTAAAAACCGCATTGCTGGATGTATCAATATGCAGAACCGCAGGTTCAGGGGACGGAAGATAAGCTGTAATTCAGAAATAGGGATTAATTTAATTAACAGATGGCTAAAAGATGATAAAAAAATAAGGAACCTGATACATGCGGTGTCAAAAAAATATAGCCTGACAGCAAGAGGTACGGTAAGCATATTAAAAGTTTCCAGGACAATAGCCGACCTTGAAGGCAGCCAGTCTATTGAGGAACATCATATTATCGAAGCTGTAAATTACAGGGTGAGTTTTAATTATAATTCTGACTTAGATATCTGTATATAGTGAAAACAAGAAAACCGGAAAATATGAAAAATAGCGGCAGAACCGAAAAAATTTTAAATATCCTATTTGATAGAAAAATTAAACCGGCTAAATTTATAGAAATATACAGGAGATATAAGGGCGATATAAAGAAAACAATTAACTACTTTACGTGGTATAAAAACCCCGGGCTTGAATATGGAGCGTATAAAGAAGCAAATTATTATTCTGGAGGATCCAGGCATATTTCCAGCAGTAAGATAATTGATTTTGTAGAAAAAAATAAGATAGGCCTGCTTGATATAGGTGATGATAATTATCCTGATATACTGAGGCATATTCATCTTCCGCCGCCTCTGTTGTTTTTTAAAGGCGGCAGGATAAAAAATTCAGTGTTCAATATAGCAGTTGTGGGCAGCAGAAAATGTACAGCATATGGAAAAGAAGCAGCCATATATATAAGTAAAAGCCTGTCAGAGATGGGCATAACCGTGGTAAGCGGGCTTGCGGCAGGAATTGACTGCCAGGCGCATAGAGCTGCCCTTGAAGGAAAAGGCGGCAGCATAGGTGTACCTGGATGCGGGATTGATGTCGTATACCCGCCCGAAAATAAGTACCTTTACGAAAAGATTCCGGAAAATGGCAGCATAGTAACAGAGTTTGCTCCGGGAACGCAGCCGTTAAAAACAAATTTTCCGGTGAGAAACAGAATAATAAGCGGGCTGTGCCGGGGCGTTATTGTAGTTGAAGCGGGCGAAAGGAGCGGAGCAATAATAACATGTGAAATGGCGTTGAAGCAGAACAGAGAAGTGCTGGCGGTCCCCGGAAATATATTTAGCACTGCAAGCAGAGGGTGCCACAGGTTAATCAATGAGGGAGCTAAATTAGTACAGGATATTGATGATATCCTGGATGAATTTTCAGCGTATGCTGGAAAGATTTTTAAAACCGGTAAAACGGGTAGTCCAGGCCAAAAAAAAGAAAGCAGGAAGCAATCAGTAAAGCTAAACAGTGATGAGCTTAAAATATATGAGTACATAGGATATAAATCAAAAAGCCTGGAAGATATAGTCAGGTATTCGGGGAAAGAGGTTAAAAATGTGTTAAGAATACTTGCATTTCTTGAAATGAAAAGGCTGATAAAGGAAGATAGCTTTAATAAATATAGTAGATTATTTTAGATTTTATATTAGAATAATAAATATATTGTTAAAAAGATAATTGGAGTATTAAATATGGCTTTATTCAGGAGGAAAAAAATAGAGAGCCCCAGGAATCCTCTGGGATTAGCCCTGTATCAATATGACAATATCCTTAAAAAAGATTTAAAAAAGATACTGCACGGGATAGAGGTAAAAAAGAAGCTGAACGAAGGAAAAGCTGGTTTAATTGTAGATAACGCTAATGATAAATTTGATAACATACTTGAGAGCCTGTCAAAAAAGAAGCTAAAGGTTGACTACAGGTCTGATAAAATAAGGTATGAAATTATTAATATGATAAAAAAACTTAAAAATATTTTAAAGGAAGCAAAAAAAAGTGGTTTTGAACCATCCGGGGTTGCGGAAAACAGCAAGTCTCCGGGAATAGATGAATTAAGGGAAATCCGGGCTGTTATAAAAAATAAAATGAAGGACATTGAGAGTGATTATATATAAGTATGGATTTATTTAATTGTCTGGAATTGTACATAAAGTATTTAAAATACGAAAAAAACTTATCCCTTAACTCAATAAACTCCTACAGGAAGGATATCTTACAATTTTTAAATTATTTAAAAAGAAAAAATATTACCGGAACTGTTAATTTGAATTTAAATGCATTCAGGGATTTTTTAAAATATCTTGATGATTATAATTATTCAAATGGCACTATTATCAGAAAGTACTCTTCACTTATCAACTTCTTTAAATTTCTTGAAAGAAATGGCTACATCGGTTTTCAGCTGACTCAGTTTATAAATGTTCCAAGAAAACATCAGGGCCTTTATACTTTCATGTCTGTAAGTGAAATTAAAAAATTATTTAAAGGTTTAGAACCATTAAGCGACATGGAAATAAGAGACAGAGCCATAATTGAAGTTCTGTATTCAACCGGGGCGAGGATAAGCGAGGTAGAAAATTTAAAAATGGATGATCTGGACCTCGATAGCAATGAAGTGATTGTAACGGGCAAGGGCAGAAAGCAGAGGTTTGTTTATCTGAACGGTTCTGCGGTTCACTGGATAAAAAATTATCTGGATGCCAGAAAAAGGCTGATTAATTCAAATAAGGATAGACACATAACAGGCCGGTATGTATTTTTGAATAAATACGGCAGAAGGCTGTCATCAAGAAGCATGAGATCAATAGTCAAAAAGTATGCAAGTAGGGCACATATAAATAAAAATATTACTCCGCATAGCATCAGGCATAGTTTTGCCACGCACCTGCTTCAGGAGGGGGCGGGTATAAGGGAGATTCAGGAGCTTCTGGGTCATGAAAATATATCTACAACACAAATATACTCGCACCTTAATGTCAGGAAATTAAAAAAGGATTATAAACAATTTCATCCGAGGGCAGAAGAATAGTATAAAATGAATGAATTTTTAATATTATAATGAGATAATTATTTATTGATTATTTGATGAAATATATGTATTATGCTAGACTTGAACGTTGAAATCACACACACCGCCTGCGGTAATATGGTGAATAAGTAACCTGTTAAGGTGGTGGAGGAAAAACCATAAAAACAAGGAGGTATAGTTTTGAGTATCGTAACCATGAAGCAGCTCCTGGAAGTGGGAGTTCACTTTGGTCATCAGACCAAAAAATGGAATCCAAAAATGAAACAATATATATACACGGACAAAAACGGCATATATATTATCGATTTACAGGAGACACAGAGGCTGCTGGTAGAGGCGTATGAATATGTCAAAAACCTGGCAAGTCAGGGAGGGTCAGTATTATTTGTCGGCACAAAAAAACAGATTCAGGATATTATAGAATCAAATGCTGCAGAATGCGGTATGCCGTATGTCAAAAACAGATGGCTGGGAGGGACTCTTACAAATTTTGAGACCATAAGCAAAAGGACAAAAAGAATTGACGAAATTGAAAATATGGAAAGCTCCGGTATTTTTGAGAAATTGCCCAAAAAAGAAGTCCTGGGAATAAAGAAAGAATATGAGAAACTTCTTTATAATATAGGCGGCATTAGAAATATGAAGAAACTTCCGGATGCTATCTATATCGTTGATCCAAACAAAGAGATGATAGCAGTAAAGGAAGCAATCAAACTGGGAATACCCATAGTAGCTATAACAGACACTAACTGTGACCCTGACCTTATTGACTTTGTAATTCCGGGTAATGACGATGCAATACGCTCATGCAGTTTGATAACTGGCATAATAGGCGAAGCAGTTAAAAAAGGGCTGGAACAGAAAGTTAAAGCAGAAAAGAGTCCGGAAGAAAAAGAAGCAAAAGAGCTTGAGAAATTAAAAACTGAAGATGAATTAGAGGAAACACCCGAAGATGATGTATGGGTTTAGAACTACTGAGGAGGTAAAAGAAAAAAATGGAAATTAAAGCTGAAATGGTTAAAGAATTACGCCAAAAAAGTAATGCTGGAATGATGGATTGTAAAAAAGCCCTGATAGAGAGCAAGGGTGATATGAAAAGGGCGGAAGAAATATTAAAAGAAAAAGGTCTGGCAGAAGCATCCAGGAAGATTTTTAGAACAGCAAAGGAAGGCCTTATTGAAGGTTATATTCATCCTGGTTCAAGGATCGGAGTTCTGGTTGAAGTTAACTGTGAAACGGACTTTGTAGCCAGGAATGAGATGTTCAAAAATCTGGCTCATGATATTGCCCTTCATATAGCTGCAGCAGCGCCCCGGTATGTTTCAACAGAAGATGTGGACAAAGATGTACTGGAAAAGGAAAAGGAGTTCTATAAAAAGCAGGCTTTAAACGAAGGAAAGCCAGAAAATATTTTAGATAAAATTGCTGAAGGAAAAATCAAAAAATTTTTTGAAGAAAACTGTCTCCTGGAACAGCCTTTTATAAGAGACAATGATATAACTGTAGGAGATTTAGTAAAACAAAATATAGCGAAAATCGGGGAAAATATTGTAGTAAGAAGATTTGAAAGGTATGTACTGGGCGATGATAGGGGATAAATAAATTTTAATATAAAAAAATACACCCTTTTAAAAGCAAGCGGACATGGTTCATGGAAGACTTAAAATATAAAAGAGTTCTACTAAAGATAAGCGGGGAAGCATTACTCGGAAATTTGAAATACGGTATAGATCCGAAGGTTATAAATAATATTTCAAGCCAGATTAAAGAAGTAGTAGAAATAGGAGTAGAAGCTGCAGTAGTAATAGGCGGGGGTAACTTCTGGCGCGGTGTTTCTGCCAGTGCGAATGGAATGGATAGGACTACAGCAGATTATATTGGAATGCTTGCAACAATAATGAATGCTCTTGGCCTTCAGAACGCGCTTGAAAAAATCGGAATAATCACAAGGGTTCAGACAGCGATAACCATGCAGGAAATTGCTGAGCCTTTTATAAGGAGAAGAGCAGTAAGGCACCTTGAGAAAAAGAGGGTAGTTATATTTGCAGGCGGTACTGGAAATCCTTATTTCACAACCGATACAGCTGCTGCATTAAGGGCTCTGGAGATAGATGCCGAGATAATATTCAAAGCAACAAAAGTGGATGGCATATATGATAAGGATCCCCTGAAGTTTAAAGATGCAAAAAGGTTTGAGAGATTAAGCTTTATTGATGTATTGAAAAAGAACCTCAGGGTACTGGACTCAACGGCCACTTCTTTATGTATGGAAAATAATTTACCTGTTGTGGTTTTCGATATTACAAAACCGGGTAATATTAAGGGAGTCATAATGGGTAAAAAAATTGGCACCATAGTAACAAAGGAGTAAAAAATGAAAGATATGCTGCTTGTTGAAACAAAAAAGAATATGAACCAGACACTTGAAAAAACCCAGCATGAGTTTAATACAATAAGGACGGGAAGAGCAACGGTAACGCTGCTTGACAATATCTATATAGATTATTACGGAACAAAAACCCTGCTGAAATACGTGTCCAATATAAATATACCCGAACCCAGGGTTATATTGATTACACCCTATGAACCAAAATTTTTAAAAGAGATTGAAACACAAATATCAAAATCTGACCTGGGTATTAATCCTTCAAATGATGGAAAAGTAATAAGACTTAATGTACCACCTTTAAACGAAGAAAGAAGAATTGAACTGGTAAAGCTGGTCAAAAAGATTGCCGAGGATGGCAGGGTAGCTATAAGAAATATCAGGAGAGAGATGAATGATGAGTTTAAAAAACTGGAAAGTGAAAGTAAGATAACCGAGGATGACCTGATAAATTATCAAAAGAAAGTCCAGGAAATTACGGATGAATTCATAGAAAAAATCAATGACGCCCTGTCACAGAAAGAAAAAGAAATTATGGAAGTGTAGGTAAAATTAATTTGAATTTAATTTCTTCTTTTTTTTCTTCTATAAAAGCTCCGACTGTTAAAGAAATAAAAAAAAACAATATTCCTGAACATGTAGCAATAATAATGGATGGAAATGGCAGATGGGCAACAAAAAGAAAGCTGCCCCGCTCTGCCGGACATGAAGCAGGAGTGAAAGCCCTGAGGGTTGCGATCAGCGTATGCATGGAACTTGGAATAAAGTTCTTAACGGTATATTCATTTTCAAGAGAAAACTGGCAGAGACCAGAAGAGGAAGTAAATTTTCTTTTTAATCTTTTTTTAGAATCTTTAAGAGAAGAACTGAGCTCTCTTGATAAAAATGACGTGAGGGTAAAATTAATAGGGGATAGAAAGGGAATGCCCTCTGATATACTGGAAGCTTTCGAGAATGCGGAAAAAAAGACCCTCAGCAACAATAAGCTTTTTTTAAACATTGCGTTTAATTACAGCTCGCGGCAGGAAATAATAAATGCAATAAAAAGAATACATAAAGAAGCCATCAAAAAAAATATAGATATCGGGGAAATAAATGATAGAGTATTTTCAGAGTTTCTGTATACAGCCGGGTGCCCTGACCCTGATTTTTTAATCAGGACCAGTGGCGAGTACAGGGTAAGCAATTTCCTGCTATGGCAGATTGCATATAGTGAATTTTATTTTATAAAGACGCTGTGGCCTGATTTTGACAGGAAGAGTTTCCTGAAAGCTATATATTGTTATCAGCGGAGAAAAAGAAGATTTGGCAGGGTGTAATCTCTAATGCAAATTGTAACCACTATTCTGCAGTACATACTGGCGGTAGCCGGACTTTCCCTGATAGTATTTATCCATGAGTTAGGGCACTTTTCCATGGCTAAGCTGGGCAGAATACATGTCGAAGAGTTTTTTATAGGATTTGGTCCAAAATTATTTAAGTTCAGAGACAGAAAAGGAACTGAATACGGCGTAAGCATAATACCGCTTGGCGGTTATAATAAGATACTGGGTATGGACAGAAATGAATCAATACCTCCGGATTTAAAGGATAAAGCTTTCCATAATAAACCCTTTTATAAGAAATTTCTGGTAGCGGCCGGAGGCATAATATTTAATATAGTCTTTGCGGTATTGCTTATAATAATTTTTTTAAGCATGGGAGTAATGGCTCCTACAACAACAATTGATTATATCCAGCCGGACGCACCTGCCGGAACCGGTGGTTTTGAAATTGGTGACAGGGTAGTTGCGCTTGAAGGCCAGTCCGTAGAAAGCTGGGATGATTTCTCTACGCTAACAAAAAAATACCCCGGAGAAGAAGTAACATATACGGTTATCCGGGGGGATAGTGAGATAGAATTAAAAGTAAAACTTGATAACGTTGATGGCCAGGGTTATCTGGGGATAGGTCCCGGTTACATTGAAGAAAAACTGGGATTTGCCGGAACCATAAAAGAAAGTTTAATAATCACATGGGATATAAGTGTTACGTATGTAAAACTATTTGGAATGTTGTTTTCCGGTGAAATACCGCTGAGGGAAGCAAGGCCTGTTTCTCCGGTGGGGATAGTGAATATAATGCAGCAGACAGCTTCGCTGGGAATACAGAATTTTATATTTTTTACTGCTCTGGTTTCGCTTTTACTGGGTTATGGGAACATGATTCCGATTCTTCCGCTGGACGGAGGGAATATTATATTTATTATTATTGAATCCATAAGGAAAAAACCTGTTCCCAGAAAACTTATTGAAGTTGCCAATTCTGTAGGATTATTTATTCTGGTTTCTCTGCTTATCATAGCTTTTATTTTAGACATAATAAAACCTTTTGATATTATGAATTTATAACGACAGGTTTTATGATGATAAAGAGAAAAAAAACAAAGGTAATAAAAGCAGGAAAAATAAAAATAGGCGGCAGTAACCCTATTATTGTTCAGTCCATGACCAAATCCAGGCTGGAAAATCTAGACAGCATCAGGGACGAAATAAAGGAATTAATAAACGCCGGCTGCGAAATTATAAGGATAGCCGTACCTGACAGGAATTCCATACATTTACTTAAAAGCCTCATTGATGAGAAAAATTTTACGGTACCAGTGATTGCCGACATACAGTTTGACTACAGGCTTGCTCTGGAATGCATGGATACAGGAATAAACGGAATCAGGATAAATCCCGGCAATATAGGGAGCTACGGGCGTGTTTCTGAGATTCTGGAAAAGGCAAAAAGAAAGAATATTGTTCTAAGAATAGGTGTTAATTCCGGTTCAATAGATAAAAAAATATTAAAAAGAAACAGGCAGGATACGGTAGCTTCTATGGTTGATAGCACGATGGAATATGTCAGGCTTTTCGAAAGATTAAAGTTCTATAATTTTAAGATATCGGCAAAAGCATCATCGGTAATCGATACTGTAAATATATACAGATTTATATCTGAGAAGGTTGATTATCCTCTGCACCTGGGCGTAACAGAATCCGGCCCGGTTTTTACAGGCAGTATAAAATCTGCTGTGGGCATGGGTATTTTATTAAATGAAGGAATAGGAGATACTATAAGGGTATCGCTTACCGGTAAATCAGTAGATGAAGTAAGAGCGGGCTACACAATTCTTAATAGCCTGAATCTGAGGAAGGTAGGAGCAGACATTATCTCCTGCCCTACATGCGGGAGAACACCGGAAGGTTTCTGGCAGTTTGTACATGAGATTGAGGGAATGACTCTGGGTATTAAAAAGAATTTAAAAGTTGCTGTTATGGGTTGTATTGTAAATGGGCCCGGAGAAGCAAAAGAGGCTGATATAGGTGTAGCTTTTGGAAGAAAAAAGGCAGCTATTTTTTTAAAGGGAAAGGTAATTGCCAGAGTAGATAAAGATATTGCACTGTATAGTTTTGAAAAGGAATTAAAAAAATTAATTTAAAAATATAGAAAGGAAGATAGGATTGAAATTTTCTAAATATTTTATCCCCACTCTAAAAGAAAAACCGGGTGAAGCCGAAATACCAAGCCATTCTCTGTGCATAAGAGCAGGTCTGATAAGAAAAATAGCATCTGGCATATATTCTTTTTTGCCTCTGGGGCTCCGTATATTAAAAAAAATTGAGGAAATAGTCCGGCAGGAAATGAACAAAGCAGGTGCTGTCGAGCTTTTCCTGCCTGTTATACAGCCCTCTATTTTATGGGAAAAATCAGGGAGGTGGAATGAGTACGGACAAGAACTATTTAGATTGAAGGATAGGAATAAAAGGGATTTCTGCCTGGGTCCAACCCATGAGGAGATAATGACCTATCTGGCATATTCGGATATAAAATCTTATAAAGATTTACCGATAAACCTGTATCAGATACAGGTTAAATTCAGAGATGAGATAAGGCCAAGATATGGATTACTGAGAGCCCGTGAATTTATTATGAAGGATAGCTATAGTTTTAGTAAAGATGATGAAAGTCTGGAAACAATATACCGGAAAATGCATGATGCATACTGCAGGATACTGGAAAGAATCGGACTTAAATACAGAGTAGTAGCAGCAGACACAGGGTTGATCGGGGGAAAAGCGTCCCACGAATTTATAGTTTTTGCCGACAATGGTGAAGAAAGACTTGTTTTTTGCACTGAATGTGGTTACTCTGCTAATTTTGAAATGGCAGAATCTGTTCCTGCAACTGATGAAGAGACCATGGACAACATTAAGTTACTTAAATTGGAGCCCTTAAAAGAGATACATACTCCTGGCGTTACAGATATAAAAGGACTCTCAGATTATCTTAAAGTAGATAGCAGCAAGATTATAAAAACTATTTTACTGAATGACGAAGATGGGAAGATTTATGCTTTTCTTGTAAGGGGAGACAGAGAATTGAATATAAAGAAAGCTTCGGAGTATTTAAAAAGGAACCTCGAGCTCCTTAAAAGCTCTCCAGAAGGAAGAAATCTTGCAATAGGTTATCTCGGACCGGCTGGACTTGATGATGATATAGATATATATATGGATAATTCAATAAAAAGCGGAAATAATTTTGTAGCCGGATCCAATAAAAAAGATTATCATCTTATAAATATTAATTACCCCAGGGATTTTACTGTGAAGCAACAGGGTGATTTTATCTATCCTGAACCCGGTGATAAATGTATTAATTGTGGAATGAAGATTAAATTTGAAAAAGGAATTGAAATAGGGCATATCTTTAAGCTGGGATGTAAATACAGCGAAAAGATGGATGCCAGATTCCTTGATATTGATGGAAGGCTGAAGCCCCTTATTATGGGTTGTTACGGAATAGGAATTACGAGGATAATGGCAGCAGCCATAGAACAGCTGTATGATGAAAGAGGAATAATATGGCCTGCTTCAATAGCCCCGTTTATGGTTAACCTTATCGTAACAACAGCTAAGGATGAGCTACTTTCCACTGCCGGTGAAAAAATATACAAAATTTTAAGGGAAATGAATGTCGAGGTTCTCTATGATGATAGAGATATAAATGCAGGAATAAAATTCAAGGATTCTGATTTAATTGGAATACCACTAAAATTTATTTTAGGGAAGAAATTCCTGGAAAAAAAATTAATAGATGTCGAATACCGCAAAAGCGGAGATAAGATAGAACTTAATGCTGATTCAATTTCTGAATTCATAAAAAAATTCAAATCTGAAAACAACCTCAAATAATCTTAAAATGGAAAATCAGGACAACAAAATAAAAGGAGTTCTGGAAAGGATTGTTTTTAAGAACTCCGAAACCGGATTTATGGTTGGAAAGGTAAGGGTGGAAGGAGGAAGGCTTGTAACGGTTGTCGGGAATGCTTTTGAGCTTCAATGCGGTGAAACTCTGGAGATAAACGGAAAATGGGTTCTAAATAAAAATTACGGACAGCAGTTTGAAATCGAAAGCATAGAAACAGCTGAACCGGCAACAATAAAAGGAATCAGCAACTACCTTGGTTCGGGTTTGATAAAAGGTATTGGGCCTGTAATGGCAGAAAAGATTGTTTCCTGCTTTAAACTTGAAACTCTGAGAATACTGGATAAAGAACCAGAAAAATTGAATGAGATAGAGGGAATCGGAAGAAAAAGAATAAACATGATTGTTGAGTCATGGAAGAAACATAAAAATATAAGAGATACAATGATTTTTCTTCAGTCGCTCGGAATAAGCAGCAGTTATGCATTAAAAATCTATAACAGATACCGGGATAATTCAATAAATGTTGTAAAAAAGAATCCTTACAGGTTATCTGAGGATATACCGGGAATAGGTTTTAAAATTGCTGACAGGATTGCACTGAAATCAGGCATTGAAAAAGAATCGCTTTTTAGAATAAAGGCAGGAATAATATACGTATTAAACGAAGCAGAAGATGCAGGTCATTGCTACTATCCATATGATGAGTTGATAGAATTAGCAGAAGGTTTTCTTGAAACAGAAATGGGAAGTTTAAACAGAGCTGTGGCCGAACTTGAGGGTGAAGATAAAATAACAATTACTGGAGATGACGATAAAAAAGTTTACCTTACAAATATCTATAATGCGGAAAAATATGTAAGCAAAAAAATCCTGGATATTTTAAATAATTCAAATGGGGGAGGCGCAGCAGAAAACAAGGGGAAAAATATATCAGGTTTAATAAGAGAGTTATCGGCAGAAGGAAAAATATTGCTTGACGACGTTCAGGTAAAAGCTATTGAGAAAGCTGTAACCGAAAAAATGCTCGTCATAACAGGGAGCCCGGGTACTGGGAAAAGCACAATACTTAATTTTATTATAAAACTCTTTGAGAAAAGAAATAAAGATGTTATCCTGGGCGCACCAACTGGAAGAGCGTCTAAGAGATTGTGTGAAACTACCGGAAAAGAGGCAAAGACAATACACAGGCTTCTGAACTATAATCCAAAATTAAACAAATTTCTAAAAAATGAAAAAGAACCTATCAAAACAGATATAGTAATGATTGATGAAGCTTCAATGATAGATATAAGATTAATGAAGAACTTGCTTTCTGCGGTAAATCCGGAAACAAGAGTCATCTTTGTAGGTGATATAGATCAGCTTCCTTCAGTAGGACCGGGAAATGTTTTAAGCGATATGATAGGCTCAGGAGAAATTCCGGTAATTGAATTAAAAAAAATATACAGGCAGGAAAGCGAAAGCCTTATTATATATAATGCTCATAAGGTAAGGGACGGCCAATTTCCGTTTATAGGAAAACCAAAAAATAATGATTTTTTCTTCATAGAAAAAAATGAACCAGATGAGGTGGTAAATCTTATACTGGATTTACTGACAAAAAGAATACCGGGAAGCTTTAATTATGATCCTGTCTATGATATTCAGGTTCTGGTTCCCACGAATAAAGGGACTGTAGGGGTAAATAATCTGAATACACAGATTCAGGAGATTTTAAATCCCGCCAGTAAAAAAATTTTAAAAGGTGCCGTGCAGTATAAATTAAATGACAAGGTTATCCAGATGAAAAATAATTACGAAAAGGATATTTATAACGGAGATATAGGAATTATTAACGGTATAGACATGGAAGCAGAAGAAATAACGGTAAATTTTGATGGCAGAACCGTTAGCTATAGTTTTTTTGAACTTGATGAAATAAATCTTTCATATGCTATATCAATACATAAATCCCAGGGCTCGGAATTTAAATGTGTTATAATACCTCTTCTCACCTCTCACTATATATTACTGCAGAGGAATTTGCTTTATACGGCAATTACCAGGGCAAGAGAGCTTGTTGTACTGGTTGGAAGCAAGAAAGCCATAGGGATGGCAGTAAACAGAAATGTAGTTGAAAAACGATACACCAGCTTAAAGAGCCTGCTGAGAAACTATTAATAAAGCTTTTAATTTTCTAGCTTTTATCATCAAATGACAGCCGGTTTATGAAACCGTTAGAATTTTCCGTGATGCATTTTAAAAATGCACTCTGCAGTGTAATTGTACTGATTGTATTTTTTTAAAATTATGATATACTTTTAGCTAAATTTTAATGTTAAAAGTTTAAAAAAATAGTGGGCTTCACCCACTATTTTTTAGTTTAAATTCTGTTATATACAGGTGGTAGAATTGAATAAAAAATTAATAACGGCTTTAGTAGAATTAGAAAAGGAAAAAGGAATAAAACAGGATACACTGATAGAGGCTCTTAAAATAGCCTTTGTTTCAGCATACAAAAAAAACTATCAGGTGGATTATGAGTGCCGGATTGATATAAATTTAAAGACAGGTGAAATAAAAGTATTTAAGATCCTGAATGAAGATGAAAGTGAAGGTGAAACCGGAGAAGACAGCGGAAAGAATAACGAAGTAGAAGTAACTCCCGACAACTTTGGAAGGATAGCAGCGCAGACAGCAAAACAGGTAATAAAACAAAAAATTAAAGAAGCTGAGCGGGAAATAATGTATGAAGAATTCAAGGATAGAGTTGGAGATATGGTAACAGGAATTGTACAGCAGAGCGATGCAAGATTTACCCTGGTGGATCTGGGTAAAGTTGAGGCTCTGCTTCCACCAAACGAGCAGGTTCCGAGAGAAAGGTACAGGCATGGAGAGAGGATAAAATGTTATATCTCTGATGTCAGGAAAACAACCAAGGGACCGCAGGTAATAGTATCCAGAACTCATACAGGCCTTATAAGAAGACTCTTTGAGCTGGAAGTGCCAGAGATTTACGAAGGAATAGTAGAAATAAAAAGCATTGCAAGAGAAGCAGGGTACAGAACTAAAATAGCAGTAAGCTCAAACGAGAAAAATGTGGATCCTGTAGGAGCCTGTGTTGGGCCCAAAGGTTCGCGTGTTAAAATGGTAGTTGATGAACTGGGGGGAGAAAAGATAGATATAGTAGAATACAGCGATGATATAGTTAGTTTCATAAAGAATGCTCTGAGTCCTGCAAGAGTTTTAAAAGTGCTCACAGACGAGGAAAATAAATTTGCTTTAATCGTGGTTTCAAATGACCAGCTTTCACTGGCAATAGGAAGAGAGGGGCAGAACGCAAGGCTGGCCGCAAAACTTACTGGCTGGAAAATAGATATAAAGAGTGAGAAACAATTTGAAGAAGAGCTTGATGAAGCCAGAAAAGAAAGATTGAAAAGTCAGGGTGAAGATGTAGATACAGCCTGATAAAATTATGGATAAATATTAATAAACGGGCGGATGATTTTTGTTTCCGTACCATATTAGAAGTGTAACAGGAGTAATTTATTTAAAATTATGATTGCAAAGAAAAAAGAAAGCACAGATAAAAAAAATAGAAAAGATTTAGAAGCCGGGTTAAGCGAAATAAAGGAAGATAAATCCGGAGAGAATATCAAGAAGTCTTCTAAGACCAGAAAAAAAACTGAAAGTAGAACTCCTGATAAAAAAGTAAAAAAAAGCAAAGACGAAACCAGAGGGGCAAAAAAAACAGAAAAGAAAACGGTAAAAAAAGCTGTCCTGAAGGCAAAATCAGAAAAAGCACAGAAGAAGAAAGCGGAAGCCGGGAGAAAAAAGAAAACAGAATCCGGAGAAAAGAAGACAGCAAAGAAAAAAACCGGTACAAAGGCTGAGGATAAAACTAAAAAGACCAAAAAAAAGACAGAGGCCCGTGCTAAGACCCGCAGTAAAACTGTTTCTGGGGCTAAAGGCGGTAAAAAAGCTTCAGAAGCTGCCGGAGCTGGCATAGCTGCAGATGAAAAAGAGATATCAGGCAAAAAGGAACCGGCAGAGACTGAAGAGAAACTGCAGGTGAGAACGGACTGGGAGAAAGAAAAGAAATTAAGCATAAAAAGTGTGATTGACAGGGAGCTTGACAAAGAAGAGAAAGAAGGAAGATTAAGGGTCAGGCTGGTCCAAAAGAAAAAATCTTTACCGGGAAAAGAAAAAAGCAAAAAAGTATTAAAAGGAAAAGATTTAAAGAAAGAACCCGGTAAACGGCCGGAGATAAAGAAGGTTGTTGAAATATCCGAAGGCATTAGCATAAAGAAATTATCCGAAAAGATAAATATACCTTCACATCAAATAATCGAGCTTTTGTTTAATATGGGCGAGGCTATAAATATAAACCAATCACTCAGCAAAGACTTGATAGAATTCCTTTCACAGGAATATAACTTTAAGTATCACATTATAGGTTTTGAAGAAAAACTGGATGAAGTTTATAGAGATTCAGAAGAAGAACTCAAACCCAGGCCGCCTATTGTTACTGTAATGGGCCATGTAGACCACGGCAAAACAACATTGCTTGACGTAATTAGGGAAACAAGCGTGGCAGTAAACGAACAGGGCGGCATAACACAGAGTATAGGCGCCTATCAGATTGATTATAAGAACAGGAGGATTACATTTATTGATACACCCGGTCATGAGGCGTTTACTTCTATAAGGGCAAGAGGAGCAAAGGTTACTGATATTGCTGTGATTGTTGTAGCTGCGGATGATGGTATAATGCCCCAGACAGTGGAGGCAATAAATCATGCAAGGGATGCCGGTGTTCCGATAATCATTGCCATAAATAAGATAGATCTGCCTAATGCAGACCCGGATAAAGTAAAAAAAAGTCTTACAGAGTACAATTTAGTTCCCGAAGAATGGGGTGGAGACACTATCTGTATAGAAATATCTGCCAAGAAAAAAATTAATCTGGAAGAGTTTCTTGAAATGATTATACTGGTTGCAGATTTAAATGAAATAAAAGGTAACCCGGATTCCGGGGGCACCGGAATCATAATCGAATCAAGGCTTGACAAAAGCCTGGGCCCGGTAGGTACCGTAATAGTGAAAAGAGGTAAAATTAAAGTGGGTGATTCATTTATAACAGGAGACTCTTTTGGAAGGATCAGGTCAATTAGAGATGAGTATGGCAGTAACATAAAAGAAGCGGTTTTATCACAGCCTGTTGAAGTAGTAGGTTTCCCCACGGTTCCCAGGGCAGGTGATAGGCTATTCGTGGTTAAAGATGATAAATCAGCAAAAGAGCTTCTGAGCAGAAAGAATCATGAAAGGAAATTAATGGAAATTGCTGATTCAAGGAGAACATTAACTCTGGAAAAACTATCCGAGCTGTCCAAAGAAAATGAAATAATAAAATTAAAAATAGTTCTTAAAGCAGATTCAGAGGGTTCTCTGGATGCTGTGGAAAAATCATTAAATAACATAAAAGAAGAAAAAATAAAAATTGAGATAATACATAAAGCAATAGGAGCAATAACTGAGAGCGATATTATGCTTGCCGTAGCATCAAATGCGATTGTAATCGGGTTTTGTGTGCCTTCAACTAAAAGTGCAGAGACACTGTATAGGAAGGAAGGCGTGGATGTAAGGACTTATGATATTATATACAAACTCATTGATGATGTTACGCTTGCATTTAAAGGTTTATTAAAACCCGAGCTGACAAAGGTAAACACGGGAAAAGCTGAAGTAAGAGAAGTTTTTAAATTACCCAAAATTGGAATAATTGCAGGTTCTTATATAGTTGAAGGTGAAGTTAAGAGAGGCGATCTGGTAAGTGTTATAAGAGATGGTAAAACCATCTATGAAGGAAGAGTTGCAACCCTTCACCGTTTTAAAGAGGATGTAAAAAAAGTTGCCTCAGGTTATGAATGCGGTATAAGAATTGAAAATTTTCAGGAAGTTAAAAACGGTGATATTATGGAATTTTTTGAAGAAAGAAATGTGTAACTGGCGGTGTTTGAGGTGGACAGGGCAAAAAAAGCAGAGATAGATATAAAAAGAGAGATTAGTTTTATAATAAATACAAAAGTAAACGACCCCAGAATAGGATTTATAACTGTAACGAGTACGGAGCTATCAGTAGATTTCAAATATCTGGATGTATTCGTAAGCATTATGGGAGAAAAAGATGATATCAGGAGAAGCCTTGAGGGTCTAAAACACTGCAGCGGTTTCATAAAGAAAAACCTCCAGAAGAGATTAAAACTTAAAAATGTGCCTGAAATAAAGTTTTATTACGATGAATCAATAGATACCGGTATCAGGGTATCAAAGATACTGGATACCCTGGAAAAAGATAAGCATCAGCAGGCAGGTTAGTATAATTGGATATATATAATTCATATAATAAGATTGCAGAAATTATAAATAGTAATAATGATTTTGTGATTATAGGCCATGATTACCCTGACGGGGATTCAATGGGATCACAGATAGCCCTGTATCAGTTATTGGTGTTGCTAAAAAAAAATGTACTGGCTGTATGTAATAGCGAACTGCCTTATCAGTATAAATTTTTACCTCATTTCAATAAAATCAGGAAAAATTTTAATAAAATAAAAGAGTCTGGAGAGGCGTATATCTGCTTTTGTCTTGATTGTGCGGATGAGTACAGGATGAATCTGGATTTTAAAGAAATAAAAGATAATTTCAAATACATAATTAATATAGACCATCATAATAATAATACTAATTTTGGTAACCTGAATGCCGTTGACCCAAAAAAATCTGCTACAGCTGAAATTTTATATGAGATGATATGCAGGCATTACCGGGAAAAGCTTGATGATACGATAGCAATGGGCATATATGTGGGGATATTAACAGATACAGGTAAGTTTCAGTATAGCAATACAAACCACGCTGTTCATAAAGCTGTAAGTGATCTGTTAAAATTTAGTCTGAATCCTTCAGAAATACATAAATGTATATATGAAAGCGAGCCTCTTGAAAGGTTCAGGTTAATACAGATAGTTTTTCAGAGAATTAAATATGTGGCTTCTAGCGGATTGATATATTCATATGTTCTGCAGAAAGATTTTAAAAAACTAAATTTACCCTTTTCTGCCCAGGATGGAATTATTAACCTGCTTAGAAGTGCGGAAAAAGTAAGGATAGCGGCTTTTATAAAACAGAGCGGAAAAGGATGTTTTAAAATCAGCCTGCGGACTTCTGATAGAAATATAGATTTATCCGCGATTGCAGGCAAGTTTAACGGGGGAGGTCACAGGATGGCTTCAGCTTATCCGGATAGTGGAAATTTAAGAACTGTGATAAGAAGATTAAAAAAGTCAGTAGAAGATAGCATAGAAAATGAATAACAGTGCTGATAAATCAGATATATTAAAAAATTTTGACGGTATTTTATTAATAAATAAAACTCCGGGTATAACATCTTACGATGTAATAAGGAAATTGAAGAGAGTTTTTTTTTAAAAAAAATCGGACATGCCGGAACCCTTGATCCTGCAGCAGAAGGACTGCTTATTGTACTGATAAATAAAGCTACAAGATTATTTGATTATTTTTTAACTTTAAACAAAGAATATATTGCTGATTTAAAACCCGGAATTATAACGGATACGCTTGATATAGGCGGAAAAGTTTTAGCTGAAAAAAAAATTGAGAATATAGATACAGGACAGGTACTAAAAGCTCTAAGTAAATTTACCGGAAAGATAAGGCAAATACCGCCTGCGTTTTCATCAGTAAAATATAAAGGAAAGCCGGCTTACAGATTTGCAAGAAAAGGGCAAAAATTAGAATTAAAGCCAAAAACAGTAAATATATACAATCTGGAGCTTATTTCTGTTAGAAAAGACATGATAAGTATTAAGGTAAACTGCAGCTCGGGAACCTATATAAGGTCTCTGGCTTATGATATTGGAAATTTTCTTGGAACAGGAGCTACTATAAGAGAGCTTAAAAGAACAAGAATCGGTGATTACAGCCTGGAGGATAGTATAGATGTTGAACAGTTTATAAAATACACACATAAGGATATAGATAATAATGGTAAAAATAAATCTTTAGAATCATGTCCATATATGTTATCTGTGAGCAGACTATCGGAGAGAATGGATACTATTTACATAGAGGAAAAGTACAGGGATCATATAATCAATGGCTGGCCCATTACTGATGGAATGATCAAGCAGGGCAGAACAGGGAATGCCGGCTTACTTAAAAAGGGCAGATTTATAAGCATACGGGATGCCGGCGGCAAGTTACTGGCGGTACATGAAATTATATTTGACAGTAATTTCCTGGATTCAGATTATACCGGAAGAGGAAAGTTAAAATTAACTAGGAGCGTAATGACTTACAACAGCCAGGCAGGCCGGGCAAATTTACAATATTAAATTTTTAAAGGGAGATAGTTCAGGGATTGTCAGAAATACTGGATTTAGAAAAAATAGATAAAAATTATTTTAGCTCAAAGAAAACAGTGGTAGTAATAGGGTTCTTTGACGGCGTGCACCTGGGGCACAGAAAAATCATAAACGAATGTATTAAAAGAGCAAAAAAACTGGATATCTGCAGTATTGTCCTGACATTTGATAAACCGCCGCTAAACGTTATAAAGAGGGGGACTTACAAGAAACTTATAATTCCTTATGAATCAAAAATTAAAATTATAAATAGTATGGGAGTTGACCACACAGTAGTTGCAAGTATAGGCCAGGATTTTTTAAAACTAACTCCAGAGGAATTCTGCAGAAATATTCTTATAGACAGGCTTAACATAAAAGAAATTTTTGTTGGAGAGGGTTTCCGTTTCGGCATTAATGCGACCGGTAATATTTCATTCATGAAGGATTTCTTTAAAGTTTACGGAATCATAGTAAATGTGGTGCCGTTGTTAAAAGTAAAAGGGGAGATTGTCTCAAGTACGACTATAAGGAAATATTATTCTGAAGGCAGGATAAAAGAAATATCAGAGCTCCTTGGAAGAAATCCGCAGGTTGAAGGAAATGTTATAAAGGGTGCCGGAAGAGGCAGGAAGCTTGGATTTCCTACCGCAAACATAGATATAGGTAAATTTTTTATAACCCCGGCAGACGGAGTCTATCTGGGCAGGGTTTTGATTAAAAGTGAAGATAACAGCATATTCCCGGCTGTAGTTAATGTAGGCAATAACCCTACTTTTAAAGAATCCAAAAAGTGGATTGAAGCTTTCCTGCTGGGTTTTAGCGGCAGTATATATAGCAAGCAGATAGAAATTACATTTTTAAAAAAAATAAGGGATGAAATAAAATTTGGCAGTAAAAGTGATTTAATAAATAGGATAGAACTTGATCTGAAGTATGCCCGTAAATATTTCAATATTAAAAGTGACAGGTAAAAATTATTGATTTTAGCAGTCTGCGGAAATTTCTACGGACTGTCCGGGAAGGGTCATAGCACATATATAATATTATATGATATAGCGTGAATAATCGGTCAAAACTGAATTAGTATTAAATTGTAATTAGTATACAGTTATGATAAATTATAGTACGGACATTTTAGGAGGTGAGAAAGTTGACTTTAGTAAAAGATGAGAAGAAAAAAATAATTGAGAAATTTAAGGTTCACGAGAATGATACCGGTTCCTCCGAAGTTCAAATAGCTATTTTAACAAAAAAAATTAACAGGCTTAATGAACATCTGAAGGCAAATAAAAAGGATCATCATTCCAGAAGGGGTCTGGTTATTATGGTTGGAAAAAGAAAAAGGCTCCTTGGGTACTTAAAAAATAATGACTTAAACAGGTATAAGAAAATAATAGAAGAGCTTGGTTTAAGAAAGTAAAATAATATACGATAAAAATATATTTGAAAGAATAAAATTTTATCCCAGCAATTTAAAGGAGTATGTAAGACATAAATGGAAAAGAATTACGAAATTAATATTAGCGGGAAAAAAATGGTTTTTTCCACCGGTAAGGTGGCCAAACAGGCTAATTCGGTTCTTGTCAAATTTGGCGGAAACGGTGTTCTGGTTACCGCTTTGATGAGCAAGAAACCGGCAGAGAATATAGATTTTTTCCCGCTCGTTGTGGATGTTGAAGAGAGAATGTATGCAGCAGGTAAAATACCGGGTGGCTTTTTTAAAAGAGAAGGAAGAGCCAGCGATAAAGCAATCCTTAATGCAAGGTTGACAGATAGACCGCTCAGGCCATTATTTAATAAGAATATAAGAAATGAAATTCAATTAATAGCAACGGTTATTTCATTTGATCAGGTTAACCCATATGATATTTCTGTAATAAATGGAGCATCAACAGCTTTATATATATCAGATATACCATTTGATGAGCCGGTAGGCGCGGTTAGAATGGGGAAGGTAGGAGATGACTGGATAGTAAATCCATCACACAGTGAAATTGAAGAAAGTATCATTGATATTGTAGTAGCGGGTACGGAAAATGCAATAATGATGGTTGAAGCAGGCGGAAAGGAAGCTCCAGAGGAAATAGTTCTCGAATCTATGAAAAGAGCTCATATTGAAATAAAGAAAATTGTAGAGGCACAGAAGGAATTCGGGAAAATAGCAGGGAAAGAAAAAAAAGAAACATATAATTTTGAAATAAATAAAGATATTGAGAAGAGAGTAAGAGAACTGGCAGAAAACAGGATACAGGAAATACTTGATACTATAGCAGATTATTCAAAGGATGAAGAAAAGAAAATTTTGCTTGATAACACTGAAAAAGGGTTCTTCCAGGATAGAGTTTCTGCACTGAAAGAAGAGGTCGCAAAAGAACTGGAAAAAGATTTTCCGGAAGACAGGGAAAGCATAGAGGTAAGTTTTAAAGAACTCGAGAGGGAGATGGTCAGGAAGTTAATCTTAAAAGAAAAAGTAAGACCGGACGGAAGAAATCCTGATGAAATAAGGGAAATAAATTGTGAGGTAGGTTTGTTCCCGGACACGACCCATGGAATCGGCCTTTTCACCAGGGGGAAAACACAGGCTCTTACAATACTGGCTCTTGGCTCGATAAGAGAAGCACAGAAAATAGATAGTCTTGGAAAAGAAGAATTTAAACGGTACATTCACCATTATAATTTTCCTCCCTTCAGTGTAGGGGAAACCTGGCCTTTAAGAGGTCCTAAGAGAAGAGATATCGGTCATGGGGCGCTGGCAGAAAAAGCTTTGAGGCCAATGATTCCTGATGAAGAAAAGTTTCCATATGTATTGAGGCTGGTGTCTGAAATTCTGGAATCCAACGGCTCAACTTCAATGGCAAGCGTATGCGGCAGTACTCTGGCTCTAATGGATGCCGGAGTCCCCATACTGAATCCGGTTTCAGGCATAGCCATGGGACTGGTTAAAAATGAAGAGGGGAACGATTATGCAGTATTAAAGGATATACAGGGCATAGAAGACTTTTATGGTGATATGGATTTTAAAGTTGCAGGGACCAGGAATGGGATTACAGCACTGCAGATGGATATGAAAGTAAAAGGCGTCAGCCTGGATATTATAAAGGAAGCTCTCAAAAAAGCACGCGAGGGTAGATTATATATACTGGATAAAATGCTTGAAGTTATCCCTGAACCCAGAGAAAGTTTATCTAAATGTGCGCCGAAGATAACCACTTTTAAGATACCAAAAGAAAAAATTGGTGAAATTATCGGTCCGGGCGGAAAGAACGTTAAAAATATAAAAGAAGAGTTTGAACTTGACGAGATTGATATAAGTGATTATAACGGAGAAGGTCTTGTTTCAATCACCTCTTCGAGCGATACAAATATCGAACTGGCGAGAAAAAAGATAGAAGGTATGTTAAGAAGTATTGACGACATAAAAATAGGAGAAGAATTTCTGGGAACAGTTGTGGGAATAACCAGCTATGGAGCTTTTATAAATTTAATCCCTGGAGTGGACGGACTTCTGCATATATCAAAAATAGCAAATGAAAGAATTAAAGATGTTAAAGATTATTTAACGATTGGCGATAAAGTGCTGGTTAAGGTCGATAATATTGATCCCAGAAGTAGAAAAATAGGATTGGAAAGAACAGACATCTGAATATATTATTAGCGAGGTTAATAAGAAAATAGTATCATCGAGCAGCGTAAAATTTGATCAGTACGAGATAACTGAATTAAGAAACGGTATCAAAGTAATTAGTGAATATATCCCTCATTTCAGGTCTATATCATTGGGTTTCTGGGTAGCAGCAGGATCCAGGAATGAAAATGAAAATATCAGCGGAATTACTCATCTTATCGAACACCTCATATTCAAAGGCACCAAAAAGAGGAGCTATAAAGATATAGCTATAGGATTTGATTCAATTGGGGCCGAATATAATGCATTTACAGATAAAGAAAATTGCTGCATATATGCTGATTTTATAGATACATATCTGGATGACTGCACGGAATTATTATTTGATATATTTTTAAATCCGTCTTTTCTTACAGAACACGTAAAAACCGAGAAAAAAGTAATAATTGAGGAAATAAAAATGGCCGAAGAAACCCCATCCGAAAATGTTGTGAATTATTTTTACGAAACCGTTCTTGACGGCCATCCTCTTAGTCTACCTATACTGGGTACAAGAAAGTCGCTTAAAAAAATTAGAAAATCCAATATGCTTGAGTATTATAGTAATGAATTTGATACAGGTAAAATTGTTATTTCTGCGGCGGGAAATGTGAAGCATAAGAATCTTGTGGATAGCATTAAAAGAAGTACCGGCAGCATTAAAAGCAATGGAAAGATAAATCACTTTAATAAAATAAAGCCTGACGCCAATAAAAGAATAAGAAACGTACCGGACAATAAGACAAATTCGGTTCATATGTGTTATGGATGTCCTGGCTGTGCGCGTGACAGTGATGATAAGTATCCTATTTCATTATTTACAAATCTTCTGGGCGGGAGCATGAGCAGCCGGCTATTTCAAAGAATAAGGGAAGAAGAAGGGCTCGCTTATTCAATTTTTAGCAGTAATGTTCAATATCTGGATACAGGAATAATTTTGGTGTATGCAGCATCATCGCGCAAAAATACCAGCAGGATACTGGAACTTATAAGGGATGAAATAGGAAGTATTACAAAGTATGGAATAGGAGAAGACGAGCTTTCAGTAGCACGGGAAAATTTAAAGGGAAATATTGTGCTGGGTGTTGAGGATATAAGCTCAAGAATGTTCAGACTGGGCAAGGGTTTGCTTTTTGATAAAAATGTTTTGACTATTAATCAGATATTAAAGAAAATAGATAGAGTAAAAAAGAGTGATATAGACGATATTGTTACCAGATATTTCAATCCAGATAGAATGAGTCTGGTAATACTGGGAAAAATAAATCGAGGCAGGTTAGAATGAAAAAAATAGTTATGTTTGGAATTTGCGGCAAAATGGGAAAATCAATTTCAAGGGAATTAATAAAGGAGGAAGAAATAGAGCTGGCAGGAGGTCTTGATGTCAAAAACACAGGAGTTGATATTGGCGAGTTTTTGACCGGAGACAAAACAGGATGCATGATACATGGCTCCTATGATGAAATAAAGAAACTAAGGCCGGATACTATTATTGATTTTACAAATGCAGATGCAGCTATAAAAAACATAAACTGGGCCATTGACAATAATATTAATATAATAGTGGGAACAACCGGCATAAGTAAAGATGAACTGGCAAAAATTGAAACGAAAGCTCAAAAATCAAAAAGCAAGACTTTTATAGTTCCAAACTTTTCCATAGGAGCTGTAATTATGATTAGAATCTCTAAAATGATATCAAAATATTTTGATAATTGTGAAATAATAGAACTGCACCATGATAAAAAAAAGGATGCTCCTTCAGGAACTTCTATGTTTTCAGCAGAGGAAATAAGCAGTTGCAGAAGTTTTAATAAATCGCGTCTAAAAGAGGGAGAGACTGAAATTATAGAGGGCTGCAGGGGTGGATTTATAAATGGTATTAATATTCACAGCGTAAGGCTGCCCGGGCTCCTTGCGCATCAAAATATTATTTTTGGGGCAAAAGGCCAGACACTGTCGATAAAGCATGACAGTCTGGACAGATCATCATTTTACCCGGGAGTTATCCTCGCGATAAATAACCTGGATAAACTTTCAAATTATACTTTCGGACTGGACAGGCTTTTAGATATTTAAATGAATATATTCAAGGAGGATTTTATGGTTAATATGGGTGAATTGATTACTGCAATGGTTACGCCGTTTGATAAGAGCTTTAATCTGGATTTTGATGTCTGCGGAAAATTAATAGAGCATCTTATAGAAGAAGGGAGCGAGGGGATCGTACTCTCAGGTTCAACAGGAGAATCTGCGACTCTTGAAGACAATGAGAAATTAGAATTATTTAGATTTGCAAAGGATAATTTTGGAGATAGAGTAAAAATCATTGCCGGAACAGGTTCAAGTGATACAAAGCATTCCATGGAGCTCTCGAAAGAAGCAGAGAGAATTGGCGTAGATTGTCTTCTGCTGGTGGCGCCTTACTACAATAAGCCTTCACAGTGGGGTCTTTTTAAGCACTTTGAAGCAATTGCAGCTGAAATTAAGATTCCCATTATACTATATAATGTTCCGTCAAGGACCTCATCCAACATAAGTTCAAAAACCTGTGTGGAACTTTCAAAAATTAACAATATCTGCGGCATAAAAGAATCAAGCGGTGACTTGATGCAGATTTCAGAGATAATAAGAGACAGCAGCAGTGATTTTCTGGTATACAGCGGAAACGACTGTGATACATTGCCCATGCTGTCACTGGGCGGATATGGAGTAGTAAGTGTTGCATCGCATATAGTCGGTAGAAGAATAAAGGAAATGGTGTACAGTTTTAAAAAAGGTGATATCGGAAAAGCAGCCGGGATACATCTGGAGCTATTGGACATTTTTAATGGAATTTTTATTACTACAAATCCTGTACCGATTAAGGAAGCATTAAATTTAAAAGGTATCAGTGTCGGGCCCTGCAGACTACCATTATGCGATATGGATGAGAACGAGCTCGAAATTTTTAAGGAGATTCTAAAGAGGCATAAAATAATTGAATAGGCAGAAGGTAAAATTTTGAATATAAAAGACTATGGCAAAAAAAAATAGTTTAAAACTAATACCACTTGGCGGACTGAACGGTGTTGGCAAAAATATGATGGTCTTTGAAAAAGATAATCATATAGTTATTGTTGATTGCGGACTGATGTTCCCGGACGATGACATGCCCGGAGTTGATTTTATAATACCGGATTTTTCATATATTAAGAAAAATAAAAGTAAAATTAAAGCAGTAATAATTACACACGGCCACGAAGATCACATAGGCGGTATACCATTCCTGTTTAAAGAAATAAATGTACCGGTATATGCTACGAAACTTACCATTGGCCTGATAAAGGTAAAGTTTAATAATTCACAGAAGGGAATTAAAGTAAAATATAATGAGATAGACCCTGACAGGCCTGTGGATATTGGACCTTTTCATATAGAATTTTTCAGGGTTAACCACAGCATACCTGATGGCGTGGGATTAATTATAAAAACAGATATAGGTACAATTGTGCATACGGGAGATTTTAAGTTCGATCTCACTCCTATTGATAATAGAGTCACTCAATTTTCAAAGATTGCAGGAGCCGGGCAGGAAGGGGTGCTTGCGCTTTTATGTGACAGTACCAATGCCGAAGAAAGTGGATATACTCTTCCTGAAAAAGATGTAGGAAAAACGCTGATTGATAAATTCGAGGAAGCCAGCAAGAGAATTATTGTTGCGACTTTTTCCTCCCATATACACAGGATACAGCAGATACTGGATGTGGCCGGTAAATCAGGTAAAAAAGTTGCTATTTCCGGCAAATCTATTCTAAAGACTATCAGGGTATCTTCTGAGCTGGGTTATCTAAAAATTCCGGAAGATACAATAATCCCGGTTACAAAAATTGATGATTTCCCTTTAAATGAAATAGTGATACTTGCTACAGGGAGTCAGGGTGAACCACTTTCGGCTCTGAACCGGATGGCACTGGGGGAACATAAAAGAGTAAGTATAATGAAGGGGGACATGGTAATAATATCAGCCTCCCCTGTTCCCGGAAACGAAAAAGCAGTATCCAATACAATTAACAGATTAATAAAACAGGGAGCTAACGTTTTTTATGAATCAATAGCGGGCGTTCATGTATCTGGCCATGCTGCCCGGGAAGAAATAAAAATTATGATAAATCTGGCCAATCCAGAATATTTTATTCCCATACACGGAGAAAACAAACATAAAATACAGAATTCACAGATAGCAAGATCGATGGGAATAGACGAAAATAATATTATTATTGCAGAAGATGGGGATATAATTAAGATGAATAAGAACCTTTGCAGGATTTCAAAAAATTTAAACCCCCAGACAATTTATATAGATGGAATTGGTATGGGAAATATTGATGACATAGTTTTAAAAGACAGAAGAATGTTATCAACAAGCGGTATATTATTTATAGTTCTTGCTATTGATTATGAAAAAAAGAGAATCCTGTGCGGACCTGATTTTACCATGAAAGGAATAGTATATATCGAAGATTTAAAAGAAATTACCGGTAATTTAGAAAACACTATAAAGGATACTGTAAAAAATTGTTTCGCAGGGAATATCATGAGCAGGGCAACTATTGAAAATCTCATAAATGACAGAGCAGAAAAATTTATTTTTAAAAAAGCAAGAATAAGACCTATAATAATAACAAAAGTTGTAAACATTGATAAAAATAATTAAACATTGATTATTTAAAATCTTACTCCCCAAAAATGACGGTAAATAAGAATAAGAGAAAAAAAACAATAAAAAGCGGAAAAAAATCCAGGACAGATAACTCCGGAGGTGGAAAAAGATATGTTAAGAGGAGAACTGAAGTATACGGTATTTTAATCATAATGCTTGCAGTTTTATTGTTTATCAGTGTATTTGGTCTTTCAAGCTCAGGTCTCATTAATGAAACAATAAATAGCTTTTTATCTTTTCTCTTTGGTGCCGGTAAATATTTAATTCCATTCATGCTTGCAATCTGGGGCATTAGTTTTTTTCTTAAAAATGTCTACTTTTTACCTTCAAGTTTTGGCTGGGGTTTTTTGCTTCTATTTTTTTCGGTTCTGGGTATTATCAGCAATAACTTAAGGTATGTAAATATTTTTGATGAGGTTCTGATAAAGTCCAGAGGGGGTATCATAGGAGCGGGAATCTTTTATGGTCTGTTTAAGCTTCTCAGCAGTGCAGGAGCACTGGTAGTACTGAGCGTGCTGGTGCTTATATCGCTGCTGATAATAACCAAAATCTCAGTAATAGAGGCAGGTAAAAGAATAATCAGTTATTTTAAAAACATAAAAATAAAATCTGCTGTAAAATCATTGAGAGAAAGAAGCGTGGAAGAGGAAACTGAAGAATTAGAGAGAGCCGGCAAAGGCAGGGATAGAATATATAATGAAGAGAAGGAAAAGAATTATAAAAAAGTAGAAGTTATAGACCATACCGACAGGCAGGCAGAGGAGAAGAGGAGCGCATACGGGCAATCTATAAAAAAAACCGGAGAGAGTAAATCCACGGAAGGACAGTTAAAAATCCCGATAGCAAGAAGCGGGGAACCGGAGAATAATTACAGGATTCCCCCTGTACATCTATTGAAAAAATCAAAAAATTTACCGTCACGCCTTCATAAAGAAGGTGTAAAAGAAAGAGTGCATACATTAGACCGGCTGTTTAATGATTTTAATCTGGATGCCAGGATAGAGAGAGTGGTCAGCGGTCCAACTGTAACCCTTTATGAATTAAAACTTTCACCGGGTGTAAAAGTTCAGAGGTTATTAAGTCTTGAAGATGACTTCTGTGTTGCGCTTGGCTCACCGGATATTAGAATTTTAACTCCCATACCGGGTAAATCTGCAATCGGGATAGAAGTACCGAATACTATAAGGAGTATTGTTACTCTAGGGGATATTTTTTTGGAAAATGATAAAAACCTGACCGGTAATTTATTAAATGTCCCGCTGGGGAAAAATCTCTCAGGAAATGTAGTTTATATGGATATAGCAAAGATGCCCCATGTATTAATTGCAGGTGCAACAAATTCGGGGAAAAGTTCATGCCTGAACAGCATTATTATTTCACTATTAATGAAGGTAAGACCATCCGAAGTTAGATTTGTAATGATAGACCCTAAGATGGTGGAGCTCAGTATATATAACGGAATTCCCCATTTATTATCGCCGGTGGTTATTAATCCAAAAAAAGCTGCGTCGGCGCTTTCCTGGGTAGTTGGGGAAATGGAGAACAGATTTGGAAAACTGGTTAAAAGAAATTTTAAATCTCTTGAAATGTACAATTTTGAAGCATCAAGAAACACTGACGGAGAAGAAAGTTTCAGTCCCATGCCCTATATTCTTGTTTTTGTGGATGAGCTGGCAGATTTAATGATGATATCGGCATCAGAAGTAGAAGATAGTATATGCAGGATCGCACAGATGGGCAGAGCAGTTGGAATCCATTTGATAATATCCACCCAGAGACCTTCGGTTAATGTAATAACAGGATTAATCAAAGCAAATGTCCCATCAAGAATAGCATTCATGGTTACATCAAATGTAGACTCAAGAGTCATTCTGGACTGCGCGGGAGCGGAAAAACTGGTAGGGAAAGGCGATATGCTGTATTTACCCTATTACTCCAACAGGCCAGAGAGGGTTCAGGGTTCATTTGTCACCGCAAATGAAATAGAAATGATTACAGGGTATATTAGAAACATAAGTAATCCTGAATACAGCATGGAAATATCTAAAAGAATAAGTGATGAAGGAAGCGGCGGAAAAGATGAAGATGAGTTGTTTTACGAAGCATTAAGAGTAGTTGTAGATTTCGGACATGCATCAGCTTCCCTGCTTCAGAGGAGACTAAAAATAGGGTACTCAAGAGCTGCAAGAATCATTGACCAGATGGAGGACAGGGGAATGATAAGCGGGTATGACGGGAGTAAACCAAGAGAAGTTTTAATCTCAAAAGAAGACATGGCCAGGATACTGGAAGATAATAGAAATTAAGGTAGTATAAAATCGACTATGATTTGTTCAATAATAAGTATAGGTACCGAATTAAGCCTTGGTTTGATAGTAAATGATAATTCCAGATACATAGCGGAAAAAGTTACAGATATGGGTATAGAATGCAGATACATGCTTACAACGGGAGATAGTATCGGAGAGATAGTAAATGTTATAAGGTATGGCTTAAAATATAGTGATGTGATCATAGTAAACGGAGGGCTGGGTCCGACAGATGACGATATTACAAGAAAAGCTGTTGCCAGAGCATTAAAACTGAGGCTGGTAAGAGATAAAAGCCTTGACGGGGCGAGTTTTAAGTTCTTAAGAGAAAAAAGAAATAAAAGTATTACAGAAAGACTATTGAGACAATCTTATATCCCGAAAGGTGCTTACCCTATTAAACCAGTATTGGGAAGTGCTTCCGGATTCAGAATAACACTGAGCAGCGGGAAGATTTTGTTTTGCATACCCGGGGTTCCGAAAGAAATGAGAAGCATGTTTGAGGAAGATGTTATGCCCTTTTTAAAGGAAAAAATGGAGGAGATATCATTAAAGGGAAGTGGATTAAAAATAAGAAGGTCAGTACTTCTTGCTACAGATATAAGTGAAACTGAAACAGAAGAGAAAATAAAAGATGTTGCATCTGATGCAAGAAAAAATGATGTCAGGATGGGTATTACTGTCAATCCCGGTTTAGTAAAAATAATACTGCTGGCAAAAGCAAAAGATATTAAAGAAGCCGATAGAAACTTAAGAAAAATTGAGGAAAATATTTCTAAAAAGCTCGGAAGCTGTTTTTACGGGAAAGATAACAGTCTGATTTCTGATAACCTTAAAGAAGCGATTAAAAGGACAGGCAGTAATTTAACTTTAAGCACCGCAGAATCAATAACAGGGGGTCTTGCAAGCAGCACAGTAACAGATACACCGGGAAGCTCAGAGTTTTTTCTGGGTGGTGTAGTATCCTATTCAGAATTCTCAAAAACCAGATTGCTCGGTGTTGATAAAGAAATTCTAAATAGATACGGAGCTGTGAGCCGTGAAGTATGCCTGGAAATGGCAAAAAAGGCAAAAGAAATTTTTAAATCAGATTATTCGCTGAGCGTTACGGGGTTTGCAGGTCCTGAAAAGGAAAACGAAAAAGCCGGTCTTGTTTATTGCTGCATACTGGGACCGGATCACTATGAGAAAGTATATGAAAAAATTTTTCATGGCAGCAGATGCGAGGTTAAATTCAGGGTCGTACAATTTATACTGAATGAATTAAGGGTAACGATAAATGAAAAATATTTAAAGAAAAGGACTGATGGCGACAGATAGTAAGAATGAGTTAGAAAAAAGATTATTTATTGCCATAGACGTACCGGAGACCATAAAGGATGAGATATATAATATAGCAGAAGATATATTACCCGGTAGTAAAAATTTAAAATTAGTGTCTGCTCCGAATATACACATTACTTTGAAATTTCTGGGAAGTGTAGATGTAAAAAAAATAAGGAAAATAAAAAATGCCATAAGGGAAACTTCTGTATTGTTTGATAAGTTTAAATATGAAGTAAGCGGCAGGGTAAATGCATTTCCTTCTCCTGAAAACGCCAGGGTTGTTTTTATAGAGATAGATAAAGGCGGGGATCAGATGTGTGAAATTTATAACGGGCTGGAAAATAATCTTTCGAGAGTAAATATTAAAAGGGATAAGAGAGGATTTTCCCCGCATATTACTATTGCGAGGTTAAAAAACAGGGAAAATATAGAAAAGTTGGTAACCAATCAAAAGAAATATCTAAAAATAAAACTGGATTGCAGTGAAATATTCTTATTCGAGAGCAGGCTTAAACCGGAGGGGGCCGAGTATATTATTATTGATAGATTTAGTTTAAAATAGAAAAATCTTATAGAATATTTTTATATTTAAAATTATTCTTAATATGCTATAATATGCTTATAATCATAAGCTCATATATACAATTATTATTATTTTAATTTAGAATAAAGTTTATCTGGAGGATTTAATATGGACAGGGAAAAAGTTATAGAAAATACAGTATCGCAAATAGAGAGACAATACGGCGGCGGGGCAATAATGAAACTCGGTGATAAGAATCTGCTATCGGATATAGGGCACATATCCACAAATTCGCTGGAGCTTGATATAGCTCTGGGTATAGGCGGAATACCAAGAGGCAGGGTGACAGAAATATTTGGTCCGGAAGCTTCAGGAAAAACAACTCTTGCACTGCATATTATTGCCAATGCTCAAAAAAATGGAGGTATAGCAGCTTTCATAGATGCAGAACATGCACTTGACCCGGCGTATGCCAGGAATGTAGGGGTTAACATAGAAGAGCTGCTGCTTTCCCAGCCTGATAACGGTGAACAGGCACTGGAAATATGTGAGATACTATTAAAAAGCGGAGCACTGGATGTAATAGTAATTGATTCTGTTGCTGCTCTTGTGCCAAAAGCTGAGCTGGAAGGTGAAATAGGAGATTCCCATGTAGGACTGCAGGCAAGGCTGATGTCACAGGCTTTAAGAAAAATAACCGGTGTTGTAAGCAGGACTAAAACTTCTGTAGTTTTTATTAATCAGCTAAGGGAAAAAATTGGAATTATGTTTGGTAATCCTGAGGTAACGCCCGGCGGAAGGGCGCTTAAATTTTATTCCTCGGTAAGAATTGATATAAGAAGAATAGATAGCATAAAAAGCGGAACTGATGCTATCGGAAACAGGGTACGTGCAAAAATAGTTAAAAATAAGGTGGCGCCTCCTTTTAAAAGCGCCGAGTTTGATATAATGTATGGCAGGGGTATATCAAAAGAAGGCGGCATAGTTGATGTTGGAGCGGAGCTGGGAATTCTGGAGAAAAGCGGTTCATGGTATTCTTATAAAGATGAGAGGATTGGACAGGGCAGGGAAAATGCAAAGATGTTTCTGGCCCAGAATACAAAAATAATGGATGAGGTTGAAGAAAAAGTAATGGAAATGCTAAATCTAAAAACCAGCAAAAAAGAAAAATCTAAAAATAAAAAGAAAGACAATTAAGAAAGTGAAAAACCTGTGATGTTATTTATGTTCTGCGCAAACATGCTATAAAACTACTATTGACTTATATTGTCTTAATGTTATAATCTACTACGCTAAATAAGAGTTGCCAAAAAGAGTAATACTGACAGTTTCATTCGTTTTGAAAACTTCTATTTATATTTTTATTGACAATTAAACTGTGGTGTGTTATTTTTCTGCAGGTTATTTCTGTGTTCTTTGAGAACTAAATAGTGTAAGTTTCTTTGAGCTAAATAAATTCTAATATTGATTTTTTTGAGAGTTTGATCCTGGCTCAGGATAAACGCTAACGGTGTGCTTAATACATGCAAGTCGGACGGACGATACAGAGGTGGCAACACTTTTGTAAAGTCAGTGGCGAACGGGTGAGTAACGCGTAGGTAATCTACCCTGGAGATTAGAATAA
>CAZTUA010000004.1:0-8779 GCA_964616545.1 uncultured Actinomycetota bacterium | reverse complement strand
GTCTTCCGGAGGCGGAGGCGCCAGCGGAAAATGGTAATTAAAAGTTTTGGGTCCCGGGTTCCGGAGCCCGTTAACTGAGTAATAGAGAAAGGAATTTTTAAATGAAAATAGCAATATCGGGTAAAGGAGGAACCGGTAAAACTACTATTGCAGCATGCCTTGCCAGATATTATACCAGCAAGAATTATAAGGTTATTGCAGTTGATGCTGACCCTGATGCAAATCTTGCTTCAGCACTGGGAATTGATTACAGGGAAGCTTTAAAAATTACCCCCCTTATAGAGATGAAAGATTTAATTGAAGAACGGACGGGGGCAAAACCCGGCGGGTACGGGGCATTCTTTAAGCTGAACCCTAAAGTGGATGATATTCCTCAGAGATTCGGGATGGATATTAACGGGGTAAGACTACTGGTTGCAGGGACAATAAAAGCAGGCGGAAGCGGATGCTACTGCCCTGAAAATGTTCTTCTAAAAAGTCTCTTCAGGCATCTTGTAATCAGGAGTGAAGAGATTGTAATTCTGGATATGGAAGCTGGAATAGAGCATCTCGGAAGAGGAACCTGTGAGAATATGGATGCTTTAATTATTGTAGTAGAGCCGGGACTCAGAAGTATCCAGACGGCATGGACGGTAAGAAAAATGTCCGGCGACCTTGGAATTAAAACACTGTTTATTGTGGTAAATAAATTAAAGACCGGCGATGAGGAGAAGCTTATAAAGGATAATCTGGGTGATTTTTCCATTATTGGCAAGCTTCCCTTTAGCGAAAAGGTCAGGGAATCAGATCTTGGCTCCACTTCTCCGTGTGATGCAGACCCTGAGTTTAAAAAATCAATTGAAAAAATTGCAGCAGGACTTGATAAATTTTTAGATAAAAATAAAGACTGAGATCCCCTTTTTTATTTACCTTTTAATAAATTTAGAAAAAGATAAAAATAAGTAACTGTAATAGAAATTTTATGGAATATTGAAAATTTTTCGGGAAAAGTCTTGTACTCATTTTTATTTTAATTAAAATAAAAGGCATTTGTAAAAAGTTACAGGCGGTAGCAAAACTTTGTATAAAATTATAAAGAAAGAAAAGTTAACTGAAGAGTCTGACAGCTTTTATGTTAAAGCTCCTTTGATCGCAGAGAAAGCAAGAGCCGGCCAGTTTGTGATAATAAGAATCAATGAAGAAGGCGAAAGAATTCCTTTGACCATTGCGGACTATGACCCTAAAAAAGGAATAATTATGCTGGTTTCAATGAGAGCGGGTAAGACAACTTCTCTATTGTCACGGTTAAAGCAGGGTGATGAGATACTTGACGTAGTCGGCCCTCTCGGAAATGCTTCTGAAATTAAGAAATTCGGTAAAGTTATATGTGTTGGAGGCGGAGTGGGGATAGCCCCGATTCTTCCCATAACCATTGAGCTGAAAAAAGCAGGAAATTACATAATCTCTATCATCGGCGCAAAAAGCAAAGATTTTATTATTTTAGAAAGAGAAATGAATAAGGCATCAGATGAGTTATATGTTTGCACCGATGATGGTTCTAAAGGGTATCACGGATTTGTATCAGGGTTTTTGAAAGAATATCTTAAAAAAAATACTAAAGAGAAGACCGGTAAAAAAACCGGCATTGCCAGAGCAGTTGCTATCGGACCGGCTTTGATGATGAAGGCTGTGTCTGAAGTGACCAGGCCTTTTAAAATAAAAACCATAGTTTCCCTTAATTCCATAATGGTTGACGGAACCGGCATGTGCGGTGCATGCAGGGTGGAAGTCGGAGGTGAAACCAGGTTTGTATGTGTGAACGGACCTGAATTTGACGGGCATCAGGTTAACTTTGAACTGCTTCTGTCGAGACAAAAAATTTACTGCGACCAGGAAAAAGAATGCATGAGCGCTTACGAACATAAGTGCAGGCTGGGAGAAGATAAACTGTAATATGACTGAAAAAGTAAATAAAAAAAAGGTAAAAAAAGAGAAAATTCCCAGAGTACCGGTGCCCGAACAGGACCCTGCCGGTAGAATTAATAATTTTAATGAGGTTACTCTGGGATATTCCGAAGAAGATGCCCTGCGGGAAGCATCCAGATGCATTCAGTGCAAAAATCCACGTTGTATAAAAGGCTGTCCGGTAGAAATTGATATAAAAAGCTTTATAGGGCTAATCCAGGAAAAGAAATTTGACGAAGCTCTTGAAAAGATTAGAGAGAAAAATGGACTCCCGGCAATATGCGGGAGGGTGTGTCCCCAGGAAGACCAGTGTGAGAAAGAATGCATCCTTGGTGCCAGAGGAGAACCGGTGGCTATCGGGAGGCTGGAGCGTTATGTGGCAGATAGAGAAATGAAGCATATAGCTGAAGGAATCAAAGAGTGTGAATGGTCAAAGGTTACAAAAAAATGTACAAAAGAAAAAGTTGCGGTAATAGGTTCGGGTCCTGCCGGCCTGATATGCAGCGCTGAGCTGGCAAAAATGGGTTACCAGGTTACTGTATTTGAAGCATTGCATAAACCGGGGGGAGTATTGATTTACGGCATTCCAGAGTTCAGACTTCCCAAGGAAATAGTGCAAAAAGAGATTGATTACGTGAAAAGCCTTGGCGTTAAGATTGAAAAGAACATGGTAATAGGAAAAATATTGACCCTGGACGATTTATTTAAAAAGGGCTTTAAGGCTGTCTTTATATCAACCGGTGCGGGCCTCCCTTATTTCATGGGTATCCCCGGTGAAAACCTGAACGGTGTTTACTCGGCAAATGAATATCTTACAAGGTCAAATCTGATGAAAGCTTATAAGTTTCCAGAATGTGATACACCGATTGTCAGGGGCCGCAGGGTGGCCGTGGTCGGAGGCGGAAATGTAGCACTGGACTCTGCAAGAACTGCAAAAAGGCTGGGCGGTAAGAATGTTTACCTTGTATACAGAAGAAGCAAAAAAGAAATGCCTGCCAGAGATGAAGAGATAGAGCATGCCGCAGATGAGGGAATTGAATTTAAGCTGCTTACAAATCCGGTTGAAATAATAGGGAAAGATGGCTGGGTTAAGAAAATAAGATGTATCAGGATGGAGCTGGGAGAGCCTGACCGGTCAGGAAGGAGAAGGCCAATACCGGTAAAGGGCTCGGAATTCGATATTGAAGTTGATGTTGTAATAATGGCAATAGGCCAGGGGCCGAATCCGCTTCTTACCTCTAAAATTCCCGGATTAGAGCTTGCAAAATGGGGAAATATAAAGGCGGACCCTTCAACAGGCAAAACAAACATAAAAGGTGTATTTGCGGGTGGAGATATAGTTACAGGTGCGGCAACGGTTATTCTTGCAATGGGTGCGGGCATGAATACGGCCAGGGCAATAGATGAATATATAAAGACGGGCAGCTGGTAGATATTTAGATATAAAACATAGATTAGTAATTAAGAGTTTTATCTATATATTAAAAGTACCAGCATTTTTATTAAGGTTAATTTTTTAAATACCTCATTTAAAACAACAGTTCTTCGAATATATATTATAAATTTAGTTTAACCGGGATATTAATGTGGATTTTAAGAACTATTTGAATGATAATTAATTTACGGTAAATAAGGAATCATTAAACCTGTTATAATTATTAATAAATAAAAAGTTTTTAATATAAAAAATTAATTTTAGAGTAATGGAGGTAAAAATGAAGATTAAAAAAATATCACCTAAATTTTTTGCTCTCTTCCTTGTTACTGTTTTAATGATAGGGATAATTTTTGCAGGGTGCGCCAGAGCATCCGGGTCTTTCGAAGAAGCAGTCTCAGAAGAAATGGGACTTGCACCCGAGACACCCGCAGAAGCACCGGCAGCCGAACCAGAAATGGATATGGAAATGTCTGAAGAAGCTGCTATTGAAGAAAAAAGCGCGGAAGGTACAACTGCCCAGTATGGCGAGACACCCGTTAACGGCGACAGGAAAGTAATTAAAACCGCCTATATTGAAATAGAAATAGAAACAGGAAAATTTGAGGAGACTATGCTCGAGCTTACCAATCTTGCCGAGCAGAGCGGCGGTTTTGTTGCCAGCAGCCAGAGTCACTCTGATTCAGAAGGGAATCTAACCGGCGGCTATATCACACTGAGGGTTCCCGCCAATGCATATAATCCTGCCCTGAATAGAATCAAGGAAATGGGAACTGTAAAGAATAGTTCAAGCAGCGGCCAGGACATAACACAGGAATATGTTGACCTTGAAAGCAGATTGAGAAATTACGAAGCGCAGGAAGAAGTACTTCTTGAGTTGATGAAAGAATCAAAGAAGGTCAGCGATACCACAGAAGTGTGGCGAGAGCTCAACAATGTCCAGGGAGAAATAGAAGTAATCAAGGGGAAAATGAGATATCTCGATGACAGGGTATCTTTTTCCACCATTGATGTTTATTTCCATGAACCAGACCCAATAAAGACGGCTACCGGCTGGGGGTTCCTGGATGCTCTGAAAAGAGGTCTTAGAGGGGCTGTAACAGCTTTTAACTGGATAATAATGGCATTAATTGCAACTGCTCCTGTATTGATTATAATAGGAATAATTTTAATAATAATATGGCAGGCTATAAAGGCAAGAAACAGAAGAAGAGCCAGAAAGGAGCAGAAGTAATGAAGAATTCAGATGTTTTTGGCTATACGCTGCTTATCTTCGGACTGGGAGTTTTAGCCGGGCTTCTAATTGCGCCGCGTAAAGGCGAAGATACACGGAAGATATTAACAGAATACATGGAAGAATGCCGTGGAAAAACTTTTGAACTCATTAAAGACAGAGTAGCTGAAATCAAAAAAAACGCAGCCAAGTACGAGGAATCAGTTAAAAAAGACCTGGAGGAATCCGGATAGCAGTTTTATTACCTTAAATATGAATATATAAGATTTTATAATTATCTATACAAAAACGAGTCCTGCTAAAATATATAAAGGGCTCGTTTTTGTAAATGTTTATACAATCAACATGATTAAATATAGGTTTATTGGTTTTCATTTTCCTCCTAAATTAAGTGATAATTAAGCAGTTACTGTTAATTACGTTAAATATTAAGAAGACGCTTCTTTGTGTATTCACAGCAACAACCAACTTTTTGTTATGCTCTTCATTTTTTCCATACTTACGATTTGATTATTGAATCAGTAAAAAATGAAGAATTTCGAAGATATTAAATCTATTATTTTATAAACTTCTATCGCCAGTTACCAGCAATTCCAATGGATTCGATCTCCTGCTTTAACAGAATGCTGTTTAATTTTTGAAGCATTATCACCTGGATATCCAAGTGCAAGGAAACATGGAATTTCATAATCTGCCGGGCAGTTCACCACTTCTTTGATATATTTGATTTCCTTATCAAAAGGTATCCTCGTGACACCATATATACCCTCTGATACTGCTGCAATCAACATATTTTCAATACAGCACCATATCGAAGCAAAAGCATTCAATGAAGACAGGTTTTCCGGTTTAAGGAGCGGCCGCGGCTGTCGGAAGAAAGGCAGGATCAGGCACCCTGCTGAAAGCAGCATTCTATGCTGCTTTGGAACACCATCGATATACATTGACCGCTGAACCGGATCTGTACTATTCCAGCTATCAAGCCAGGCTTCTACCTCCTCTTTTGTATAATGTTTCTGTATCCTGTCAATTACTTTTACCCGTACCGATTGATCCTGAATAACTACGAACTGCCATTCTCTCATATGATTATTGGAAGGAGCATGAAGACCAGCATCAATTATCTTTTTAATAATATCCTCATTTATAGCTTTTGCTTGAAAATCTCTTATAGTTCTCCTTGAAAAAATAGCCTCATATACATCCATATTTAAACTCCTGTTCTTTTTTGGCTATTCTATCCAGCCTCTGCTTGATAGATTTAGGGATACTTATTGTAATTGTCTTTTTCATAAAAATACCTCTATTAACTTTAATGCAATCTAACACAGTATATTTAAAATATCAATCATTTCTAATCCTACTGTAGTTGTAGCCCTTAACGCCGGACCAGCCGGGCCCAGGTTAAGGTTTCTGGATCCACTGCCGGATATTATAGGGAGCTCTTCTCATGAATGGGAAGGTAGATGAGTAGTAATTATTGAATAAAGATAGAATATTAATATCTTAGGATTATTATTCTAATATTAGCATATAACTCGGCTTACAGGCTAACTCCAGCTATTTTTTGCCTTCCAGGCTGGCAAATAGGAGATATTTCTTAAAGATATCTTTGCAGTTTTTTAGTCTGTACGGGCTTAAATTGTATGTGTTTTATTATACAGGGGATCAGCGATTTTAATTTGTTTTTTCTATTTAGTACAAGAGTTATCTGGGAAAAATTAGCTTTATTGGATCATCATTAAATAAGATTATCTAATTCTTCTTTATCTAATCCAGCACTTTTTAAAATTGCAAGACAGGTACCTTTAGGCAGGTCTTTTTTATGGAATGGCACAACAACTCTTACTTTTGTTTTTGGCAAGTAATAAATATGGTGACTGCCTTTTATCCTATCCAGGACAAAACCCCTGGATTTAAGTATTTTAATAATCTTATTTGGTGTAAGGGAAGGCAGTTTAGGCATTTGTATCAACTGATAGAGTGTATTCTAACATATTTTCTTCAGTAGGTATCTCTTCACCATGAGCTTTTAAACTCTCAATATATAATTCAATAGCTTCTTTAGCTTTTTCTATTGCTTCATCAAGTGTATCGCCATATGTAATACAGCCGGGTAAAGAAGGTACAAAAACTGTGAATCCTCCTTCAGGTTCTTTTTTTAAAAGTATTTTGTAATTTAATATTTTCATATCTGTATATATTTAAATATTTTTTTTGTAGTCATATTATGCAATTGTTTTTATAAAAAGTAAAATGTAAAGTTTTTAAGATAAATACTACTCTTTAAAGATGAGGATTTTGAAGCTTTGACTAATAAATACATGGGAGTTGACCTTTCCCCCAAAAACTAGTCCAACCCTAATGTTAGTAATTCGGCTTATTTAATCCTCCAGAATGGCTCCTGGCAAAGTCAGCCAGAGTCATGTTCCCCAGGGAACTATGTGGCCTGAACTCATTATAATCTCTTCTCCATGCCTTCAGTTTACTTTGTGCATCTTCAATTGATAGGAACCAGTGGCAGCTTCTTCTGCCTGTTTTTCCCTTTTATCTTCCTTTTCATCTTTGCCTGTAGAATTTAAAGAAACTCTGGGCCTGGTAAAATAGCTTTATATTACTCATATCTTAAGGCATCTATAGGGTTAAGACGGGCGGCACGCATTGCCGGATAGATGCCAAAGAATAATCCCACGACTGTAGAGAAACTCAGAGCAATGACTATAGGCATCAGAGTAATCGATGTATCAAGGATGGTGAACCTGTTCAGTATTATCGATACAAGGACTGCAAAGAGGATGCCGAAAATACCGCCGGTGATACTTAAAACCGTGCTTTCTACCAGAAATTGAATAAGTATATCTCTGTTTTTTGCTCCTATGGCCTTTCTTATTCCTATTTCTCTTGTTCTTTCGGTAACCGAAACAAGCATTATATTCATTATACCGATACCCCCGACCAGGAGTGATATACTTGCAATCCCTGCGATTACAACTGTAAAAATTCCCGTTATTGCACCGATTACATCAAGCAGCTGTGTTTGATTCTGTGCACTGAAATCGTCTTTTTCACCAAATCTTATATTTCTGTGCCTTCTCAGTATAGATTTTATCTCTTCGGTGGCTGCGTCTATGTCTTTTTCACTGACGCTCTGGGCAAGTATCATATTGTATGAATCAAGTCCATATAATTTATTCTGGGCGGTTGTTACCGGAATGCTTATAAAATCATCCTGGTCATTACCAAACATATCGGTTCCCCGGGATTCAAGTGTTCCTATCACCTTAAAGTTCTTACCATCAATTCTGACTATTTTCCCTATCGGGTCTGTACTACCGAATAGTTTTTTAACTGTCGTCTGACCGATTACGGCAACGTTTGAAGTGTTTGTAACATCGCTTCTGGAATAAAATTTGCCTTTTTCCACATTCATATTATAGAGTTCTCCGCCTTTTTCAGATGAGGCGTACACGGTAGAGCGGGTACTTTTGTTTAAATATGAAACAACAGAGGAGCTGTATACAACCGGAGCAACATCGGTTATAAGGGATGCGTCTCTTTCAATTGCCTGTATATCTCCCGATTTTAATTTAGCCTGCTGCTCTCCGAGCATGAATCGCATCCCGGCCTCCATTTCCTGTTCCGGGCTGCCCGGGGTAACTATAATAAGGTTGGAACCAATATCCTGGACACTCTGGATTACGGATTGCTGGGCGCCTGTTCCTATTGATAACATTGCTACCACAGCTCCAACGCCTATAATAATGCCGAGCATTGTCAGAAATGACCGCGTTTTATTTAAGAATAAAGCCTGGAATGCAATTTTTATATTTTCAAGGAATCTTTTCATGGTTTTTTATTATCCTGGTTTGCGGTTAGCCTGTCTTCAAGTTTTGGCATATTTTTTAATCTTTCCTCCGCAGATATTTGATTTTTTACATCTTCATGGTCATGGATGATACCGTCTCTTAAATAAATTATTTTATGGGTATGCTGCGCTATTTCCAGTTCATGAGTGACTATTATTATGGTCTTTCCTTTTCTGTTCAATCTTTGAAAGATAGCCATTATTTCTTCACCGGTTCTTGAATCCAGGTTTCCGGTCGGCTCATCGGCAAGGATTACAGAAGGTTCATTAACAAGAGCCCTTGCAATTGCCTCTCTCTGTT
>CAZTUA010000003.1:0-6736 GCA_964616545.1 uncultured Actinomycetota bacterium | reverse complement strand
TTTCAATTGACGGGGCGGTTACTTTATTATACAGTTCATCCTCAAAATTTGGCATGCTGTAAATCTTGAAATAATAATAGTAACCTGCAGCGATTGCAGCTATCAGCACCGCCGCCAGAACTGCTGCTATCATTATTATATTTTTTCTGCTCATCTTTATTCCTGGCTTCATAGTTTTAATTTTTTCATAAAATCCTGTAGAAAAAGCGCCTATACCTTTAATTATTCTCTTACCCATTGTAAATAAACCTATATTAAACGTAAATTTGATAATTAAAAATAATTTTTACTACAAATAATGATATTTTACAATGTTTAATAATAACCGGGGGCCGTAATTATTCTTTCCTGGTTAATAGGAAACTTATTAAAAATTATGATAATATGTTTTATTCAGGCAGGTAAAATAATATTCTGGAACTATTTAATTTATATACTATTGAAAACAAAAATTACAATTATATGCCCCCAGTTAGTAACGCTTCATCAGGACAATCTTGGCAGCGGCATACCATATATGCCGATAATTGCCGCATATCTTGCAGCTGTTCTCAGAGAAAAATACGACATAGGGGTCATAGATTCTTTTGGAGAAAACCCCCTTAATGCATGGGCCGAGGACAGGTATATAATACAGGGCATTACATTTGATGAAACAGTCAGGAAGATACCTGCAGACTGCAGGTACTGCATCCTTTACGTCAGCACTGTAATGGCTAATTATGTTTTGCATAAGACTATAAGACTTATAAAAGAAAATTATCCCTTAATGAGGATAATACTTATAGAAAATTCCCAGGGTGTTATAGGTTGTCCGTTAAAATTTATCTATAAAGTTTTTTTTGATTCCGGTGCAGATTACATTATTCAGGGAGAATGCGAAGAAAATGTCCCGGCCCTGATAAACAATCTGGAACATGGAGACAATTCTGCAATCAGTTCTATCCCGGGTATTATTTATAAGAAAACTGACGGCAGATATACGGTAAACAATGATACAAATATCAACTACGGTCTTGATTCCCTGCCGTTTCCTGCATGGGACCTGTTCCCGGTCAAAAATTACTGGGAACTTGGATATTCACATGGTCCCATGCAGGGAAATTACCTTTCAGTCATGACATCCAGGGGGTGCCCCTTCAACTGTTCATTTTGTGTTGTACCTTCTATGAACAATAATAAATGGAGAGCCCGCAGCCCCAAAAATGTGGTAAAAGAATTTGAATTTTTGTCTGCTGAATATAACGTATCTGAATTTCACCTTGAAGATCTAAATCCTACAACAAATGAAAAACGTATTATTGATATATGCAGGCTGATTATTGACAGGGATTTAAAAATAACATGGAAACTTGCTTCTGGAAGCAAAATTGAAACTATCAGCATAGATACTCTCAGTTTGATGAAACAGGCAGGCTGTAATTACATTTCTTTTTCACCGGAATCAGGATCAAAAAAAATACTGAAACTTATGAACAAGCCGTTTAAGCATAAATTTGCCCTGGAAATGACATCGGAAATGAACAGATTGGGAATCAGGTCACAGGCATGCTTTGTCCTGGGATTTCCCGGCGAAGACAGCTTTGACCGGTTCTTAACACAAAAATATATAAAAGAGCTTACCAGGGCAGGAATAGATGAAATAGCTCTTTTTATCATGACCCCTATCCCGGGAACAAAAACATTTGATCTATTTAAAGGATATTCAGATTATTCTGAACTGACTTTTGCCCCTACATGGCGAAATGATTATCCAGAGTTATGCAGGTTCAGGAATATGACATATTTAAAATTTCTATTATTCAAACTAATTTTTCACCCTTTTAAAGTGATAAAGCAACCATTTGATTTACTGAGGAAGAAGTTTGAAACAAAAAGTGAAATGAATATATACAGGCTTATAAAAATAAGGAAGCTTGTTAAAAAATCAGCCCGATTGAATATAACATAATTTTAAATGTTAACGGTAAAAATACCACACTCAATCAATTACTATATATTCATTGAACCTTTCGCGTTCAGCTTTCCATTGATTATGAGGGCGTTTCGAAATTATAAAATCACCTGTAATGAATCCCATGTCCATGCAATCAGGGACTCCGCCATATATTGAACCTCCCTGCCTGCCAATTGAATACAGGTTTTCATACCTGTCAAAATAATCCATGACTGTTTCAAGATTACCCTTATGATAAATATCAAGAATAGGATAAGCATGGGCCAATTTCACCTGAAAATGATCTACAATATCTTCTGGTTCCACCAGCCCTGCTGTCTCGAGGTTTTCCACAATCTTGCTGTAAAGGTCATTAACTGAGGTACGCCAGACAGGGTCGTCAAGGTGGCATGTAACTTCCAGGCAAAGTATTGTCCTGTCTTTCGGACACATAAATGGGCTGCAATTCTTTTGCTCAAAAAGCCTGTTAAACACTATTTCCTTTCCGGGGAAGAAAATCCAGTTATCACTTGTAACAGACGGCCTGTTAACTATTATATACACAAGAATTATGCTTCTTTCCTTAAGGGAACTGAGGGCGATGCTGGTATCCTCATCAGGGGAAGAATCCATTATGTCGATAAGGTCCTTTTTTGGGATGGTAGAAACAAGTATGTCTTCCTTGCCGATATTTTCGTAAGTGCCATCAGACCATTTTATATTACTTATATGACCGTCGGCTGTCTTAATCTCTACAGGATGTATTCCGCATTCTACTATACCGCCCGATTCTTTTAGTTTTGCGAACATCCTGTCCGGGATCATACCAATTCCGTATCTGGGATAAAAAAATGTCTCAGCATTAACCAGCCTGCCGGGTTTGATCTTCAGCACAACCTCTTTAAACATTTCTTTAATATTTGGAACCCTTATCCTGGTTTCCGCCAGTTCTACTCCCAGCGAATGGGATTCGCCCCATATTTTCTCTGTAGTCGGTCTTACAAACATCTCGTACATCACGCGGCCGAAATGCTTTATCATCCAATCTTCATAATTGTTGACTCTGACATTCTTACGGTCTGACAGCAGTATAGTGATTAAAAAATTTGAAATGACCCTGACCCCCTGCCAGGGCTTCAAAACGGTAATCATCTCTTTAGGCTTTATCGGAAAGTTTATATACTTACCATTTACCAGGATCCTGCTCCTTTTCTTCCTCTCAATTAAATCATCCTTCAGGAGATCCCGTATAACCTTCATCACATAATCCAGATTTGAGAAAATTTTGTGAGGCCCAAGGTCCATTAGAAAATCGTTATGTCTGAATGTCCGGGCCTGGCCGCCAATATGATCTTCTTTTTCAAAAACTTTTACTTTAAAATCATTTTGCGCAAGTCTCCATGCCGCAGCAAGACCTGTAGCCCCGGCCCCCAGGACTATCGCTTTGCGCTTTTTATCTTGTATATTATTGCCCATACCTTCCTTTTATATTATTTCTTAACCGCAATGACATTGGTTTGTGCTGCATAATAAGGTATAGGAATATTTTCAAGTCCCAGAACCTTAAAAAAACGCCCGCTGATTCGTGATAATCTATTACTGTATATGCCCAGTATCTTTGATAGATAACCAAGCGGCAGCGTCTGCCAGTGTGGAGAAAACCGCTTTACCTCAAAGCCAGACTTTTGAAGATACCTGCGCATGGTATCAGGTGTAAAATAATATAGATGATTTGATAATAAGAACCACCAGCGGCTGCCCGTAAGTCTTGCCAGTATACTGCCAAAATCCGGGTAATTGATGACAAGCATTCCACCCTGCTTGAGGATGCGGTTGCATTCATGCAGCTCGCCGGCCGGGTCAGGCAGATGTTCCAGCACATCCCACATTGTCAGCAAATCAAATTCACCCTCCTTAAACCTGCCTTGCCGTAAGGTACCTTCATAAAGCTTCTCTCCAAGATTTTTTATCCCCCATTTAACAAGCCATTTACTGGGTTCAATACCTGTTGCATCCCATCCACATTTGCGTGCTTCGTGAACAAAGAAACCTGCCGCACAACCAATATCAAGAAGCCTCCCCGGTGGCCTGCGCCATTTCCCTATCTTTTTTACATATCGCCTGAAAGTACGCTTTCGGCCGGCAGCTCCCTTTACGTAGACTTCGTCTTTTGCATTACTGTAACTGTAAGCCACAGTTTCTGTATCAATCCTTGGATTTACATAAACAAGCCCGCAGTTTGAACAGCGTACAATTCTCTGGGTACCTCTTATCCCTTTAGATGCAGTTATAACCTGCATTGGATCAAATTCTTTTACACCGGGCTCTATCAAAACACTGTAATCTTCAGATCCGCAAAGATTACATGCTACAGTTTCCAATCTGGCTTCACTTTTAATTTTATTTTCAAAATTCAAGACAGATCCTTATTTTAAAATTAAAATATTATCCCATTATAGTAGACTTTCCGCAATAGAAATACCATCTATTGCTCTTTGCAAGAATCAAGATCTTAGGTTTCTTTAAAAATAGTTTTCTGATATCATTTGTTAAGTTTAAAAACCTCAGAAGTATTTAAGGTTATGCTCCTTTCCGGGTTTAACATTTATCAACCGGTACTGTCAGGAGAACGGCGCTAAAAAATGTTATATTATGCTGATAGGATAAAAGAAGTATTTCTTAAATACCGTGTACCGATATTCTCAATCCTTTCATTTGCCGTACCGTTCATCATCTATATCCTGACACTCGAGAGAAAACTCGTCGGCGGAGATACCACATGGTATGCCCTTCAACTGCCCATAATGCAGGTAATGGTCCCCACAGGTTACCCCGCATTCTCAATTATAGGAAAACTTTTCTCGATCATACCTGTTGGTGAACTTTCATACAGGCTAAACCTGATATCAGCTGTATTCGGGGCCCTAACCATCCTTTTTGTTTTCCTCGCCATAAACAAACTTGTTAAAAATGTAATTATAAGCTTTGCAGCCTCTCTTACTTTTGCATTTTTATTTGACTACTGGACTGTCGCAAACAGACTTGAATTTGATACATTAAACAGTTTTTTTATAGCTCTCATACTCTTTGCCATGTTTTCATACGCTGAAAGACCCGAAAGGAAGAAACTGTATTTTTTTGCAGCCGCACTGGGCCTTAGCCTTACGAATCATCCACTTGCTTTTTTTATCATGCCTGCTTTTATCTTATACATAATTCTTGTAAAGCCGGATATGTTTAAGAATGTAAAAGCAGTATTTACAGGTATTTTATTTTTCTTAATGCCTCTTACCCTCTACGGGTGGCTCCCAGTAAGATCTCTTCAGGGCTATGGACCTGTAACTACTTTAAAAAATTTTGTTTATTATATTACCGGTAGAAATGTTGACGGAAGGGTTCACGGCAGCACTTTTAACCACTGGGACATAAAGAGTTTTGCAACTGCAGGGAAACAATTTATTGAGATAATCTACAGTAACCTGGGACCGCTGCTTTTAATTATTGCATTGCTGGGTATTATTTATCTTTTCAGGAAAAACTGGAGATTGGCGGTCTCCTCAATTTTCCTGATATTTCTAAATCTGCTGATAACAATCCTTTACCTGGGATGGATGCCTGCTAATTATACTCTGAACACCCTGATTATCATATCGATTTATATATCATATGGATTTCTTTTTATATATGACCGGATTACCGGCTTATTTAAAAAAGCTGGATATGAGACAACATATACACGCAGCAGCTTAAAAAATAAAGGCAGGCCGAAAAGAATCAAAATATTTAACTATTTTGTAATCACTATTTTATTTATCTTTTTCATGGCATCTCCAGCCCTGCTTGCAGCAAAAAACTACAAAGAAGCAGACCGATCAGAACCTCTGGAAATATATAACTTCTGGGAACGGATATTTGATCATGCGGAAGGCGGGTCTGTCATCTATGTAGTCTCTTCTTCATCAAATATAGGTGAATTTATAAATATTTATGAAAGACCTGATAAAAAAGTAACCTTAATAACACATAAGGATGAAAGGTACACGCCGGAAGATGTCATTAAAAATCTGGAAGAGGGAAAGAAAGTATATTTTGTCAACATCGAGGAGGAGCTCATAGCTGCTTTCAATGTAAAAGAAATATTCCGCTACAGGTGGGAGCGCATGGACGAGCCCATCGTATTCTATGAATACGGCGGTAAGAAGAAAGATATAAATATAACACATGACTTTGAACAGGAATATTTCAGTTTCGGAGAAAAGCTTGAAATAGAATACCGCATTATAAACGATAATGATGAGGATGCAGAGATCACTTCGATTGAGCTTTCACTATCTGACAATCTTGACTTTCTCGGTGTTGACCGGAAGGCGGCTATAAACCTGGAACCCTCCATGTGGCAGGGAAAGTATATGTGGGTAAAGACATTTCCGGTCAGAGCAAATGATTATATAAATATTATACTGGTACTGCAATGTGCATCTCCCGGAAAAGCCGAAATAGATTTCCGTATAACCTCACAGGACACCTATTTTGAAACAGAAAAAATAGAGTTTGATATATCAAGCAAATAATATAAGAAACCAATTTCAATAAGCAGGAGCATCTAATATCAGGATATGGATTTCTCTTATCCGCATACCCTCTGGATATTATATTCTCTCACTTTTTATTTAGTTTTCCGCCAGACTTTATAATCAAACATGCACAAAAATCTATTATCTGCTATCTATATAATCCCGGAGTGCTTCCTTCCAGTGCCTCATATCCTTTATCCCTGCTTTTCTTAAGTTTACATTATCC
>CAZTUA010000002.1:0-29217 GCA_964616545.1 uncultured Actinomycetota bacterium | reverse complement strand
ATATCCTATTAGAGATAGTGCTCGGCTTACAGGCTTACTCCAGCTATTTTAATTCTTTCAAGCAAGCTAAAAATTTTTAGAGTCAGCCTATAAGCACTTCTTTTGGTTTAATTATCATTTAGTATAAAAATACTTTCTATTGGTTTTTTAAATAGCCTGGCTATTTTAAAAGCTAGTTTCAAAGAAGGATCGAATTTTTCTTTTTCAATAGCAATTATTGTTTGTCTGGAAACGTTAGCTTTATCTGCAAGCTCTTGCCCTTTCCCCAAGAAACTAGCCCAATTTGAAACTTAGGATGGCGAACTGCACCAAAGATTGGGGTAAGGTCAATAATCTATCTAAAGTTATAAGGAAAGTGAAATGATTATTTCTCCTCATTCCTTACCAGATACTTCATCGAACTGTGCAGTATCAATGATTTTTAATTCATATTTAGATTCTTACCTTGAATAAGTATTTGTATATAAACATAATGTTGTCTAAACAGCAATTAATCTTATAAATATTTCTCTTTGCCCACTCAGATAAGTTTTATGTATTTAACAATATTTGTTAGAATTAAATCGGATTAGTATTACTTAAAGTTTAATATTTTTTCGTATAATATACGGTTTTAAATAGATTTTACTAAAACATTTCATATAAAAACGAGTTAGGTGTAATGTTCTTTTTATACAGCATAGAGGATAAGAATTGAAAACAAAATTTTCACATATAAATATTATAAGTAATAACTGGAAAAAATTGGCTGATTTTTATATCAAGGTATTTGATTGTAAACCCAAACCTCCAGAGAGAAATCTTTCAGGTGACTGGGTTGACAAATTAACTGATTTATCAAATGCAAAGATAAAAGGAATGCATTTACTTCTTCCTGGTTATGATATAGATGGACCAACATTAGAGATTTTCGAATATAACGAAAATATAAGTAATATCGGTAAGAAAATAAATTTAGAGGGTTTTGGACATATTGCATTCGCAGTCGAAGATGTGGAACAGAAGTTAAATCTTTTATTGGAGAACGGGGGATCTGCCGTAGGGAAATTGATCAATGCCGAAATAGATGAAGTTGGAAAGATTTCTGTTGTTTATGCAAAAGATCCCGAAGGAAATATTATTGAAATTCAAAAGTGGGAATAAAAAGAACACTACACCTAACAGCGAATATACGCTGCGGCTTCGCCTTGGCCTTCGGCAAATTAACCCTTTGATCAATTCTGAAAAAAGTATGGTATACTTTTCCTAAAATTGCTCAAGCACGCAAGGGGCCGGGTTAACTTCGTATATTCGCGGAACGTTGTCTAAAATGTGACGCGCCTCTGCCGCTGTTATCTTTGGTCGCTTCGCGACACATCGGACAACAGCGGCTATGTGAAATGCCGGTTTGATGACCGCATCATCATCCCGCCACATTATGCGAAATCGCCTAAATTTAGGTTACAGTGAATGGAGGAAAAGAATGGAGGAAGAGAAACTAGTAATATTTGATTTAGACGGTACATTATATCAAACTGAATTAGTATCGATAGCGGCAACTAAAAAAGCTTTTAATGATATGAACTTATCTATTCCCGATGAAGAAGTAGTTATGAAACATTTTGGTGAAATGACAGAGAATTTTTGCAAGAGCATATATCCAGCAGGATCGTGTTCTGAATGGGAAAAATTAGCTAAATTAATAGGAAATTATGAAAAAACTCTAATACCTGAGCTTGGAAAATTATATGAAGGTATTGAAGTCATTTTAGAAGAACTATATGAAAGAAACTATAAAATTGCAATATGTTCAAATGGAAGTCTAGAATATATAAATTTAGTATTAACTTCAACGGGAATAAAGAAATATTTTAGTGTAATAAAGAGTAACAAAAATATAAAAAGCAAGGAAAAAATAATAAAAGATTTACTGGCTTATTTTAATACAAATAGAGCTATAGTTATTGGTGATACTGTTTATGATGTTCAAGCAGGTCAAGATAACAAATTATCCTGTATCCAGGCATTATATGGTTATGGTAAAAAAGATCATATTTCATCTTGTTACATTGCTAATGATTCAAAGGAAATTAGGGGACATATTAATCGTATTGAAATTTTTTGGGAAATTGAAAAAGAAATTAGAAGTAATAATAACGGGAAAAATTATTTGTTAGGAATTAATGGTGTTGATAATTCGGGTAAAACTAAATTTACGTCTTTATTAAAAAGACATATGAAAAGTAGAGGGTATAAGGTGGAGGTTATTAATTTAGATGACTTTCATAATTCAAGCGATATTAGAAGTAAAGGCAAAAATGAAATTGAGGCTTACATTAATAATGCATTTAATTTAAAACTTTTAGAACAAGAACTTCTCATTCCATTAAATAGAAATAATATAGTAAATAAGAAACTCAAGTTGCTTGATTTTTCAACAGATACATATACAAAGGAAAAAAATTATTGTATTGATAAAGGAACAATAGTTATATTAGAAGGTGTATTATTATATAGAGATCCTATTGATAAATATTTTGATTATAGAATATTTTTAGATATTCCATTTTTTGAAGTAATTAGTAGAGCTAAGAAGAGAGATGTGCCTCTTTATGGGGAGGAATTTATAAAAAAGTATTATGAGAAATATATACCTTTACAAAAAAGATACATAAAAGAGTATAAACCTATTGAAAAAAGCGATCTTGTTATAAATAATACTGACTATAATAATCCAAAAATAAAGAAATAGGCGACTTCGCATAACAAAAAGTTTACGGTTTAGCTACGCTGCCCTCAAATTTATGAAATTAAGATAAGAGCTATCTAAATTTCATGAATTTCGTAAACTCGGATACATTGTCCAAAATGTCGCTACGCTCCATTTTAGACAATGTGGCGCGCCTCTGGCGCTGTTATCTTTGGTCGCTTCGCGACACATCGGACAACAGTGGCTATGGGAAATGTCGTTTTGATGACTGAGTCATCATCCCGCCACATCACACGAGCCGCGCCACATTATAGGAAATGTTCGGCTATTAAATTAAGAAAAAATTTCGCCATACTAGGCTTGAGAAAGGAACGTAGAAAAAAAATGAAAATATTAATTCCAGCACTTGAAACAAGAGGAGATGTACAACTATATATAAATTTGAGTGTAGAATTATCAGGAGCCGGTTTTAATGTTACAATAGGTACCCATCCATATTGGAAAGAAACAATAGAATCTTTTAGTATCAATTTTATTCCATTAGGGCCTGATATAAATATTGATATTGAAGCGGCAAATGCCAAAAAATCTTTTAATATATTCTCTTTGATAAAAATGATAAATAATATCAATAATACTGCATCACCCCGGATAATTGAAATATTAAGATCAATTTGATTTATTAATTGTCAGCCATTTACTTTTTGGTGCGATGGAAGCCATGAAGCTGAATAAGCAGTATATCAGTGTAACATTAGCACTATCCATGATCCCTGAAATTAATAACGGGAAAAATAAAATTGGGAATATCTTTCAGGCATTGCTCAATTCATTCTATTTTAATGTGGGTCCGTGGGGCAAAATTAAAAAACGTTACAGGCTAAAAAACATTAATCGTTATAGTGAGCTGCTGTCACCGGATCTCAATTTGCTCCCGGTAAGCGATAACCTTTGGCCCCGAGAAGTTAACTGGGAGAAAAATCATATTGTAGCAGGTACCTGGTAATTACCTTCAAAGAATCAGGAATTGCCGGAGAGGTTACTGTTTTAGGAGATGATTTAAAAGAAATAAATGATGATTTAACTGCAGTCTGGAGTAGATTATCTAAAGTTATAAGGAAAGTGAAATGATTATTTCTCCTTCTTCCTTACCAGATACTTCATGGAACTGTAAAGTATCAATGATTTTTAGTTCATATTTAGATTCTTACCTTGAATAAGTATTTGTATATAAACATAATGTTGTCTAGACAGCAATTAATCTTATAAATATTTCTCTTTGCCCACTAAGATAAGTTTTATATATTTAACAATATTTGTTAGAATTAAACTTGCCTGGTATTACTTAAAGTTTAATGTTATTTCGCATAATATGTAGACTTAAATAAATTTTATAAAAACACTTCGTATAATAAAGATTTATATGAAATCTCCGCCAAGAGTAATTGCAGATGAAGAAGATATTACTTTTTTTAGCAAACGGTTTTGAAGCATATGAAGCCAGTGTTTTTACAGATGTTTTAGGCTGGAGCAGGGCTTTTGGAGATATTCCAGTTGAAGTAACTACTGTAGGAAGGCGTCCCAAACTAAAGTGCACTTGGAATTTTACTGTTATTCCCGAAATTCAGATAGATGAAGTTGACGTGAAAGATTATGATGCTTTAGCAATTCCCGGTGGATTTTATAAAGAAGGGTTCTATGAAGATGCCTATCATGAGGATTTTCTCAAATTGGTTAGAGCTTTCAATGAAGAAAAGAAAATCATAGCTTCAGTATGTGTAGGTGCTTTACCCCTGGGGAAAAGTGGTATTTTAAAGGGGCGTAAAGCTACAACATATCATTTACTTGATGGGATTAGCAGAAAACAATTAACAGAGTTTGGGGCGGAAGTTCTTGATCAGCACCTTGTTGTGGATGGGAATATTATTACTTCTTCCTCTCCTGCAACGGCGTTAGATGTCGCATTTAAATTGCTCGAAATGCTAACATCGAAAGGGAACTGCGAGAAGGTAAAGAAATGGATGGGATTTTAATATCGGCGGTGACTTCATATAAAAACTAGTTGTACGCCATGCCATTTTAACAGGTAATTAGTAATAATGAACGCAATTATAAGGAATATTTCAGACAGCGATATCGAAAAAGTACAATCACTTATAAAAAGAAATGGTCCTTATGTATATTCTTATAATATTTATGTATATTGGATTTTATCGAAATATTATAACTCAACAACTATAGTCGCAGAATATAATAACAATATAATCGGTATAATTACCGGTTTGCAAAGTATAGATAAAAATACCATATTTATTTGGCAACTCTGTGTTGACGAAGTATACAGAAGGCAAAACATTGCTATTAAACTAATAAATTCATTATTTGAATCATCAAAAAGAATGGGAATTAAAGCTATAGAATTAACTATTACTGAGGAAAATCATAAAAGTTTAGCTTTGTTTAAAAAATTTACATATTTAAATAAATTACAATTAGATGAAAATGGCTTAGAAGTAATTGGAGATATACGTGAAAAATTGTATAGAATTAAAATATAAAAAATGGCACGGCTTACAACAGCGGCTTGCCGGCTTCGGCGTATAAGCGCCTCCGCCCAAATTGGCACATGTTTCAAAGCGAATGTAGGGTTTAAGACGTAGAATTAAAGCAACGATAAGGTCATGGTGCCAACTTCGACAAGCCGCAGAACGTCAGGCGACATACAAAAAGGAGACTCCTATGAATAAGAGAAAAGATGAAGTAGCACCATGCGGAGCGTTTTGTATGGCTTGCCCATCATATAAAAAATCATGTTTAGGTTGTTCATCGGATAATAAAGATCAGAAAAGAAAAAGCAAATGGAGTTGCAAAATACGCCTGTGCTGTTATGAAAAGAAACACATTGATTACTGTGCATACTGTGAAGATTTTCCATGTAAGACGATAGATAAGAAAATAATAAAATCGCATGAAGGTGATTATAGATTCAAATATAGACATGAAATTCCTGATAATTTGAAAAAAATAAAGTTACTTGGTATAGATGAATTTATAGAACAAAAAAAGAAAGATTTTACGTGCAAATATTGTGGAGGTACTGTTTTCTTTTATTATTATAAATGTAACCAATGTGGAGAAGAAGTTGTCCAGTAATCTTTATGTACGTTGCCTAACAGCGAGTACCCGGCTCCCGTTGGTCGCCAACATCAGGTACTCGCGGAACGTTAGGTGCAATCTGATAACCTACATCAAATAAATTAAATATCGGGAAAGAAAAGTGAAGAAAAAAGAATTGAAAAAATCTATGAATTTGTATTATGATGAAAGAGCCGAAGAGTATGACGAGATATATACATCAGGCACAGGTCCAGCATCAATAACCGACCCCAATGCATACAAGCATGACGTAATCAATGTAAAAGAGTTTATTGAAAAACAAAACTTCAACGGAGTTTTTTTTGATGTTCCCTGCGGAACTGCATTCTGGATGCCTTACTATTATATAAGTGTTAGTAAAATAATTCTTATAGACCAATCAGAGAATATGCTAAAAAAGGCTAAAGAACGTGCTGTCGTACTGGATTGTTTTTCAAAATGTCAATTTATAAAACTTGACGCGTTTCAGATTGATAAAATTAAATCAAAAGCTTCAGTATTTTTTACAGGCTTTTTCCTGAGTCATTTAACACTTAAAGAAGAAATGCAATTCTTTATATTAGTGAAGAAGAAAATCGAGAAAAACGGAAAGATTGTGATAGTAGATTCAACATGGTCAGATGAAAGAGCAAGAACAAGGCAGAAAGAAGGCAGACAGATAAGAAAACTGAATAACGGGGTAACATTTAACATATACAAGAAATACTTTACTGCAGGTGACCTTTACGAGATAGCAAAAAGAGAATCTTTGCATATTAATATTGAATATTTCGGAAAGGCATTTTTTATAGCGTTTTTATCTAAATAATTATAATGTTCTTCACGTACTAATTATTATTGGACTACAAGGTCAAATACTAACGTTGAAAAATTCTTTATAAAAAATAACGATTATATAACTGGCATATCCTTGCCTATAACCTATCAATAGCTTTCGCCATCTGTGAACTATTAAAATTAATATAAATTTTTGTAGTATCAAGACTTGCATGGCCCAGTAGCTTCTGAACCTTAAAAAGATCAACCCCGGCTTCAACAAGGTGAGTGGCAAAACTGTGCCTGAAGCTGTGTGCTGTATAACCCTTTCTTTTAAGGCCGGATAGCCCAAGATACATTTTAAGTAAATTTACAAAGCTGCCCTTGCACATTCTTTTACCCTGTTCGCCGGTTATTAATGCATCTGTTTTTAATGGAAGCCTCTCATCAAGGTACTTATCAATTAGCTCGGTAACTTTTCTATGTAGAGGTATTAGCCTGTCCTTTCCACCCTTGCCTCGCCTTATAATAATAAAACTCTTTGAAAGATTAATATCGGTCCAGTTTAGATTAAGCAGCTCACTTTTCCTTATACCGGTATAGTAGAGTAGGGATAGGACCAGTTTATCCCTTACATTATTTTTCCGGCATCTTAAAGGCGCAAAGTCTACAGACTTAATAATTAAATCAACCTCATACTTTGACATTACAGAAGGGATCCTGCATATCTTTTTGGGAACCTTTATTTTCCTTGCTGGATTCTTTAATATTATTTCTTCTTCCTCAAGGTAGTTAAAAAAGCTTTTTATAGTAGCAATTATTTTTGATATGGAACTCTGGCATAAGCCCCTGCTTTCCCTGGCATAGTAGAAATACTGCCTTACGGTACTTGTACTAATTAAGTTTATATCAGAAATATTTATTGAAGTTATATAATCAATAAATTTTCCAACCTCTTTATTGTATCCGTAAATTGTAGAAGGGGAGGCTATTTTTTCAACTTTCATATAGTTAAGGAAGCTATCAATATAATTTCTCATATCTACTTTTATACTCTTTTTGCAATACAAATTAAGAAATTATATCCTATCCGAGATAGTGCTCGGCTTACAGGCTAACTCCGGCTATTTTTTATCTTATAAGTCTACTAAGAAAGAGTTATATGTCTGCTTTTTTTTTAAAAGCTTTAACAATCATACCTTTTGGAACAACATATCCCTTGAAGGGAATCCAGAAACCTTTATAATAATCAATGACTATATCACTAAACCCGGATTCTTTTAATATTTTTTTCATTTCATAAGCACTATATAAGTTTAAATTCATTTTTTTGATATTCTTAGTATGGTCTAGCCCGTCATCTTTATTATATGCCATTTCAATTACTAACTTACCACCCGGAAATAATACTCTATATATTTCCTTAAGTGCTAACACTGGTTGGTGTAAGAAGTAAAAAGTTTCAATTCCAACAACTACAGAAAATTCGTCATTTTGCCAGGGTAGAGATGATACATTTCCCTGTTTAAATTCAGCTTTACCTGATTTGATAAGATCTTTATTAATACTATTTGCCAAATTTACCATGTCCTCTGAATAATCCAGTCCGGCTATTTTTGCAACATGTGAAGCATATTTTTTAATGAACAATCCGGAACCAAATCCTATTTCAAGATATTTATCATCATGTTTAAGATTAAGCGCCATTGCAGTATTTTTATAAAAATCTCTATGCCCCAATGCCATACCTTTTGCCAATAATTTTCCAAAAAATCCTGTAGGTTTTCCAAATTGTGACATTTTATATTTCTCCTCCTATAAAATTATTCGTGCTTATATATCTTTTTTATTTTAGGAATGACATATTGTATATATGCGCTGTTGTGCGAAGTAACCTTGCAAACAGTATCATTTCAATGCTTTTATTATTATTGTATTTTTTTCTATAACTAAATTTATTTCTTTAAAACCATGCCTGGTTAGAAAAGCCCTATATTCATTATCATTTTTGAATTTTACAAAATCATACCATTTTGTACCCACTTTAGGATATCCATTAACTATAAAAAAAATACCGTCTTGTTTTAATACTCGTTTAATCTCATTAATAGAGTCATTAAAATCATTCCAAAAGCTTATAGTATCAAAAGCAGTCACTATATTAAATGAATCGTTTGGATATGGAAGTTTTTTTACATCACCTTGAACAATTTCAATCATTCCATCATTAATGCCATTCTTATTAACTTTTTGAGAAAGATTAACCATATCCAGTGAATGATCTATACCAAATATTTTTACTTTTTTTATCAAAGAAGAAAATATGTTTACAACCTTACCACCTCCGCATCCAATATCCAATACTGATAGCTCGCCAGAAGTGTCAATGTTTTCAACTAAATATTTCTGTATTATTTTTTTATATTGACTGGCATGAATCAGGTTCATAATTACACCTGCCAGTCTTCCTTTCAATCCTACTGGTTTAGAGCCTATTGTTTCCATATCTTTATATACAACTCCTTTGCAAGGTTACTTCGCACAGCCGTTTCTATGTGAATTGTTTTCGTAAATCCAATCTTTATTACATATTTTACGTGGTTATGTTGAACTCTAATTATTATTAAATTATTTTGATTATAACAAATTCCATTTCTTATTTTTAATAATTTTATTGCAAATAAGGCTAATATTTAAAAGGTATTAGTAAAAGTTAAATATATTATTGGCTATATCCTTGTCTATAACCTACCAACAGCTTTTGCCATCTATGAGTTGTTAAAATTAATATAAACTTTTGTAGTATCAAGGCTGATCTGAACCCCAAAAGTTGGACACGCACTTAACTAAATTAGCGCCAACTGATTGCATGACCCATTAACTTCTGAACCTTAAATAGATCAACCCCGGCTTTAATGAGGTGTGTTGCGAAGGTATGTCTGAAACTGTGTGTCGTATTATATCTAAAATATTTATAGAAATTAGAAAATCAAAAAATTTCTTAAGTTCTTTATTGCAGCCGTAAATTTTCCAGATCTATTTACCGGGCTTATTGGGTTAAATTAATAATGCAGCACTGGCCGGCAGGGTCAATCCTTATTTATTTAATATCTCGTTATATATTTCTATATATTCTTTTACCATTCTCTCCTGTGAGAATCTTTCTATAACTGTCTCACGACATAATTTTCTTGAAATGTTACCTATATCTTTTAATCTCAGGGCCATCTCTTCTATATTTGATACAAGAAAACCATTCTTGCCATCTTGAATAATCTCAGGCATGGAACCTTTACCAAAGGCAAGTACAGGTGTGCCGCACGCCATTGATTCAACAACGCTTAACCCAAAAGGTTCGTTGAAATTAATTGGATGCAGCAAAGCGTAAGCGTTTCCCAGGACAGCATCCCTTTCCCGGGAAGCGACCGGGCCGATATAATTAATATCATCATTTAAATAAGGTTTAACATATTTTTCATAGTACGCCTTATCCTGAATAATCCCTGCAATAACTAGCTTCATTTTTACATTTTTTGCCACCTGTATAGCTTCCCATGTACCTTTATCGGAATGTATTCTGCCAAAATAGAGCAGGTATTCTCCCTTATCTTCGCTTAAGGTAAAATTATCAATATCTATACCATGATATATGGTTCTTATGTAATCGAGTTCAGGGCTCCTGTCAGCATTACTTATTGAGACATAATGGGTTGTTTTATTATATTTCTTATAAACAGGCAAAATCTTAGGCGAAGAAAATCCATGAATTGTTGTAACCATTGGAGTCTTTATCAGTCTGCTGTAAGTCAGAGGTAAAAAATCATAGTTATTATGAATAATATCAAATTCGTCTGCCTGTTCCATTACTTCTGATATATGAAGACATTCCCAGACCCTGGGATCTATGTTCCTATCTTCCTCATAAGGCAGTTTGCATATGCTTCTTAACTCGGCTGATGTTAATGAATCACCGGTTGCATATAACGTAACATCTATTTTTTTTCTGACAAGGCCTTCCGTGAGCAGTGATACTACTCTTTCCCACGGGCCGTAGTGCCTTGGAGGTGTTCTCCATGCAATTGGTGAAATTATTGCTACTTTCATGTTAAAGCTATCTCCGGTCTGTTATTATTTTATATACCATAGAAAAAGAGGTTTATCTTCAGATAAAACCTGCACGCTTCCTTTTCATGTTTATTATTATACTACTGAAAATGTTATCTTACGCAAATATTTTAGATGGCCAGGTGATATTTAATCTTACTCTGGCGGACCAAAAAGAATATTACACGCAGCCATCCTTCAGGGGATCCCGATCCCTCAGATAATAATATAGAGATTACCTATAGATTATGCAAATCTTCCAATATAATAAATCCTAATTCTTATCTATTTAAATATTAAAATAATACTGCACCGGTTACCGAAAGAAAAGTTACCGTGATTGGTCCATACGTGAACTGTATTTTTATATAATTCTTAATATATTCAAGCTTCAGTTCATCTTTGGGAGATATTTAAAAATTTGGGTTTTCAGCATACTGATAATCCGGTAACTTCTTTATGAAAGGGGAACAGCCTGTCCCTTATATTGTTTTTCTATGCATGGAAACAGCAGCAAATCCCAGCTCTGCCCTAATTTCTTTACATAATTAGCTTTATGCTTCGGCGACTTTATGATAATATAAGCGCTGCAATTTTTCAGTTGTATATTAATTATTAATAATAAAGTTTATTATCATTAATATGAAATATCTGGTTGTATTAAATCCAAGTGCTGCAAAGGGTGCAGCTTTAAAAAACAAAACAAAAATTGAAAAACTATTAGAGGAGTATCTGTCAGATTACTCACTGATAGTTTCAGCCAGGCCGGGCGATCCTACTACACTGGCCAGGGAGGCTGCAGAAAAAGGCTATGATGTGGTTGTTGCCGTAGGCGGTGATGGCACTTCAAATGAGATTATTAACGGCCTGATGGCATCTAAACTTGAAGGCAAGAAAATCCCAAAGCTTGCAGTGATCCCCGCAGGGCGGGGTAATGATTTTGCTGCCAGTATGGGGATTCCTGCAGGGTTTGAAGATGCTGTAAAAGCAATTGTAAATGGAAAAACTAAAACTATTGATGTGGGACAGGTCTTTGGAGGGGATTATCCTGAGGGTAAATTCTTCGGGAATGGAATTGGCATTGGCTTTGATACTATCGTGGGTTTTGAAGCAGCAAAATTACCTGCCTTCCTCTCAGGAATACCGGGTTATTTGATTGCTGCGATAAAAACTATATTTTTATATTTCAAAGCTCCAGAGTTGAGGGTCAAGCTTGATAATGAGACTTTTGAACAACAATGTCTGATCATATCAGTTATGAATGGGTGGCGGATGGGCACTTCATTTAAAATGACACCCTTATCGAAACCTGATGACGGATTGTTTAGTTTAATGATCGTTGATCAGGTAAGTAGAATTGGTGCTATCAAATTGATGACTAAAATTATGGCTGGAACACAAGAAGGTCATCCTTCTGTTAAAATGCCAGTGACCGGCAGTATTGAAATCACCGCGCTTAAAGGAAGTCTCCCTGTGCATGCTGACGGAGAAACGATTTGTGAAAAGGGAGATTATTTGTCTGCAAAAATATTCACAAAGCAGATTGATTTAATAGTCGGAGACTGATAATAAATGATTAAACTTCTAACCAACCTTGTTATGAGGTTTATGTTATTTACGATATGCAATGTAGATAGAAAAGCATTGAAGGATGTACCTCGCCAGGGTCCAATGATATTTATTGGTAATCATGTAAACTTTTTAGACGCGCCTGTAGGTTTCACCTATTCATACCCACGGAAGATAATTTCTCTGGTTAAAAAGGAGACATTTGAGTCTCCCTTTTTAAGATTTTTATTTAATACCTGGGGGTCTATTCCGGTTGACCGCGGTACTGCTGATTTTCAGGCTTTTAACAAAGCGGCCGACGTTCTCAATCAGGGGCATTTTTTTACAATTGCACCCGAAGGAACACGCACAAAAGATGGGCGGCTGATTAAGGCACAAACTGGTGTGGTGGTCATTGCCCTGAAAAGTAAAGCTCCGATTATGCCTTTTGTTCAATATGGCGGGGAAAAGTTTTCTGAGAACATTAAAAAGCTGCGAAGAACAAAGATCACAATCAGGGTTGGTAAGCCATTCATGATTTGTCCGGCCAGCAAATATCCGGATAAAGAAGAACGCCGGTTGATCACAGATGAGATAATGTATCAGGTAGCAAAACTCTTACCGGCAGAGTATCGGGGGTATTATTCAGATTTGAGTAAAGCTACGACAAATTATTTAAATTTTGATGTACCGATAATCAAAAAAATTCACAAGCCCCGGTGGCGGAAGGCTGCGAATGCGGTCAGGAAGTATTTTTCCACTGCCAGGGATACTGCCGCGTAAATTCCTGATTGCAAAGATTAATCCCTTTTTTTACCCTTGAGCAGCCAGCTTTTACAGCAGGCTTTTATTTATTTTTTTATTTAGCACAAGAATTGGTAATTTCGGTTATTTTTATGTTTACCCGCAGTAATATAATTTATATAATGGCTAATAAGTCATGTGGAGCGGAAATAATTTTTTATAAAATCTATATAATATTAGAATAAAACATTTCGGAATTTAGACCTGTGGGTAAAATAATAGGATTTGATAACCAAAAATATCTAAAAGAGCAGAGCCTTGCAATTCTTAAACGCATGGAAAAGTTTGACAGCAAGCTTTACCTTGAATTTGGCGGGAAACTCTGCTTTGATTACCATGCAGCAAGGGTGCTCCCCGGTTATGAGCCTAATGTAAAAATACGGCTACTGCAAACTCTAAAAGATAAAATTGATATTGTACTGTGCATTTATGCCGGCGATATTGAAAAAGGCAGAGTCAGAGGAGACTTCGGAATAACCTATGATGCAGCGACATTAAAGCTGATTGACGATCTTCGAAAATGGGGACTGGATATTGTTGCAGTTGTGATAACCCGGTTTAAAAACCAGAGTCCTGCATTAATTTTTAAAAATAAGCTGGAGCGCAGAGGTATTAAAGTCTATCTGCACTATCCTATTAAAGGATATCCGGCAGATGTGGATACCATATGCAGCAGGGAAGGTTTTGGTAAAAATGAATATATCAAGACAGATAAAAAAATTGTAGTGGTTACGGCTCCGGGTCCCGGCAGCGGTAAACTTTCAGTGTGCCTTTCCCAGCTTTACCATGATTACAAGAAGGAGATTAACTCGGGTTATGCTAAATTTGAGACATTTCCTATATGGAATCTGCCGCTCAAACATCCTGTTAACATTGCCTATGAAGCGGCAACTGCCGATATAGGAGACTTTAATCTTGTTGACCCTTATCATCTTAATGAATACGATGAAAGCGCAACAAACTATAACCGTGATGTAGAAAGTTTTCCGATATTAAAACTTATCTTTAACAGGACTATAGACAGGCGAAACACAAATATGCCTATGTATAATTCACCTACTGATATGGGGGTAAACTGTGCAAAATCAGGGATAATAGACGACGAAGCTGTCCGGGAAGCATCAAAGCAGGAGCTAATCCGGCGTTACTTCCGTTATTACAAAGAATACATAATGGGGGTAGAAAAGAAGGAAACTGTTGAGCGTGTATCCTTTTTAATGAAAGAGCTTGAAGTAAAAACTTCTGACAGGAAAGTAGTTGATATTGCCCGCAAAGCTGCAGAAGAAGCAGAACTTAAAGGGAAGGGAAATGAGGGTGTCTTCTGCGGCGCAGCAATAGAGCTCCCCGATGGTCGTATTGTTACAGGGAAAAATTCAAAACTTATGCATGCATCTTCAAGCCTCATTATCAATGCTATAAAAGTTCTTTCTAATATACCGGATGAGATTTTTTTACTTTCACCTCAAATTATTAACCAGATATCAAAATTAAAAAAAGGTATTTTGGAAGCAGAATCAGAAAGTCTGGATCTGGAGGAAACTTTAATTGCGCTTTCTATAAGCTCCCTAACGAATCACACTGCAGAGATGGCAATGAAAAAGCTTCCCCGGCTGGGAGGGTGTGAAATGCATATGACCCACATACCGACTCCCGGAGATGAGGTTGGATTGAAACATCTGGGAGTAAACCTTACAACTGATAGCAAATTCTCTTCCAGGAACTTATTTGTGAGTAAATAGTGGAGCCAGCCGGAATGCAGAAACTTTAAAACTATTGCTTTAATTAATAATTTAAAAATATAAAGAAATTTTGCACCGAAGTTAAAAAAACTTTTTGTTTAAAAAATCCGTCAACCGGGGATATTTTCAATAATCCTTTTAACTCTTTTTGATACATAATTCAAATCTTTTTTGTTGGGGCGACCCCTGATGTCACCGAGCCTGCCTCCGGTGCTTTTTTCCAGAGAAGTGTGGTGCTCTCCTACAGTGTATAATTGACCGGCTATGCTAAAGCCTAAATGTTCAAAGAATTGACAAAGGTATTTTCCCACGGGTGTTGCTTCATTAATACCTGTATGCGGCCCGGAATATGTAACAAAGACCACTCCCCATTTACCGGATAATTTGGGAGCACCCAGCTTGATATTTCCGCTCTTTTTATAGTATTTAAATTTCTCCAGTACATATTTTAAAACCGGGGCTGCCGGCTGCCACTGGTGAGATGGCGAGCCGATAAAGACCAGGTCATATTCATATAAGTCTTCAGTTAAAGCTTCTCCTACACGCTTTAATGTCGAATTTATACCGCTGTTTTTCAATGTTTCATAAATAGTAACGGCTACTTTTTCTGTGTTTCCAGTACCCGACCAGTAAATAATTAGTGCTTTCATGGGACCTTTCTATAATAAGAGATGTTAAATATAAATAATATATCTTAAAAGTAAAATAAATTCTATGGCTGGTGGTGTCATTAAGATTATATAGTATATAGAAGGGATGGTATAAGTTTACCCCCTGTATTATTTTTTGTATCTTAATGGTGCAAAGTCTACAGGCCTGATAATTAGGTCTACTTCATATTTTTACATTAAAGAAAGAATTCTGTATATCTTCTTGTGAACTCTTATTTTCACTGTTAGATTTTTTACTCTTATTTATCCTTCTCTAAAATATTAAAAAACTTTTTACTATTGAAATTATTTTTGATATAGAATTCTGGCAGAGGCCTATATTTTCACTGGCATAGTAGAAGTACTGCTTTGTGGTACTTGTACTGATTAAATTTATATCAGAAATATTAAAACAATAAGATACGGACGCCACTTAAGAGTTAAGACGGAAGCGGAGCATATTCCAGGATGCTCCAGGAAGTGTAAAAAAGACATCCTTTGCAGATACAGTTGCCCCCTGATGACGCACTGGTTTTACAGGTGCATGTGCTGCAGTATTAACATCATCGAGTTTATATCCGCTTAAGGTAATCCATTCGATAATGTTTGTGCCTGAAGTTTCGGGCAGATTTACTTTACAGGAGATATCCTGCTCAATATTCTTATTGACAAGGAATAGAGTTAACTCGTCTCCATCTTTAGAAAGCACAGCGGCGCAGTCTATAAAAGGTATATCTCCTCTGATATTGCAGGTATACGTTGGCGTTTCTAATTCAGCTTTTAAGGCGATACCCCGACCATAAAGCGAAGTATACATAAATGGATAATATGTTGTCTGAACCCATGCTGGCCCCCGGGGTTTTGTCATTATCGGAGCAATTGTATTTACGAGCTGTGCAAGACAGGCAATCTTAACAACGTCCGCATTATTTATAAGAGTAATTAGCATACTGCCAACCAGTAAAGCGTCAGCAAAGTTATAAAGCTCTTCTTCAATGGGCCGTGCCTGAATCCATTTTGGAGGTTGTGTACAATCCTTCTGGAAGTGGTACCAGACATTCCATTCATCAAAGGAAAGCTTAATATCTTTTTTGCTATCCTTTTCCACTTTTATTTCCTCGCATATGTCTGCAACCTCCCTGATAAAACTATGCATCTTTACATTGCTTGCGAGAAATGAGGGTATATCATTGTCCGTATTAGTATAATAAGTATGTAAGGAGATATAATCGACATAATCGTATGTATGTCTAAGCACAGTGCGTTCCCACTCACCAAATGTCGGTATTTCACGAAAAGAACTACCGCAGGCAATAAGCTCGATATCCGGGTCTATCCTTTTCATCAATTTTGCAGTCTCGCAGGCAAGACGCCCGTATTCTTCAGCTGTTTTTGCACATATCTGCCACGAGCCATCCATTTCATTGCCAAGACACCAGAGACTGACATTATGGGGGGCTGGATAACCATGGGAAATTCGTAAATTACTGTAATAAGTTCCACGGGGGTAATTACAGTATTCAAGCAAATTTGCTGCATCCTGGGCACCACGGGTACCTAAATTAACTGCTAACATGGGTCTTGCGTTAATTAATTTTAGAAAATCCATAAATTCATTGGTGCCAATATGGTTATTATCTACAGCCAGCCATGCCGGGTCAAGACGTACGGGACGGGATTCTTTAGGACCGGTGCCATCTTCCCAGTGGTAGCTGGAAACAAAGTTGCCACCTGGATAACGAATAACGGGTATTTTTAGTGACCGAATGAAGTCAATAACATCCTGACGGAAACCATACTTATTGGATGCTGGATGACCTGGTTCATATATGCCAGTATAAATAGCGCGTCCCATATGTTCGATAAATGAACCATACAGTCGTTCATCAATTGGTGAAATAATTGATTTTATGCATAATTTAATCTCAGCTGCATGTTTCATGGGTTTTCTTTGAATTATTATTTTTATTTTCAGAAAATACACCTGTGGATTCCCTCTCGATAATAGAGCAGGGGAGCATTAGCTTTAACCCACACTGAATATTGCGCCCCGATAGTATATCTAACATCAGGCGGGTGGCGTTTTGCCCTATCTCGAATAAAGGCAGGGAAACAGTACTAAGAGTTGGATGGCAGAAAGTGCTTATTTCACGATTATCGAAACCGATAACTGCAAGATCTTTTCCAATTTGTATACCATGCTTATTACAATATTCAATCACACCGGCTGCCATTAAATCGTTCTGGGCAAATATAGCTGTTACATTTTCTTTAATAAGTTCACTACTCAAATTATAACCCTCGTCTCTTTCCCAGTTGCCATATAAGGTAAGACGGGGATTGTATGGTATGTTATTGGCATAAAGCGCTTCTTGATAACCAAGAGTACGATTTATAGTGTGGATACTCTCTTTGGGTCCTGCGATGACACCAATACTTTTATGACCTTTGTTGATTAATAACTGAGTGGCTTCAAAGGCGGCTCTCTGGTCATCATACAGTACGGAAGGAATTTTGGGATCAGTACTATAACAATAAGCATAGACGAAGGGAATTTCATTGGTGTAGCTGATGGGTATAACTGCATGGCTGTGACAGCCTATATAAATAATGCCACTTACCTGTTTGGAAAGCATGGTATCGGCTAGTGAATGTGCGAGCTTAGTGCATTCCTCTGTTTCCTTAGGGTAATTTCCATAACGCTTAATAAAACGCAAATTGCCAAGTATATAATGATAACTCTGACTTTCACAATAGGCATCTATGCCGTCAACTATATCCGGCGTATTGAATACCGTTAAATCTTCCGTAATGACACCCAGCGTTTGACTCTGTCCTTTTTTAAGGTTGCGAGCAGTTAGATTAGGGCGATACTTAAGCTCATCAATTATAGACATCACACGGTCTATCGTAGCCTGGCTTACACCTGGTTTTTCATTTAATACTTTGGATACTGTTGCTACGGATACATTAGCTTTTTCAGAAATTTCTCTTATTGTAACCATTTTATACCCACAATTTTAAAAATATTAAATAATATATAAAAATAACACAAAAACGTTTAATATTCAATCTATATAGTAAAATATTTGCCATAATTATAACAAAATAATGAAAAACTATGAGTTTTTTCTAAAAAGTAGGTAAACGTTTATATATGGTATAAATAAGCACTAATGGTTTAATATTATCATTAATAATAAATAAATTATGGTTAAATAATATAAAATATATAAATATAGTTCTTGACAAATTGATAATAAAGAATTATATTATGGAAAAGTAAAACGTTTAACTTTGAATGTTATTAATTTTTTTTTTAAACGTTTTACATAACCAATGTAATTACTATAAGAAAGGATATATTATATGTTTTCACCCTCATATCTTCCAGACCTAAATAAGATTGAAATAAACGATAGTTTATGGGGTAAATATACCGATATGGTCGCAAATGTTATTATTCCTTATCAATACGGTGTATTAAATAATCAGATAAAAGGTGTAGGAAAAACTTATTGTATGGATAATTTCCGGATAGCTGCTGGAGATATAGAAGGTGAGCATAAGGGTGTTGTATTTATCGATACAGATTTATACAAATGGTTAGAAGCTTTAGCTTACTGTTTGCATAATGGTAAATGCAGGCAATTCGAAGTTATAGCCGATGAAATGATTGAATTAATTGATCGCGCTCAGCAAAGTGATGGTTATTTAAATACTTATTATACAGTAGCGGAACCTGATGCACGCTGGAGTAATCTTGTGGAAGGCCACGAACTCTACTGCGCAGGACATCTTATAGAGGCAGCTGTAGCTTATTATCAGGCAACAGGAAAAAATAAATTATTAATGATTGCTCAGCGTTTTGCCGATCTTATCTGTATAAAATTTGGTCCCGGAGATAATCAGCTAAAAGGATACCCGGGACATCAGGAAATTGAGCTGGCATTAATCAAACTCTACCATTGTACTGGTAAAAAGAAATATTTATCCTGCGCGAAATATTTTATAGAGGAACGCGGAAAAAATCCAAACTATTTTGAAGCGGAGATAAGGAAGCGAAATAATCAACAATTTTTGTTCCGGGATTTAAATGATTATGATTTAAAATATTCACAATCACATATACCAGTAAGAGAACAGCGTACTGCGGAAGGGCATGCAGTCCGTGCTATGTATATGTATTGCGCCATGGCGGATCTTGCTCTGGAATATGAGGATGCCGAATTACTTGAAACCTGTCGTAAGCTGTGGCAAAACATAACACAAAAGCGCATGTATATTACAGGAGGTATCGGATCATCCGGATTTCTTGAACGTTTTACAACGGATTACCATCTGCCAAACGATTCAGCCTGTTGTGAGACCTGCGCGTCTATTGGGCTTGCGCTTTTTAGCCGCCGTATGTTTCTAATTGAAAGGGATGCGAGTTATTACGATACTGTGGAACGTGTGCTATATAATACAGTGCTTGCAGGAGTTAGTACCGGGGGTGATAGCTATTTCTATGTCAATCCATTGGAGATATGGCCGGAAGCATGCATTGATTCAACATCTCTAAAGCATGTTAAGCCTGTTCGCCAGAGGTGGTATGGTGTGGCTTGCTGTCCTACCAATGTGGCACGTACGCTGGCTTCATTAGGTCAGTATATTTATGCTCAAAATAATGAGGCGATATTTGTGAATCTTTTCATTTCTTCCTCTATTAAAACAGACCTAGATGGTGTCCAGACTGAGCTGATAATGGATTCTGATCTTATGAAAAGTGGAGAAATTAAAATTAAGGTAAAAACGGATAAGGACTCCATTTTTTCAGTGGCTATTCGCATACCCTATTATGCGAATAAGCCTGTCTTCTTATTGGATGGTGTTCCAGTACAGCCGAAAGTAAAAAAAGGTTATGCATATATTAGAAGCAATTTTAAAGATGGGCATAGCATATTGGTGAATCTTAATATAGAGCCCAGATGGATTTCTGCAAATCCTTTAGTTAGGGAGGATGCAGGAAAAGTGGCCTTAATGAAGGGGCCATGTGTGTACTGCCTGGAGGAAATTGACAATGGAAGTAATTTATCTCTGGTTTATGTGGAGCCGGGTACGGTTGTGGAAGATTGCGAGGACACTGGAATTCCGGCAGGTATTCCAGTGCTTAAATATAATGGGAAACGGCTCGCCTTTTCGAGAATAAAAGAAGACGTTTTATATGAAGATGCTCATTTTAGAACAGAGCCCGTCGTACTTAAGGCAGTGCCATACGGTTTGTGGGGGAATCGGAAACCAGGCGAAATGCTGGTGTGGCAAAAAGCGAGTATATATGACAAAACCTAAGGGTATTATTTTATATAGAGGCAACATGTTGTTATATAGCATCACATAAATAAAGAGGAGGTGATTTGTGGTAAAACCCGAGGGTATTAATCTATTACGGATACAGCATGTTGTTATATCGCATTACATATATTAGGGGAGGTGATTTGTACAAGAAATTTTAATTTCATCAATTATAATAGTATTTGAAAGGATTAAGAAATGAAGAAATCATTATTATGGATAACAATATTAGTATTAAGCGTATCGCTGATTGGCACTTTTCCCCTTGCTGGATGTAAGGAAGCAGCACCGGCAGAGGTGGTAGAAGAAGCAGTAGAAGAGGCAGCTCCAGCAGAGGAAGAAGAGCCTGCAGTGGAAGCAAAAGTTACTACACTAGAAGTCTGGTCGTTTGTGCAGCCTTTCCTGGATCACTATGAGAAAATGGCCGTACTCTGGAATGAAGAGAATCCAGAAAATAAAATTGAGCTGGATTGCACATTGCTTGAATGGGGGCCGATGCATGATAAACTGGCTATTGTATTGCAGTCAGGCGAAGGCGTGCCTGATATCGTTGACGTAGAAATTGGCAAATGGCCTAATTTTATGACCGGTGAAGTTCCCTTTGTAGACCTTGCAGATTATGCTGGAGACTATATTGATGATATTGTAGAATCAAGATTGGAAATTTATAGCAAGGACGGCAAAGTTTATGGTGCTCCCACACACGTAGGTGCAACAGTCATGTATTATAATGTTGAGCTTCTTGAACCAGCAGGTATAGACTACACGACAATTGTAACATGGGACGACTTCGAGGACGCATTGCGTACCTATAAAGAGGCAACTGGCAATTACATGACTTATCCTGAAACTTACGGAGCCTATCAGTTTACTTATTTGCTGACACAGCAGGGCAAGGACCTGATTGATGATGAAGGAATGCCAGATTTTAATACTCCAGAAGCCCTGAAAGCTGTTTCGCTTGTACAGAAATGGGTCAAAGAAGATATAGTCGGACACATTCCAACAGGTAATGCTGATACGGCTGAAGGAAAGGCTGCTGTTGCAGCTGGCGATATCGCTGCACTTGGATATCCACTGTGGTATATGGGCCGCTTTGCTGATGAAATGGCCAATCTCGCCGGCAAGATTGCTATTGCCCCGTTGCCTGTGTTTGAAGTTGGTCAGCCTCGATCAGTAGGTCTTGGAGGAACAGGTACTGTTGCTTACTCAGAGGGAGAGAACGCAGATCTGGCTGCAGAGTTTATTGTATATGCCAAACTGTCTCCAGAAGGTAATCGTTTCATGTGGACTGACCTCGGTTATGACCCTGTCAACAAAAGCATCTGGGATGAGCGTGACCTGACACATGATGAAGATCTTAAGTTTGTTCAGTATTTTGTAAACAATCCGTTTGATGTACTTTTGGAAATCCAGGATGAGATTATGTTTGTTAAGACCATGCAGAACAGTGGAATTATCAACGACTACCTGAGCGCCAATACTTTCAACTGGCTCTATTTCAATTTGGAAGATCCAGAAAAAGTTCTGGCTCGAACACAGGAAGAACTAATGAATGAAGCCAGGCCTGCTAATTAGTGTCTTTTTCACTTCTAAAAGAGCAGTGCAGAAAGCCAGCGCTTCTGGTGAAAAACATCTTTCTATCAGGAGCGCTGGGTGCTTAAATAGTAGATAGAGGTTTGAAAATAAAAAATGAACATAGGAATAAAAAAAATAAATAAAAATTCTGATTTAAATCGTAGATCTTGGAAAAGCATATTATATTCCCAGAAGCTTGCACCATATGTTTTTATCTTGCCTTTTGTACTGACCTTCTTGATCTTTTTCATTTTTCCTATTATCAGGACATTTTTGATGAGCTTTCAGGATATAAGCATTGGTGAAGTAAACTATGTTGGCCTGGATAACTATACACGTCTGTTTAAGGACTCAACTTTCTATATAGCTGTAAGAAATAGTATAACATATACAGTGTTGACATTAATGTTGCTTATTCCATTACCACTTATATTCGCCTGCATATTTAATAGCCGTAACATGATTGGACAGAATATTTTCAAATCTTTATTATTTATTCCTATTCTTACCAGTATTGTTGTTGCCGGTATTACATTTCGTTTCATATTTAACTCAACAGATATGGCGCTTGCAAACAGTATAGTGAGACTTTTTGGTGGCGAGGGGATACAATGGCTGAGTCTTAGATGGCCTGCCATGGCGGTAATGGTTTCGCTTTGTTTCTGGCGCTGGGTTGGCATTAACACACTTTACTTTCTCGCAGGATTGAAGCAGATTCCCAATGAGCTCTATGAGGCTGCAGATATCGATGGCGCGAATACCTGGAATAAGTTCAGACATGTATCACTGCCTTCTATTCGCCCCACGATGATTTATGTATTGACAATTTCTATATATGGTGGACTTTCCATGATTACGGAATATTTAATGCTCTGGGGAGGAAAAACTTCGCCTCAGAATATTGGCCTTACAATTGTCGGGTATATATATATGAAGGGGATAAATCAAAATAGCATGGGTTATGCCTCCTGTGTTGGTCTTATACTTCTTATTGTTGTGCTTGTGATCAATTTAATAATACTGAGCTCTACTGGTGTATTTGGAAAGGAGAAGGACTGATATGAAGTCTAAAGGTTTAAATTCAGGTAAGCTGGGGTATAATCGTATAGCTCGTGCGGGTATGGTCATTTTCTTTATCCTGTTTTGCATAATCATTATGCTGCCTTTTATCTCCATGATACTGACATCTTTCAAGCCAAGTGATCTACTTATGCGTGATGGGTTCAATCTGTCATTTAACAGGGAAATAATGACCGCAGAAAACTATAAGACACTGTTTACGACTGAAAACAACTATTTTAGATGGTATAGGAATAGCATTGTCCTCACGGCAATCCAGGTGGTACTGACGTTAATCGTTAGTGCATGGGTGGGCTATGGCTTTGCGTTTTATAGATTTAAAGGAAAAGGTTTTCTTTTTACCTGTGTGCTGCTTATCATGATGGTTCCGTTTGAAATACTGATGTTACCACTTTATGTACAGATTAATTCTCTGGGCCTTATAAATAGCATCTGGGGTATAATGCTTCCTTATTTAGCGCACGCTATGGCAATTTTTTTCTTCAGGCAATATCTAAAAGGCATTCCAAAAGATATTATTGATGCTGGCCGTGTTGACGGTTGTTCTGAGTATGGAATATTTTTACGGCTCATTCTGCCGATTATGAGGCCGGCGCTGGCCGCGATGGCCATTTTGATTGGTGTATTTTCCTGGAATAATTACCTCTGGCCATTGCTCGTCCTTAGTAACCCTGCAAAGTTTACTCTACCGATTGGTCTTAATGCGCTTGTAAGCCCATATGGAAGTAATTATCAATTGCTGGTGGCCGGTTCAGTTATATCGGTTATTCCGGTTCTTATACTGTTCCTTTGCGCACAAAAGAATTTCATTGCAGGAATGACATCAGGTAGCGTCAAAGGATAGTGTTCACATAAAAGCGTGAAACAAAATTTAAATAAGATTTGGTAATTTTACTAAAAATAAATTGTATGTATAAAAAGTTGATTTTTAAAGAGTAAAAAATGGAGGAAATAAGTTTATGACTCAGAAATATAAGTTCTGGTTTGTTGTGGGTTCACAGCATTTATATGGTCCAGATGTAATAGAGGAAGTTGCTGCACATTCCAGAACAATGATAGATGGATTTAATGCAGATAAAAGCATACCATTTGAAGTTATATTTAAGGGTGTGGTAACTACACCAGATGAGATACAAAGTATCTTCTTGGAAGCAAACAACAACCCTGCATGTACAGGCATTATCACATGGATGCATACATTTTCCCCGGGCAAAATGTGGATAGGCGGTTTAAAAATTCTCGATAAACCATACCTCCACATTAACACACAGTTTAATAAAAAAATACCGTTTGATACTATTGACATGAACTTCATGAATACCAACCAGTCTGCCCATGGCGATAGGGAACATGGTTTTATCACTGCTAGAATGCGCATGAAAAGGAAAGTTATCTGTGGGTACTGGGAAGATGCGGTATTCAGAAGCCGTATTGCTGTATGGATGAGAAGTGCAGTGGGAGCTGTAATAAGCCGGAATTTGAAGGTAATGAGAATAGGTGATAATATGCGTTACGTTGCAGTAACAGAAGGTGACAAGGTACAGGCAGAAATGGATCTGGGATGGAGTGTTAACACATATGGTGTCGGTGAATTTGCAGGGCTGGTTGATAAGGTAAATGATAAACAGATTGGTGAAAAGATAGATGAATACAGGAGTAAATACATATTAAGAACCGATAATATAAATTCTGTCAGGTACCAGGCTAAGCTTGAGATAGCACTTGAGAAGATGATTACCGAAGGTGTATTCAGTGCTTACACAGATACATTTGAAGATCTTTACGGGCTGAAACAACTGCCCGGTCTCGCAACCCAGAACCTAATGGCTAAAGGTATCGGATTTGGCCCGGAAGGTGACTGGAAGATAGCTGCACTAGGTGCAGTAATTAACGCAATGTCGTCAGGACTTAACAAGGGCTCCTCCTTTATAGAAGATTATATCTATCACTTTGAGGAAGGAAATGAATCTGTTATGGGTGCACATATGCTTGAGATATCACCGGCGATTGCAAAAAGTAAGCCTGCTATTGAAGTACATCAACTGAATATTGGTGATAGAGATGATCCCGCAAGGCTCGTATTTGAAGGGAAAGAAGGCGATGCTATACTTGTTACTGTCGTGGATATGGGTGGACGTTTCAGAATAATCGTACATGATGTACGGGCCATCTCTCCGATTAAAAAGATGCCCAATTTACCTCTGGCGTCTGTAATGTGGAAACCAGCACCGGATATAATTACCGGCAACGAAGCCTGGATACGATGCGGGGGTGCACATCACAGTATAATTTCATACGATCTGACGGCAGAGCATTTAAGAGATTTTGCTGAGATAATGGGTATTGAATTCATCTATGTTAATAAAAGTACCACCATAGATGATATAAACAATCGGCTCGCGATGGGCGATGTTATATGGGACAGTCAGAAGAAATAGCATTAAGAATTTAAAATAATATAAATTGCGTGGTTCTTATCCCTGCAATTGTCATAGTTATTAGCCTAAAAAGTTATAAGTAGTGACACCCACTTGATTTCCTGTAACAGCTGCGAAACCTGCATATCTCCATTACTGCACCATCACAACCCAAAAAGCATTTTTTGACATTTGTAATCTTAAAGGATATAAAATAAATAAAAGTTACATTTTGAGTCTAAAAAAAGAAAGGGCAGCAATGAAAAAAGCAATTTTGATGAATGAGGATGATAATGTTGCGACTGTTCTTAAAAGTGTAAAAAAGGGAGAAATGGTAGATATTATTTCTACCGATAACAGGGTAGTTAAAAATATAGAAGCCGCAGAAGAAATTGAAATCGGACATAAAATAGCGATAGATTCTATTGGCAGCGGGAAAACAGTCTTAAAGTATGGAGAGAATATAGGGGTTGCAACGGATAGTATTGAACGGGGAAGACACGTTCATGTACACAATGTTAAAAGCCAGTTAAAATATAGCGGTAACTAAAGGAGGAAAAATGCATTTTAATGGATATAGGAGGAAAAACGGCCGGGCCGGTATCAGAAATCATGTAGTGGTTCTGCCAACTGTTGGCTGTATAAATGAACTGGCAGCGGAGATTGCCTCAAAGGTTACCGGAGCAGTACCTCTTTTGCATAACCACGCCTGCATCCGGCTGGGACGTGATCTGGAGAGGGCAAGAAGAACTCTTGCCGGTATCGGGACCAACCCCAATATACATTCTGTACTGGTTGTGGGTATTGGCTGTGAAAGCATTTCGGCAGAGGAACTGGCAGAAGAAATATTGCCTTACAAGAGGGTTGAAGCAGTTACAATAAAGAAAGATAAAAATTATAATTCTGCTCTTGAAAAAGGGGCCGGCATCTTACGCAATCTTGTGATAAGTGCTTCGGAGGCCGAAAGAAAAAATTGTGATATAGCAGATATTACAGTTGGCATAAAATGCGGAGGGTCCGGCTCTATGTCAGCTATTGCAAGCAACCCTGCTACAGGCAGGGCAGCAGATTTACTGGTTGAAAAGGGCGGAAAGGTTATCTTTTCGGAAACGGCTGAATTGATTGGAGCCGAACATGTACTGGTAAAAAGGGCTGCTGATAAAAAAGTAAGGGAAAAATTGCTGGGCTGTGTTAACTGTATGAAAAAAGAAATAGCTAACTGCGGGGTAGATATACTCGGTTCTGAACCGACAAAAGGCAATATAGCCGGTGGATTGACAACTCTCGAGGAAAAATCTCTTGGGGCTATTATTAAAGGAGGCAATACTCCACTGATTGATGTACTGGAGTATGCTGAAAAGCCTTCATCCCCGGGTCTTTATTTTATGAATGGAACCACCCAGGCCTCACAGCTTTTTCTGGGTATGTTTGCTGCCGGAGCACAGATACAGGTATTTAGCTTTGGCGGGGGGTTACCGGCCCGTTTCAGGGGACTGCCATCGTACCCTCCGGGAATACCCGTTTTTCCGGTGATAAAGGTGCTGGGGAGCCCGGAAGACATAGAAGAGAAAGATTATTTTGATATCTATGCCGGTAATATTATAAGCGGTGGAGCTTCTGTAAAAGAAATAGGCGAATCCATTTTTACCGAATTTATTAAAGTTGCCTCGGGTAAAATGACAATTACAGAAAGCCGTTCAGGATACAGGGAACTCCTTCAGCTTTATGCTGATGGTTTATTAATGTAAAAAAGTTATTCAAAATAATATTAAGCCTGACTGTATAAGGTACTGTCCTGACTGAGGTTGAATTTATAAAGATATATAATAAAAGTATTATATATACAATAGCGGACTATATGTAGAGCATCAGTTCGCCAAACCGGGAGCAGAATTATTTATACTGTTTAAAATAAACACTCCCGTAATTATCATTCTAAACGAGAACACTTTTATAACCGTTTATATTCCTGCGATATATAAATATATCGTTTTATATATATAATTGAAAAGAACAATTAATCGGGGAGCTTTTAAAAGAGTAATTTTTTGTTGTATAGATTTTTTGGATATTGTTTATCCCTATATAGATTATAGCTTACCTGCAGGTTAAAACTAATTATTTTTTTCTATCTCTAATACAGTCAATAAATAACCTTGACATCCAATCATAGATTTGATATAAGTTAATTTAATTAATTCATTAATTCAATTAATTAATAAACTTAATTAATAGATATAATAATAAAGTATAATTATCTGGAGCCCTAATTTGAGTTACAATTATTATAGAAAAGGCACAAATCTCGAAGATGTACAGGAAATCAATCGCTCTCTAGTACTGCGTTTAATCAGAAGGTTTAAAGTCTGCTCACGTGCGACTATTGCGGAAGAAACCGGGCTTCAGCAGGCAACTATATCAAAAATCGTAAGTGATTTAATTGGCTGGGGTTTTCTAAAAGAGGTGGGAATTATAGAAGGCAAAAAAGGAAGAAGGTCTATAGGTGTCACCCTGAATATTGAAAAATATAAAGTAATAGGAGTAAGGCTCACAAGAAATTACTATACCATCAGTTTGTTCGACCTTTTTGGAAATCCTTATAATATTAGCGATATAAAGATAAATATTCTGGATGGTTCAAAAATTGCGCTTGAAAGCATTGAAAAATCCATCAATAAAATAATAGAGGAGAGAACAGAAGATAAAATAATTGGTATAGGTGTTGCCATACCGGGACCTTTTTTAAGGTCAGAAGGCAGAATAGGTTTAATGTCTGAATTTTCTGGCTGGGAAAATATAAACCTTGAGGAAGAATTAAAATCAATCTTCAATCTGCCTGTTTATATTGAACATGATGCAAATGCCGGTGCACTTGCAGAATGGCTGGCGAAGCCCAAACATAAAATGGTGGGCACCATGATATACATAGCAGCCGGTCAGGGAATTGGTGCAGGAATCATTATTGATGGAAAGCTCTTCAGGGGTTCGCTGGGTATTGTTGGTGAAATAGGGCATATGAGCATAAATTACGATGGTATTCAGTGTGAGTGCGGGCTAAAGGGTTGCCTTGAGCAGTACTGTTCAACTATAGCAATTGTAAGACAGGCCAGAAATAATTTAAAGAACAATCCTGGAAGTATTCTTAACGAAGATTGCACCCTTGAAGATATCAGCGACGCAGTAAGTAAAAATGATAAATATGCAAAAGAAATCTTTGAAAAAGCCGCGTGGTATCTGAGTATTGGAATTGCCAATGTCGTTAACTGCTTTAATCCTGATGTGATAGTGCTTGGAGACGAACTCATAAGATTTGGGCCCGGGCTCCTGGATTATTTAAGGAGCACAGTCAAAAAGCTTATACT
>CAZTUA010000001.1:0-29625 GCA_964616545.1 uncultured Actinomycetota bacterium | reverse complement strand
TATAGATGCAATCATTCATGAACACTCGGTTGAGGATCTCGAGTTCTCGCTGGATGGCTCTATCCTGGGGGCAGGCCAGGGCTATTTTGGAGTACTCCTTACTGATTTAAATAGCGGGGAAGAATACATGACATTAAAACATACCCATAACAGCCGCCTTGCTTTTTCCCCTGACGGAGAACATATTGCTACCGGTGACCGAAATGGAATTATATGGCTGTGGGATATTGATTATGGTGAACAGGTCGTTGCCCTGGAAAATCCTGAAATTGCAGAAAAGACGGTAACGAACCGCTGGATACTTGATATAGATTATCATCCCTCGGGTAAAATTTTATCTTCTGTGCACAATGATAATACTGTTTATATCTGGGATCTTGAAGAGGAACAGTTAATAGATAAAATACAACTCGATGATCCTTCTTTTAAATTTTCCCCTGGCGAAACAATAATGGCAGGAGCAGTCAGAGAAGATGGCAAATATCTCGTACGCCTGTGGGATGTAGACAGTATCGAGAATATCGGCGATCTTACCGTGCCCGGAGAGATCCTTGATATCGCCTTTTCCCCTGATGGAAGTTTTTTATCAGTAGCTACCTTTGGAAGACCGACAAAACCGGATACTGAATCAGCAGTCACTATTTATGATGTTTACAAACAGGAACTTCTCTATACCCTTGAAATTAATTTAGAAAATGATGATTATCCACAGGTACTGGCCTTTACTCCTGATAGTGGTCACCTTGCTGTGGGCACCAATGACGGGTTGCTTGAGCTATGGAGACTACCCGGAGCAGAACCGCTGGAGGAGCCTGAAATAGATATGAAAGAACCACCACCTCTACCCAGCGATGTGCTCTTTGATACCGGCAGTTCAGAGTTAAAAGCAGGCGCAGATGAAGTACTTGAAGAGTTTGCACAGGACTTACATGCTGCGCTCCCAGAAGCAAAAATGACCTTTATAGGGCATACAGACAGCAGAGGTGATGCCTCTTCCAACCTGCAGCTATCCATTGACCGTGCCACTGCAGTAAGGGACTGGTTTGAAAACTGGGCCCGGGAAAATGATGTCGACGGCTGGGAGCTTCTTGTTGACGGTAAAGGAGATACCGAGCTAAAAGTCCCTGATGTTGATACAGAAGGAAACTTTCTTGGAGGAGCAGGCAAACTAAACCGTAGAGTTGAAATTGAGATTGAATAACCCGGCCCGGGATATTTATTGATAATTATTGTTTTATAAGAATCATGCGGCCGTCTGGTTTGAATCTATTACAGCCAGGCGGCTGCGGATTATTTAAGGATTTGGATCCGGTATAAAAGTAGTTTTAAAATTAAACCGGACTCAGTCTCGTATAAAGAATTCTATCTAAACTGGAAATATCTTCATATCATTAAATATCTCATATCTTAAAAATCTAAAGATTTTAAGTCCTTATAATATAAGATAGTCTTTAAAATTACAGTTTTATTACAATCTTTAATTGTTTTACCTATTTCAGGCCAGATATTTCCAGTCTTAAAATATTTCCCATATTCTGATAATATCTTTTTTAAGATATGGTTTAAAATCTTAAATACCATACCACTATGAAATGAAATATAGAATTTATATTTTTTTTCTATTATCCATAATTGTGATAAATACATTATTCCTGCCTGAATTATCCGCAGAGCCGCTGGAAGATGTGCTTGAAAAGACAAAATCAGAAAAAGAGGCCACGCAAAAAAAGATTGAGGATATAAAAAAGGAAGAATCTGTATATATTGAAGACGTAAATAATATAGAAGCTGATTTGCTTTCATCTTTAGATGACTTAAATAATTTAAATGCGGAACTTGCCGATAAGAAAAATATAATTGATAAAACGACTGTTGAACTTGTTATAAAGCAGGAAGAAATAAACAAAATAGAAGAGGAGCTAAACCAGAAGATTGAAATTTTTAATAACCGTATAAAAGTTATTTATAAAAGCAGGGATATAAATACAATAGAGATGCTTTTTGCTTCAGGTGATTTTATTGAATTTATATCAAGGTTAAAAATGAAAAGGCTTCTTGCGGAAAAGGATGCAGAATCTATCTCAGAAATAAAGAGCCATAGAAAGCTTTTAATTGATTCAAGAAATGAAATTCTTAATTTAAGAGAAAGAGAAAAATCTGAGAAAGCAGAACTTGAAAAACTTATAAATCAGGCTGAAATAAAAAAAAGAGAGGTAGAAAATATATATGATAAGAAGAAGGAGCTCCTTTCAATTACAAGGGCAAACAAAGAAGCTCTTATACTTATGGAAAATCAGCTGGCTATTAAAGAAAAGGAAATAACAAGGGCTCTTCAGAGTTACAGTTACGGAAGTGCGCCGACCGGAAAACTTCTCTGGCCGGTTGCAGGAAAATTTTCAAGTGGTTTCGGACCCAGAACTTCCCTTTCGGGTGCTATAAGATTCCATTCAGGAGTTGACCTGTACGCACCCAATGGTACACCTATTTACGCATGCGAGAGTGGCCAGGTTATAAAAGCTGAGTATCATGGAGGATACGGTTATTCCGTTTTAATATACCATGGAGGAGGTCTTGCAACTTTTTACGCTCACCTATCAGGATTTGCTGTATCTGCCGGACAGAATGTATCAAGAGGGCAATTAATAGGTTATGTGGGAACAACAGGATACACAACGGGCCCGCACCTTCATCTTGAGGTGCGTATAAATGGAGTGCCAAAGGACCCTATGGGCTATTTATAAAAGAAGTTTTCGTTACATATATCCCCTTAATAAATTAAACTCCAGCCAATACTCTATTTTATTTATTAAACTAAAACATAGTTTTTATGAAACAAATATTATTAATATACGACTAAATTAAAATATTATCTTTTTAGAAAAGGGGTGCCATGACTAAAATATCATTAATTATCCTGGGCATACTTGTAGCTGCAATGGGTGTTCTGGCAGTCATTCCCGGAATCAATCTTGGAACCGAACCTGTATGGCATGCAGTTGTAAAAATTATAATAGGTCTTGTTGCTGTAATTATTGGGTTGATGGATAAGAAAAAAGCATAGATGCTTACAGAAATATTATAATTTTCAGAATCAGTCATTATTTTAATGGCTGATTCTTTTTTTAATTATTTTACGGGGATTCTGAAGTATTACTGCCTAAAGCTTTAAAGAGTAAATTGAAAAACAACCATTATAACAGAAAAAATATATTAGTCCGGTTCTTCTATAGCCTCATTTTCAAATGAAGGCGGCAGCGGCACCTGCTTAAACATCCTCTGCAAAAGAATTTATGTTAATTTTAAGTTCATAATCTTCCCAATTACCCTCCATAAGTGTCTGGTCAAAGTGCGTGCTCTCTTCCGGACCTATACTCATGATATATGACTGTATGACGTTAAGGAGTTTATCTTCGTCATAGAGACCAAAAAGAAGTCCGATATTTCTGTATGCCAGGTTATCATGATTTATGATATCAAACACCACACTGCTGCGGTCAGTGCCACTATCATAGTTTATTGCCGCATTCAGGAATTCGATATTTACCTTTTCTTTTGCTTCCGAAACGCTGGTAATAGACTCAAGATAAACCCGGCAATCAGTTTCATCTGTGTCTTCGCCTATTAAAGGTGCCGATAATACTCTGGTTTCACCGGGATAAATATTATCGATACCATGGATATTGGCTTTAACAGGATTACCATGCCCATCGTATACTACTGCCAGGATTATGATTGAATACTGCATATCATCAAGGTTTGTCACTTCACCGTAAACATTGGTACCATGCTCATGATGATGAACAGACAGATTATTAAATATAAAATCAGGCGTAATGCTGCAATCTTCAGCTTTTATAATATTGGTTACCCTTGCTTCAATTCTTTTAGCCCCGGACCAGTTTTCTGAAGTTAAATGAAAAAAAGCCTTTTCCATTCCCGGGTACAGGTCAAGTATGACCCCATGCTCTGTATTGAGAAGTCTGTCATTTCGGCCGTAGTACAGCAGCTCAATATTGAAGCTGTACAGCTTACCTGAATTGTTTTTTACAATAGCTGATGTAGCATACGAGCCGCCCAAATCCGCAGCTGAAAGCATATTAAACTCTACTTCATCCTGCAGCAGACCCGGGCCTTTAGAAATGCTTTCAGCTCCCCTGCTGCAGCAGGGAAACACTGTAGCCGTTACCAGAAAAAGTATAGGGATAATTAAACATTTTAATATATTAATCTTTTTCATCAACAACCTTTTTTCGGGCTATAAGGATTATCCCCCCAATTATGCCTGTAACCAGCACCAGCGGGCATACAATTGTAGCCAGGACAAAAAATACCGGCTCGTTCCCCATACCCGACCATATGCCTTCTCCGAAAAACTTTATTAATAGTGCATACGCGAGATTGTGAAGCATCAAAGATGCAATCATGCCTATAGCCGGGGCACCCGTAAGAATAAAAAATGTTTTTGAAATCTTTGTGAATTTTGCTTTTGCCGCCAGTATAATGAGGGCTGTTCCCAGACAGAATAAAGCGATAATTGAAGAATAGAATAAATACCTGCTAAAAAATCCAATTAAATTTACAGCATAAATATTTAATGCAATCACAATAAAGGAAACTACTGTTAGCCAGAAAATAACCAGGGTTGATATATATATTTTATTTTTTTTATTACCCATTTTAGACTCCTTTTATTTTTTTATAGTTGTGCCATCCTATTTAGACGTCTTTACATTTTAAAAGATTTAAATAAATTTATAATCTGCTATCTTATAGAAGCTTACCCTGGCCAGTTCTCTTCACGGAGAAAGTTAACTGCCGGAGTCTTCAGAATACCTAAACTCATACTTTTTCCCGGGTATCGGGCTTAACATGGGTACCTTTCTCTGGTAATTACGATAAACAGGTTTTAAGGACAGAATATGACTTTCCATCACTGGTATGCTTATAAAAACAAATAGAAATGTAACCGATACGGGCCCTGCCACTGTTATCCAGATGTGCGGAGCAACGCTCATCTGCATCAGCCATATTCCCCACCAGAATAGGATTTCTCCAAGATAGTTTGGATGACGCGAGTAGCGCCACATTCCCCGGTCAATATATTTATTTTTATTTGACCTGTCTTTTTTAAACAGGTCCATCTGCCTGTCAGAAACAAATTCAATCAAAACCGCGGACATGCAGACAATAAAAGAAACCGCAGCAAAGAAATTAAACTTTGCTTCCTGCACCATTCCAAAATATGCCGGGACAAGAGCCAGAAATACAATTATTGTTGGCATCAGGTTAATCCCTGCAAGATTGGTAAGAAACCAGAAACGTGGCGACCTTTTTTTAAACATGATATAGCGCCAATCCTGATGATGCAAGCCTTTCCAGCGAATGGCCCAGTTCAATGTCAGCCGCATTCCCCAGACAATAATTGCAGCCAGAAAAAGAATTTTCACAACTGAAAGTGAAGTTCCTGTGATTATTATCCAGCATGTAAGTATAGCCATGGGCGCCACACTCCAGTACGGGTCATATACGCTGGAATTTACAAAGAGTACCCCGGCCAGCCATACAACAAGTGTTGCCGCTACATCTGCCAGAAACGTTGATACGAGTATATGCATGCCGGAAGACAGTTTAAAAACAATCAGAGCTGCAAAAAAAGCAGTAACATACACTGCCAGAATAATTAAAAATGATAATGCACGGTTTTTTATTCTAAATCCGTTCATAAAATAAGTATCTTTATAACAGCAACTTAAAATCGCCTGTTTGTAAATTTTTATAATTATATAATCTGCGCTTATTTTATTCAATTTTAATTGTATATCTGACTATTCTTATAAATTAAAAAAAGCGCGCAGCGGCTTTATCAGCCCGTCAATTCAGTAAAAATAAACTTCTCTATCGGATGCAGATTCGCTATCAAGATTATCCATTAATTCCCGGGGAGCTGTAACAGTGCTGCTGTTGCCGTCACTGATATACCTCTGTCCGGGATAGCTTTCAAAATAATCAAGCCAGTCATAAAATCCTGAGTTTTCAACCATTGTCTCGCTTGCTCTTATCCTGGGGATACCCAGAGGGTCAAATTCAGTACTAAAAGGTGAAGGTGCAGGATTACTGCCAACAAGTAATACAGCCTCATTTATATAACTGAAACCCATATATTCTCCTCCGGCAAGAATATCCCTGTTCTGTGGATACTGGCCGTAGGGCAGGGCCAGGCTTCTTACTCTGTACCCTGTAAGACTGTTATTTATTTCTCTGGCATTAAGCGCAATCTCCCTGACAATACCTTCATCATCTAATAATGAAAGATCTGCATGACTGTAAGTATGATTTCCGATCTCATAGCCATTGTTTGCTAAAAATTCAAGTTTTTCTTTTAAATATTGCTCCTGCCGGAACGGATTCGGGTAATATATATAAAAAGTTGCTCCTCTGCCGAAATCAGGATAATCGCTGCAAAAATCCTCAAGAATAGCTGCTGCGCAGCCCGGGTCAAGCTTAAAATCGCTGCCATTATCAATGAAATTAAGATGGTCCTGTGTGCCATCGTCAAAAGTTATAATTACAGGGCTTTTACCCGCTTCTACTTCTGCGTTCCCCCCTGCATAATCCAGCAGGTTTACCAGCCGGTAGCCATTCCGGTAGAGATTTTCAAGGTCCTTTCTAAAATTCCCGGGAGTTCTTACCCATTCACTTTCAGTTTCACCTATTTGGTGATACATAAGTATCATCACCTGCCCTAGTTCATTGGGTCTGTACTTTAAAAGCTCTTCTTCTGACAAGAACTTTTCTCCCTCCTGACCGGTACCGGCTATTTCTTCTGTATAATCATTTTCTCTTTCCACAGGCTCTTCTTCTTTGTAATAAGGTTCCGTATCTTCCTGAAAAATTTCCGTATAATCCGTAACGGGTGTATCCTGCGTTGTGTTTTTACTGCAGTTTGTTAAAGTGAATGTGAAAAATAAAAGCACAATCACGCTTATTATTCTGATTAAATTTTTTTTGGATTTCCTTTTTAAAGTGTTCATATAAAAGCTTCCTAAGAATACACTTACTGTTTTCAGTAAGAGGCAGACAGCGCTTCTGTAAAATTTACCGGAGAGTTTACCTTCCATATATTATTTTCCATAAATACCTTAAATATTTCCTTTTTTAAAACAATTGATTCATTTTCCTTTTTTAAAGTAATATCTACCCTGTAAGTGGTATCTGAATCACTGGCATTGTCCAGTATACTGAATTCCAGCAGGTCAAATGTCCAGCTTCCGGCCCACTCAGAAAAACGCTCTATATCCATCTCAAAATTACTTGCATGATAGGGGTATGCCTGAATCACATTCTTTTTACTTATATAGCCGAGGTAGTCTTCCAGGGTTTCTGAAGCGGTCTTTCCCAGATGGTCAAAACCCATCTCCTGCCTGTAAATACCTGCGTCGATCTGCTTTTTAATAGCTTCTTCCTCTGTCAGAAAGGAACGCGAATCATACTGGTTCCCGGCATTCCAGACAAAGAATTCCTCTATGCCCCGTTCAATAGTGGCATCTATCTGCTCTCTTACCTGAGTATGAGTATATTTTATATTGCCGTCTATCCATGGCGCGGTAAAGCCCTGCAGCCAGGGTCTTATACCGGCAGGGTCTTTAACGGTTGCATTTCTTTTTATGGCATTGTCCATCGCCCTCAATATTGTTTCCTTTGGCCTGGTATCAGGAACGCTCAGTCCAAAAAAACCCGGTCCGTAGTGGCTCGGGTAAACCATTGGATAAATATAGTCTACAGTTGATGTAATCTTTTCCCAGGTCTGGCCTATCCCATCTTTATCTGTTATATAAGTTGCAATTACTCCGTAAACGTCTGCAGAAACATTCACATTGTAATCCTTAAGCTGTTTCACGGCATAAGCTAAAAAAATCTCTATAACCTCATCCTTGGAGATACTATCTTCATTGAGGATAGAAACCTGTAAATCGAAACTTTCAGCGTTTTCAGGAAAGCGCACATAGTCAAACTGTATTTCCATAAAACCCATTAGTGCCGCTTCCTTTGCAATAGCTATATTGTAATCCCATACTTTTTTCTCATAAGGGTTGGCCCATGCAAAACCTTTTTCATCTGTCCAGATATCTCCATCTTTTCCATGTATGCACCATTCCGGGTAGAATTTTGGAAGATACGGATCCCTGAAAACCACGATCCGGGCTATGGGGTAAATATTTTTCTCTTTCAGTCTCTGTATTGTCCTCCTAATATCTCTTATCGGCTCGAAATAATCTTCCATCATCTCTTCTACTGTCTCTATCTCACTGGGATAAGTCATTACTCCATGATCGTTTTTAACATCAATTACCATTGCGTTTAGTTCTGTTGAATCTATCATGTCGATAAAATTCTGAAACCTTGGTTCCAGCCCCGCAGAATTGCCGCTGACATAAATGCCTTTTACTTTCACTTCAGGATTTTGCTCTTCTTTATGCAGAGCCGGCGGGACAAAAAACATATCCTGCTCTTCCTCTTTAGCGTTTTCTGCAATGACAGATTCTTCCGGTAATTGCCCTGCTTCTTCCTCCGGAGTTTCTTCCGGTTCCGGGCTATTTTCCTCCTGCAGAGTTTCTTCTCCGGCAGTCTTCGGGTAATGCTCACCGGAAGTATCCGCCTCTCCGGAGTCTTTTAAGCTACATCCTGAAAAGGCAGCCAGAATTACCATTATTACAATAAAAGTAAAAAGAATTTTTTCCCTTAAAAAAATTGGTGCGGTCCTTTTAAAAAATAATATTATTAAATGTAAACTTATATTAAATGACAAAGGATGTCCATATATAAACTTTTTTATAATTTATATTTAAAAAATACAGCATTTTTTTCTTTTTTAGTGTAATCTAATTTTTTTGTATAATGATTGCCTGTATAAAAGACTGGCGGCAGCACATAAAATCTGATAGATTAAATATTGCAATATTAAACGAAAGCATATAATGAAAAATAATAATTTTATAAACTACCTGCTGGAATTTCCAAATTTCCTGACTCTTTTTATCTTTTCATTTTTTATGGTGATGGCAAGCCCGATTCTAATAAATATCAGTGAATATTTTAACGTATCGCCAGAAAATATGAATATCATAACAACCTTTTTTTTGATAGGCCAGGTTCTGGGTATAATAACATTTGTATTTTTAAGCAGAAAATTAAGGGGCAGTAAAATAATAATATCTTCTTATATTCTGCTTTTCCCGGCACTGACAGGTCTTGTACTGACAGCTTCCCTTATTTTTTTCTATATACTGTACTTCATTTCCGGACTGCTTCTTGGAATAGTATTTATCAACGCAAATATTAGCATGTTTGAGGGAAGAGTAGAAAACAAAGACAGTGTTGTAAACCTGGGGCACGGCTTTTTTGCAATGGGCGCTCTCATTTCTCCGATTTTTGCTTCCAGTATTGTAAACAGGCAGATAAACTGGAGGGTAATATACCTGGTATTTATGGGGCTGACATTCATTTCATTTATATCTTTTCTCCTGACAAACCTGAAAAGAACCGGTGCTATAGATAAAAGAGAAGCGCTTCCACTAAAAGAATTATTCAGAAACAGAAGCAAGAATATATATATTGTTTTTACGGTAACCATGATGCTTCTCTATATCATGTCCGAAGTAACAATATTTTCCTGGGCACCCACTTTTTTTAGAATTGATAAATTATTCGATATTTATAGTGCCGGGTTAATGATATCCATATTCTGGGTAGGAATACTTGCGGGCAGATTACTGATAAGCTTTCTGTCATATAAGATTAAGGCAGGAACTTTATTAATTTTCCTATCCATTATAAGCATAGTCGGATTGGCTGTTACTATCTTTTCTGCAGATAAAATAATAATTTTTATCGGCGCAGGAATTATCGGCCTTGGTTTTTCAGGCATACCGCCTCTTCTTATATCCTCTGCCGGTAAGATTTTTAGCCTCGGGAAAGAAGTGCCGCTTACAATACTATTTTCCATCGGTATAACAGGGGGAAGCCTGATACCTTTTGTTATAAAACTCATAGCCGATTACAATTTCTTATTCTCAATTGCAATATCTATAGTATTTATGGCTGTCTTTATTGTCTTTGTATTTGTCAGAAGGGCTTACAGGAAAAAAATGAGGTAAAAAATAACATCCCTGTTTCTTTTCTACTGGCGGATAGCAAACGAGCCGGGGGCCTTAGAACCTCTGAAACTATTCCGGGCATTCCTAATCGTATCCGGCCCTGGCTTTTCGGGTACGGCTGCAATAATATCGTAAGGAGAAAACCTAAATATACTTCGCGAATACTTGTAATTTATGTATATATAAATATAAAACCCGTTGATTTAGCTCCGTTTTTCTTCACCTCTCCTGCAGATTTATCTTGACATGCTCTTCCATATTATTTAGAATTCTAAAAGTTAGATTTCTAAATATAATAAATTTATAAAAAGGAATTTAATATTATGGATGAAAATAAAGATATAAAAATGGTCATGGACATTTTAAAGACCCTTTTTGAATTAAAAAACAGCCTTATAGGCCAGGTGAGCAGGCAGGTTCACAGGCATAACATAAACCGGTCAGAATTCATTGCACTTATCAGCATATGTGATAATGGGAAAAAAAATATGAGCGAGCTTTGCAGAGATGTCGATTTAAAATCCGGAAGTCTCACGTCACTTATAGACAATCTCATAAAAAAGGGTTACGTAAAAAGGGAATTCGATAAAAATGACAGGAGGAAAATCTTAATTGTTCTTACAGCAAGTGGTAGAAATTTAACAAAAATAATAAAGAAATCTCTGGAAGACAGTGCTCTTAGCAAAATTAAAAAACTCGGCCCGGAAGAAAGAAAGAACTTTTCCAGGGCAATAGATACTTTAAAAATGATAACCGCTAAATTGGAAAGTGAAGATTAATTGGAAGAAAGTCAGAATATACTGGACCTAAAAAATAAAAGAATCGGGCCGCTTCTGGCAAAGCTTTCCATTCCGACCACAATAGGAATGCTTGCAAACAGCCTTTATAACATTGTTGATACCATCTTTATCGGCAGGGGCGTTGGTACTCTTGCAATTGCCGGTATCGGCATAGTCTTTCCTGTGCAGATGATTATAATGGCCCTGGCCCAGCTAATAGGATTGGGCTCTGCCTCAATGATCTCAAGAAGCCTGGGGGGAAAAGATTATAAAAGAGCGGGTCTGGTAGCCGGAAACTCTTTTATAGCAATAGCCGTAATCGGTATTATTATCTCTGTGGTAACACTTATATTTATAAATCCCATCTTAAAATTATTCGGTGCAACGGAAAATATCCTTCCCTATGCCAGAGATTATCTTTTTATAATCAGCTTTGGATTCATATACTTTCCTTTTATGGTTTCCAGCAACAATCTAATAAGGGCCGAGGGAAACGCAAAAACTTCAATGATAATTTTACTTCTGGCAACAGTCAGCAATATCATTCTGGACCCGATATTTATTTTTGTATTAAAACTCGGGATAAAGGGTGCTGCATATGCCACTATTATTTCACAGTTTATCGGGTTCACCTATACAATCGCATATTTTCTTAGACGAAAGAGTTCTATACCAATAAAGCTTCGTCACCTGAAATTAAAATTTAAAGTACTGAAGGAAATGACCAGCCTTGGTTTCGCACCGTTTATAAAACATGTAAGCCTTAGCTTTCTTATAATAATGGTTAACAATTCCTTAAGAATATATAACGGCGAAGTTTCAATTGCTGTCTACAGTGTAGTTAACAGAATAGTCAACTTTGTGACAATGCCCCTTTTCGGAATAGTTTCAGGTGTCCAGCCAATGGTAGGTTACAATTATGGGGCAAAAAATATGAAAAGGGTCAAAGAATCCCTGAAAATATCAGTGCTCTCTACTGCAGTTTACGGATTATTTTTCTCTGTGCTTTTTCTGGTATTCCCCGCAGCCGTAATACGGCTCTTCAGCAATGACCCTGAATTAATTTCAAGTGCAGTTTTCCCCTTAAGGATGATTATATTTTTATTTCCCCTGATAGGTTTTCAGGTTATCGGAGCCGGTTTTTTCCAGTCAATAGGAAAGGCGGTACCTTCAATAATTCTATCGCTTACCAGGCAGGCACTCTATCTGCTGCCGCTTATATTACTGCTCCCGCTTCTGTGGGGAATAAACGGTATATGGATAGCCTTTCCGGTTGCAGACTTTCTGGCAATTATTACTACCGGTTTTTTTCTGCACAGGGAATTAAAGAGAATAAACAGGCTGGAGCTTCAATACGCCGGCACATAACCAGGTACCTAATTAAATTTACACAATTTTTAATATCTGCTAAAATTAACAAAATCTTAATTTTGTAAAATTTTAAAAAATATTTATCTCTCTGAAGGGTTATTAACCGGTGAAGGTCTTAGAAAAATTCATAAAGACTATAGTAATTGCCCTTATTTTTATGTTATCCCTTCTTATACTTTTTGCAACAGTAAATCTCGGCTGGGAAATCATTAAAAAACTTCTGGAACCTCCGATAGCTCTTATTGATATGTACTCATTGCTGGATCTTTTTGGTTTTTTCATGTTAATTTTAATCGGAATTGAGCTCATCGAAACTATAAAAGTTTATATTACAAAACATACTTTAAGAGTAGAGATCGTGCTGCTTGTGGCAATAATGGTTGCCTCCAGGAAAATAATTATTATTGATATAAATCAGGTAACCGATATGCTGCTTATAAGCATGGGGATACTTATAATCTGTTTAACCGGAGGTTATTATTTAATCAAAAAGATCCACAGAGATACAGATAAAAAAAGAATTTAAAAAATTAATATTGATTTCTGTAGCTTTCCGGGATCTGGCAATTACCGGGTATTCTCTTATTTTCTGATATTTTTCATATTTCTAGTACTGAAATTCAAATATCTGGGCACTTTTTTTAAATAGCTCTCATAATTTTTTTTAAAAATTCCCATCAGGAAATCTTCCTCCTGCAGTATCTGAAGATGCAGAATCACTGCAATAATTACTGTAAATATTAAAAATATAAAGTTCGGGTTTAGAAAAAACGTCCCTGTGTAATAAAAAATAAAAAAAACATATATCGGATTCCTCGAAAAAGCATATATTCCACAGGTAACAAGCTTTCCCGGGTGAACGATATCTATACCGAGTCTCCATGAGTTGCCAAGATGGACAAGGGCCATAATGTAAAAAATAAATCCGGTTAATATAAAAAGGATACCAATTATTTTAACCGGAAGAATATTGAGCAAATTGATATCCAGCACTGACAGGTAACTTCTGGCATCCCGGCTTATAAGGTAGAGAAGCATGGCAAAAATCCAGAGATTTGTAAAAACAAAGGATAGAATCTCAATTAAGTTTCTTACCCCGTCCCTGCCGAACTTTAAGCTGATTGCATTTAAATTATCTTTTCTTTTGATATAGATAGCCACGCCCAGAAACAGACCCAGAAATACTGCCAGAAAGGCAAACTGCAAATATTCAAATAACTTAAATGCCATAGTGGTATAATAAGCTGGAATTAATTATAAAAGTTACAGATTAAAACATTATAACATATGAGAATGTGGGGAGTTAACCCGAAAATACTATGCAGAAGTCATCTTCTGGGCGAGCACGTGGAAATGCATATGTTTTACGGCTGCATGAAGAAAGGCATAAGCCTTAAAGGCTACTATAAAAAGAATCTAGTCTGTATAAGTTTATTAAAGAAAAGGCATGATGAACTGGCAGATGAAATGATTTCCAGATGTATGAAACACGCCAGTCCCATGCCTGAAATTGATTTCTGCGGACCGGAGACCGGTAAAATAGATATAAGCGCAAATGTTAAAGAATTAATCACACGGTGCCCTGAATGTAAAAAAAGATATGACAGTATTTGCCGTGGTTAATATACATAAAAAAACACTGATTGAATAGAGTAATTATTTAAAGAACATATTTATTAAATACTCATCTTACTGTAATATTAAATATTATTACTTTTAATCCGTATATTAATCAATCAATTATAAAGGGAGGGACTGATGGGAAGAGGTAAAAAACTACTTTATGCACTGTTAAATCTGGTAGGACTGGCGGCAGTAATAGTGGTAAACGCTCTGGCAACGCTCCTGCCCATAAATAATGTAACCACCGGTGAGCTTTCGGACCGGTACCCGAATCTATTCGTACCTGCTGGCATAACCTTTTCCATATGGGGCGTTATTTATTTATTCCTGGCAATATTTATCGTTTACCAGTTTGTAATTGCATTCAAGAAAAGCACCGGTGAGAGAGGGATATTTGAAAAGATAGGCATAATGTTTTTCATCTCGTGTATCTTCAATGTCGCCTGGATATTTGCATGGCATTACATGATCGTATGGCTTTCACTTGTTATAATGGTTCTGCTTCTTATAACGCTTATAAGTATCTATGTAAGGCTTGGAACGGGCAGACCCGGCATAACAAACCACGAGAAGGTTTTTGTAAATATCCCTTTCAGTACATACCTTGGCTGGATCACCATTGCAACAATTGCAAATGTTACCGCATTTCTTGTGGATATTAAATGGGATGGGTTCGGCGTAAGTGAGCAGCTGTGGACCGTTATAGTGATAGCGGTTGGAGTTATCATTACTCTTATAACGCTATTTTCCAGAAATGATTTATTCTACTCCCTGGTTGTTATCTGGGCTTTTACCGGAATTATCATTAAAAGAATAGCCGAAACCGGTGTAGCCGACAATCTTATAGTAATTGCAAGTATTGCTGGCATAGCAGTTGTTGTGCTGGGAATCATTACTCAGCTAATCAGGAAGAAAAAGATTTATTAAATATTTAAAAAAATTTCTTTTTTTACCGATCAGAAAATAAAAGTCTATAAACCCTGACTGTTTTATAACTCACGCCTATGAAAGTTTATGAAGGGTCGCCATCTTTAGTTCTTGCTTTCGCCTTCATATTGCTGCATGCTGTTTCTTCCTAAAATCCAGAACATGATACCGATTATAATAAAGATTATATTGAGGACACCCAGATAGATTAAAAGATATTTTATTATAAGGACAAAGCTGTAAATATTGTAAGAGCCTACTACCCGGTTAAATAAGACCGATACTTCTTTAAGTTCTTCCGATACATTTACAAGCTCGCTGCCCGTTCTTTCAATATCTACGGCATTTGTTTCAAGATTATCCTGGGCTATAGTTAAATCTTCGGAAAGGGTTACAAGATTGCTTCCTATATCACTAAAATAAACTTCCGCATCTTCAAGGGGTTTGAATCCAAGAATATCAAAACCCAGCATTCCCGAAACTTCATTAAAGGCAATCCCGGAATCATATGATATTTCCGAAGCATTGCTTAAGGTATCTTTTGCAGTCCTTATACTTCCGGCAATATTTTCGGAAGTTTCATTTGAATTCTTTAGCGCTTCTGCCGTTTCCTCAACCGCAGCAGCAACAGAAAGTCCAAGATTATGTATATTATCAAAATCTTCTCTATAATTTTCTAAAATAAAAATACCGCTAAAAGAAAAAACCGCACCACAAAGGCCAAATAGAATTAAGATAAACGAAAAAATGATTATAAGCGGCTTTCTTTTAATCTTCACTATCTCTCCCTTATATCTTTATATTTATCTCTCTTTTATATTAAAGAGTAATTTCTTCTGCAAGCCTATTTTTTTATCTTTACTGTTTTTTATTACAATTATATACTAACAACCCGGTAAATAAATTAAAATCCCCTTTTGACCGGAGCCTCAATACTCTGGTAAAATTAGGCTGTGGGTGGTTAGCTCAGCCCGGTTAGAGCGCTGCGTCGACATCGCAGAGGTCATTGGTTCGAATCCAATACTACCCACCATGACTACTTATCCCATTTGTGCGTAATTTCTATAATTTCTTCTGCAAATTTTTCCAGCTTCTTATTGTCTTCCACTCTCTTTTTGCTGATAACCTCTGATAATTTTCTCCCTGCTCCCAGCAATTTTGCATAGGCAGCAGGTTCTGCCGGACCGCTTTTGCCGGCATGCAATACTTCTTTTCCTTCATCTGCATCTATGGTAATCTGCATGCCACTTTTAAGGTCATAAGATGAACCGTAAATAGGAGCAACAGCCTGAAAACCCATATCATTTAAAGTATCGGTAAATTCATCACAGATAGAATCCTCTCCATGCGTTATAAAAACTTTATCCGGCTTCCGGCTAAAACTACTTATCCACTTTATGAGGCCATCCCTGTCAGCATGTGCAGAAAGGCCGGTAAAATTATAAATATCAGCAGAAACTGCTATTTCATCCCCATAAATTCCTACCTTTTCCGCTCCGTCAAGTATCGCCCTCCCCATTGTTCCGTAAGCCTGAAAGCCCACAAAAACTACCGAGCATTCTTTTCTCCAGAGATTATGTTTTAAGTGATGTCTTACCCTTCCCCCGTCACACATTCCGCTTGAAGAGATAATTACCTTTGGTACTGGGTCGTGATTTAAAGCCATAGATTCTTCCGTTGAATCGGTAAAGTTAAGTCCGGGAAAATCCAGCGGATTCAATCCCTTTGCGAGCACTTCTATTGTCTTCTTGTCCCCATAAGTTCTTAAATCATCGTCGTACAATTTTGTAAGCTTTGATGCAAGAGGGCTGTCAACATAAACCGGAAAACCTATTTTTTCAACCAGTTTCTCCTCTTTTATTTCCCTTATAATATACAGAAGGCGCTGCGTACGCCCCAGGGCAAATGAAGGTATTATTACATTACCACCCCGTGATATTGTAATATTTATTATTTCTGCAAGCTCCTGTGTGTAACCATCGTTTTTCTCATGATTCCTGTCCCCGTATGTTGATTCCATGACCACACAGTCAGCTTCTTCTATATACTGAGGGTCTTTTATTATTGGCTGGCCTGTATTCCCTATATCCCCGGAAAAGACAATTTTTCTTGTCTGGCTACCCTCTTTTAAAAATATCTCAACCGATGCAGAGCCCAGAATATGTCCCGCATCTATAAATTTAAATTTAATTCCATCACTTATTTCATTTATATCGCCATAACTGCAGGGTACCAGCAATTCCAATAGTTTTTTTACATCCTTTACAGTATAAAGCGGGGTTACCTGACCTTTGCCGGCTCTTCTGCTCCTTTTATTTTCCAGCTTCGCATCCATTTCCTGAATCTTTGCGCTATCCTCAAGCATTACCGGAATCAGGTCGCATGTGGCCTCGATTGCATATATTTTCCCATTAAACCCGCCCCCTGCAAGCAGCGGAAGTCTTCCGCTGTGATCGATATGTGCATGGGTAAGTATAACTGAGTCAATATCCTGCACATCAAACGGCAGGCGCTGGTCATCCTTTTCATCCTGGCCCTGCTGCAGACCGCAGTCTATAAGTATCTTTTTCCCATTTGATTCCAGAAGGTAACAGCTTCCGGTTACCTCTTTTGCAGCTCCATAAAATGTTAGATTCATAATCCCTCTACTTTCATAATGTTTTTTAAAATGCCAGTGGCAACAATTTTACATTATATACTACTATTATCTTATTATTTATTACAGACAGTATGACAATTAAAATAAGCTTTTTAATGTTTTAATAATTACGGATAAGGAGGAATTTTATCTTTTTCTTGATGTTACTGCATCACTTGAAGCAACGGCATTAAAGATTTAAAAATCTTAAAGTTAACTTAGAGCTTTTCAGTTATTGTCTTAATATTCTTTGATCTTTGATGTAAAATTTCAATTTCTTCCTTTTCTATAGGTGTATAGTTATCCGCTATATCACAGGCCAGCCATAGTAGTTCAGCATGACTCGGAGCTATTGCCGAAGTTACAGGCAATGAAAGCGTAAAGCGCAGTGCCAGGGAAGCTTCTTTTAAATCATCTATAGGAGAGTACCAGCACTTTTTCCATTCTTGTATTTCATCCTTTTCTAAAGATCGTTTTGCCAGTGCTTTCAGGGCAAGAATTCCCAATCCTTTTTCTTTTGCCTTATCCAGAACACTGGGACCGAATTTGTCTTTTAACCACATAGCCCAGTTAAATGGAAAGAGAATGGTGTTAAAATCATATTGATCCATTAATGCGAGTGCTGCCACTTCTGAATGAGCAGTAAAACCCAGATACTTCACTAATCCCTTTTCTTTTGCTTCGATAAAAGTTTCCATAGCGCCATTTTTCCCAAAAATTTTATTTACCTCTTCAATTGTTTTAACTGAGTGCAACTGATAAAGGTCAAAGTAATCTGTCTTTAGTTTTTTCAATGAATCATAAAGTTCTTTTTTCGCTTCTTTGCCTGTACGTTCCAGTGTTTTACAGGCGAGAAATACATTTTGTCTATACTTTTTTAATGCGGGCCCAAGCATTTCCTGAGCGTTTCCATATTGCGGAGCTACATCAAAATAATTAATTCCCCTGTCTATTGCTTTAGAAACAAAACTGGCAGAATCTTTACTTGTTTCATTCATTACTATCATTCCTCCAAATCCTATAATCGATAGATTCTCGTCAGTACCGCTTAGAGTTCTTTTTTCCATTTTGAATTACACCTCTCAATAAAAAATAATGTTAACATATAAATAAATATATTAATTAATCCTTAAATTATTTAAAAACCCGTAACAGATTTTTTAAAAATTGTGTCATTTTATCTTCCTGCGTTCTTCCATATTTAAATCCCATGTAAATACCTGAAGGAACTTAAAGCGGCAGCGGCACCCTGGGCTGATGCAGTAACAACCTGTTTGTAAGGGTAGCTTGTACAATCTCCGGCTGCAAAAACACCCTCAATATTTGTCTGATTCATCGAATCTACTATGATTTCCTTTTTATTATTAGTCTTTAAAAAATCTTTTGCAAAATCAGTCACCGGAGCATAACCCAGATTTACAAAAAACCCTTCTATTTCCAGATCCTCAATTCCCTTTCCTGTTTTGATGGTTACTTTTTCAAGATTTTCTTTACCTTTAAATCTCTTTATTGTTGAATTATTTTTAATTATGACATTACCGGATTCAACATTATTTTTTACTTCTCCTAAATAATAATCATCATGCTTTTTATCGGTAATAAAATAAATGGTTTTTGCATAAGGCAGTAACTCTATTATAGTACTCTCCGCTTCGGGCCCACTTCCGTATACCCCTACAATTTTGTCTTTGTATAATGAAGCATCACATGTTGCACAATAGGATACGCCCCGGCCAGCAAATTTTTCCTCATCAATGGCACCGCTTTTTTTTGTTTCCATTCCTGTCGCTATTATTACACTCCTGGATTTATAAATATTTTCCGCCGTAACTATTTTAAAAGCATCGCCATTCTTTTTAAGCTCTATTACTTCTTCTTCCTTTATGGTTACTCCAGTCTTAGCTAAATGATTTTTCAAATTTTGTGACAGATCAAAACCGGAAATTCCAGGGAAACCAGGGTAATTATCTATCAATGAATTTTTTATAAGCTGTCCGCCAACTTCAAAATATTTTTCCACAAGCAATACAGACATTTTCTTTATAGCTGCATAAATACCCGCAGTTATACCTGCTGGTCCTCCTCCGATAATAATAAGATCATAAATCAAGCTTATCCCTCCTTTTTTACAACAATTAAATCCGGCATCAATAATGCATTCATAATTTCACCATCCTGCTCTTTTATATTTATCTTTGTTCTCTTATGTGCCCTTGCTACCGGATATTGCTGCATTCGCACGTTTAACATTTATAATATTTTCTTTGCTAAAAAATCTTATTTCTAATTATAATATAGCAGCAAAATAATAGTAACAATACTTAGACCAGCTTTTCCATAGTAATTGGGCCAGTTTATAATACTGTAATCTAAAATTATTAAAAATAAGAAGTGAGATTTGTTATAATCAAAAGAATTTAATAATAATTGAAATTTAATATAACTAGATAAAATATGCAATAAAGGATTGCATTAATAAAAAAACTTGCATTGAAACGATTTGTAATGGATAATGCACAAGATTACATCTATGTGCGGTAAATATACATAATAACAAATCTAGAGGAATAAGAATATGAGTACACAAATTTACTATTTTTCAGGTACCGGAAATTCTCTTCATATTGCCCGGGAACTTGCGAAACAAATAAATAATTGCGAAATTATTCCTATCATAAGTGCGCTTGAGAGAAAAAGGATAAAATCGAAAGCAGATAGCGTAGGATTTGTATTTCCCATAAATGCATTTACCCTTCCTCCTATTGTCAGAGAGTTTATAGGCAAGATTGACTTAAGTTCAGCTTCTTATATTTTTGCTATCCCTGCCCGTATTTGTTTTTCCTCGGTTTTTTCTGCTATAAATAAAATATTACGCAAACAGGGAAAGGAATTAGCACTTGCCCACTGTATTGAAATGCCCCAGAACTATATCATAGTATTTCCTGTGCCAGGTTCTGATGAGATAGAAAAATTAGAGTCTAAAATGCAAGAGGAAGTGGCAAAAGTTGCTAAAAAAATTCACTCTCGAAAGATTGCAGGTATAAAAAAAGATGGGCCTTTACTCTGGATGCTTAATCATATCTTATTTTCTCTTGTGAGGTTAGTTTATAATGTAACCAATCAATTTGGAATGCAAAAAAGGTTCTATGCTGATGACCGGTGCACGGGTTGCGGAATATGTGAGCAAGTATGTCTGTCAGGAACAATTGTAATGGAAGACTCTCATCCCGTCTGGAAACAAGACACTGAATGTCTGCATTGTCTTGCGTGTCTCCATTATTGCCCCAATCATGCTGTACAGATAAGAAAAAGTAAAACACTTATAAGGGGTAGATACCATCATCCGGAGGTCTCCGTTAAAGATATTGCCAGGCAAAAATAATAATAATTGCTGCATTACTTTACCCGGCAGGGCGTATATGCCATTGTTTTATAGATAGATTTAAGTATGATTTACGTCTTCATAGATTCTGCTTCAATCATGAATGCAGTCAGTGCTCTTGCCTGCCATAAGAATAAATCACTCTTAAAAATAGATATTTTATTCAAAAAGTATTTTTGTTTTTTTAAAATACTTTCTATCCTAAATAAAAAAATTAGAGGATTAGCCGTAGTTAGCCTGTAAGCCGAGTTATAGAGTAAGAATATCTGAAAGATACTTTTAACATTCAAATAGCATAACAGCCATTTTAAACCCTATCAGAATATTCCATAACCCCCGGTAATCGGGTCTTTAAAAACTTGCCAATTAAAAGGAAAATAGGTTAAGAGGCTAAAAGCCATAAGATTAATAACTATAAGCAAAATACCTGCGGCATTTAATATCTTATAATATTTCTGCACAAGTATAATTCTATAACTGACTATCTGGGCAATAACAATTGAAACAGTGAAATTAATTGCATGTATTATAAATCCTTCAATTCCAATAGCCTCGGAGCCATAATATATTCCTGTTATCAGAAGACTTAATAATGTAAACGATACACCCTTTGCTACCAGGAAATTCTTTGTCTTTTTTCCAAAAGAAAAAAATTCAATCAATGCCCAGATAAAAGCAGGCCAAAAGCCTATTTTTAGATGCTCCCAGACACTTTCATTCACTGCGCCAATCAGTGCCACTACCCTTAAACTGCCACTCATTTCAAAAACAAAGTGAAATGCTGAACCCAGGATTATTATAAATAATATTCCGGTCATTTCCCATATCAGTAACTTTTTTCTCTCTACTTTTTGATATATCATTTTTTAATAATTTCCTTCAGGATATATCTGACACTCAAACCGGGTTTAATAAGTTCTTCTCAATTTAGAAAACAATCAATTTAATAAAATTATACCAGTAATATTAGATTGCACTATATATTCCCTGATGTAACAAAATTAAATGTTAATATTTAATAGGTTAAAATCATTATCGGTATTAGATTGCCTTTGATCTGCAACTGACCTGCTAAAAATAAAGGAAAGAAATACTATTTCAAAAGTTCTCCGAACCCGGCGCGCATTTTCTCAATTTTTGGAGATATTACGAGCTGACAGTATGACTTACTCTCATTGCAGTTATAGTAATCCTGATGGTAATCCTCTGCCGGGTAAAAAATTTCAAGGGGCTTAACTTCTGTAACAATAGGGCTGCTGTAAGCCTCCTTTTCTTCAAGTTCTTCTATCAATTCTCTTGCAGTTAGCTCCTGCTCCGGACTCTCAAATAATATAATGGAACGGTACTGCGACCCCACATCGTTTCCCTGGCTGTCCGGGGTCGTCGGGTCGTGAATGTTAAAAAATACTTCAAGTAGCTGCCTGTAGCTTATTATCCCGGGGTCGTAAGTAATCCTTACAACTTCAGCGTGTCCGGTATTCCCGGAACAGACCTGCTCATAAGTGGGATTTTCAACCGTTCCTCCAGCATAGCCGGATTCAACATTTTTTACTCCTTTTAGCTTTTCAAATATTGCCTCGATACCCCAGAAACACCCACCGCCTACCACTGCTTCCTCATAATTATTGTTATACTCATCTTCAATCGGGATAGTTGTTTCAGATTTCTTATCTGTCTGCATATTGCTGCACCCTGCACTAATGGATAATGTTGCTATGAACACTGTCATAATGCACGCAAGCATTAAAATTCTTTTTATGTATATGATCTCTACCGCCTGTTATTATCTCTTAAATTTACCTAAAATATCCTTGCCCTTGCCTGAAAGCTTTTCTAATCTGGCTTTTGCATCATCAATTTTAGATTGCAGCTCTTTTATCTGTGCTTCAATCTTTGCCTTTGCCGAGCCTGCTTCTTTTTCAGCTTTTGCCTTTAAGTCTTTTACCTGTTTTTCCCATTTAGCAACCTGGTCTTTTAATCCTTTGATGTCCATATGAATTTATCTCCTTTAATAAAAGATATTAATTCCTGCCTGTATTTTATCACAGGTTGGTAATAAAAGATTCAGGCAGGAAATCAGGATTAGAATAAAGATTCCGGAAGCCTCACCGGGAATAGCAATTAATTTAAATTATTTATAATATATATTATTATAATTGTGTAATAAAAAACAGAAAGAGAGATATATATATGAAAATCCTTATTGCGTACGGAACAAGATATGGAACCACAGAAAAATGTGCCGGTATACTTTCAGGAATACTAAAGGAAAAGAACTATGAGGTTGAACTTTTAAATCTTAAAAAGAATAAAAGAGTAAGCACTAAAGATTATGATCTTATTGCTGTTGGCGGCTCCTTTTTGATGGGGCAAATGAACGCTAACGTAAGAAAGTTTGCAGAAAGCAATCTTGATACGCTTCTAAATAAGAAAACTGCTCTTTTTATGTGCGGGGCTGAAGAAGAATGGGAAAAGGAAATGGAAAAAGGGTTCCCGGAGGAACTTTTTAAAAAAGCATCTGCAAAAGGTTATTTTGGCTATGAGCTTATCCTGGATAAAATGAACCCGATATATAGAGGCATAATACAAAAAGTGGAAAAAACTACAGATTCCATATCAAAGATAAATCATGAAAATATAAAAAAATTTGCAGAAGATATAGTAAAATCCCTGGCTTAAAAGCCCTTTATTGTTGCATAAGCTAAAATATTATTTTTGTTTCTACCCGGCCTCTTAATATTACTTAACTTCCAGCTCTGAAGTGCAGTTCGGACAACGTGTTGCTTTGATATCAATAGACGTAAAGCAGAAAGGGCATTCTTTTGTAGAAGGTTTTTCTTCCTCTTTCTTTTCCATTCTGTTAACGGCTCTTATGATAAAGAAGAGGACAATAGCAATTATTATAAAACTTATGATAGTGTTTATAAATACACCATAGTTCAGTGTAACCGCTCCTGCTTCCCGTGCTGCCTCAAGAGATAAGTATGGTGCCGATGTTGCTCCTTCCTTCAGCACCGCAAAGAGATTGGCAAAGTCAACATTTCCCAGCAGCAGACCTATCGGAGGCATTATAATATCACTTACCAGTGAATTTATGATGGCACCAAACGCCATGCCTATAACTATGCCCACGGCCATGCTTACCGCATTGCCCTTCATTATGAATTCCTTAAAGTCTTTCCACATTTTAATCAACCTTTCTTAATTAAAATATTTTTATATTATTAATTATAGTACCGGAAAGGAAATACTGAAATCATTTTAGATCCCGACACTGTATATTAAGATACTTAATCTAAAAGGTTCTCTTTCTCTTAAAGGCCTATCTGGTGTTTTTAGCTTTTTTCAGCCTTTTTTTATAAAATAGAGTCATCCATGATTACAATTGGGGAATCTATAAAATAAAAACTGACGGAAGCGGACGGCAGCCGGTAAATAAATAGATGCATAAAATCAAAATGAAAAGAGTAAGTAAAAAAAGATACCTTTTCCGGGCTTTAATTATCTATATAATTGCCTGCCTTTTGCTTGCTCTTTCTTCCTGCCGGGCACTCGGCAATCTGTTAAAAGGAACAGACCGGGATACCGGCATTGAAACTGTCGTGGAGGAAGCCGCAGAAGAGGCTGGAGAAGAAGTGATAGCTGAGCCTCCGGCAGAAAAAACTGTCGTTAAAATCTTTATTGATGAAACTGTCCCGCAGAATATAAACACTGCAATCATGCGGCAGGCGCGAGTAACCTATCCCGGAGTGGAGGAAGCAGCCAGAGATGAAGCTCAATTAAAGGTTGAATTGATATCATCTGCCGGTGAACCGGATATCTACTGGATACTGGCACCGGTCACCTCATTTTTTACTGTCTGTGATGAAATACTGTGGGATGATTTTTTAAATTTCTGGGGCGGTGAAGCAGACAGCCTTGATTACATTTCCAGTGGCGAAACGGAAATCACCCTTGCTTTAACCGCAGAAGTTTTCAGAGCCCTTAAAAAAATACTCGGCGAGCCGGCAGGGACCGGTATCAAGATAGTTGAAAAGAATGAACTCCCCCGGCTTTTATGGGAGAATGAAGGATATTTTTCAATAATACCTTTTGAAGACATAGAAACAAAATATAAAGTTCTGAATGTGGATGGAGATTCCGTATTTAATAAGGAACTGGACATTATAGATTATCCTCTCACGCTTGGAATCGGCCTGAGCGGTGAGAATGAGGGAAGTTCTTTATCAGAGCTTAAAAAAAGCCTTGAGAGAAACCTTTTAACAAACAGGAATATAGAAAAACTTACAACCGTCAATATGACAGGCGTTACCGCAATGGCAAGGCAGATAAGAAAATGGATAGACGTTCACGGTGTCCTTTCTCCTGCCGAAAAGATAGCGGATACCTTAAGGGATGCAGATATAACGCATATAAGCAATGAAATACCATTTGTGGAAGGGTGCACGGGTGCAAGGGAAAAGGACATTGTTTTCTGCAGCAGCCCTGAATACATTGAACTTCTAAGGTATGTTGGAACAGATGTAATAGAGCTCACCGGAAACCATATGAATGATTATGGCAATGATTGGATGCATTATACACTTGATATGTACGATGAGGAAGGCTGGCCGTATTTCGGGGGCGGCAGGAACATAGAAGAATGCTACGATCCCGCCACTTTTGATACAGGCGGAAACAAGATAGCATTTCTTGGCGCAAATACTTACGGGCCTTCATATAACTGGGCAACCGAAAATACGCCGGGTTCTGCAAGAATCAACATGTGGGATGAAGTCCAGAAAGAAGAGGATATGCAAAAGTTTGAAGAATTGATAAAGGATTTAAAAAGACAGGGCTATATTGTAATCTTTACATTCCAGTACGAAGAAACCTATAATTACTATCCCACGGAAACCCAGGAGGAAGATTTCCGGAGGATAATAGATGCTGGAGCGGATATTGTAAGCGGCAGCCAGTCCCACCATCCGATGGGGGTTGAATTCAGGGGAAAAGGTTTTATAAATTATGGGCTTGGAAACCTTTTTTTTGCCCAGCAGCGCGCCATTCTGGGGAATAATCCCGGTATAATCCCAAAACATATTTTCTACAATGGAAGGCATATAAATACAATCCTTCAAACAACCATGCTTGATAACTTCAGCCAGCCGAGGCCCACAACGAAGGAAGAAAGAGAAAAACTTCTGGAATCTATTTTTGGCGGCAGCATAATAGAAGATTTGCCTATGTAATAATCAGGTATCTTTTATGAAAATAAAAATTAATATCTCGCTATTTTTAATATCATTTGCGTTATTTATCTACCAGGTCAGCCTGTTGAGGATACTCTCCGTTTCCGATTTTTACCATTTTGCGTTCCTGATTGTAAGCATTGCCCTGCTGGGCTTTGGCATCAGCGGAAGCTTTCTGCCCTTTTTTATCAGGTATATAAAGACCGAAAGGCTGCTCTACCTTATATTCTCCCTGGGTTTTTCCATATCAGTTGTGGTGAGCTTCCTTGCGGTAAACATTATTCCATTTGATTCGTTTAAAATTGCCTGGGAAGCGCGCCAGCTTTTTTATCTTTTTATATATTACCTTTTCCTGATACTTCCATTTTTTTTCGGCGGCTGTTTTATAGCATACGTTTTCCACGGGAAGCAGAAGCCGCAGGTTACCTACTTTTTTAATCTTATCGGCTCGAGCCTGGGTGCGGTGGCATTTTTAATCCTGGTCCCGGCTATCCAGCAGCGCGGAGTTATTGTCCTGTCCTCATTCCTGGGTATTCTTTCAATGTTTTTACTGCTCGACAGAAAGCATATAAAAAGATTTGCCGCAGCGGGAATATTATTTATTGTATCGGTTATCTCCTTTATTGCTTTTTTGCCCGGGTTGTGGGATATAAATATGTCTCCCTATAAGAGCCTTGAATCGGTGATGCGTTATCCGGACTCCCGCCTTATATATACCGGGGAGGATTCCAGCACAAGGGTAGATATTGTGGAAAGCAGCAGCATAAAATCCGCCCCGGGTCTGAGTCTTTCCTATAGCAATGTGCCGCCGGAGCAGCTGGGTCTTACAATTGACGGCGGTAACCTTACCCCGGTTACCCGCGCAGAAGACGGTGACCTTAATTTTATGGAATATCTCCCCCAGTCTGTTTTTATGGAAGAGGGAAAATACAGCAATATCCTTATAATAGAGCCAGGCGGAGGCCTGGATGTTCTGTGCTCCCTCTATTACGGAGACTCCAGTATATACGTGGTTCAGAATAATGACCTTGTGGCAGGGCTGCTTGAAGGCAGGCTTTCTGCCTACAGCGGCAGGATATATAGCGACTCCCGGGTCAGGGTGGAAAAAAGCTGCATCCGCAATTTTACCCTTACTACCGGTAAGAATTTTGATCTTATTATTTTAAGCCTTTCCGATAGTTTTCACCCGGTCTCCTCGGGAGCGTACAGTCTCAATGAAAATTATATATACAGCAGGGAGAGCATATCAGAAATTATGGGGCTCCTCTCCGTGGACGGCATGCTTGCAGTTACCAGATGGGCGCAGACGCCCCCGAGCGAAAATCTAAAAATCATTTCCACGCTGGTGGATGCATCAGATGGGAATATATCCTCCAGTATATTTGCCTACCGCTCATGGTCAACGGTTACGACACTTTACAAGAATTCTGATTTTAGCCCTCAGGAGATAAATGAGCTTAAAAAACGGGTGGAGAATCTAAACTATGATCTCGTATATTACAGCGGCATGGAAGAGAGAGAGGCCAACAGATACAACCGGCTCGAGGAACCTTACTTTTACAGGTTTTTTAGCCTGATAATTGAAGGAGATGATGCCGCCAGGGAAAAATTCTACCGGGATTATTATTTCAATATTGAGCCGGCCACTGACAACAGACCCTATTTCCATAACTTTTTTAAGACCTCCCAGATTCCGGATATTATAAAGTACTTTGGAAAATCCACCCAGCCTTTCGGGGGCGGCGGATACCTTATTCTTGTTGCAGCTCTTGTGATTTCGCTGCTGCTTTCGGTGTTTCTCATCATACTGCCGGTAAAAACCGCGGGAGGCGCCATAAAAATAAAGAAAGACTACGGCTACCTCATATACTTCCTCTGCCTGGGAATGGGATACTTTTTTATAGAGCTGCCGCTCATGCAGAAATTCATACTCGTGCTGGGAAAACCTTCATATTCTGTGGCAATAATACTCTTTGGACTGATGCTTTTTGCGGGGCTGGGTAGTTTCTATACAGGTTACCGGAAAGTAAATCTTATGTGGGTGGTGCTGGCACTGATAACATACATAACGTTTTTTATGCTGGCTTTCATGTTTTACGGCAACCTTTTGCTTGCAAGACCTCTGTGGCTGAGGTTTTTAATAACGATTGCCCTGATTGCACCGGCAGGATTTCTGATGGGAATACCATTTCCGGCAGGAATTGCAAAGGCAAAAGAAGTAAACAGCCAGATAGTACCCTGGCTCTGGGCAATAAACGGATGTGCCTCTGTTGTAAGTTCCATTACTGCAGTTATAATTTCTATACATTTAGGATTTCTCGCGGTTCTGGGGTTATCCCTTTTATTTTACATGACGGCCGCTTTTATATATAAGAAATTATTTTAAGCCGTAAAGCCGCACCTTATACCAGGCTTTTTAATCGGATACAAGCGGAACAAACACAACATCGCAGATTCTTTCGGTCTTTACCTCATTCCCTGCCTTTGTTACTTTCCACAGCACCTGGTTCCATCCGGGAGGACCAACAGGGATTACCATAATGCCCCCGTCAACAAGCTGGTCTATAAGCGGCCGGGGTATATGGTCTGGAGCAGCGGTAACTATTATCCTGTCAAAGGGTGCATGTTCTTCCCATCCATAATAGCCGTCATGGTTTGAGACTTTTACTCCGGGATACATCCGGTTCAGCCGCTCTTTTGCAGTCTCATAGAGCGGGGTTATAATTTCAACCGTGTAGACCTCTTCGGTTATCTCTGCCAGTATTGCAGCCTGGTATCCCGAACCGGTCCCTATTTCCAGCACTCTGTGGCCGGGCTTAAGCTCAAGCTCTTCTGTCATCAGTGCAACAATATACGGCTGGGAAATAGTCTGGCCTTCCCCTATCGGAAGAGGCCTGTCCTCGTATGCCGATGACATCTGCTCCCGGCTAACAAACTGGTGCCTGGGTACAGTTTTCATAACTTCTACGACCCTGCTGTCATCAATTCCCCTTGCTGCTATCTGCTTTTCCACCATATCCTGTCTTTTTTCGCCGTAATCTACATCATCGCCTTCACGGGGTAAACGCACAAGAACAAGTGTTACTATTGCCAGTAAGATTATTACGGATACAAGCAGTATTATCAGGTGTATTTTATTTCTGCCCGTCATCTTTCCTGCTCCCTGTTTTTTAAAAGTATTCTCAGTATTTAGTGATTTTTTTAAAGTCTTCTTTGCTGTTACCGGGTTGTTAATCCTCTTTGCGGCTTTATGGATTACCTTTTATTTTTTTATGATATCCTATATGCATATTCCTGTAAACTTCCCGGGGCTTTCTTAAGAATCTCTTTACTATATCCTCTTTTTTATTAAATATTTTTCCTGATATAATTGTCCCATGACAGAAAGTAACCTTAAAGAGTACAGCAGTAAAAGAAAATTTAATAAAACACCTGAGCCGAGTGCGGGCAAAAAGAACCCGCCGGGCAGAGAGCCAATTTTTGTTATCCAGAAACATGACGCCAGAAATCTCCACTATGA